>CAZSMK010000016.1:0-7981 GCA_964608095.1 uncultured Candidatus Sumerlaeota bacterium | reverse complement strand
CGTTCTCCCGCACGTCCTCATTTCGTGGGGTAAACAGCATTTCCGGTTCCTTTCGTATTCGTATCTGATGCTACGTTCCCGATTTCGCGAATCGCTCCCTCAAAAAGAACCTTGTGACTCTTTCGTATTGATATACACTTCTCAATGTCCTACATTATTGTTTCATTAAATTGCGTACTATCACAGGCATGAAAAAAATCTTTCTTATTACATTCTTTTGTATACTCATACCCCTCTATACCATATCCGGAGAATTCCATGCGATAAAGGGCAATTGGAAAATTTCAAGTAAAGAGGGGCAATCCATATTTGAGAACACCAAAAAAAATGGAAACAGTATTGTGATTTCCTCCGCAGAGAGAATCGAACATCTTGAACTGGACGTCCTGATCACCCTTGTTGAGGGAGATGTCGCAGGAATTGTTTTCCGCTATGTTGATGCCGATAATTATTACATGCTTAATTTCTATTCAACTCTCAGGAAGGCGTATCTTTACAGGGTTGCGCTTGGGGCATCTACTGAATTGACAAATGTCCAACTCCCCGAGGAGATTAAACCCGGCAAACCGTTCAGGGCAAAGGTGGTAAATACTAAAAACCGGATTGAAGCGATGATGGACGAGAAATATCTTTTCTCTGTCTCGGATGGGGCACTTCTTGCCGGTGGGTATGGATTCCGCACGGAATCAACACACGCGCGTTTTGTGGTCTTGAATGAACAGACGAAATCTATTTCGCCTGACATCAAGATACTAATAAATCAGCAATATCTTGGCAAAACATTATCAATGTCCATGGAGGACACCATGTTGTTTTATGAATCGTTTACTGAATCTGATTTATATCATTGGTCGTTGAAAGGTCATGGGAAGTTACAAGTTGGAAAGCCCGTTGAATCTAATGATTCTCTTCCTCTTGGAGTTGTTTACATGAGAGATTTTAAACTTGAAGCCGCGCTTCATAAGGACGTAAGCGGCTACCAAAAGATTCTTTGTGACGTAACAACTAATCCGGGGATACTTAAAGTAACAGTTGAAGATTGTTTTTCCCAGAAATGGACGGGAACGACACCAGTTAAACAAGGTCGACAAAAAATAGTGTTCGATTTGAACGACCTTGCTCGTGACCCGAACACCGCTTATAGCGATTGGCGCCTTCCCAGCCCCGCATCTATGGAGACATGTTCACTCGAGGTTACGAATTCTTCCAATTCTGCCACTTCATCCACATTTCTCCTGCATTCTTTTTATCCTGTGGAATCGAAGGGTATCCATGGTCCTTGTATTTCCGTAGATCCGGATTTTGCTCTTTACAAAGTCAAAGGATGGGAATGGACAGCAGGCGCAATTAAAAATTTAGGCTTTACGTGTGTAGATATTATAGTGATCAAGGAAGTGCCGATCGACATGCAGAAAGATATCGTGGATATTTTTCATAAGGCGGGCTTGCAATGTATCCTGAGAATTTATCCAACTACTGATTTCGATGCGTTCGAGGAACATCCCGAATGGAGACAAATAATGCTCGACGGCAGCTCGAAATTTGATTGGAGAGTGTATCTTTGCCCCAACAATGATGAGTATGTTGAATATCTGCGCGGAAAAATACAGGCACTACTCACCGAGGTGGAATATGACGGGCTTGAACTATGTGAGCCATGGTTTGAAGTCTGGGGTGGCCCCTATCGGTCAAATCCCCAGAGAGGAAAATACGCCTGTTTATGTGACGAATGTATCAAGAAATTCAAGGCAACCGCCCGGATTGACGCACGGGAGCTTTTCAATGAGAACTCGGACCTTTATTTTGAAAAGCCGCAAAACAAAGGTCTTTATCAACAGTGGATTGATTTCAGGGTCAAGAGCGTCATGGAATTTTCGAAAAAAATCTGCGCGGCTGCTCGTGAATATAAACAAGGATTTCCCTGTGCGATGATGCATCTCTCCGATGCGCGGGTTCAGCTTGATGCTGTTCGTGAATACCAAGCACAAGACCTCGAGACCGCCTTGCAATGGATTGAGCCGGAGATTCTTATTATACAGGATGCATGGCAGGATTGGACACAGCCGGAGCTTAAGCCTGAGTTTGTATGCGACTATGGGAAAGCCTATGTCAACCGTTCGCGGAAGATACTTCCGGATTTAACGCTCAAGGTTCACGCGGATATAGGCTCTTTGAAGGAAATGCAGCGCTCATATACATGGATGCGCTCTTTCGCAGCCCATGCACGCATGTGCGGGTTTGATGCTCCAGTGTACTACGAATTTACTCTCGGCGATTATACACGATAGGAAGGTAGTATCTATGCCTGTACTCGAGATATCCGGAGGGGCGCTTTCACGACATCGAATGGCGCTTTCACGACATCGAATGGCGCTTAAACGGTCTTGATTTCTTTACCCGACTTGAAGGTAACCACGTTACGACGCGGAATAGGATACTCGACTTTAGTTTTTGGATTCCTACCGATTTTGGGTTTTCTCTCCTTTACTTCAAACACCCCGAAGTTGCGAATCTCGATCCTACCATGTTCGAGTACTGATTCCCTTATCGCATCGATAATTTCATTTACAATTTTCATTGCATCCTGGTCTTTTATAGACAACTCTTCAGCAACTTTGTGAGCAATATCGATTTTTATCATAAATTTCCTCCCCACGTAATATCTAATGTATAAATACTGAATAATAAATGAGCGCTAAAAAAGCAAATGTTTTTATCCCAGGCTCATGTCTCTCAAGACAAGCCCTGAGATAATTTTGGGATAAAAGAACGTTGTTTTGGGAGGCATGAGCTCCCCATTAAGAACGATTTTTTTGATTTTATCGAGTTGGGGCGGGCAAAGAACAAATCCTGCCACTGCTTGTCGGGAGTTCACCTCTTTTATTACTTCCTCGATATTATAGGTATAAATAACGTCGTCGTCCTCGATGTCTACTTCGGGATTTCCAATCCAGACCTGGGAAATAATAAAACGATGAAGAATAACCACATCCAATTGTTTCAAATCCTGGCTGATATCATCATCCTCGATTATTTCGTTAATATTCGCATCCTTTTTCAAGGATAAATAAATGACGCGATTGGGGGGTAACAGCATTGCGAATGAAGTTCCTTTGGCTCCCATTTTCTGGAGGGTTTCATTAATGGATTGGCTAAGTTTCTTGGGATTGTTGAATCGACTCTTTTTTTCTTTGATATCGAAGTAGAGGGCAAGTTCCTCCATTACTTCCTTGATGTCGACATCTTCGCTGAGTTCCGGTTTCAATATCCGATGAGTGGGTAATATAACCAATCCTTCACTGTCTATAGCGCTCATATAGGTCATGACAAAATCGAACGGCTGTTCTCCATCGAGTTTGCCTGTCACCTCACGCATTTCCCGTTGGTAATTCAATGCAGTTTCATACCGATGATGGCCATCGGCGATTATTAATTCTTTATCCTGCATAAATGAATGAATTTGCTCGATTACGGATTTTTTGTTGAGCACCCATAACCGGTGTTGAATTCCCTCGTTATCTTTGAATTCCTGCCATGGTTTTGTGCTCAACACCTCATCATAAAGTTTGTTCATCTCCTGCCCGGGATCAGAATAAAGCACAAAGATAGGACATAGATTCGATTTGGTGGATCTGAGCAATTTGAGACGATCTGCTTTGGGCTTGGAACGAGTATTTTCATGGGGGAAAATCTTTTTGGACTTGTATGGCTCGAGTTTAACTAAAGAAAAGAACCCCATCCGACTATGTTTCTTCCCGTCCGGTGAAGTAAATATCTGTTCATAGACATAAATACTCCGCTTCATGTCATCGACCAGGATGCCGTCACGTTTCCATGAGTTAAAATAACTTGTCGCGCGTGTATATTTGTTATTATACTCATCGTCCGCAGGCGTCTCTTTTCCCAGAATCAATCTGATGATGTTATTAGGATGAAGCGAGTAGTAATATTCCTGCTGCTCAGGTGATATAATATCATAAGGCGGTGCAACCACCTGGCGAGGGTCTTCGATTAACTGCGCATTATAACGAGTTCCGCGAAAAGGCTTAATTTGTACCATATTGTCTTTACTCCATATTCAACAAAGCATCTTTAATTATTTAAACATAAGTCATAGGTTCTTCGTAAAGCTTATTTGAAATAGAAAGTGGTTGATATCCTTATCCACAACACTTTATAAAAAGTCGATATATATGCTACATGGCTTAGAGGTCAATGGTAAATAAAAAACCTGATAAAAGCAAAGAACAAAAGATTGAGGTCAACACTTTATTTTCTGCTCCTCTCTTCCTCCCGCTCTCTCTTTTCATAATGGGTTGGATTATTTTTATTATCGCGATATTTACCATGAAGAACAAAGTCCTTTTTTATGTGGTTCCTTATGTCCTTTCATCATGGCATTTCTGGTTTGACAATTGTCCTTTTGCCGACATAATTACAGGACTTTTTTTGTTGGGAATTTATGCCTCTACAGGATTTTTCTTTATTCGATGTTTTGATATCTTTATGCCCTTGGCGGTTGAGGTAGCGCTCGGATTTGCCCTGGGAGTTTCTCTCCTCACTGTGCCTCTGGAATTACTCGCGATTTTTAAACTACTATACCCTGCTTCCGCGCTCTCTGTTTTATGTATCTCTCTTATAGGATGTTATTTATGTTACCGCAGGCATAGGTCTTCATCACTGAACAATAGTCACCAAGAGAACAAGAATATACTTTTCCGTGCGGGATATCGTTTTTTTATACTCAAGGAGAGACAGACGGCAATCAGAGGATCTGACACATTGCTTGGAAATGTTGTGTATTACCTGATAATTTTTCTCGTTATTTTTAACATTGCTCTTACCTTTTACCATGCGCTCTTCTATCCAGAAACTTACTGGGATTCCCTTATCTATTATATGGGTTACGGAAGGATGACTTTCCTTGAACATGGATTCCCTGTTAAAGTGACGGCGCAAGTCGGATTGGGCTTAGGCGCTAATTATCCCCACCTCTTCCCCTTGCTTGGCGCCACGTTGGCGACCGTTGCCGGTTACTGGGCGGATATTTTCCCTCAACTTATCGCACCTCTTGCAGGGATTGTCTCTACTATTCTCGTCTATCATATTATTTCTCTCATTACGGGCATACGACTCATTGCCGCTCTCGGTACCCTGCTTTTTAGAAGTGTCCCTTACGGTATAGCTTATTTTACCTTTGCATCCGATTACTCGCTGGCAATCATGTTTACCGCCGCTTTTCTCTATCTCGCTCTCCTTTATTTGACTACGTATCGGTGGGGGTATCTTATAGTGTTGATGGTTCTGTGTGCCGGTGCGGTTCATCTCAATTATATGATGTGGTTTTTATGGATTGGCTTTGCGCTTTTAGTTGGTGTAGCACATACAGGTAAGACTAAAACGCCGGATGAATCTCTTCAACCTCCTTTTTTCCCGAGAAGAATTGATTGTGTGTTTCTCAACCTCGCAGACTTGCTGAAATCGCGTCGCTTCCTTATCCCGCTTTTTCTTACCTTGGCGATGGCGTCGACATGGTATATCAGGAATATTATTGTAACCGGGAATCCTGTGTATGCATTCTTCCCTGAAATTTACGGCGGGAAACATATCAATCCTGACGTGCTCGAGTCCTGCTTTAATGAATGGCGTCTTAATGGAGACGGCATAGGCAGATTCGGCGCTTCTTTGATGGAAAAGATTCGCCACTCATGGACGTATTTCGTTACCTGGCAACAAAGCTGGAAACTTGCCCCCGTGTTTGTGGCGTTGGGGATTCCGGGATTTCTTCTGTCGCTCGTTTTCATCATAAAACCCGCCTTCTTCAACACTATACGTTCTCCTTTTACCACCAGAACATTTCTTGTTCTATCAGCGTATACTTTTTCCTTCCTCCTTTTTTATCATTACTTGATCTCCGATCTCTATCTCTACCATATCCTTCCCATTCTTGTTCCTGTCGCCATTTACTCGTCAGTGGTATTGAAAATTCTCTGGAAGGGTTGGATAAAAATAATACTCATCATCCTATGCCTTTACATAGCTTTTGTCCCGGGGTTGAGCATGAGCCTTATGGGGTTTAAGTTCACGGGTGTCGCTGATCTCGGTATTAGAAAAATTTCTCAGCTCGAATTATTCGCCCTACGTAATCCATGCATGCCCCATAATCTCTTTTACAGGTTTGAATATGGAGAGGATGTTAAGATGTGGGACTACATAAACATCCATTTAAAAGGAAAGAAAATTCTTTCACATGAAAATCGGAACCTTCTCTATGACCCTTCGATATCTTTTGTGCATCTTGATGATTGGGACGTACAGCAGCTCTATTCTTTGAGTGACGAACAAAAGATAGAGTCGTTGAAGGAAATGGGTATCGAGTACTATTTATATATTCCGATGGAAGATAAGCACCCTGTTGTCAGAAAACTTGGTGTACATCGGTGGGCGGAAGATCCGGACATTTTAATTCAGAGCTACAGGGCGGGGGATAATGTCCTCTATCGTTTCGTCAGGTAAAAAGAAATAACGATTCTTTTGCTCCGACGCATTTTTGGTGGTCTCCTCGAAGGGCAAAAACTACTTGACGTGACCTGTTATTTTCTGTCAAATTTAGCATAAGTGATATACGGATGAATTAAATCAAAAAGTGACCATCTGAAAGGGCAGAGAACATGAGAGAAGGGTCTCACACACTACAGCATGCCTTCCTCATATCATGGTTTATAGGGGTCGTAATCTTGCCTGCTCTTATAGGGGGAACCGAAGCGCGATTTCATTCTTATCTGATGGTTGATTTTGAGACCGGTCGCTTCGAGGATAATGTCGCTCCCATCGGGAATTATTTTCAATCCACCGTGAGGGTGGTCGATCTGAATACGGTTAAAGGTCTCTCGAAAGAATTTAGAGGACCTTTAAGTTCTACGACAGGCAGGTATGGAATTGAACTAAAGATTAATCCTGAGACATGGATTACGGGTTTGTCGGTAGGAAATGTGCTTAACCGTGATAAGCTCGGTCAGAACGGGAAAGCCCTTTTTCAGGCTGATTTCTATATACCTCAATCCGATAAACCTATTCCCAGTCTTGCAATTCTTGCAATGCAACCCTTATCAACCGGACAGGCGATTCCTGAAACGTTCTATAGGTTCGGATTTACGGAAAATCGTCTTCTCTACTTTTCACATATGATTATGGCTCAACCTACTGCACGGCTATTCCTTTCAGATCCATCGTGTCCGGAGCGCATAAGGCGTCCCGGATGGCATAGGTTTTCTATCCTCTTCGAGGGTGCCTCGACAATTCGATGTTTTATCGATAACGAAGAGGCGCCTTTTTCTCCCATAAATGATTCTTCCCTTAACTCACTCCAGGTGGGAATAATGCTTGCCGATAAAACAGAAGCCTATACATGCTATGTCGATAATGTGCGTATTCTGTGGAGCATGGCTGATGCTTCTCTTCCTAGCTCGCCCTATATCAATGGAGCCACCGCTGCTACACCTGATTCAGGAATGCCCCCTTTGATAAAACAACCCAGCCCAACTCCAGCAAAAACTACAGATGCTTCTTTAGTCTGGATAGATTACAACACAGCATTTGATCCCACCACTTATTCGACGAAGCCGAAGTTGTTGTACTTTTTTAAAGGTAATAGTCCTCTTACCACGCAATTAAATAATACTCTTCATACTCACCCAGCGGCACAAACCTTTCTTTTGGCTCATACGTGTGTAAAAGTCGATATCAGCAAGCCCGAAAATGCCATACTCATAGAAAAGCATAAGGTATACAAGGTTCCAGTCCTCATCGTCCTTGATTATACCGGGGGAGAAATTGCACGCGCCATGTTCAACAAATACGATACATGGGAAACGCTTTCACCTAACCCAAGTTCGACAGTTTACCCTTTGAAGACCTTTTTTTTGTCTTTTTTTCGGGGTATGATTAGCCGCAAGTCCTTGTATGACGTAGGGGTACTTTT
>CAZSMK010000015.1:0-19685 GCA_964608095.1 uncultured Candidatus Sumerlaeota bacterium | reverse complement strand
CATCGGAGCCTACCCCTCTCAAGAGGGGATTTAAAAGGGCTCCATAATCTAACGGTTATGAGAGAATGGTATAATCCGTAATCGGTATCTTACAACAATGATGAGCACAACATTCAATCTTAAAACCGATTGTTTAGTCTAATTGTTTCCCGCAAAACTCCTATTTCGCGAATCTCTTGAGGTTCATTACATAACCTGAGCCTGAAGTCGTGCACACATTCCTGTGAGAAGATTGATTGTTTAGTCCCGAATTTTTGTGCACATCCAGGGTCGGCTTAAAATACCACCTGTCCTTAGCGAATAATGCAAGATAAAGGGTTTGTCCGGGCTTGGTTCGTTCGGAACGAATCCCGATAGCAGGGGGTTGCGGTCAGATATCGAAGTTCGGTCGTCTGTCGAAAAAGATATTCACCATTCACGTGGTGTAGGTATCCTTGAAGCGGTTCATGTCAACAATCTTCCCTGACAGGCGGGATTGTTCTGAAGCAAAGGCAAGAAGATGCCCTTCAACCGCGAGTTCAAGAGAATGTTGGATGGATGAAAAATCGTTTTTTTGAAAGCAGCGGAGGAAGTTGCGAATAGCGCCGGTATCGCCGCCTCCATGTGCTCCATCAAGAGGAGTAGTGGTGTAAATGTCGGGTTTTTGCCCTATGCCGAAACCCGGCGCGAATCTCATCACGGAAATTTCTGACTTCTCGAAATGTCCATTGAGCTCCCCCTCGGTTCCAAGGATTCGCACCGTCCGGTACGGATGAAAGGTATTGGCACGAACTGCAAAATTGAACGTAACCCCGTCTTCAAACACAGCTGATACCACTTGGTGATCGGTTATAGTGTTATCACATTTGAACACGCACCTGCCGTAAGGACCTGTTTCGAGTGCGTGCCGGCGTGCTTCGAGGGAGGAATCGAGCGAGATCGCGCTGACAGGCCACTCCGTCACATCACCGAGATAGAGCGCCGGGGCATAAAACGGGCATGTTTTCTCGACCGGGCAACCGTCGGTACAACGTTCTGGCGCACCTTTTGGCGCATTTTCTTCGGTAAAAAAGGAACGCTCTCCGAATGATGCCACCTTTGAAACATGACATTCGGCAAACCAGATTGCCAGGTCCATATCGTGACAACATTTGGTGAGAATAAAGGGACCACTGGTCTCTTGCCTTCGCCAGTTCCCCCTGACAAAACTATGCGCATAATGCCAGTAGCAGACGTTTTCAGACATCGAGAAGGACACGATCTCTCCTATTGCGCCATCCTGGATAAGCTCCTTCACCTTCAGGTAGAACGGTGTAAAACGAAGCGGGTGGCAAATTTGCACCATAAGGTTTTTCTGCCCTGCCTTCCGCGCAATCTTAAGGCAGCCGTCCGCGGTATTCGCCATTGGCTTCTCGAGGAAAAGATGGTATCCTTTCTCGAGTGCACGCAGCGACGAGGGTAGATGGTCGGGGTCCATCGTCGTGTTAAAACAGAGGGGGGCGAGCTGTGGTTTGTTTAACAACTCTTCGTATGAAGAGAAGGATCGTTCCGAGGGGATATTGTGTTGTGATGCAAACCGGGCTCTTCTGCCCTCGTCCGGTTCGGCAACGGCAATGAACTTGAGTTCGTCGGGATGGCGACGGGCGAATCCTCCAGCGGAATCAGTCCCGCGTTGTCCCGCCCCCAGAAGCACCGCTTCAACTGCTGACATTTCTTTATCTCCTGTTCTTGAGTTAAGATTACGGCAGGCTACTCGCCCATAATCTCCTCGCAATATCGTTTATATAGATGCCGTGCTGATTCCCACATTGAATTCGGGCTCAAGAAATGGCTGAATTCAAAGGTGATATGCTTTTCAACAAATGGGTCGGCAATTTCCATTTTCCGTTTCAACAAACGCCAATCAATCGGAGGAAACTTGATCGGATACGTTCGCCCGAACGTTTCGACATTGTTCCATAGTGTGACCCCGGCTTCATGACAGAGCTGGTGAAGTTCTTTGACATAGTCTTCGAGTTCGTCGACGGGAAATATTCCATCGGGATGACGAAACGCGCATGAACCATCCTGAAACGCGCAGATATCCACGTTAGGGGCATAAGCGAAAATCTTTCGCCATTCGTCTACGAACTTTTTATGCCTATCTTCCTTCGTGTCGTCTTTATAAACCCATGAAGGATAATACGGCGAGATAAGGACAGGTTTATCCGGCGCAAGTTCCTTCATCAAATCGCTCTGGCGTTTGAATGTTTCGAGCGAGCCTTCCGTGGCGACGCAGGTTTCAGGCGCGATATACCATCCGCGAAACGCAGGGTGTTCCCCGTAGCGTTGATGGATTTCCGGAATAACTTTTTTCGTGACTTCCCAGCATTCTTTCCATGTCTCGAATTTATAGCCGAAATCGCCCGGGTCGTTCGAACCAAAAAAGAGGTGCATACCGCATCGTTCCGCCTCGTCCAGAAACATGCCCGCGAGGTCAGGAACGTCCTTGATACCCAGCACCTCAGAGGGATAGACCGCCATATCGCGTAGCGCACAGCGGATAATGATAACGGTATCTATGCCGGCTTCTTTCATGGTATCGAACTCTTTGCGCCATTCGCCGTGCCCCCAGTTCTGGGGCGGGATATCCCACGTGATTTCGTCCAGGAAAGTCCCTGTGATTTTTTTCATGGTTTTTCCTCCGTTTTCTTCGTGTGAATCAGGATAAGAGAAATCTTCGCTCCCGATAAGAATAACTCTTATGAAAGATTTGATACGTTTCAACAATAAATACGTGCAACTCTACATTGTCCCAGAGGGGTGATGCAAACAAAATCAGGTTGGGGACTTTACCAGGGCTGATTTTCATCCGAATTGGTAAAGCTTACACCGGGTCTCGATAAGTCAAATAAGACGTATATGACCTAATGAGCGAGAGCGGCAGAGCCGGGGGTCTCTTCTGCAATGTTTTTTTCTTTCGAGAAGGGAGCGTTTCTCCGGGATTAAGCCAACTTGAAGTTTGACAAACGGCTGCACAGACCTTTACAATTTTTCTTTCGAGTCTTAACCTATAAAAGAGGTAATAATGATGAAACGTTTCAACCTTATGGCGGCGCTCCTTCTCTTCTTAGTGATACTTCTCTGGTTCGGATGCAGCCAACAAGCCGGCGAGGAACCTTCCAGCGACAAAAAGAAAATAGAAATTTCCTTTCTTACTATGCAGCTGCGTCCCACATTCGATTCCTATTTCTTCGAACTATTCGAGGAGTACGAGACCGCTAACCCGCATATTAAAATCAACTGGCTCGATTATCCTTACCAAAATTACGATACAAAGCTCATGACGGCGTTTATGGGGAAGAATCCTCCGGATGTGATCAACCTATCGACTGATGCCATCCATGTCTATGCGCGAGGCAATTTTATCCGACCTATTGACGACCTGCTCCCCCCGGAGGTTTTCGACGAATATTTCTCCAACATGGTCGAGGAAGGGTGTAGGTATAACGACAGGATTTATGCGTTGCCATGGTACAGCACAGGAGAGATATCGCTTTACAACAAAAAGATATTCGAAGAGGCCGGAATAGATGTAGAGAATCTACCAAAAACGTATGAAGAGGTTCGGAAAGCGGCGGAGATAATACATGAGAAGACGGATAAATTCGGGATTTTCCCGACTTATACAGAGGCGGGTTCGCTGCGCCATTATCTGCTCGAAGCGGGCGTCCCCCTGCTCAACGAAGACGGTACCAAGGCGGCTTTTTACACGCCCCGGGCAGTCGAGGTATTCAAGTTCTGGACCGACCTTTACAAGGAAGGTCTGGTCCCGAGCGAGGCGCTCACCGCCATGCATCGGCGCCCCATTGAATTGTATAAGAGCGGTAGGCTCGCTATTCTCGGCACCGGCGCGGTGTTTCTAAAGCAGGTCAAATCCGACGCGCCGGATATTTATGAAAATACGGTGGTAGGACAAAAACTGCGCTGGAAAGATGGGGGGGTGTTTTTTGTCGCACTTCATACGCTTGCTCTTGCACAGAAAAGTGAACATCCGAAAGAGGCAGTCGAGTTTGCACACTTCGTCACCAACGCAGAGAATCAGCTCAAATTCAGTAAGCTCACGACTATCCTCCCCTCTAATAAGGAGGCGATGGCAGACCCTTATTTCACCGACGTTGAAGATACTCTTACGGGTCGTGCGCGAAAGCTTTCGGCGGAACAAGCGCCCGAGGCGGTTATCGTACAGGTTCCACAGCAATCCCGAGAATTATTCAAAATCTTTGATGAAATTACGGAAGAGGTGTGCCTGGGTAGGATGTCGGCGGAAGAAGGGCTGAAAAAAGCCGCGCAGCAGTGGAATGAGGTGTTGAGTCAGGAATGATATCTTTACATCCCCACGTTCGACTTGAGTGAACTATGGCTACGCATATTTTTTATATCCCTCATCCTGATGATGAGACATTAAGCATGTCAGCCGCTATTCTCGAGAAGAAAAAGCAAGGATGCGAGGTCTATTTTGTCCTCTTGACCGACGGTGCGGCTGATGAAACGTATGAGTGCCTTAATGGCGCATTCAAATGTCGTTGGCATGAGCGTTATCATGACCCGCAGGAAGAACACTTTCCCGGCGGGGCGCTCAGCAAGGCGGATTTTATCAATGCGCGGCGGGATGAATTTTTCAAGGCTGCGGAAATTATGGGAATCAGCACCGAAAGAATAAAGGTCTTTCAGTTTTCAGATGGGTCCCTTTCGACCGATACCGTCAAGCAGATCGTACTTCAGTTTCAGAATCATGCATCGCTATCAACGCCGGTTTATCACCACACCATGAGCTATAAATTCGATGCGCATAACGATCATGTGTCTGCGGGAACCGCACTCCTCGATTTGTACAGAGAGGGAGCGATTTCTTTACCCACATGGTATGTGAAACGTTCAATGTGGAACACAATCCATTCCGGCGCTCCGGTTATTGATAATGTCACAACCAAAAAGGACGATAGAAATAGTATTATGGATATTTGTAACCGGGTGTATAAATGCTATGAGCCGGCAAAGGGTCATTTTGCAATCGGTTATCACTCCGTACCTGAATCTTTTGATTCACTAACCAACAATTTTACCGTTAAATGTCATAACATCGTATAATGAGCGTGCTCGAAGAACTATATGTACCGAAATTGAAGTACCTGCGGGGTACACTTTTCGTGGTATCGCTTTTCGAGCCCGAAGGGAACAAATGAGAATCAAACGAAACAAATTACGCCAGATCGTGTTGGCATATACCTTTTTGTTGCCCACGCTGCTCGTATTAGGTCTTTTCATGTTTTATCCGATGGTTCGCGCCCTTATCCTCTCCTTGTGGGAGTACTCGCCTCTGAATCTGGTGGAGGAAAATTCATTCGTCGGCTTTAAGAACTTTGCCCGCCTGGTACACGATGCTGATTTCTGGCTTGCCCTTAAAAACTCCATTCTCTATTTAATGGTCGTGCCTATTATTATTGTTCTATCGCTTGGATTGGCGCTCCTGGTGGAACCGAAGATTCCCTTCATCAACTTTTTTCGCACAAGTTATTACATCCCCGTCGTGACTATGATGGTGGTGGTCGCCCTGGCATGGAAGATGATCTTCGATACCGATAACGGTATTGTTAATCACACCTTAACTCAGATTGGATTGATCAAAGAAGGTATACCATGGCTGACGAGTCCTCACCTTGCGTTACATACCGTGATGACGGTTACGATATGGAAAGGGCTTGGCTATTACATGGTTATCTTTATTGTGGGGTTGCGTGCGATACCCAGACAATTGTTGGAAGCCGCCATGATCGACGGGGCAAATGCTGTTCAAACCCTTTTCTTTGTGAAGATACCGGCGCTCTGGCATTCTATCACCCTGGTTGCCATAATTTCATCCATCAGCGCACTCCAGGTTTTTGAAGAGATTTACATTATGACGCAGGGGCAACTCGATACCTCCACCCTGGTATTCCATATTTACGATACAGGTATCTGGATGCAGCATGGCGGACAACTCGAGATGGGATATGCCTGTGCCATGGGTGTGGTGTTATTCGTACTTCTCTTTATTTTCAGCTTTTTTACGGTAAAAACAATGTCGCGATTTCACAGGACATAGTAATTTTGTAGAGACGGGTGAACAATGGCGGGAACAAGAAATAAGAGTAAAACGCTCAAAGTCATGAATATGGGCATCAAGTATCTGTTTTTGATCGCCCTGGTCGCAGTCTTCATCGGGCCCTTTCTCTGGATGTTCTCGATAGCGCTCCGTGAAAGCGGCAACATATATTCATTCCGGCTTATACCGGAGAACGCCACGCTTCAAAATTTTGTGGTTACCTGGCAAGCCTTTGGGCTGGGGCGTTCGTTCCTCAACAGTGTTATTGTAGCTGCAGCGACCATTTTTTTGAATGTAATGTTGAGTTCGCTTGCGGCGTATCCCCTTGCGCGGATGAAATTCCCCGGCTCTCAAATAGTCTTTTTCATTATCCTCAGCACCTTGATGATTCCTTTCCAGTTGTTCATGATTCCGCTTTTTTTAATTTGCCTTAAGATCGGTCTGGCGGATACCCTGCTTGGAATTATTTTGCCGGCGTCGGTGGGTGCGTTCGGGATTTTCCTGATAAAACAATACTATCATACAATTCCTAAGGATTTGGAAGAGGCGGCACGCATCGATGGGGCAGGGGAGTTCTCTATCTGGTGGAAAATTATGTTTCCGCTGACCAAACCTGCTATTGCAGCGCTTGCCATCTTTATCTTTGTCGCAAACTGGAGCAACTTTCTCTGGCCCCTCATTATTATCGATACGCCGGAAAAGTATACATTACCCATTGCCATTGCCAAACTATCGGGAGCCTTCATCGACAGAACCCAATACATCGCCGCTGGTTCCGTCATTGCGGTGCTTCCCGTCATAATAATATTTCTTTTCGTTCAACGCCATTTTATCGGCGGCATGACGCTTGGCGCGGTCAAAGGTTGAGCGATTTATATTCTTCAGGAGGAATGAAAAATGATAAGATTCAAATTGTTGCCGGGGCTCTTAATAGTAACCGGAATGATCTTTGTTGGAATGGTAAGTTTAGGGTGGGGAGCGGAGCTCGGCGCGATACATGAAATCTGCGGCGACCTCGAATTCAGCTATACTTCTGCCAATGGCGTCTCGCTCTCGGTCTTTGATATCCCCATCATCGTGGAGAGTTCACTTCTATGCGTTAAACCCGGTTGGACCCATACCTTTTACAACTCGAGATCGTTTACACTTCATACAGATACCGTTGAAATTAAACCGTACAAAGAGGGAAAGCAGATAATAATTCACCACCAGTCATCAGGGGACGAACAGGGTCCATTCAAGGCAACCGAGACGTTTACTCTCTTGCCTGATAACACGTATCAAGTCGATCTGGAACTTATATTCACCGAAGATAAGCCCGTAATGTTCGAATGGAATATCGGCGGTATAAATCCAATACCCATTATCGGAAGGTCGTTCGTGGCTACGGACGACGCTCTTACCACCCGAGGAATGATACCGCTGGAGGCGCAGGGGAAAGGAATCGAAGAATGCATGATTTCACGCGGGTTCAGCCGGTTGGAAATCGATTCACGACTCGGTCCGATCGCCATTTCGACCAAACCCGAGCACGACGTCTCTTTCTTCGATTATCGTAAGAACCGATGGGCTAGTGTAGAAAAGCCTATATTCTGGCTCGGTATACTCGAGACCCACATTAAACCCAATAAAACCTACTCTTATTCCTTGAAAATCAATGTACCCGAACAAATCAGAAAGCGTTACTCTGAGATTACTCTCCTATCGTCTGCAAAGCCAGTGATCCCGGCTTCGGTTGTTCAATCTCCCAACTGGGGACAGAACTATATTGTTCCCAAGCCGAAAGAGGTGATATATACGAATACGCTTTTTCCCGTCTCTTCGAAGACAAAGGTGTACACAGGCAAGAATCCCGGAAAAGGTATAAAAAACGCAGTCGAATTTCTTGTAAAGGATCTTAAAGACCTTTTTGATAGAGAGATAGACGTTGTGGAGGATGATGCGCCTGAAGAAAGTCTGCCTCAAAACGCCATAATAATTGGTGAACAAGGGCGTTACCCCTTGCCGGCGGACATGTGCCGAAAAGCGGGCTTAACCCTGCCGGACAACGACGAGGGATATTGTCTGCTGGCGGAAAAAGACCGGATATATGCGGCGGCAAGAACCGAGCAGGGCTTGTTCTACTCGCTTACCACGTTGCTGCAGCTTGCCCAACTCAATAAAGATGGTCTTTTCTTTAAAGGCGCAAAAGTGGTGGATTATCCCTCCCTCAAATTCCGTGGAATCCATTGTCTTTCCGGAAAAGACGCGGGCGATGAAATCGCCAAAGCGGTCCGGACTCTTATGGCTCGGTTCAAGATCAATATGCTCGTCTGGGAATGCGAGTACATTATCTGGGATTCACATCCTGAGCTCGAACATCCACTCTACGGTATGACCAAACAAGAAGCCGCAAAGGTCATCGAAGCGACAAAGAAATATTTTATAGAGCTCGTTCCCCTGGTCCAATCGCTTGGTCATTCTGAGTGGATATTTGTCAATGACCAGAATCTGGATATTGCGGAAGACCCGCAAGCCCTTTACGCATATTCTCCCACAAATCCGGATACCTATAAATTCATCTTCAGCGTGTATCAGGAAGCGCTGGATTTTTTTAAGCCGCGTTTCTTTCACATAGGGCACGATGAGGTAACCCACCAGGGCAGGTTTCCGTGGCGTAGCAGGGAAAGTGGAAAAACCGCCACTGACCTTATCATGGAGGACATCAACAAGTTACATGAGTGGTTTACAGATCGAGGGGTACGCATAATGCTGTGGGGAGATATGTTTCTCTATGCCGACGAAGGAACCGATGCATGTCATGCCCCGAGCAAGGAGGAAGCCATTAAACGTCGCGCCAGGTTACCCGAAGATGTCGTGATTACCGATTGGCATTATGCGCCGAACGACCCAAAAGATTATATTACCCTGAAGTTGTTCAATGACGCGGGACACATGGTGCTGGGCGCAGGATGGTATACGCCGGAGAACATAGAAAAGCTTGCGCGAGCGTGTATTCTTTTCGATGTCGCCGGATATCTTCAGACTACGTGGGCGGGGTTCAATTTCAAAATCGACAACAACGAAGAAAGCTGGCATCAGTACTGGGCATATATCTGGGCGGCGCACTACGCATGGTCCGGCGATACCACCCCCGTAGATGAGTTGCCTTTCAGCGCGAAGGAAATGTTTTTGAATCTTTGGTCGGAACGAAAACCTGTCCAGAAGAAACGCGGTGGATTTTATATCGATCTTCGACCGCTCGCCAACCGAACACTGGAAGACAACGAGAAAGGTGGAGGATGGATCGGCGGGGGGGTGGATAACGATCTCTCAGCGTTTCCTACCGGCGAGATTCTTTTCGGTGACACACGTTTCAACGTAATGAAAAACGACAAGGGTCAGGCTGCGCTTTTTCTTTCCGGAAAATTCAACCCCGAAGGCACATTCCCGAGGAGCGTCGAAATATCGCTCGGCGATACGAATGCTTCAGCCCTTCATTTCCTTATGACGGCTGCATTCCGCACTCGCAATAGACAGGATGTCGGTGAGATTAAGGTGAAATACCGTGACGGTTCGAGTGAAACACTCCCTCTCGTCTATGGGCACAATATATTTGCATTTGACGAGGAGCGGATCGGCAGAAATACCTGCATAGCATGGCAGGGTGAGAACCGCAAAGGACTGACGGTCAGGGTGTGGGACCTCATGTGGGATAATCCTCATCCTGACAAAAAGATATCTTCTCTCATTATCAGTTCTGCGGGAACCGAAGCCGCTCCCATTATACTGGCGATAACGGGTGTGAAGTAATCAGGGAATGAAATCCCGATAAAGAGTTATGATGAAGAATCGGCGTATTATAGGAATGGATATCGGCGGTACCAAGACCGCCGCGGGCGTTGTGGATTCTAACGGGATCGTCGATCGCCTGATTGTTCAGGCGTCACCGTTCTCGAGCGGCATCGACGCCGTCAAACGAATGGTGAAGGATGTCCTTAAAGAACTTCTGTCGTCCCATTTCGAGGATGTAGCCGGTGTAGGCGTGGCGGCAAGCGGCAGGATAGACCCTGAATCCGGTCGTGTTGTCGGCGGGGTGCCGCTATGCGATGGCTATATCGGTCTGGGGCTTCGCGATTTCATAGAAAAAACGGTCAGCCTGCCGGTACACGTCGAGAACGACGCCAACGCTGCTGCATTTGCAGAATATAAACTCGGCGCGGGGAGAGGAGCACACCGATTGCTCTGCTTGACTGTGGGGACCGGCATCGGCGGCGGTATCGTGATCGATGGAAAACTTTTGAGAGGAAAAGGAAACGCAGGCGAAATAGGACACATCATAATCGAGCATGACGGCAGACCGTGCCCTTGCGGTCAGCGCGGTTGTCTCGAGACATACGTTTCCCGAAAAGTTATCCAGGCGGAGATTGCCGATGCTATCCGCCGGCGGAAAATAAAAACCGCGCTTAATCCCGACTCTTTAACTACCGAAGACCTGATTTCTCTTATACGTGAAGAAGAGCCGGAGAGCCTTGCCATCTTCAACAAATGTATGGATTACCTTGCGACAGGTATTACGAACTGCATCAATACCATCGATCCCGACACTATTGTGCTCTCTGGACAACTGTCTCTTCTTGGAGATGTGCTTGTAGAATCATTGACGTCACGTATACGTTTCCCGGTCAGGATAACGATAGGAGAGTTGGTGAATCATGCGGGCTTAATCGGCGCCGCTCTTGCTGCATATGAAAGAATTGTTGGTGTGTGAGCGCTTTTATGGAATCAGAAACATCAAATCACAAATAAAAAAAGGAGGACGCTATGCGTGTTGTAATGTTACACACCTTATTGAACCTGTTATTGATAGGTATTATATTCTTTTCAGGCTGCAGTGTGTTGCAATCGCGGACGGAAACCGTCTCTCCCTCTACATCCGTAGGAGAGGAGGTAGCGTTATCGAAAGACGGGAAGCTGCTGACAGAATCCGCCCGGTATTGGTTGAAAAAGGTTGAGGAATTTCGCGAGGACAACAAGCGCCGGAAGCCCGGCGGAATAGTCATGCTCGGAGATTCTATTATCGAACGTTTTCCCGTAAACGATATTTTCCCTGACTTGCCCGTGATCAACCGAGGTATAGGCGGTGACAAGGTAGGCGGGTGGAAATATTATGGGCTGATTGACCGGCTGGACGTCTCTGTGTACGACTTGAAACCCAAAAAACTTTTCATCTTGATCGGTATCAACGATATCGTGTACGCAAACACACCAGATGAATTTATTCAAAGCGGACTTGTTGACCTTTTTCTGGATATAAAACGAAACTGCCATGACTGCAAAGTGTATGTGCAATCCGTCTTTCCCACAAGGGACGAGTATGCTGAGTACAACGCAGCAATCAATAAGTTCAATGTGTTATTGAAACAGAACGCTCCAAGGTTCGGTTTCACCTATCTCGACTTCCATCCCTACTTCCTCGACGATAAAGGAGAATTACATCAGTTTTTTTCTAAGGAAGGACTGCATTTATCACCCACCGGTTACAAACTCTGGGCGAGATTGCTTGCCCCTTACTTGACTGAATAATCTTCCTGCGTTTTGATAAGACTGAACAAGTAGTTCTAATGTTGTTGCATTTTTTCCAGGCTGTGAGATATGTTCTTACGTGTTTTTGGTCCCACAACGTTTTTGGGGGAATAGCAAAGGAAATTCAGAAAGCGGTTCTTATTATGCCGTACACCAGGTGTGTCCCCATCGAGGGAAGTTGCGTGTTGGAGTATAGAGACTTTTATCCGTCGGGTGATCTGGTAGAGGAAGGGGATGTCAATCAGGAATGAGCGATATGGACATACACATGAAAAAGAACACCATGCGATGGATTTTCATCTTTTTATTCATTGCATTCGCCGCTTCCGTGTATGCAAATGGCTATACGGTCTCTTTCTCAGACGAATACACTTACCTGATAGCCGGATTTCTTGGATGGGTGGTTCTTGGCATTGTTATCTTGCCTTTCACGCGTAAGGTTATCAACCTCCCCATAATACTACTCACAGGTGTGTTGACGTGGCTTGGTATGGGTGGTGGGATTGTCTATCTCATGCAGGTCGTAACACTCTGGTTCTTCTATGTGTGCTGGTTATTGTTCTTTCAAATTGCAATCCCTTCAGAACAAAAAATCGATAATGTTCTCTCGATTATGAGGCATGGAATTACTATAATAGCCGTGGGAATTCTTACAGGGGTGACTGGAATTAATGAAGAGGAGCGGCTTTATGAATGTTGGGAAGAGCTCTCGTTCATCCCATTTTTGGTTCTCGCCGCGATTTCTTTGCTCCTTGCGCTCTCGGCGACGCTTGACCGCCAAAAAAAAGAATCACCTACACGTAAAAGGTTGAAATCCACGCTTAGCCCTCTTCACCTTGTTCTTGTTTTATTTTTTCTTTTCGTCCTGCTTCCTTCAGGGGTGGGTCCCATAGTTGCTCCGAAATTTCGTTTTTCTCCCCCGGTGTCACGTGTTAAGGCGAACATGCGCTCTCTCGCAACAGCCTTGGAAGTTTACTACATGGATTACGGCGCGTATCCTCCTTCTACGCTTGGCGGGAACCATAGTGCGTTCCATGGCGCAGAGAAATGGGTTTCTGAATTTGACCGCGTACCGACATTTGAACAACCCGACGGAAGAGACTTCGCTACCCTTACTACCCCCATTGCGTATGCAACAAGTTTATTGCTGGATCAATTTTCGGTAAAGGGCGCGCCTTTTGCCTATTACAGCGTTAACTTACCGGAGCAATGGGAGGATGGGTGGATTATGTGGAGCGCTGGTCCCGATGGGAAATACAATCTTGATTTTAATACCGTCAAAGAGATATACGACCCAAACTCCTTTCAACCATCGGACACACTTATCACGTTCGCTTATGAGCCTACCAACGGTCTGATGAGCCCGGGCGATATATTCAGGGTTTGTATACGTCCGGATAAATAAACCATGAAATAGGTATTTTCTAACCTTTCTAACATCTGTAGGTCAACTTTTCTGCATAGAGGCATGGTGTGCGAGGAAGGTTACAGGTTTTGAGAACCAGCACTTCAAGGGGTGTGCAATGATGAAAAAAGCAATTATGGTAGTTATAGTCTTTGTGCTTATTGCGCTCATAACAGCATGTTACGTCAGGGTTCTTGATTCGAGGCAGCCGCCATATAGAAAGAGGTCAACCGAAATCACGGGTGTAATAATCCCTCAAGAATCTATAATCATGATGTCGCCGGATGGAAAAAAATGGTTGCTGACCATAGACGACGACGGCGAGATTCATACCGAGCCTTTCGCATCCCCATAAAGGGAGTAAGGAAACGAACAGTACACTTCGTTGGGTTGCTCGAGGTTAAAATCCCGATAACGGAGAGTATGTCGGCTTATGCGTTGCCCATTTTTTCTTGCATACGTTTTCGCGTATACGGAATCAGTCCACCTGCATCAACAATGGCTTTTCTCGCACGGGGTAGAGGAACCACGTCGAAATTCTTGCCCGTGGTTTTGTTGATTACGTTGTCTTCGGTGATTTCCAGTTCGTCTCCTACGGATGCTTCAATGTCAGGACATATAACGGTTTTCAACCCGAGATTAATGGCGTTCTGAAGAAAGATACGGGCGAAACTTGGCGCAACAATCACGAGCTCATGTCCCTTCAGTGTGGAAGCCGCCTGTTCGCGCGACGAGCCGCACCCGAAATTTTTTCCGCCGACAATAATCCCGCCTTTGGGAACCTCACCCTTCACGAGTTTCTGGTTAAACTCTTCATCATCGGCGAAACAATACTGTGGCGTTTCCGTGGGCAATACGGTCGCCATGAATCGTCCGGGATAAATGACATCGGTCGAGATGTCGTTACCAACTTTATAAACTACATGTGCCATGTTACTTGCCTCCCTTCCGTGGATCCGAAATCGTGCCTGTGATAGCGCTTGCGGCAGCGACTGCGGGTGAGCAGAGATAGACTTCCGCTTTGGGATTCCCCATGCGTCCCTTGAAATTGCGGTTGGTCGTGGAGAGAGCGACTTCGCCATCGGCAAGAGCACCCTGGTGTATGCCCAGGCAACAGCCGCAGCCAGGGTTCATGATAACGGCTCCCGCCTCCGCTAAGTCCGTAAGATATCCTTTTTTTAGCGCCTGACGATAAATACGCGCCGACGCGGGAAAAACCAACATCCGCGTTCCCTTCGCAATACGTTTCCCCTTCAGAATTTTCGCCGCAACCTCGATGTCGTCCAGTCTGCCGTTTGTGCACGAGCCTATGACGATCTGGTCTATTTTTACCCCATCGACGTCCGTTATCGGTTTTACATTATCCACGGTATGTGGACATGCAATCTGTGGTACAAGATCGGAGACGTCGATCTCGATAACCTCGTCGAACTCGGCGTCCGGGTCGGTTCCGACCATATCCAGCTCGTCATGAACTCCTGCTTCTTTACGGAGGTAGTGAACCGTCTCGTCATCTGCAGGAACAATGCCCGAGGTTGCTCCGGCTTCGACTGCCATGTTGCAAATAACGAGGCGACCTGAGGTGGACATCTTTTTAATCGTCTCGCCATGGTATTCTATCACCTTGAATGTCGCGCCTTTTGCCGTGATCTTGCCGATCAAGAAAAGCACAAGGTCTTTTGGGGCAACATGCGGGGGAAATTTTCCCGTTACATTGACTTTTATTGTTCCCGGCACCTCGATGTTAAGCACTGTGCCGAGCGTCCAGACACTTGCCATCTCTGTTGCGCCGATACCGAATGCAAAGGCGCCAAGTGCGCCGTGACTCGTGGTGTGGCTGTCAGTTCCCACCACCACGGAACCGGGTCGTATATAGCCGCGTTCCGGCAAAATCTGATGACATATTCCACCATCCACACCACTGATGTCATGAAAATTCGGGATCCCCTGTTCCGCCACGAATTTACGTAGCTTGCGATGGTTGTTTGCCGTCTTTGCACTCTCGGCAGGTACCCGGTGGTCGAATATGATTACGATCTTTGAAGGGTCCCACACACGCGGCTCGGCATCGGTTCCCTTGAACACTTCATAGAATTGATTCATGACCAGCGCCCCATTCTCATGCGACATGGCTACGTCAACCACAGGTTCCACTACGTCGCCGATGTTTACGGAATCCTGACCTGTTGCCCGTGCCAGAATTTTTTGTACTACGGTCATTCCCATTGGTTAATCTCCTTTCGGGAAGTGGTTATGAACACGCACCCGTTGCAAACTGTGCTTTCATATATTCAGTCGCGGGCAATGTCCTTCTTGCCCTCGTACTTTGACTCGATGCGCTCTTTGGGTAGATATTTATCTTCCATATCGCGATACTCTTTCAGACCGACAAAGTCCTGGTATTCCGGAAAAGTCGTAATCCAGTCGGTCTGACCCGGTAACGTTCCTGTGGGTGAATTTTTCAGCGCGGTAAAAAAGTTCCATAGCGCCTTGTGCATCACCATTATAGAAGCGACGGGTATAGAAACCCTGCCGATGCCCATCTCCGCCAATTCCGGCAAGGGTATAAGCTCGGTCTTCACACCCGTAATTGCATCCATCAGGTTGACCGACAGAGGACCCTTGAGCGAATCGACCGCTTTCTTGATGTCCTCCTTGGTCTTGATGCCGTCGATGAAGACAAGGTCTGCTCCTGCGTCAAGATAAAGGTTGCATCGGCGGACAGCTTCCTCGAGTCCCATTTTTGCAAAGCAATCCGTTCGTGCATTTATAATGAAATCTTTGTCCATTTTATCACGCATGTCTGCACAGGCTTTGACCTTTCCCGCCATCTCCTCTGCCGGAATCACTTCTTTACCTGCCATGTGACCGCATCGTTTGGGGAAAATCTGATCTTCGATGTTCATGCCGGCGACGTCCATCTCGATAAGATATTCAGTTATGTAAGCAGCGTTAATGGCGTTTCCACCGCCGGTATCTACGTCCGCCATTACGGGTATCGAGACTGCGTGTGCAATATTACGCGTAATATCAAGCACATCCTTCATGAACATGAGCCCCACGTCAGGTTTGCCCAGGTAAGAACCCGCAACGCCGTAACCGGATACCTGGATGGCTTCAAAGCCACACCGCTCGATGACTTTTGCGCTGAATGCATCGTGGCAGCCGGGCACCGCCACCGCGCGTCGCTCCATAATTGCTTTTCGCAGTACGGTAGTCTTTTTCATATTTCTCACACTCCTTGGTAAAGTTCAGTCTATAATCAAGGGAAAAAACATAGTAATCGCACACGTCTTTTCCCCTCTGAAAACACGCGCTCCATTCTCCATCAATAACATTCCGCTATCATTTTTCAAGCATAGGCGCACACGCCCCGTACGCTTGATATATCGGTGCGTCCTTAAAGTTTGTCAGCGATAGCCTCTGCCATCTCAATGGTGCTGTTCGAACCTCCCATATCGTAGGTTCGAACGTTGCCTTCTTTAATAACTTCGGCAACAGCCTGCTCGATTTGAGCGCCTTTTTCAGTCTCCCCGAGCCAATCGAGCATCATCTTCGCCGCCATAATTGTGGCGATGGGATTGACTTTATATTGCCCGGCATATTTGGGAGCAGAACCGTGGCTCGGTTCGAACACGGCGAGGTTCTCGCCGATGTTGCCGGAACAGCCGAACCCCAGCCCGCCGACCATTTGGGCGCTTAAGTCTGATATTATATCTCCGTAAAGGTTTGGCGCAACCAGTACGTCGTAGTTGAATGGATTCTTGATCAACCACATGGTCATGGCGTCGATATTCGCATCGCCGAGCGTAATTTCTGGGAAGTCTTTTGCCACCTCTCTTGCAATGTCGAGGAACAATCCATCAGTTGCGCGCACCACGTTTGCCTTGTGTACCACGGTCACGCTTTTGCGCCCGAATTTACGCGCATACTCGAACGCCGCCCTGATTATTCGCTCGGAACCTTTCCGGGTATTTATCTTGCATGATATGGCGTAGTCGTCCGGAGAAAGGTTTTTGAACGGCTCGAACGTTTTGGCGAGTTTTGCCAACACATCGGAAAGCTCCTCAGGAACAGGACTGAACTCTACACCTGAATAAAGGTCTTCGGTGTTTTCTCGGAATACTACGAGGTCTATTCCTTCTTTGTAATTGAGTGGATTTCCCGGGAATGCCTTGCAAGGACGCAGGCAGATATAGAGATCGAACAACTGCCGCATGCGAACAATAGGGGAGCGGTAAACATATCCCTTGCCCTGTAGTTCCGGGGAGAGTTCCGCTGCGGCGATTTTTGCGGGTTTGGACGTAATAGCGCCGAACATGGCGGCGTCTACGCTCTTCAATAATTCAATAGTGCGTTGCGGGAACGGATCGCCTTCCTTGCACCAATAGTCCCATCCGATTTCGCCAGGGATATATTCTGCGTTGAGTTGAATCTTATCGAGAACGATTCGGGCAGCCTCAAGCACATCTTTACCGGTGCCATCGCCCGGCAACCAGGCAATTTTATATTTTGCCATGCACCAACCTCCTGTTAAAGTTCACATAGTTATAGGAAGCTCATTATACGGTATACAATTCAGGGCGCAACAGGAATTTCATGTAGGCGCTTAGACGCCTTTTCAGGCGTCATTTTCAGCCGGTCCTTCTCCGATGTGCCCTCATTTGTTCCCTTGAAACGCACGCGCGCTATCATTTATTTCTTGCATTGTTAAATTGAGCGGTTTAGTGTTATTTTCTTATTCAACGCTGGAAAGGAGACACCTTATGCAGATTGGACGAAGTGCAATGCTGTTTCTCATGGGGGTATGTTTGACTGTAGTTATTCCACACGCGGTTTTTTCGCAGGAAATGAATGAATTTCCCAGCGCGTCTCGCGAGTTTCGCGCTGTCTGGGTCGCCACTGTGGCTAACATCGATTTCCCCTCCGCACCTTCTCTTACCACTGACCAGCAGAAGGCAGAACTTAAAAAAATCGTTGAACTCACCCATACGCTCAACATGAATGCCATAATCTTTCAGGTACGTCCGATGTGCGATGCCCTTTATGCATCCGCGCTCGAGCCCTGGTCATATTATCTTACCGGTGAAATGGGAAAAGCGCCTGAACCGTATTATGATCCTCTTGCCTTTCTTATTGAGGAGGCACATAAGCAGGGAATCGAGGTACATGCATGGTTTAATCCTTACAGGGCGCTTCATCCAACGTGCCGCTCAGCCATTGCGTCCAACCACGTGTCCAACACCATGCCTGATGTAGTGAAAAAATACGGCAGCTATAGGTGGCTCGATCCCGGTGAGAAAAAAGTTCAGGATCATTCTATTAACGTTATCCTGAACGTTGTTAAACGCTATGACGTGGACGGGGTTCATCTTGATGATTATTTTTATCCCTACAAGGAGAAAGATAAGGACGGGAAGATAATAGACTTTCCCGATGATGCGAGCTGGAAGAAATATAAAGTCGCCGGCGGCACGCTCAACCGCAATGATTGGAGACGACAAAACGTAAACACATTTATCGAACGCATGTACCGTTCCGTCAAAAGTCTTAATCCCCGGGTCAAGGTTGGCATCAGTCCGTTTGGTATATGGCGACCCGGATACCCCAGAGGCGTGGTTGGACTCGACCCGTATGAAGAACTGTATGCAGACTCGAGGCTCTGGCTCGAAAAGGGATGGGTCGATTATTTTACACCGCAACTTTATTGGACTATCTCATCGAAAGGTCAGCCATATAACGGCCTGCTGCAGTGGTGGGTCGCTCAAAACAAAATGCAACGCCATATCTGGCCCGGAAATTATACCAGCAAATACGAGCCGGACGAAATTATTAATCAGGTCAAGGCTACTCGAAACCAACAAGGCGCAACCGGAAACGTACATTACAGCGTGAAACCGTTCTTAAAGAACAGGGACGGGTTGAATGAAAAAATAAAGGGCAGTGTTTATTCGAACCAGGCGCTTGTGCCACCGTCACCCTGGCTGGATAGTTACCCCCCTCCAAAACCTGTACTCACTGTTCAACCCGAGAAAGGCGGCAAAATGCTGGTTACGGCAAAACCTTCTTCGCAGGAAGCGGTATTCAATTGGGTGTTATACATGCGAGCGAACGGAACATGGGGATATCGGATATATCCCGGTTACATGTATCGTAAGCTGGTGATGCGCTTCGACCCTGAGCAGCTACCCGAGATAGTTGCCGTTACCGCGGTTGACCGAACAGGCAACGAAAGCCCTTCTGCTTCCGTCCAGCTGAAGCCCTAAGAATCTACGGGGTCATCTATGATACAATTGTGTCAAGTCCTTTGGGGGGAAGATGTACGGGTACCGTTTCCGTTGCTGTTGCAATGGAGTGAGTTCGTACGTCGTCCTTCTTTATCTCCTGTTTCGCAGAGTAGGGTCGTTCGGCCCGAACGACCCCCGGCGGAAGATTAAAACAAATATCATTTTTTTGAACCACGGATATTCACTTATCTCCACTAATTTCTTTACAACTTAAAATCCCTTTTTTTTTACCCGCGAATTACGCGGATTACACGAATGAGTAAAATAATGTCCGATAGGCTATCCAAGAATCAATTTTAGACTGCGCAGACGCGTCTGCCCTTTG
>CAZSMK010000014.1:0-18978 GCA_964608095.1 uncultured Candidatus Sumerlaeota bacterium | reverse complement strand
TTTTTTACATATTCGGCAGCTTTTATTTCCATTCAAGGCGACGTCAAGCCCTGCTTCAACAAATCGTTTCTTGATTCGATCAATCTTTCTCATACTTACCTACAGAACCGATGCGATATTCTCATTCTCGACCTTGCTCTCCCGGTACTTCCCTTCGTCACACTTTAGAAGAATTAAAGCATTAAGTACTTTTTGTGATTTATGACTCCCCCTCCCGGTAATTTCGTGAAGATACTCCTGGTTGTCCTTTTCAAGAGTAACCTTGTATTTCTTCCTCGGGTCATTCCACCTTAAACGAGCTTATTTGAAGGAGAACAATATCCCGCCATTGTATGACAGGACAGGTGTGATATGACACTGATGATTTATCCTGAACAAATGAAATCAGGTTTTTTGTCCCTTCGAAGTCGTTTTCCTTTTCTTATAGGGATTTTCAACCAGAGAAAGTTCGAGCACTTTCTCCATACGCTTGACGAAATGAAACGTTATATCGTTACGCACTTCCGGTGGTATTTCCTCGAGATCTTTTTCGTTGCGATCAGGGAGTATAATCTCCTTGATGCCTGCCCGATGGGCGGCAAGCACTTTTTGTTTTATGCCTCCCACAGGTAATACGTTTCCTTTAAGCGTAATCTCGCCCGTCATAGCCAATGAATCTTTTACCAGTATCCCTGTTAATAAAGAGCCGATTGCAGTGCACATGGTGATACCGGCAGAAGGACCATCCTTGGGAATCGCCGCTGCAGGGACATGAACGTGAATGTCTTGCTTGCTGAATTTTTCTTCAGGGATATTCAACTTCTCACCTTCGGAATGAAT
Source organism: uncultured Candidatus Sumerlaeota bacterium (assembly GCA_964608095.1). Lineage (GTDB taxonomy): Bacteria > Sumerlaeota > Sumerlaeia > MWCT01 > JAGHBZ01 > CAZSMK01. The sequence continues at coordinate 18,159 of CAZSMK010000014.1, read as the reverse complement.
AAAAGTGAGAGATGCCTGAACAGATTCTTTCATGACATCGCCAAGCTGACCGGTCTGCAGAAGATTGCCTTTACCCGGGGTAGCGGTAGCCTCGATGAAAAGGATTTCGCCGCCGGTCTGTGTCCAGGCAAGCCCGATAGATACACCTGGCAGGGTCATACGTTCAGCCAGCTGGGAAAAAAACCGAGGTGGCCCTAAATAATCCGGGATTCGTTTCTCGGTTATGCGTACATTTTTGGAATCACCCTCTGCATATCGGCGCGCTATCTTTCGACATATATTTCCTATTTCACGCTGGAGATTCCTTACCCCCGACTCACGCGTATATTCCTCTATTACGCGATTTAAACCTTTATCCGTAAACGTTACATTCTTCTTTTTGAGTCCATTGTTCTCCAGCTCTTTCGGTACCAGATACCTCTTTGCAATTTGAAGTTTTTCTTTTATAGTATAGCCGGGAAGGGTAAGAATCTCCATTCTATCTTTGAGAGGAGGGGGAATGGGATCGAGCCAATTTGCCGTGGTAATAAACATGACCTTTGATAGATCAAAGGGTATTTCAATGTAGTTATCGCTAAAGCTATGGTTTTGTTCGGGATCGAGCACTTCAAGGAGCGCAGAAGAAGGATCGCCGCGAAAGTCCATGCCGAGTTTGTCGATTTCATCAAGCATCATAACGGGATTATTGGAGTTGCAATCTTTTATTCCTTTAATAACACGTCCGGGAAGTGCGCCGATATAGGTGCGCCTGTGTCCACGAATTTCAGCTTCGTCGCGGATTCCACCAAGGCTCGTACGATAAAACTTACGTCCAAGGGCACGTGCAATGGATTTACCCAGCGATGTTTTTCCCACTCCCGGAGGTCCTACAAAACATAAGATTGGCCCTCGAAGTTCTTTGCGTAACTTTATCACCGCAAGATACTCGAGAATTCGTTCTTTTACCTTGTCCAGATCATAGTGGTCTTCATCAAGCACATTCTGTGCGTGTTTAATATTGATATTGTCCTTTGTCGACTCTTCCCACGGTAAAATCAGGAGCCAGTCGAGGTATGAACGGCTGACGGTATATTCAGCAGACGAGGGATGCATTTTTGCCAGGCGATCGAGCTCTTTGGTACAGGTATCGCGGACATAATCAGGCATTGCCTTTTGTTCGATTCTTTTTCGCAGTTCCGCTATCTCGGAACCCTCTCCTTCCTCTCCCAATTCTTTTCTTATTGCCTTCAGTTGTTCGCGTAACACATATTCCTTCTGCCCTTTTTCCATTTCGCTCTTGACTTGCGACTGAATCTTGTTGCCGATCTCGGCGACCTCGAGCTCGCGGTTCAAGATTACGAGTATCTTCTGCAAACGTTCTTTCGGGCTTATGGTTTGAAGAACTTGTTGAAGTTCGTAGACTTTAAGGTTCAGGTTCGAGGCGATAAGGTCGGATAACTTTGCCGGCTCGGATATATTCGTTGCCACCACGGCAAGTTCATCCGGGAGCGAGGACAGCTCGACGATCTTTTGCAGAAGTGTTTGGGCGTTCTTAACCAATGCCATAGTCTCACGGTCTGATTCTTCGGGCTCTTCAATAACCATTATTTTTGCCTGAGGAAAAGGCTTCTCACTGACAGGCTCTATGAGCTTTATTCGATGAAGCCCATGAATAAGTACTCGCATCGTACCATCAGGCATTTTGAGCATTCTAAGGATGTGAGCAGCACAGCCGACTTCATACAGGCTTTCAAAAAAAGGTTCACCCTCTGATGAATCGTCCGTCAAGGGCGTTTTAACTTCCCCTCCTTCAGAGGTATCCGATATTCTCCTCGTAAAAGCGCCGACCACTTTATTCTCTGATTTCAACGCTTCATCTATTGCGCTCTTGTTGATTTCGTTTAAAACCGCAACCGGCGCTATCATATAGGGAAACAGCACAAAATTATTTAATCGCAATATGGGTACTGTCTCAGGTACTTCAACATCGGAAACCTGTACATTTTTAACTAAATCTGCAAGGTTTGGCTCTTTATCTTCAGGCATATACGATCCTTTCTTTTCTTTTAGTGTATCACAAAAAATGTCAGATGACTATTAGTTTTCAACCTGAAATTATTAAATCGAGTGTCTGAATAGAGATTGGAAGAAAAATCTCTTTCATGCCGGACGAGAATGATATGGAACCGGATATTCAGATTATTCTTCAGTCGATATCGATCTTTACAGGAGAAGGCTTGGAGAGTTTTGGAATTATAATATTTAAAAAACCGCTTTTATAAGAAGCCTCAATTTTTCCTGCGACAAAATTTCTTGGTAATAAAAAAATACGCTCGAAACGACCATAGTGTATTTCCATAAGGAGATAATGCTCTTTTTTACTGGGATTTTCCTCCTGTCGCCATCCTTTTACGAGAAGTGTATCGTCCTCCAGGATTATATCGATATTATCCTGGTTTACTCCGGCAATTTCCATCTTGATAACAATGCTGTCGCACGTTTCATATACATCGGTCGGGGGGTCCCATGGTCGTTCAGTTATAGAATACATGTGTTGGTTGTGCGAAAAAAAAGGTTGTGCCGCTTGAGATTGCATCTTCCTTATAGGACTGTCTTCCTCCCCTACTATTATTCTCTGCTTAAAAACCATCGTTTCTTTCCTTTACGTTTTAACTTGCAATATTTTTGTAATAATTTATCATAACCAAACAATGACTTTCAATGAAAAATTATGATTAAAAAAGTAGAGATATAGTACCTTTCCTGAAGCTAAGGAGTCATGAAAAAAACAAGAAAAAATTCAAAAAATGAGCCAAATAGGAAGTGGCGTCTTATCTCTATAAACCGCATAACGTTGTATGCTCTGATTTGTGCGGGAATAGTAACCATCCTGATTCTTGCGTTCAATTTCGAGTCGGTCAAGCAGACCTTTAATATGAAAGCGCCCCGCAGCAGGGTTTATGAAGATAATATCCTCGACAATGCCGAGAAACTCAAAAAGGATGCTGTATCTTTAACGGGCGATTACGGTATTTCGAATGAAGGTATAACCCTGAAACCGGGGCAAGAATTCTCTGTTACCTATCGTTTTGAGAAAAAATCAGACGAGGAAGTCTTTCTGCAACTCTGGTTTTTCACTGCACCGGGGGTGAGCAATAAATTGGAGGTTGTGCGTCCTGATGGGCAGAGTTCCGTCGCTCAAAATACAAACTTGCAAGGCTCTCCTCCACTGAATCTCACCGAGACCTTAGAGGGATTCACTTCCTTCGATTTAAGGCTAAGTGCATCGTTATCTCCATCAGCCCAGCCGCGGTCAGTTCTTGTGTACGACAGTATAAAGGTAACCTTTAATAGCCGAACCACTATTCCACCCTTGCCCTCGCTTGGGTATATCCTGGTGTTTGCAGTAGGACTCTTCATGGCAGCGTATTTCCATCCTCTCCTCAATGCATATTCATTGATTATTTCTATATCGATTACGTTTCTTCAGTTGATCTTTTTTGCCAGTATCGGTGAATCGTACGTAAGCATGAAGGTCTTGTCATTGATCGCTGTCGGTCTCGCCATCGGTTCATATATTCGTTCTTCAGAAAAATTCACCATCAGACCTTTGATACACCTTCTTGTGTTATGGATCGTTATGTTTGCTTTGGATTTGAGATGGGAGGAGTTAAACCCGGTTATCAACCAACCACTCGATCCCGACGCAGGAACATATATGGGTATTGCACGGGGTATGAGTGGTCCTTTCGACACCGACTTTCGTGAGCCTTTCTTCATGTGGTGCGTGAAGATTTTCTTCTTCCTCTTCGGCTCTACTGAAGTGAATCTTCGATTACTCTCTCTGTTCGCATCGTTGATAACCATCGTGATGACATACCTATTCGCCACGAAAACACTCAAATCGCCCATCGTCGGACTCATTGCTGCTTTTATACTTGCTCAAAGCGCCGGGTATATTTACCAGAACCTCCGCGGTCTGCGACTCGAGATATATCTCCTTACCATAATTCCTTTTGTCCATCTTCTCCTTAACCGGGAAAAGAAGGCGGATTGGAAATATGCCGTGATTCTGGGAGTCCTTGCTGGGTTGAATATTCTCAATAATCTCTCTGCATTAAGCTTCTGTGTTTTGTTAATTCTTTATTTCGGCATACGCCGGAAATGGAAAGCATGGCTCATTCCTATCCCTATTGTGCTCTCGCTGTTGATTGCCCTGCCTCATCTTCTACATAACAAGAAAAATTTCGGAGATCCTTTCTATTCGTCCAACGTTCATGCACGATATTATCGTAATCAGGAATTCAAAGGGAAGCCCGGCTTTCCAACGGTGGAAGAAGTTAGAAAGAATGGATATACCGGTTCGCATATCACCTCTTTCGAATATTTTTTCAAACTTCACTCTTTCCCCGAAGTGGTGAAGAGGTCGTTTATAGGATTAACCAGAACCTATTTCGGGAAATTTTATACACAGAATATCTTTACCAGCGAGGTGTTTTTCTATTGCTACATAGTCGGTATCATTTTGATGCTCTTCCGCTCTCCGGATTTTCTGATGTCCTTTCTACTTCTCAGCAGCACCTCACTTTTTATGGTAGGGACCTTTCCCTTTTTCGATCCCCGCCTTACCATGCACATAATCTTTATGTCCATAACGTTAGCTGCAGCAGGTTTGGTAGGTGGAATATCATTTCTTCTGCAACATGTAAAAACTATTGAGCGGGAATAGCATTTTTGATAAACAATTTCATCATTCGGGGTCTGTCGAGTAATGAAAGAAGCCAAACACAGTCAAAACCTTTTTTTATTCATTATCCGAATCCTTACGGTTCTTTTGCTTGCCCTGTTTCTGATCAATTATATACGGGTAGCGATACCAAGGATAAAGTATCCATTCGAGCTCGAGTGGAACGAAGGTGATATAGCGGTTGCATCTATCAGGGTATCCGAGGGGAAGCCCATTTATCCACCTCCCGAGGAGGGATATGTTCCCTATTTTTATCCCCCCTTGTTTCCCATGATATGCGGTATGCTCTTCAAGCTATTCGGAGCAAGCCTGAGTATTGGTCGCATCCTTTCGTTTGTTGCATCCCTGGGTCTTGCCGTAGTTCTTGGCATAACAGTCTACCAGTGGACACGTAATACTTTTGCAGGGATATTCAGCGGACTGTTCTATATTTCCTGCTACAAGGTCAGCGGGTTCTGGACCGATCTCATGCGAATCGATTCATTCGCCTGGTTTCTCTCGTTTGCATGCGTCATGTTGATCTTTACAAAGGACAAACCTTCACCGCTCAGGCTCGTAATCGCGGCTATAGCAGGCGTTGGCGCTGCACTATGTAAACAAAACGCAGCGCTACCCATTATTCCTGCCGCCCTCTTTCTTTTCATTTATCATCATAAACGGTCACGCTTTTATTTCTTTATGGTCGCCGCCCTCATCGCCATCAATTTCTTCTGGTTTTATACACACGGCGCAAACTCATGGTTCTTCAAATATTATTACCAGATACCATCGAAGCACCATGTGTTCTGGAACTTTTTGACCGAACGTTTGCCCGGGCAACTTTATGGATATATCACCTTACCTTTGATCTTTGTGGGAGTCTGGTTTGTCATTTCATTGCCTTTTTTCAAGAAACAGAATCCATTGACGACACTCTGGTTCTTGCTGATTAGCGCGGCAGCTACTGTTGGCGGAATCCTTGCGTATCTGAAAATCGGCGGATTTGTGAATAATTTCATTCCCCTGCTTGCCGCCCTTGCATTATTAATGGGAATGGCTGTTCATTTTTTCTGGACATTTTTACCGTCCAAACGATTCTTTTTCGTACCACGCCTCATTGTGCACCTCGGCATACTCATACTCCTCGTTGCTATCCTGCCACGCTATACCTTTCATGATCGGGAGGTCTTTCCTCATCCGGGTAGCACAGAAAGAGGTTATGAGCTGATAAACATAATACATGATCTGCCGGGAAAGGTCTACGTGCCACACCACAACTACTACGCCTATTGGGCTGGAAAGGGGATGTTTTACAGTGTGGATGCGGTACGCGACCTCAACTGGGCGGGTGTCGCAACTCCTGAAAAGTTGAAAAATGCATTGAAAAAAGCAGAGTACGACTGGCTTGTGCTGGACATTGATATCAATTATGAATGGATTCCGGGTGATGCGTTATCCTTGATCAAGAGAAACTACGTCTCGAAGGGGAGAGTGATTCAATACCGTCATTTTCTCGAGGTACAGCCTATTACGGGCTGTACGATGAAACCGCGCTTTTTGTGGAAGGCACGCACATCAAATGTTTCGCGCTGAACTCTTGCAATTCTCATATCGCTCTGTAGAAGAGAGACGGAGCAGCCTGTCTCCTGCATTGATAAAAAGGATCACCATTACGTATAAATGAATAATTCTCGAACAAGCAGCGGAATGCACTACGGCTGGATAGTCCTTATTGTTGGATTTCTGGCGGTGTTCAGTTCTCTCGGTTTGGCGCGGTTCGGTTATACCATGATTCTACCGTCGATGCAGACGGGATTGGGCTTGAGCAACACACAGGCGGGCGCACTTGCAACAGGTAATTTTATCGGATATCTCACCCTCGCCCTTATTGGTGGATTCCTTGCATCTCGATTCAGTCCTCGGCGCGTTATCTCTATATCGCTCCTTGTCGTAGGCATAACTATGCTCCTTACCGGTGCAGCCGGAAACTTTCTCACGGCACTTCTCTGGCGGACAATTACGGGCATGGGAAGCGGAGGAAGTAATGTCCCCGTAATGGGGCTGCTCGCCGCGTGGTTTGCGTCTCGTCGTCGCGGTCTGGCAACCGGTGTGGCGGTTGCCGGCTCGAGTCTCGGGCTCATCATAACCGGCCCACTCGTCCCCTTCATCCTTAACGCCGCCGGCGATAACGGATGGCGTTTGGGATGGTTTGTCCTGGGCGTTATCGTACTCGTGATAAGTGTTATCTCCTTCTTATTGCTCCGTGACCGTCCTGAGGATAAAGGCATAGTTGCAATCGGGGAAGAGTCGCCGCCACTATCGCCATTGCCGACACAACCGCATCCTCCCGGACAACCGAAACCGGCTTTCCTTGCATGGGGCGACATCTATAAATCAGGCGCTGTATGGCACCTCGCGTTGATCTACACGACCTTTGGCTTTTCTTACATAATCTATGTAACGTTCTTCGCTAAATATTTACAATCGGAGAAAGGATTCAGCAAGGAAGCAGCGGGAAACCTCTGGCAGATTGTGGGGTGGATAAGCATCTTCTGCGGCATAATCTGGGGATGGGTTTCAGACGTTCTGGGTCGTAAATATGGGCTTGCCCTTGTCTCGTTTATACAGGGCACTACTTACTTTATCTTTGCCGTTTCATCCTCGCCTTACCTGTTCGTGTTATCAGCATTTCTTTTTGGTATAACGGCATGGAGTATACCGGCAATCATGGCGGCAGCGTGTGGCGATCATCTGGGCTCAAAACTCGCCCCCGCGGCACTCGGCTTTATTACTCTTTTCTTCGGCATAGGGCAAGCATTCGGGCCATGGATCGCCGGCTCTATCGCTGACAGTACCAGTTCCTTTTCTCTCGCCTTTATAGTCGCAATGGTCGCTGCCTATATTGGCGGTTTCGCTTCCTTGCTTCTCAAACGCGCTCATTAAGGGACAATTAGTAAGCCAATAAATAAAGGAAACAACAAATGAAAAGAATTCTTCTCATAGTCATTGTCTCTCTCCTTTCCTACCGAATGGCATGCCCGTGCAGTTCTGCAATAGTATCGGGACGCGCCACACCTGACGGCAGACCATTGTTGTGGAAACATCGCGATGCCCGCGAACAGTTCAACGACCTCCGTTTTTTCCAGGGGGAGAAATACAACTTCATAGGGCTTGTTAACACCAACGATACAACCGGGACACAGGTATGGATGGGAAGTAACGCAGCGGGCTTCTCCATCGCCAATACCAATTCGTATAACCTTGATAAAGGAAACATGTATAAAGGGAAAATGGACCTCGAGGGATACTTTATGAAGGAGGCGCTTGGTAGATGTGGGACACTCGGGGATTTTGAGAAAATGCTCGATGCAACTCGAGGAAACCGAGGCACGCTCACGAATTTTGTCGTGCTCGACGCACAGGGCGGCGCCGCCTATTATGAAACTTCGCCGGAAACATATATAAAGTTTGACGTCAATGATGCCTCCGTCGCTCCTCAAGGGTATCTAATACGAACAAACTTTGCCATGAGCGGCGATTCGGAGCAAAGAAACGGTTACATACGCTATGACACGCTGGAACATTTATTTTCCCAGCAGCATCTCAACGGCAAGATTTCCGTGGACTTCATTTTGCTCGACGCCACCCGTTGTCTCAAACATTCCCTACTCGAGACCGACCTGGCGAGAGACGAAATCCCCGACGACGCGACCAACCCGACCTTTGTTTTTTTCCGGGACTATATTGTAAGATCCTCTTCCGTCTCGACCATGGTCATCCAGGGTGTAAAAGCCGGCGAAGACCCAAAACTCACCACCTTGTGGACAATTCCCGCTTTTCAACTTTCATCATTGACCGTTCCTGTATGGATAGGAGGAGGCGAGAATCTCCCTTCAATGGTAACCGTAAAAAGCGACGAACCAAGCCCGATCTCTACCTATTCCCTTTTACTCAAGCAAAGATGTTTCCCGCTTCCTTTACGGGAAGGAAGAAGCTATCTCAACCATGCAGCAGTGATGAACAAAAGTGGTAGTGGCATTCTGCAACAGGTTCATCAAAGGGATAAGGCAATCCTGCAAAAGGCACACGCGGAGATTTCAAAGTGGCGTCGAGAGGGTTTTTCGCAAGAAGAGGCACAAAAGTATTACGATTGGCTGGATGAATATATATTGAATTTTTACAGGGACAATTTTACGTTTGAAGATAAAGGATATTTGAAATTAAAAGAGTTAGATATGTATACCTATAGTAATTTCTAAAGCTGAAAGGAGATGTACATAATGAGACTGCACGTTCCTTTTTTACAAAGAAGAATTACGTTAAGAGAAATAAGCCGGATATATCTTTTTATTTCTCTCTGCCTCTTTATGACCGGTTGTGTGATTTATAAAAAAGAACAGGTGACATCCCCACCCCCGATGACAGAAACTTCAGCAGCAACTACAATAGAAATTGAAGAATCTGATGTCGCGGTATCGTCCTACGAGCTGCAAAAAGAATTGATCGAAAAAATCGATGCCCGGTTCAAAGATCCTTCCTTCGCGCATGCGTATTGGGGCGCTCTGATTCAATCGCTCGAGTCCGGTGAAATTTGGTATGAACGCAATACCAACAAACTCTTTATACCCGCATCGAATCAAAAGATTTTGACTACCGCCGCAACGCTTCTTGAACTGGGACCGGATTTTAAGTTTGAAACGTTTGTGCGCTGTGACGGTGAAATAAGCTCCCCTACCCTCAAAGGCAACCTCGTGGTCTTTGGTAATGGCGATCCTACATTGTATAACAAATTTTTCCCCGATCCCCGATATGTATTCAGAACATGGGCGGCTGAACTCCGGAAAAGGGGCATCTCGCATATTACGGGTGACATAATCGGCGACGATAATGCCTTCGACGATCAACTTATTGGCTATGGATGGTCGTACAATTATCTGCCTGTCTGGTACGCGGCGGAAATCGGGCCACTCCAGATCAACGAAAACTATATCGATGTAAAGATTGTCCCACCGGAAACAACCACCGGTACGGTTGAAATTATCCCCAACCTGCCAAGTTCATATTATACCATTGTTCCTAAAATCGATGTCGTGTCGCAGGGCAGGAACGCTATCTCCCTCGACCGGGCGCCCAACACAAACATTATAGAAATCAGCGGAACCGTAGTCGCAGGGTCAAGGTCGTTTGAACGGTCTCCAACCATTCATAATCCCACGCTCTTTTATGTGACGGTATTGAAGGAAGTGCTTGAAGAAGAGGGAATCCAGGTCGATGGAGCACCAGTGGATTGCGATGATATAGAGGGCTGGGATTACGAACCTGAAGACTTTCACACACTCATTATCCATTACTCCCCTCCCCTTTCAGAAATCATCAAAGGATTGATGAAGCGCAGCCAGAACCTCTATGCAGAAACCATGGTGAGAGCCATCGGCTGGCACGCAACAGGACAGGGCAGTTTCAGGGCGGGACGCGACGTGGTGAGGGATCAACTACAGCGTTTCGGCGTCGCGCCTGAAAGCTACGCTTATATGGATGGTTCCGGTCTGACGCGTTATAACTATATCAGTCCCCGCCTGGTCGTGGATATTCTCCGCGGCATGTGGTGGCATGAGTATCGCTCCGTCTGGATGGATACACTTCCTATCGCCGGTGTTGATGGAACGCTCAGGCGACGCATGAGAGATACCGCAGCAGAAGGTAATGTCAGGGCAAAAACCGGAACCGTATCGAACGTACGAGCTCTTTCCGGCTATGTGACCACGGCGGATGGCGAGAACCTGGTCTTCTCATTTATTGTCAATGCCCATCTGCTCTCGACTCGAGCGACCGAGCTCATAACCGACGATGTGCTTGCAATGCTGGCAAGTTTCGACCGTCGTGTGTTATCACATGCTGACATCCAGAAAAGTTCTGATTAAGAATACGTCAACCTCTCTCGACCGAATTTAATCAAATTTAAGTATAGAGCCGATAAAGTTGACATCCCGGAAATTCTTAAAAAGATCGAGTTCAATGCAGCCAATTGACGAAAGAAGCAACATCGAGGAGCAGGTAGTCATGAACCTGTGTCTCGAAATAGCGCGTGGGGCATACAAACAAGAGGATACCCTTCCTGATCCTGATACCCTTGCACTGGATCTTATCCTGAATCCACGCGCAGTTTTTGCAGCGTACGAGACTTTATTGAGAGAAGACATACTCCAGCACTCCGGCGAGAAGAAAATTCTTTTACCGGCTGATAAACTTGAAAAAATACCCGTATTCCAGGACGATCCTTCTTTCAGCGAAGTCTATTCTTTTCATGGCTTTTGTCCTTCCGGAAAAGGCTTTGTATACAAGCACAGGGATACTTATTATCTCTTAAATGTCAGTACGGCACACAAAAAATTGAGGAAGCAGCTCCACGAGTTATTTATCGCACAAAAAGTTATGCCCATAAAACTTTCTGGCTCAATAATGAAACAATCATAGTGGTACATCCGCAAAAAATCATAGAAATCAAAACGGATGGTTCATCGATACGGCAAATCTTTCCACCAGAAAAGCAAAGGTCGGATTTTGCCATGGCAAACAACAAAACTAAAAATGCAGGGAGATGACTTTTTAACTCACCTCCCTGCACCTCTAAATATAAGGGGAATACATATATCTTAACTTGCCATCAACTTCAGATACAAGAGTACATGAGCCGGAGTTCGTGCATTATTCTTCGGATTTTTCTTGCTTCTTCTCTTCTTTCTTTTCTTTCTTCTCTTCCTTACCCTCTTCCTCAGTCATCGGTTTTGAAGTTTGTTTCATGCAGCTCTGACAAATAGTAACCGCCTTCTGGAGCTGATCTGCATCTACGGTAAGTTCGTCGGCAACTCCTTTGAGCTTTTTATCCTCAAGCTCAGTGGCAACTTCCTGCAAGTCATTAACGGTCTTCTTCAATCTCATAGCGGCATCTACACCTGATTCAGTCATTTTATCGATCTTTTCAGGTTCCGGTGGGAGCGGCTTTCCTTCAGCAGCAGCCATTTCAACCTTTGCGCATTGCCCGGTACATGAAGATATGCTTGTCTGAATAGTTTCGAGCGATTTTTTTATGTCAACCATGAGCTGTGATGCCTTTAAATAATGGGAGAGCTGTTCCTCTGTAGCTTCTGATGAGGACATAATCAAGGATGCACGCAAGCTTTTGACTTTTCGCCGGATATTCTGCAGTTGCATTTCAGCCTGGTACAGAGCCTCATACGCACGATCGGAAACACCCCATTTTGTGTTCTCGAGAATATCGCGAATCATATCCGTCTGAGGGGTGAGTGGTTCTTTCTTCTTTGCAATAGTCACTTCCTGTGCACTACATACATAGGGGAGGAACATTACGACAATAACAACTACAGTGAGAGCCGTAATCCACCTTTTGCTGTGTTTTTCTGTCATATGCCTTCTCCTTCCTTTTATAAAATGTTGTATCTTTTCTCTATAAAAAACAGGTACAAACCTTATGCCCTTTTTTTGTTCACCCGTCAATTAATTTTTACATGGTTGTGCCTCTTTGCGGCACATAGGAAGCCTTAACTTCCTCGATCTTAAATAATCATCGGCGTGCACATCTAAATCTTTACATCTTTTGTTAATTCTATAAAAACATAGTGTAAAGATACTTGCAACAAGATTCTTGAGGGAAATGAAAAAAAGAATAGAATGACATCATTGCCTAACACTTTTTATCTCAATGCCTAAAATGTCTCATCCCGGTGAACACCATAATTATGTGGCGCTCATTAGCGGCATCGATAGATTCCTGGTCGCGAACAGAACCACCGGGCTGAATAATGGCGCGTATCCCTTGCTCAGCAGCAAAATCAACACTATCCCTGAACGGGAAGAAGGCATCAGAAGCCATATAGGCGCCCTCGAGGGATTTTTGTGCCTTTTGAGCGGCAAACCGTGCTGAATCAACCCTGCTCATCTGGCCAGCGCCGATTCCAAGGGTTTGATCCTTTGTTGTATACACAATCGCATTCGATTTGACCCATTTCACGACTTTCCATGCAAAGAGCAACCCTTCAACGTCATCCGCTTCCGGCTGCTCGTCGCTGACTACTTTCAGGTCATCGGGTTTTATGATGCCGAGGTCACGCTCCTGGACAAGGATCCCGCCTGTAACTGATTTAATCAAGAACGCGGGAGATTTGGGCGTCATTTCACCAGTCTCGAGAAGTCGGAGATTCTTCTTTTTTGTAAGGACTTCGAGTGCATCTTGCTCGAACTTCGGCGCAATGACGACCTCGGTAAAAATTTTGGCAATCTCTTCGGCAGCAGGCTTGTCAACGGTGCGGTTAAGCGCGACAATACCGCCGAAGGCTGATACCGGATCGCATTCCAGCGCCAGTTTATACGCTTCCACCATTGAAGAGGCGCGACCTACCCCGCACGGATTGGCATGCTTGATAATTGCTACCGCCGGCTCTTCGAATTCCCTCACCAATTCCCATGCACCATCCGTATCGGATATATTATTATAGGAGAGTTCTTTTCCGTGTAGCTGCCGTGCATGAGCCACAGACGATTCCTTGTCGCCTTCAAGCAGGGAAGAACCCTTAGGTTGAAGGTAGAATGCAGCACGCTGGTGGGGATTCTCTCCATAACGAAGTATCATGGAACGCTTCAAGCCAAGCGTCATAACTTCAGGTAGTTCATTGTTCTTTGAGAGATATGTTGCAATAGCCGCATCATACTCAGCCGTGTGTTGAAATGCCTTTTGTGCAAGCTGTCCCCTCGTTTCTTCTCTGATCCCTTTCTCATATTCCATCTCGTTTATAACCCCCGTATAGTCTTCGGGGGAGCTTATAACGGTGACAAATTCCATGTTTTTTGCAGCAGCACGCAATAAGGCAACGCCACCTATATCGATATTTTCAATACACTCCGCTTCTGTGACATTTTCTTTCTTTATGGTATCCGTAAACGGGTAGAGATTGACCACCACAAGATCAAAGGCAGGATAGCCCATCTCTTCGAGTGTTTTCATGTCTGAATCTTCATTACGGCGAGCCAGAATTCCTGCAAAGACCGCAGGGTGTAATGTTTTTACTCTTCCGCCAAGAATCTCCGGCGTTCGGGTCAAGTCCTCGACCTTCTTCACGGGAATACCCTTTTCCTTGAGAAAGCGGAACGTCCCGCCGGTCGAAAAAATAGCCACGTTGTACGTTTCAGACACTACGCGGGCAAACTCTTCGAGCCCCGTTTTGTCACTGACACTGATAAGGGCATGTCTTACTTTTTGTAATTTCATTTTATTCCCTTTCTATCAATTGTGGAATTGTTGATTACGATTGAGAAAAGATACGTTCAAGATTTTTTCATTAATGCGCGATATATTTTTTTATACCCTTCAATCATTAAATCAAGTGAGAACTTTTGTTGAGCCCGCTCCTTCCCTTTCTCGCCAAAGTTATGACGGAGTTCATCGGACAAGAGTAAGGTAAGAATGCTGTGCGCAAGAGAGGACGCATCTGCGGCGTCAACAAGAAAACCGTTCTCACCCTCAAGGACAACTTCGATGTTTCCGGAAGTTCGGGTCGCCACGATAGGTAGCCCATGTGCCATTCCTTCGAGAAGCACCAATGGGAGCCCCTCTCCGAATAGCGACGGCAATACCAACACATCGAGAATCTCCATAATCCTATCGGCATCCGGTCGAAATCCCGTAAACTTAATAACATCGCTGACACCCAGTTCTTCAGCCAATTGTTTCAATTCACCTGAATAGTCCCTACCAATGACGAACTCCGCATCACCCACGACGAGGAATCTGCTTTCAGGGATACGCTTCTTAATCTCCGGTACCGCGCGTATAAAATATTCCGCGCCTTTGCGAGGTCTTAGCTGCGCTATCATACCTACAACTGGAGCCCTGTTATCTAAACCGAGTTCAAACCGCAAGGTCTTCTTCTCAGCAGGGGTGAGAGTAATTGTAGAAGAAAAATCGGCGCCGTTGTAAATGACGTCCACCTTTTCGGGAGATACACCCTGTGCAAGCAAATTTCGTTTTCCTTCTTCGGAGACACATACAAAGAAATCAGACCATCGGGCAGATAATCGTTCGACCAGGTAATTTATTTTTTTATACCGAAGAGTGCGATTGGTGTCCATTAAGACGGGCGACTGAACAGTGACTAATTTTTTCACAGGGTAGAGGATGGAACTCAACCGGGCAAGGAGATTGGTGCGTCCTGTATGAGAATGCGTAATATCGATATGACGTTTTTTGAGAATTGAAGCGATGGAAAGAACCACGGAGAAATCCAATTTCGCATGCATGGGAATAAAGTGATGCGCTACATCATTATCGCGAAGCATGGTAAGAAGCCGTCCCTCGCTCAGGCAAATTACCTCACAGACAAATTCCGGAGGTTGAAGGTGTGTTGCCAGCTGGAATACTACCTTCTCTGCTCCGCCAAAATGTTGACCATGTATAAGCTGGATAACCTTAATAGAGGACATCATCGGATTTCATATCAGGAATATCTCATTCTCTCCTGAAGGGTATAAAAAGGCAAGCCTTAGATTCCATCCCCAAAGAAAGTGAGGTACGAATTATTCATAGAATATCCAGTGAGAATCGGCACCCGTAATTTCAGCTTCAAAATCAGCCTTCGTCAGTACGAACGCTTTATCGATAGTCATCATGCCGCCATTAGTAGTAACCAGCTGGAAAGTAACATGCCCGGTAGCAGCGTTGCTCTCTGCGGTAAACTCGACGTAATAAAGGTCATATTCTGTGGTAGCGTTTTTCCAATAAGCGGATTCGGCAGTGTGATCACCGAGATGCGTATCGGTTTCATCGAATGTAGGGGTTTTGATTCTAAAGGTTGAGGAATTAGCGGATTTGACATAGCCGCCGGCAACATAGTGTTCATTCGGCGTGACGTCATAGAAATTGGGATCATGATCCAATGCAGAATCCTGTCCCGGCGCCCAGGCGTTGTCCCATGTGATTTTTACGGCGTAGTTTCCCGAGTACGAATCCGTGACACGCGTCACAGTGCCCTCGGCGCCCCCTACAGCAAAGAAACGCCAGTCCGTCGGCGCCTCGGTTTCGTTTGGATAATCCTCGAAATCATGATTCGGTACCAAGTTGCCGGTCCAATCGATTCCCCATGCAAAGGTCCCGAGACTCATGACACACACAAGCGCAAAAACCAATAAAATCCTTTTCATTTCTGTTAACCCTCCCTTCATAACAAGTCTTGTGTACACCTATCAAAACCCTGCTCTCGGGTCAACTACTTTCACGAATCATAAGACAGGACAAAACAAAGATTTAGTCCTGCAAGCAGTGAAGCATCATAGAAATGAGACGATTGTATCAATAAAAAACAGCACAGGGAATAATCGGTGAATCGTACTAATCATGAGCCGGGCGATATTTTCAGCAGTTGAACTCCATGTTCTTCGAGCGAAACTGTAATTGCATCCTTGAAAGTACCCATGTCTTGTTGACGCCATACATCGCGCACCTTGTATGTTCCATTCAATCCGATCTTGTCCCATCTCAAGGTGTACTTCACTTTTTCCATAAGGTGAAGATCGTGTACGCCGGTTTCGAATATTCCCAGGGCTTTAGTGCGATCCGCCAGGTCTTTTACCCATACCTCAATCCCATTTTCTTTAATCAAGCGCTCAGCCTGTTCACCGGCTCTATCCTGGTTAATTGCAAGCGCCTCATCGTTCGTAATCAGGTTCATGGTAAAGTCGTCCAGCTGCGTCAAATCGCATCCCAAAAGAAGCGGCGCGGATAGGAGACACCAGAGGCTGATATGGCTGTACTGCTCGGGAGGAGTAAGGCGTGAATCACGCAGGTTCTGTCCCCACCCTACTTTGCCTACCACGAGCATATCGGGATCGTTCCAGTGTCCGGGTCCGGCATACTTAGCCAGGGGAGCTTGAGCCGAACCTATTGCATACACACTTTCCCAGATGTCGGCGATATCGCCTGTGGTTCGCCACAGGTTACCACCCACACGTGCTCCCCACGTCCAGGGTTCATTATGCCCCCAATTACAAATGCTGAATACAATATCGCGACCGCGGGATTTTAACGCGTCACCCATAATCTTGTATGACGTTTCCGGGTCCAATCCTTCGGCATAGCACCAATCGCATTTCACATAATCCACACCCCACTCGGCATAGGTCATGGCATCAATCTGTTCGAAGTCTTTGCTCCCCGGATATCCGGCACATGTCTTGGTGCCTGCATCGGTATACAACCCAAACCGCAATCCCTTGCTATGAATATACTCAGCAAGTTTTTTCATGTCGGGAAATCTCTCGTTGCCGGAAATAATGTGCGTTTCGGGATGCCGCTCACCCTGCCAGCAGTCATCGATGTTTATATAACACCAGCCGTGCTTAACCAATCCTGAGGCGACCATGGCGTCAGCCGCCGCTTTTACTTTCTCTTCATCTACATCCTTTCCCCAACAATTCCAGCTGTTCCACCCCATAGGCGGCGTCTTTGCAATCCCTTCGCCGATCACGAGTTCAATACTTTTAGAATCCTTACCGGTTTCATTTACGGCGGTGACATCGAGTTCATACCTTCCCTGATGGGGCGTTATCCCCCTGATAATGCCGGAGGACTCATCAACCTTAAGCCCTGCAGGTAAATTATGCACGGAAATCTTCATGGGACGAACGCCCGAGACAGGAATAGTGTAAATAAACTCGCGACGGGGTCCTGCGCCTATAATGTCCGGCGTATTAATCCGGGGAGTTTTCTTCGCCGGCGGCGTTAAAATAGTCCTCGGCTCACGTTTCTGAGTCACCGCCTCAGGCAATACCTCCGCAGACTCATCCAGAATAATATAGGCATCGACCCAGTCGGCATGATCGTAGTCGATACCATCACCGGCGTCTGTGATCACGAGATCGAGCCATTCAGCACCATCCAGATCAAGATCGATAGTTGCGCTCGATTTCTTCCCCCTGAGGATTCCGCTATCGAACACTTTTTTTCGGTCAACATAGACGCGAATACAGATGCTTGCAGGAAAACCGGAGACCTCATCATCGATACCCGCAATCGCATGAAACGAGCGTGCTGCAGACTTGAGCGATATGCTGAAACGACTCGTGGCATGTGTCCCCACTCCATGTTCATACTTCTTGCCGTCTATGCTTAAAGGTTGCCCATTGACCGATGCATTTCTTCGAGATTTCTCCCATCCCTGTTCAATAAGCGTAATATCGAGTTCCTCTAATCTCACGATCTTTCCCTTATCTTCCGATGCACTGCACAGGGTAAGCATGAATAAACAAAACATGCCTGATACGACAATAAGATGACAAAATGACCTCACTAACCCAAGTTCGACAGTTAGAAGGATAGGGGTACTGAAAAAAGGAGACTTACGTTTTTTTGAGGGTAAAAGTCGCCACTACATTTTCGATTTTTTTGG
>CAZSMK010000013.1:0-52758 GCA_964608095.1 uncultured Candidatus Sumerlaeota bacterium | reverse complement strand
TTGCACGAAGCCTGACCCCGCTATTACGGCAAGCGAGTCTGACCCTGCCCGCGGCCTGGCTTCGCCTCCCACAAAGGGGTCTGACCCTGCCTCTTTGGGGTTTTGTAACGAAAGTGGGTCTGACCCCGCTCTTAAGGCAAGCGAGTCTGACCCTGCCCGCGGGGCCTGGCTTCGCCATACACAAAGGGGTCTGACCCTGCCTCTTTGGGGTTTTGTAACGAAAGCGGGTCTGACCCCGCTCTTAAGGCAAGCGAGCCTGACCTCTCTACGACCGCGACCGCGAGTACGAGTGCGCGTGCGAGTAAAAGTTTCCGCATGGCGGATTTCGCTGCCTTTGCGCTCACCTTTGCCCGAAGCCGCGACATCGAACTCGAGCTACACCGAATCCTCAACGACCTCACCCGCGAACAATCCACCTTCACGCTCGAAGGCGATCCCCTCTTCGAACTCCTCAACGAATGGTTGAAGAACCCCGCCAACCGCGGCAAGACCATCGCCACCGGCGAACTCTGCCAGGAACTCACCGCGCTTGCCGAACAGAACAACCTCCACTTCCCCTACGCGCATAAACCCCGCGTGTTGGGTAGAAGGCTGAACAACCAGAAATCCAACCTCGAAGAGTTTTTTGAAATCATTGAAAAATCAATAAGGGGAAACAAGAAAGCATATAGATTCGTGCCTTTGGTAAAAGAAGAAGATTCTAATCAATAAAAATTGGATGATATCATGATTTTACTTTGTCCCTACTTCTCTAACCCTGTTTAACCAATGTCGTTTTGTAAGATTAATAATATGAGTCTGGTAAAAATGGTTAAACAAAAACACCAAAAATTTTTTTTGAGTAGACTAATACAATACCTCTAATTCCATCTTTTTCTTTTTTTCTATGGATTTTTATGGAATTTATTTTAACCATTTTAACCAATAGAGATAACTATAAGATTTTCAGTAATATAAATTGGTTACAGAAGTGGTTAAAGAAGATTAAAGTGGTTAAATAAAAGGGATAAAAAATATTAAGTCTTGGGAATTTGTAAAATATGCAATTAATCCTCAATTGAAAATTTTTTTTGAAGTATAATTTTGGCTATAGTAATAATACCATTCTCAAAATCACTTTTGCATTTAGGTGCAATATATACGTTAGTGTTTTGAGAGTAGTAAAATCTGAGTCCTTTTAATTCCTCATGATACGGGACTACTCTTAACCATTCCTCTATCAGAAGACCCAAAATCACGCGGAGTTCTTCTGCCATCTCTCTGCATTTGTCAATTTCTGGAAATGTAATTTTTTTCAATGCTATATCGTGATGGGCTATAAATTTATCACGCATTCGCATAACATTATTCCATAGTTTATCATATTCTTCATCATTCATTTTGATACGCTCAAGTAAACGTTTTTTTACATTGGAAGACAGGAAAGATTCTCCAGCTTTTACTACGTCATCTTTATCAAAAAACCTTTCGTAATTGAGATCATCCTTACTTTTGCCGAATAGATAAGACCAATGAAGGATAACGCTTTCTCCAAGAATATTCTGAATCAGTATCCAAAATTGATTTTTAAGATTCGTAACCATGTCAAAATAGTGCTCCATCAGAATACATCGCCAAGCTACCCCTTCAATCCTTTTGAGAAGTTCAATTATATCTTGACTTGGATGCATACGTTACCGGATTCCTAAAAATAAAAAAATTTAATTTGTTCTGCGTCTATTAAAATTTAAGTCTTTTACAATATCGCGGACAGAATCATGAAGATAGGAACAAAAATAGATAAAGTCTTGTTCTGTTTTAGTGATCTTTGGAAACATAACAAGTTATTTTATTGTGAGCACCGCTTACGTGCAAGATGATTTTAGAAAGAGGCAAATAAAATATATGAGAATTTAGTAACCTTTTTTTGTTTCCATCCCGCAGTCGTAAATGAGTTTCAAAGTATCGGAGCTTGCTGGATCGGTGTTTCCTGAATGGAATTCGAGCAGAAGTTTTCCCATCGGGCTGTAGATGTCGTAGCCCGCGTCCGTTTTCTCAATGATGACGATAACGCGTTCCGGTTTCTTTTCCTTTGGGACCGACGTGGCAACAAAAAGCATAAGTGCGAGTATGGCAATAATTAAAACAACGCTAATTCTTCTCATCGCTTGAGCCCGCCTCTTTTAAGCGTTTTTGGATTCCCCGTAGTACAGATACGAATGTTACTTATAGTCTGTCGACTCATAGTCTGTCAAGTCATACTATTATTTCTATTATGAAACGTCGTGGACCGCAAACGCCGGAAGAACTCCTCGGGATGTGCATCAGGCAACGAAGAAACGAACTCGGTATCTCCCAGGAAGAGCTCGCCCACCGCGCCGGTTTGCACCGCACCTACATCGGCGACATCGAACGCGGCAACCGCAACGTCTCTCTCCGCAACCTCATCAAACTCGCAAAAGCACTAGATATCAACTTAACGTCGCTACTGAAACCCTTTGATACACAAAAATTCGACATACCAGATTGCGATGGATAGGAGGGTTAAAACAGAGATTAGTTTTTGATGTTGTTTGTAGGGTAATTATCAAAATTCTCAAAGAAATGAGAATTTGAATCTTTGCTACGCTAATTCATTCAATTTTCTATATCGGGTGATATAAAACAACCTCAATCAATTCTTTTCCTCTAACTTTGCTTCAAGTTCAGATTTGAAATCACTGTATGTTTTCTCTCTCAACGATTTGAAAAATAGATCATAACTATTGGGAGAAAGAAACTTAAAATAATATTTCTGCTCTTCCTGCAAGCTGTTGAGCCGAGCAAAATGATCATTTGCATACCGGAGTTTAGCCTTATTTTCATCGGAGACATCGTCATCCGTCTTGATTTCAACCACAATAATATCTTTGTCCGCCTTGATGATGAAATCAGGATTGAAGCTTCCCTGCTTGGGATGTTCTCCCTTACGCCAAGAGTATTCAATACTGTAAAAACCGATATTGAGAGACTTGATCCATGCATCTATGGCCTTTGCTGTCTGATCGGCAATTAATCCCCGTACAAACTTGCGTTCAGGTTCATAGGAAGCCAAGACAACGTTAAGGGGCGTCTTGAAGTAGTATGTATTTTTTACCTCTATCAAAGCCGATCTTGGAAGGCTCTCGTCCTCCTCAAGTTCCTCTAGCAACTTTCTATCCGCCGTCTCTCCTAATCTAATGGAATAATCATCATAGAATACAGTGCTATCACGCCTAAGCGCACCTATACCTAAACTGTTCTTGTCAATATCTTTCGTCTTTATTACGATAAGTTTTTCTGCCTCAATCTCGAGCCGAAGGCTTTTTGTCCCTTTTCTTCTGATGACACCGAATGCCGCAAGGGTCTTATCACGGTTCATCTGGCTGACGTTGCCACTCCTGTCGTTTATTCGTTTAAGGGATTCTCTAATGATATCTTCGATTTTGCCCCTATGGAATTGCTCACTATAGCAGGTACCTGCCTCCTGATCGAAGATAAGAAGGCGATTGAAGACATCTTGTGCCACTTCTTCAACTGAATACATATTGAACTCAATCAGAGTCTTTTTGACATAATTCTCACCAGAAACCGCCTTGACATATGTGGTAGCCTTTTCAACCTCTGCCGCCTGGCTCGAATAGGTAATATATTCTTTCTTAAGGAGTTCAAATGGGTCTTCCTGGGGGTATTCCACCTCCTTCTCTTTACGCTTATATTCAATGTTATAAATCTCAAAATTGTAGTCCTTCTTCTTATTTACCGGGTAGGAGTGTATGCGCTTCTCAATCTCCAGGACTTCATCTACAAGGTGTTTTATACTACCCGACCATTTGTCATGATTAAAAACGGTTACGACAGGTTGATCACCCTTGTAAACCTCAGGTACCCGTAGTCCCCTTCCCAGCACCTGGGCGATAAGAAGTTTTGAATTAAATGCCCTCTCCTCATGAGGGACGATCTGAAAGACATTTTTCACATCCCAGCCTTCGGATAGCATACTCACGGACGTAATCCATTCAATCGGATTGTCCTTGTCATCCACCCTACGCAGGATAGGGATGTTGTTCTTGTGCTCGCTGGCAGAGGTTACAATCAAGACCTTCTCTGCCGCATGCTCCTTGCTGATCTTTTCCTTCTTTGCAAGGAAATCGATCAGTTTATCGGAGAGACGCTTGCAAGAGGCGATGTTTTTGGTAACCAGGATGGTGATCGGCTTGACCTTCTTGTATTTTAAAGTCTTATTCTTGATATGATTGTCGTAAATCTTTTGAAATTTCTCATCCTCACTCCCTGAGGAATCCTCCGCCACATAGAGTATAGATTTGACAAACTTCTTTTCAATGGAATCACGCAAGGAAAAACGATGAATGACATCCGTAAAATAGTCATCACCGATGTAGCAGGTTCCAGAAACATTCACGATGAATTTGAATCCGTATTGGGGATCAAGCAAGAACTCTTTCCATTTTTTGAGAGCCTTATCCGATGGGTTCATCAGGTGGTGAGCCTCGTCATTCAATACAAGCGTCCGTTCACCTTTACCTACAAGGCTGTCTTCAATTGCTGATTTTGTGTTGATGTAGGTGGCATGTATATTCTCTATACAGATGTCGCCCTTCTGAATGGTATTGGAGGCATTGATGATGCGGGGATTTGCAATCTTAGCATCGGCAGGCAATAAGTCTTTAAGGGTTCTATCGGCCGAAAGGCTCCGAAACTTCTCCGTCAAACCGGCTTCGATGGTGTTGGAAGGACAAAGAACAAGAACCTGATCCACTGCGCCCTCGGCAAGCATGATACGTGCAATGCCATACATAACATAACTTTTGCCGGTAGCTGTAGCATGATCCAGAGAGCAGGATAGCTTGTTGGGCAACTGAAGATTTTGGACAAACTCCATATATGATGAATATTTTCCCTGAAGTTTGTAATTGTTATGATAGTTTTCTTTTGCCAGTTCTAATAAACTAGAATATTCTCCCCCTACAAAGTATCGAATCACCTCCCTTATAGCATCTTTTTGGTATTCTCTATCAACACAAAGGGCGTCAAGAAAAGCCTCGTATTTATTCGGATTAAACCTATGGGGATCATAATTCGGAGATACTTTAAGTACTAAATCTTTATTTTGAAATATCTCACGGTCAAGCATATTTATTTCTCAGGAACAGGGACTTTGTTTTCTCTATATTTTGACCACGGTAATGACGGGTCAACTAATGCGATGCTGGTAAACTTCTTATAGAAAGACATGATCTTTTCAATCGAGCTTTCTGATACACCTATGCTTTTGCCCAAAGTTTTATTCTGCAATAATAGGTAATAATCCAGATGGTCAATACGTTTAAGGAAAACAGAAATATACTCTCCAATTAACCAGTAAATCCTGGGGTCTTTTTTATCATTCTTGCTCTTTTCCGATTTTAACAACAAACTCTTAACAGTGCTTATCAAAGTGTTGTAATCAGTTTCAATATAACTTAAATCCTGTCGAATATTCTTTTTCTTTTCTTGAAGTTGATCAATTGAAGTTGTCGCACTTAAGCGATTTTTGTTCTCTATAATTTTGATAGGAAATTTCTTCTTCATGCTTGAATACCCCACCGCATCAAAAAAGTATTTATAAACTCTTGAGGAGATTTATCTTGTTCTAAATAATTGGACAAGACCCAGGAAACAGATAAAACAATATGATAATTCTCAGTCTCAGTATTCATTGTCCTTTTATAAGCCGGATGCCCCTTATTTATCCATATAATGCTTTCAGAGATCCACCCTGGTTCTTCCCTATCCGCATTATCATCAAAACCTAACATTAGTCCTGGACGCTTACGACGTCCCAGATGTTCCCTTCCTGATTCTTTCTTTTCCGGTCCCGGTTCGATTCGCTCTCCTGGTAACCCTCCTTGTGTAACTGCAATCCCTTCTCCTTTACCTTTACCCCCTTCTGTGCCTGTCATTATGCCAACTCCTTCAGCGTGGGTACCAACTTTAGAAGCTTCGTTATCAGGAATAACTCCTTTAACCTTCTCTCCTTTCCGACTGCGTCCAAACAGCGGGTCTAATTCGGGGTAGTTATCACGCATATTCTCAAGTACACGCTCAATTTCTTTTTCTAAGGGACGAAGGTTCTTTTCAGCTCTTTCTGGTTGTGAGCTAATTTCACCGAATTCTCTTAGGATTGGCGATAACTCTTTCTGAACGGCTTTGCGAAAAATATAATATTTTTGAAGACTTTTGGAATCTTTCAAGAAATCGGCTTTGTTAATGGTTAAAATTTCAGAGAGTCCGGGGTACTCCACTATTCCTGTTATTTTCATAGGATTACGAGGTGAAAGTCCAACCCAATCCCATCCTCGTTTAATCACTTTTCCATAGGTGGATATAGCTATTCCTCTTTCTTCTTCTGGTAAGTCCTCTTTGCTCTTTTTAATAAAGCCTATTCCTATAGGTCCCCGGGTTTTCCGAACTAATACTACAAAAAGTTTACCTTTTTCATCTTTACTCATTTCAGGGAAATGTATTCGTTTTTTATTCACAAAAAAAGAAACACCATCTTTGTAAATATTTTTAAGCACTTGATCCATAACCTCTTTATCAAGGAGAGGGAAAAAATGTTTTTGTATAACTTTTTCTATGAAATTAGGATTAAGGAGAAATTTGTTGGGTGTAATAATAGAAACCGCACTACCAGTTGATGAACTGATAAGATCGGGCGTCTTGGTATATCGCCACGGAGCTCTTAGTTCATTTTCTAACCTCCAGCTTGTAGCCTTATGAAAATTTTTTCTTCTCGTTTCCGTTATAACCTTTTTTGCGATGAGTAACGATAGCTTTACCCCAACTCCAGCAAACCCTATTCCTTTGCCCCTTACCTTTGTTGTTGCGGCAATATCGTGGTATTCTTCAAATTCCTTGGCAGCCATCCCCTTTCCATTATCAATAACTTTCAAAGTTTCATGATATTTATCAATATAAAAGCGTATTTCAGAAGCGCCAGAATCAAGTGCATTTGCAAGTAACTCAGTTATTATCGCTTCCTCTTGAGTAAAAGGATAGGCATCTCTTAAGTCTTCAAGAAGATGTTTTAGATTAATTCTCGTTTCTCCCATGGCTACCTCCTCCTCCCATTAAAATCTGATAAGTTCCTTGTCTCACGTTTTTCGTTCCCGAAAATGTCTATGTAGATAATCATTATCTGATCCTTTACCTTGTCACTTCCAAAGCGCACCTCGTAACCGTTCTTCTTTAAATACTCGGCATAAAAGACCTCATCAAGGTCAAAGACCTCGCCGTCAAAGTCGTAATCAAGCATGACCATTGAAAGGGTCTCATGATTGGCAAACTCAGGAGGCTTGCGTGAGATGATGTTGCTCTCAAATTTATCAATCTTGATAACACATTCTTTTGTCTTATGATTGAAAAGATCAGCCTTCTTGGGCTTATCCAGATAATATTTGCACAAAACTTTAGGCACTTGAATAAAATCAAAGCCGACAGCGTCCACCGTGTCGTTGACATCCATTTCGCTCACCGGTTGTTTGATTTTGGTGAATCCACGGTTGTGAATCTCCTCGATGATGGAATAGGGGATGCGGAGGACAAAGTATTTGGTCTTGCCCTTCTCGATGTAATCCTCGAGAAACTGCACCGAGGCCGCAGGGGCGATGACAAAAAAGCGTCTGCCGATCTTGTTTCCAAGATACTTGTGCAGGTCGTCGATATATGCCTTGTCCATCACGGCGTCCTTGTGCTTCTGGTAGTTGAAGACCATAACGCTGTCCGCCCCAAGGTAGCCGTCCAGCTCGATCTTGGAAATCTCATGCCGCTCATCCCGACACTGAAAGAGTTTTAAGGCAAAGTCCCGATACTGCTCCCAGGGGAGTTCCTTGATCATCTTGTAATCATAAAGGCCGGCGTTGTAAAGGGTGAAGGGTTTGCAGGGCTTGCCGTATTTCTTCTTGGGGTTTTCTAAATCCTTGCTTTCGGCGATACTCAAGAGCCGCTTCTGCATTGTGTAAATTGCAAGCTTCCCGCAGTCTACGCCGATCCACCGCCTGCCAGACTTCTCCGCAACGGCCTGAGTAGTACCTGATCCGGCAAAGCAGTCCAGTACAAGGTCGCCGGGGTTAGAGAATCCATAAATGATCCTATTTAAAAGATCTTCACTTTTTTGAGTTGGATAGTCTGCCCTGGCCTCATACGCCACGAGGTCTGTCCACACATCGCTCAAAATTCGATGCTTGGTTGGCGTCACGTAATGTTCAGGTTTTCCTTTCGAAGAAAGACGAACAAAGTCAAGCTCTTCCCCGGTCGTATCTAAGATGTGCTTATAATACTCATCAATAGACATATTCTTAGAGTATAGTTTTATGTATTGTTCGTAATTTTTGACCGCCTTCATTGTTCTTTCTTTTGACCACCGCCATTGACCTCTATCCGGTGTAATCCCAAACAGTTCATATCGCATAGTTGGTCTATCAGTGCCACGCCAGTGATTATTCCAAGTTCCAGGCTTTAATTCGTCAAGTGAAGCCTTTAGTATTAAAAATCTGGTGTTTATTTGCTTTGAATAAAAAAGCAATGTATCGTGTCCGCTTGCCAATGAATCCATTGTATCAAATTGTGCCTGAACGTTCTTTTGACCTCGCTTTATTACTATTTCATTTCTGAAGTTCAGCTCATTAAAAATTTCGTCCATTAAGGCTTTTACATAATGACCTTTTTTATAATCCAAATGCACATAGATGCTCCCATCATCGCTCAATAACTCCCGCAGGAAAACCAGCCGCTTTCTCAAAAACTCCAAAAACCTTGCCCCAGCAAGTTTGTCCTGATATGCCTTCTGATCCTGGCTTCCTCGGAACTCCTGCCTCGTGGCAAAGGGCGGATCAATATAAACCAGCCTCACCCCCGGTGTGCCGTCAGAGTTCTTGAGATTACCTTCCTTCTTCATTTGCAAAAGGGTTTTAAGCACCTGAAGGTTGTCGCCGAAGATTAGCATGTTTGACCATCCATTAATCTGCTTGCCGTTTCGGAAAGTCTTTATCGGCTGTAACGGAACGGCCATAGTGTCAGCCAGAATATCCTCTTCACGCTCCTTTCCTGCATAGACAAGTTCATATTCCCTTTTTTCAGGTGGAAAAAGAATATGTTTATAATCCAAAGGAAGGTCTTCACCTTTTGTAAGTAACTCAATAATTCTCTCTTTGTATTGTCTATTTAAGGCTGGCATAAAGTAGTCTCCTAAAAATTAGTGGTGTATTTAAGATCATCAATGTTTCCTCTCATTAAATTTTTACTGTAATAAAGATGTATAAAAGAAAGGGGGTCAAGTAGTGTGATTTTTTTTTGTCTCATCTTTTGCCTTTCCATGATACCCCTCTACACAGCGAAATTTAATTTGATTTATTATAAATCAAACATGCGGTAATGAATTTAATGATGAAAATAACAACATAACAACTTATTCTCGCAGCACACTACATGTCAAATACAAAAATCTTTTCCTCTTTTTTTAATAGTCTGCATTGGTGTCTTTTTTTTTGAAAAAATTTATGTGTCAATGGATGGAGGATGTAGAGTACGTAACGAGGTTTGATGAATTGTTCCTTTTCGTGAACTTCGCGGGTTGGGTAGTTGAGAAAGGTATCGGGCGAGTGCGCCGCGACGCGATGCGTCGCTAACGGGAGTTTCCAGCGAAACTCCAGAGAAAAAAAACGAGGACGGGTAGTAGTAGAGGACAACCGTCTCGGTTGTCAGCCTGAGAACGTTAGTAGTATCGGAAATTGTTATGATAGCAGGAGGACAAGCGAGGACGCTTATCCTACAGTAAAATGACAAGCGGGGACGCTTATCCTACAGTATTGGATAAAAATAAATTAGCGTGGATGAGTGGAGATACGTGGTGATAGGAGAAATTTATTTAGTATCGGTTTCAACGCAGAATTCGCAGAGAACTATATTCAGAGATAAAAAAACTCGATAGCGATTTCGATAGCGATAGCGATAGGGATAAGTGAAAATCGGTGGGTCGAAGAGAAATTTTCTTAAGATAGATTTCAACGCAGAATTCGCAGAGAGAACCGCACGCAGAGATAAAAAACACCCTGCCTTGAAATATGTACGAAAGGCGGTTTTTTATGTTATCTTTATCGCTATCGAAATCGAAATCGGGTTTTTTAATAATTTCTCGACGGCGAATCTTCGATTCGCTAAAGCAGAATCTACGACCTCACCTGGGTGGGTAATATTGCTCGACTCTTCGCATTTCCTGCTCGGCTTCTCTGGTCTTGCTGGTCTGCCTGAGTATCCGCGCTCGGTTCACGTGGCACTCGCGGGCAACCCATGAATCGGGAAAAGAGCGCGCCGAACGCGTAAATAGTTCGTATGCCTCATCAAGCGATTCGGCATCCCCTTTTCTCATAAGGCGCAGTCCTTCTTCATATTCCTGGTACCACTTCAGAGCCTCTTCCTTCATCCTGTCCGCTTCCTGAAACACCTCGAAGTCGGGCACTTTACCGGTTGAATATTTTTCTTTAATGCCGGGGCGTCGTGTGCTGAAGAACTCTTCCAGCGCCTTGCAATACGCCTCGGCTTCCCGACGGTTATAGTCCTCGTTCTTCAGTCTTTGTTCCTCTTGCGGATTAGAGAAGAAAGAGGCTTCACCAATTACACCCGGAATCCCGTAGGAGTGGCGCAACACCGCGGTTCCCGAATTCGGAAAGATGGTATGGTCGGAGACGAGGCTCACCGGGGTATCGTTATCGAACAGAGCGGCGGCGAGGTGTCGCGCGACGCATTCGCCCAACTTGACGCTTGCACGGTTCTCCGATGCGTTGCCGTGGAAATAAATAATGGGGAAATTAACCTCAGGGTCGGCGGTGGCGTTATGGTGAAGGGAAATAAAGACCTGAGCCTCGTTCTCAACGGCGAGCAGCGCGCGTTCCTTCAACCCTACCTGGACATCCTCGACACGAGTCATTAAGACATGTGCCCCCCGCTCTTTCAGCATATCGCGCAGCATAAGCGCCACGCGCAGGTTTACCCACTCCTCTCGTTCACCCGTAGGTCCTACCCTGTAATGATCGATTTCAGCGCTACCACCGTGTCCCGGATCAATACAGATGACTTTACCTTCAAGAGGATTGGAGCCTTTTCCTATCGGTAAAATCGTGCAGGCGGTAAACATGAAACCTCCCATACAAAGAATGAGCATGTTAAAGAGAATTTTTGTCATTGCCGCTCCTCAGACAGAGACGTAGTGACAGCATGCAGGTTTGTAAAATCATGCCGGCAAATTTCCCGCGACAATCGGCTTTTGCGCCTATTTGAAGTAAAGAGTCATCTTCTCTTCATAGAGCAGATACCGTTCTCTTTTTTCGAGGAACTCATCAACCTGCGGTTGGTAGCTTGCCACTATCTCTTCAACCGGTACGCCTTTCTGCAACATAAGCCGGACCTTATCGCTTCCGTTCGCCCAATCGAAGGCTTTCACCCTTTTTTGAAATTCAGGCAAATCGAAATTGAAATTATCGGGATACATTTTCAACAGGGCTTCCATAATATAGTAATCAACCACAACGGGTTTTACTGTTTCCTGATTCGTGATGATGATCTTGAACCCTTCGCATAATTCCCCTTCAAAATAGCGGTAATAGGGTTTGAAGTAGAATGGTTGAAAATAGACGCCGGGGATGTTTTTATCGTTGAGGGCTTTTGAAATCTCTTCGGCATCCATCCATGGCGCACCCACGACTTTAAAGGGAAGCGTATAACCCACGCCGATACTGACAAGGGGGGTTTCGCCGAAAATGCCCGTTATGGGATAGAACCATGGGGAATCATCCTCGGGGATATGGGGCGACGTAGGCACCCACACCAAGCCGGTATCACGCCACGTCATATCGCGCCGCCAACCTTCCATCTGAACCACCTGAAGATCGCAATTGATACCTAATTCTTTGTTGAAGTACAGCGCAAGCTCACCGATTGTCATGCCATGCATGTACGCAATGTTGCCGATGCCGATGAAGGATTCGAAGCCGGGTTCCAGCATGGGTCCATCGACAATAATTCCGTTAACAGGATTAGGGCGATCCAGCACCAGAAACTTGATCTTGTTCTCAGCGCACGCGTCCATACATTCTTTCATCGTCGAGATATAGGTATAGGTTCTCGAACCGATGTCCTGAATGTCGAAGAGAAGCACGTCAACGTCTTTGAGCATCTCTTTGGTTGGTTTGCGAATTTTTCCGAAGAGGCTATAGACGGGCACACTGGTTTTTTCGTCTATACTATCTTCAATTCTGCCATGAACGCCGCCGCGTATGCCATGCTCGGGTCCAAATAGAGCGACAAGCGAAACGTCTTGATGTTCGGCGAGTAAATCCGCAGTTGGGCGCAGTTTTGTGTCCACCCCGGTCGGGTTTGTCACCAACCCGACCTTCTTGCCCTTGATCAGCTCGAAGTGTTTCTCAAAAAGCAGGTCAACTCCGAGTTTGACCACAGGCGGAGTGGAAAGGTCCAATCCCTCTTCCGTTACCGCATGAATGCACGTGATACAGCAGAGCGTTAACAGAACAGACGCCATGGTTAAAACAAGAGACACTTTTTTCATCTTTCATCGCTCCTTCCTGAACCTGACTCACCCAGGCTCTCCCTTAGTAAGGGGATTTGGATTTGATACAACACCGCAGTATGTACATCTCCTTTTAATACGGAAGACACTTCTAAGTCAAGATATAACACGCCTAATGAAGCGATTGTGGAGACATTCACAAAATTGGGAGAAGGTCTTCACGCAAGACTCAGCAGGACATTATGAATCTTCTTTATGCCAAACGATTTCCCTTCGAGTTTAATGTTGGGACAATTTCCAGCAGCGTTCATTCGTGTAATTTGTGCAATTCGTGGCTAAAGAAAAAGGAGATTTTATTTTTTAAGAAATTAGTGAGGATAAGGGGAGATAAGTGGTGAAAACATCTCAGCGTTAAAGTATTTATTAAAAAAATTTCTGTTAGAACCACTGATTTTTACTTATCTACACTAATCTTTTTTGGTTCAATCCGGAGTAAGGTCGTTCGGGCCGAACGACCCTACTCAAAAAAACTAAAATCACTCAATCACCTGGGGTGATCTCCCTTCGACCACGACTTCGATAACGATAGCGATAGGGATTAATGAAAATAAGCGGTTTTCGGTAACCATAATATGATAGGGGTCTTGCATTGTTGCCGTGGGTCGTTCGAGCCGAACGACCCTACTCCAAAAAAACACACGAGTGCGCGTACAACGCCACGGGCGTGTACGAACGCGAGGACGAGTGCGAAGCGGGAGGAGTACGTACGTGTGTGGGGCGCGCCCGGAAAGATAGTCACGCACCTCCCGCAGTTGACCTGTTTTCATCGGCGTGTGAGCGGCACTCGCTATTGTTCCGCAGGTTCAGGCGGTGGAAGCGAGGTGTCTTTATCATTCAGTCCGTCGAGCCACGTAAGCGGTGCAAGGTACACCCCGCCTCGTCCCCAGCCGCAGGAACTCACGTACCATTTACCGTCAAGATCATGGATAACTTCAAGGGCATGGCTGTCGATATGTCCTACCTTATCGGAATTATCAAAGAAGAAGGCGGTATCGGACCTGAATACGTCAGTCCCGACGTAGCCACCACGAGGTCCTATAAAGAGGTAATAATACTCCCCTCTCCGCACTACAAAAGGCGATTCCGTCGGTCCGCCATACGTTCCTCGACTCGGGTCTATGAAACAGATGTTACGCTCGCTCCAGTGTATCAGGTCATCGCTTTTCCTGTAAGCGACGATATGATACCCACCGGTGGCTGGTTCGGTAGCGGTATAATACATAATAAAGGTATCGCCGTGTTTAAAAACGAAGGGATCGCGAGCATCGAAGCCGTCAACCACAACGGGATTTTCGGGATGACGGGTCCAGTGATAAAGGTCCTTCGACACAGCGAGATGAATTTTGTAGGTTATGTGATCCGTATCCCCTGCACAATAAAACATGTAATAGAGTCCGTCGTGGAACACAACATGAGGTGCCCAGAGATGGACCTCACGCCATGGTTCGAACTGCGCGGTGAGTGCAAAGGGCAGCTTTTTCCAGCCGGGCTCGGTTAAGCCCGGAGATACCGCATGCGCGAAATTCTTTTCATCCAGAGGTTTTGCAGGTTCTTCATGCGTGATACCGAAAAGATGCCATAGCCCATCCGGGCCATAAATGAAACAATGATCATTGATATACCATCGCTCCTTCTCACCGACGCCTGGATCATAGATCTTCTCGAACTCTCCCGCTTTGAGCATAGGTTTGTATGTCAAAAAGAGCTCCTTACGTGGTTTATTGTCAGCAAATACAATTTGATCGATATTAATATGTCCCCAGGCACCCGTGTTGTCATCTACAATTTCAAAGAAGGCGGTTTTACCCATATACTCAGAGACATCCCAGACCGCGAGTTGAAGCATCTCGGAATTATTACCTGTTTCGGAGCGGACAACCTCGCCATCAACCACGAGATTAATAAAGGTCTCACCGGGATGACGTCCACCGCCAATAAGAAAAGCGATAAACGGTTTCTGTATACTAAACGGTTGAGACCTTAATTTTCCTCGGGCTTTATCGTTGGGAAAGTAGGAATTGACCAGCCCCTTTCCGAGGAATCCGGTAACGGGCTGTTGACCGGGAGAGGTGCCGGTATGCGGCGCGACACCGAAGGCTGTGCCCGTAACCTGCCATTTTTCATACATCCCGCTCTCAAAATCTTCAAAAACGACAATCCCCTCTTTTTCCCAGTCAGGCGTGAGTAAATCTCTTTCAAAAAACGCACATCCACAGAATAAAGCAATTACCATAATCTGGAGTAAAAATCTTCCATATCCACGTTTTTTCATTTGGCAATCCTCCTTATATTGTCCCGGACAGGTGAAATTAGTACGTAACAAAAATCGCCCTGCTTTTGTTCTGAACGCGCAGATTCCTTACTTCTTATCGCCCTTGCCTTTAGCCCGATGTATGATGCGAGAAAAAAGCGGGATTTTGTTCCTTTTTCCCTTGAAAGAACGGCGCGGACCGGTTTCAAACCAGGCGTCCATCTTCTCATAGAACTCGCGTGAGCAGAGCAAGAGATTGAAGGAACAGGCAGCACGGGCAAGACACATCGGCATAGTGAACCGCCGCGATGATAAATCCACCGGGTACTGAGCACGGCTTAGCATGATTTCACGCATCTCGTTGCGAAATTGCGCGTAATCTTTACCATACCAGATATCCCGCATGGATTGCCGCGTCACATTTCCTACTACATGACGCGGATCACCCATAAGATAACAGCACGGATAGACATCGCCGAGCGCATCAATAAGGGCATGAAACCATCCGGTATAACAATATTCGATCCGTTCTTTTGACGGCGGTTGTCCATCGATATAATAAAAATGAGGATTCGACTTTACGAGCTCCTGCGAAGCAAACTCCTGAAGTCCCTCCTGTGAAAAGTTGATCTGGATAAGCCCTCTTTCTCTATCCTCCTCGAATACCTTCGAGAGAATCGTCTTGCATTCCTCTCGTTCAACGGATGACATCCTCTGCTCGTCAGAAAGTTGTTCAATGGTATTCAAATATATCACGTCCGGCTTGAGACTTGCCGAAAATCGGTACATCTCTTCAAGTCGTTTATAGTTCCCGCGCCATATCATAAGCTGAATCCTTATTTGTGGATTCCGGGCATTTTTCGTTTCACGGTGTTTACGGATGTTGGTAAGCGCTTGAACTACCCGATCAAAAAAACGTGGCGGACAATTCATCATCTCACTATACGTTGCGGGTGTGGTTTCGTTGAGACTGAATGTTATCTCACGAAGACCGACGTCAAACAACTTTTCGATCAGCGAGGGCGTTAAGGTCACTCCATTGGTATTGAAAAAATCAATGCTGATTTTGTGTTGCCGAAGGAACTCAAGGAGCTCATTGAGTTGAGGGTAAAGCAAGGGCTCGCCGCCGCCGCTGAAGCTCACGGAGCGAAGGTCCATTTCAATCGCCTCGAGAAGTGTCCGTCTGAGGACGTCCCACGGGAGAATTGCTCCAGTCTCGAGCATATCCCTGGCAAAACAAAAGAAACATCGGACGTTACAGCGATTGACAATAAAAAGAGAGAGATGAAACGGACCCGCGTAAACGCGCCCGTCCTGAACTCCACGCATTATCCTCGTTTCATCTTCCGGTGTGAGTAATTCCCATCCGCAATACATGGTTCCGATTCGACCTGAAGGCTGTTTTGAAAACAAGACCTTATGGTATGCCTTTTCCGGTCATAGGTCAATGAGAGAACAAATAAGGCATTCGCGGTCAGGAACAGTCAAAAAAGAATTTCCCGGCACTACTCGCCCTATTGGGCGTAACCGTGTGGGTGGAGGGAATGCCATCGCCATGCCGACTCGATGATCTGGTGAATGTCGGGATAGCTCGGTTGCCAGCCCAATTCTTTACGAATCTTCTCGCTCGAAGCGACCAACACATCCGAATCACCCTCTCGCCGCGGTCCTATAGATACCTTGATCGAACTACCCGTAACCTGTTCTGCAACCTTTATTATTTCCATGACCGAGAAGCCGCGATTATTCCCCAGGTTGAAGATGTGCGTAGTCGCTGGATTACTTTTTCTAACATAATCGAGCGCACTGAGATGGGCATCGGCAAGATCGACCACATGGATGTAATCCCGGATACAGGTTCCATCCGGAGTGTTGTAATCGTTGCCGAATACCGTTATAGAATCCCGTTTCTTGAGCGGGACTTGCAAGACATTGGGAATCAGGTGGGTTTCCGGGCGGTGGTCTTCGCCAAACCGCTCACTGGCTCCCGCAGCGTTAAAATAGCGCAAGCTAATACAGGAAAGACCTTGCGATTGTGCACAATCAAACAGGAACTGTTCAAATTGATGCTTGGTTCGACCATAAGGATTGATGGGAGCGGCGGGATCGGTCTCTTTGATGGGTAGATGGACAGGAATGCCGTAAATGGCGGCGGTCGATGAGAAAATAACGCGCTCTACTCCGCTTTGTAACATGGCTTGAACAAGCTTGATCCCCCGTCCGACATTGTTTTCGTAATACAGCAGAGGGTGTTTCATGGATTCGCTCACAAGGCTCAATGCGGAAAAATGCATCACCACATCGCATTGATGTTTGGTAAGGGCTTCCGAAATCAAGTCGGTATCAGCCATATCGCCATGGATAAAGGTGCACGCGGGATGCACGGCATCTCTATGACCGCGAGAGAGGTTGTCCACCACGACCACCTTTTCACCTCTTTCAACGAGCCGCTCGACCACGACGCTTCCTATATACCCGGCGCCACCGACAACGAGAACACTCATTGTGCATTCCTTCCATTTATCACAAATGTATGAAACGATGTTGATTTCCCATGAAAGATAGAAAATATCTTCTAACGTAATTTAAAGGTTCTTCGCAAGGTGATTCCTGACAGGGATAACAAAAAGAGGGAAATGAGATGGCTTAGTTCAGGCAAATTGAAGAAGAACACGCGAGTGAGTGATTCCCCTCAAAAACTATTGCAGGAGAGCGCGGTGCGGCAGCTCTCGCTGCTCATGTTTAAACGAAGAGCAGCCGCACCGCAGAGGGCACAAGGATTTTTGCTTTTTACGATTCGAGAATCTTTTCCGCTTCCTCCCGATAGGCTTCCATTACATAAGGAATACCCGAAATCTTAGCCGCCTCTTCGGTGAGCGCCATCAGGTCTTTACGCGATACGACAGAAAGGTTAAATTTGCGCGCTCCCGCCATTATCTGCTGAAGACCGACAAGGAGTTTCTGGCTGAACGTATAGACTCCTACTGCGCCGAGTGGAAATTTATTTACTTCCTCTCCGTATTTATCTCTCAGCTCTTCGTATGTGACGAATATCTCCTCGCGGGTATTGCCGAAATGAGAGATAGTCTTGGGAAGATTACGTTCTTCGATCCACTTACCGATATTCTTGCCTACCATGCCGGGTATCATAATGGCTCTACCCATACACACCGCTTTCACATAAGGAGCGCCCATGGCAAGCGCTTTAAAAACCCCGTCTTCACCGGAAAACCCACCACCGATGGCAAGGTCAGGCACCTTAAGACCTCGCGCCTTCAGTTTCTCACAGAATTGGTACGCAAGGGATTCCAGGTAAAAGGTGGGTATCCCCCACTCGTTCATCATGACCCATGGACTCATGCCGGTTCCACCGGGTGCGCCGTCTATAGTAATGAGGTCGAGTTGTGCCTCAGAACCCCAGCGAAGCGCCATAGCGAGTTCTTTCATAGAATATGCGCCGGTCTTGAGCGTGATTCGTTTAAATCCCATGCTGCGCAATTGCTCCACTTGTTTCATGAATGCCTCGTGGCTTATGAAACCAAGTCGTGAATGGCGCTCGAACTCCATGAACTCGCCTTCTTCAAACGCTTTCCGAACGTCATGATGGGTGGGATCAGGCGTTACAATATACCCGCGGTTTTTCAGTTGTAACGCCCGGTTGAGGGAATCGATTTTTATCTCGCCACCGATACTCTTTGCGCCCTGTCCCCATTTCAATTCTATGGTCTCGAGTGCGTGTTTATTCAGGACGTAGGAAGCAGCGCCAAGACGTCCGTCCTCGACGTTCACCTGCACCAAAATTTCACCATATCCGTCATGGTATCTTTTGTAAATTTCAATGCGCCGGTCCATTTCCGGTGAGTTCTTCACATGCCCCTCACTGTCGAGCTCGAGCTCCGGATCGACACCACACACGTTTTCACCACACACAATAGTAAACCCGGAGAGCGCAGCGCCGACCGCAAAGTGTTCCCAGTTTCGTCGTGCAATTTCAGTGGAACCCAAAGCGCCGGTAAGAACAGGTATCCGGAGTTTGATCTTCTTCTCCCACCCATACTCGGTTTCAGTGTTCACATTCGGAAACGTAGCAGTATCAGGACCGACTTCAACGCCTTGCGGTAATCCCTCAGCTCCTTCGGCATAACCCTGAATATTTAAATGCGAGAAATCGACAGGATAATTTTTATGTGCCCCGGCGGTCACCTCGCCGAATGGTGCGGGATAGATTACTTCACGCCCCCGGAAAGAAGCCCTGAACACTTCGCAATTTCCTTTGCACCCATCCACGCACACAGAACAGATCCCCGACAAAGGAACCACGTCACGCGACCGGTTTGCACTCTGGGTCGCCTCACTGGCATTTGGTCTTCTCAGGTTCATATCATCTCTCTCCTTTCTGTAGATAGTTAGAAAAGCCTTCTCCTGCACATGATGAATCTTCAATGTCATGTGGAATCTCGTGATTTGTTTACTTCTATTATACGTGGTGTATGATAAAGTCAAGCAACGGAAAAGTGTTGACGTGGCTATAAATACCGAATAAACTCAGATTTTCTCTATTTTTAAGGAAATTTTTCCGTAAAAAGGGGTATCGTATGGGAGACAAGAAACAGCAAAGGCGCCGGGTTTGTCTCAACATTCTTGCTGAAAACGCTCAACCCATGGGGGCTACCCGGCTTGCCAAGGAATTACAGAATTTCGGGATCGATATCGGAGAACGAACCGTTCGGTTGATGCTGGAGGAGTTTGACGAAGAGGGTTTGACCGAGAACCTGGGGCGACGTGGGCGCCGAATCACCGCAAAAGGGGCGGAAGCAGCCACCGCGGATATATCCGCCACATTGCGCGGTTTTGTCAATGTCAAAGCCGATACCCTTGCTTCACAGATGACATTCAATCTATCCCGCCGACGAGGCACATTGATTCTCAACATCTCACTGCTACCACTCGAGCATATAGGCAACGCGGTTGACAACATTATAAAAGCCTTTGATGCAGGGATGGGATTCGGTGAGCTGGTAGCCATCGGCATGCCGGGCGAACTCTTCCTCGGACAACAAGTGCCTTCTGACCATGTCGCCATCGGGACCGTCTGCGGCGTGAGCGCGAATGGCATCTTCTTCACTGCCGGGATCCCTATTGTGTGTGTCTTTGGCGGTTTATTGGAAATGCGCGACCACCGTCCACGCTATTTCAAACATATCATCCACTATAATGGCACCACCATAGATCCCCTGGAAATATTCATGAAAGGTGAGATGACCTCCGTAAGTCAAGTGAGTCAACCAGAAGGGGGATTGATAGGCGCAGGATTCAGGGAAATACCTGCTGTGAGTCGCGCAAAGTTCATTCGCTTCAAAGACTTTATGAACAAAGCCCAGTTACAAGGAATCCTTGCTATCGGAAATCCGGGACAGCCGGTCGCGGGAATTCCCGTTACGCGTGGCAGGGTCGGCGTTATCGTGACTGCCGGGCTTAATCCTATTGCCGCAGCGCAGGAACAACACATCCCTATCAAATCCTTTGCTATGTCGCGACTCTATCCCTATGAAAAGTTGGTTCACTATCGTACACTGGAAAAACTTGCTGACTTGTGAGGAGAAAATAAAGTAGCGGTAAGGGCTCGGATGATTCTCTTGTTCATCCGATGAAGAGAAGACGAGTACTCATCTCTTTCTTCGCTTGAGCTCGCGTTGCATCTCTCGTTGTTGCGCACGCCGTTTAAGGTCCTCTCGCCGGTCATGCAGCTTTTTCCCACGAACAAGCCCTAGCTCCACTTTTGCGTATCCCTTGTCGTTAAAATATATCTTCAACGGCACTATGGTATATCCCTTCTGCGTAATGTTTCCGATAAGGCGCATGATCTCTTTTTTGTGGAGAAGTAATTTTCTGGGTCTTCGTGGGTCTTCAGGGTTGTACCTCCCTCCCTCTGTATAAGGGCTGATATGCATATTTATCAGGAAAAGTTCACCGCCCGAGGCTATGGCATAGGCTTCCTCGATATTGACCTTTCCCTGGCGGAGCGACTTTACCTCGGGTCCGGAAAGCATTATGCCCGCCTCGTATACCTTCTCGATATCATAAAAATGGCGTGCGCGTCTGTTAGTTGCTATGGGTTTTGCCGATGCCATTTATCTCCCGTAATCCACAAAGGATAGAAAGAACATTATAGGTGTTATAAATGTGGGGATAAAGAATTTTCTACTCCAAAGATTCCTGTTCAGGCAACCTCATGGGCGGTTGAAGAACTTGAACGGCTGGTTTTTGGAAATATTTATCCGCAACGTATTTGATGTCTTGGGCAGTAACCTTCTCAACGAGTTCAGGATATACTTCATCGAATTGCATTCCTACACCCAGAATCTCATACCATCCTTTATACCAGGCTCGTCGAAGATTCGTCTGATGATCCAGAAGAAACCGTCCAATAAGATATTTTTTGGCGCGGTTCAACTCTTCCTCGCTTACTCCCTCTTTTTTAATTCGATCGAACTCGTTGATTATACCTTCCCGTGCACGTTCTATGGATTCGGGTTTTGTCCCGATCCAGGCGAAGAAATGAGTGCGCAGCTTACGTGTAGGCATGCCACATCCTACACTATATGCCAGACCCATTTCATCGCGCAGCCGAACAAAGAGACGCGACGACATACCTTCACCCAGAACCGCAGATAAGACTTTCAACGGAACGTAATCAGGGCTCTCCACATCACACGTTATATATCCTGCAATAATAAATCCCTGCTCCACTTGCTTTTCAATAGCATCATAGAGCGAACGCGGTCGCGGCTCTTTATCAGTATAAAACCGAATGGGGGGCGGGGATTTCTCCTCCGGGAAATGCCGTTCAAGCAAGGCTGAAAGTTCGTCTTCTTCAAGATCGGCAACCACACTCAATATCATATTCGAAGGAGCATAATACTCCTCATAATGTGTGACTATATCTTCGCGAGTCAAGGAAGAAACCGTCTCGAGAGTTCCCTCAACCGGTAGCCCATAAGGATGCGATTCCCCGTATATGAGCTCGAGGAAATTCTTGTAGGTAAGATAAAATTTATTGTCTTCTTTTAAACGGATACCATCAAGAATGTTTCGGCGTTCTTTTTCGACTTCCGCCGGTGGAAACGTCGGATTGAAGAGTATATCCGCCAATAGTTCAATGACCACATCAGCATCCTGCACAATGGCGACAGCGCTTACTTCAGCATAATCTTCGTGGGTATCGGTACCTATGCTTGCGCCGATAGATTCGAGATCAAGGGCAATCTCTTCCGCTCTGCGTTTCCTGGTTCCTTTCATGAGTAGTGTCTGGGTAAAGTTGGTAACTCCTTTTTTCTGTGGAAACTCAATAGCGGAGCCCGTGTGAATCAAACAATTCATTGCAAGAATATTGTTAGCCGGATTCGGGGTGAATATTACGCGAAGCCCATTATCAAGAACAAACATTTTAGTGTCTCCTGCACGAAGTGTAGCGCCCATCAGGACTAACACAATCATGCTTAAAAAAATAGATGGTTTCCCTCTTATTTTCATAACTGTATTCCCTGCCAGGCAAATGAGAATTCTATCCAGCGAAAAGCTAACCCTATCGCTTTCTTAAAATAAAATGCAATCCTTTATTCTTAAAATCCATTCAGAGAACATAAAAAATTGTCGGCAAAAAAGGAAACCGCTCGGCGCAATGATGTTATTTATCGTCGCTCTTCATCTCATGAGAATCCGAGGTGTCCGCAAGTGGTTTGCCGAAAACGCGCCGGATAAATTCCCATCGTCGCCGCCAGTATTTTGCCTTAATAAACGGACGATAAATCTTCTTACGTATGAATCTGCCTGCCTTGAGGTAAAAGGGAATTTTCTCGAGCTCCGCCCGCTCGGAATCATCGAGCCCTTCAGGGAAATATCGTGCTTTTAATTTAGCGACCGTAATTCGGTCGATACGGCAGAGGCGTTCAAACGCCATTCGCTTTAACCCAAGCGTTTTTTCATCCACGCATAAGGCAGTGGCAAAATCAAGGAGATAGGGTTGATGAGTTTCCGCAACAAGTATATTAGTTCGCCTCAGGTCTCCGTGGGCGACGCCTCGTTCGTGCATCTCATGAACAAGGTGCGAAAGATTTTGAAAAAATTCGATAGAGAGATTCCCCCTTTTTTTCCGAGACGGCAGGCGCTCTCCCTTGATGTATTCTATCACCAGTGAAAGGGGATCGACTTGACCGTAAAACCGTGGAATCCCTCGTATTCCTGCCAGATGTCGGTACGCGCGGGCTTCGCGCCGGATGGCGACTCGACCGATAAGAAATCGCCACACCCGGCTTCTGCCTGAATAATCTTTAAGAACCAGCCGGGTGCCGTCAATATTTAACAGATAAATATCAGCCTGTCCCGCTGAAGCGCTTCTCTTGATCAGCCGTTCTTTCGCACGTTCTACTTGTTCTCTCCTAAACTCCGCCATGCATCAGACCTGTATCGAAATTGTTCCGAAATATTGTAGAAGAAAAAGGCGGGTAGCGGCAAGGACTTTGGCGTTACCCGATAAAAAGAAAAAAAAGGCGAGAGAAGGGGGACAAAGATATCTCTCGCCTTTATTATAAAAAAACATCTCTTATGTAGCTCGCCGCCTATTACGCATCATGGCTCAAGCAAATCATGATGTTCAACAACAACATCAGACAATGTTATTGTTCCGCCACGGTCGAATTCGAAGTCGGCAATCTCAAAGGCAATCTCAAAATGGTTAAGCGCCGGGATGTAATCATGCGTTTCAAAGTACACCGGATATTCTCCGGGAACAGCTCCCGGGGCAGTGTCGGGATACCACCTTACACGATAGGCTACCTGATAATCTTCACTTATAACGCGCACCATACCGTTAGGCGGAGCAACATCCGACGAGGCGATGCTAAACACTGCCCGATATAGCTGATCATCTACAAAGGGAATAGTTGCCGGGCTATACCAGTAACCGAACGCATAGGATTCGCTAACCGGTGATGAAAGGTCGAGACCTGCATTGGTTGAGCCGGTAACCGGCGTAAAGGGACCTACCATATCATTCAGATTCCATTCTGTAAAAACAGGAACCGTATCGCTGGTCCAGCCGCTTTCCGGCAGTACCAGAGGTTCTATGGTAAGGTCATTCAACCAGATCGTACCGGAATCGTAAGGCGTAAAGTCGTACACATCAAATGCAGGTGTCAGCCCGCCGTCAGTGAGTGGCATGAGATACATGGGATATTCTTTTGTCATTCCAAAAGGAGGCGCGTAAGGATTGTAGCTCTTGGGCGTCTGAACGATCATCATTACCGCATAGGCGTGTGTAGTTTCGTTTATGCGAAATCTCATTGTAGGAACGCGATTGGGATCGCTCTGATCGGTCCCGACATCCCAAGACAGTTTATACAGGAAATTCTGATCGAACTCGACTTCTTCAGGAGCCCTCCAGTAGCCGAAGCGATTGGTTAAATCATCGGTCGTAACCCCGAGCATTTGACCGTTATACGCGGAGAACGCGCCGGTAAATGACGCATCGGGTGTGGACGCACTTGGTCCCTCGAAAATCCATCCCTCGGGATCCGGTTCAAATGTATAGGACTTCACCGGTGAAATGCGGTCGAATCCATCGTCTTCAGCCTTGACGAAAATCTGATCGGAATCTACACCGACGCCATCTGAAACAAAGAACGTGACCACCTCATCAAGAGGATCGAGCGGATCGGGCCACGGTGGTCCCAACCCTTCGGGACTATCTTTCAAATCCCAGAAATCAACGTAATTACCAGGCTGATACGCGGGATCTGAAGGATGGCGTATGTCCTTTCCCACCGCAGCTGGGTCGAGCGCTTCCGAAGGATCGGAAAGTTCCATCATGCCATTAACCTTCAAATAGCCATTGCCACCTTCCCAGAACGACCACGCAAGCAGACTTTTTGTGGTGTCTTTATCTTGCACATATTCATCAAGGTCAAAGGCATCAGGGAACCGAAACCAGTTTATATCTATCGTCAACCCCGCAGTCAGCCAATCCTCACGATCACCGATATACACATCCGGTAATTTTTTTACTATTAAGGGTGGCGTCTGGACTGCATTTGCGTCCGATACATACAAATCCGGCACATTGAGAGCCGCACCTGATTGTGACGTAATCATGGCGGCGACACACATCATTAACAGTGTGCAATACAACCGCTTTCTCATTGCCTTCCCTCCTTTCCTGTTTTTTCTCAAATAGTGTAATAGTTTTGAATATCTTCAGTTTAGGGGTTGAGACCCTTTTCCTCTGGAGAAGACTTGATAATTAATTTATAATTTGTAATATCACGCTTGTTTGTGTCAAGAAATTTTACATATAAAAAGC
This sequence comes from uncultured Candidatus Sumerlaeota bacterium, assembly GCA_964608095.1. GTDB lineage: Bacteria > Sumerlaeota > Sumerlaeia > MWCT01 > JAGHBZ01 > CAZSMK01. Next base: position 27,510 of record CAZSMK010000013.1, on the reverse strand, counting down.
GTAAAAAAGTGATTCTTTGGAAATATGGTAAAACCCGATAAATAACCATCACCCCGAATAGAAAAAGAATATTCCATCCTCAACGTTGGTGTCGTTCCTTTCTTCAGGAGCAACACTTATACATAAAAACGTATGGGATAATAATCTATTTCAAGGCTGGTAACCACCAGCATCGAACACCGACTTTACCGAATCAGGGAAACATATCGTGTCTCTGACATGAACACTCGGTCAATGTTATAGTGCCGCCGAGAACACTTTCAAAATCCGCAATCTCGAAATTGAGAATGAAATGACTTACACCGCTCACATAATCATGGGGTTCAAAGTAAATCGGATAGACCTCACCATCCGAATCGGGCGCCGCAGGTGCATAGTATTCAAACCGATAGGTAACCTGGTAATCTTCGCTCGTTACTCTTACTTTACCATTAGGTGGCGCGGGATCGTCTGATGCAATGGTAAATTCGACCCTGTAAATCTGATTATCTACGTACGGTATGGTGGCGGGGCTCGACCACATACCATACGCAAACGATTCAGGTATTGAAGAGTAGAGTTGTAATCCTCCGGTTGTACCTGAGGTTGGTATGTGATAGGGTGGTATATTGGTATCAACGATCCAGTCGTTGAATGAGGGCACCGTGTCAAACAACCATCCGGTAGAGGGAACCGAGAGGGCATACACATCGAGTTGTTCAAGGTACACTTCGCCGTTATCACCTGGCGCCTGGAAATCGTATACATCGAATGACGGGTGAAAATTGCCGTTAGTGATCGGCATCACATACATGGGGTAGTCTTTGGTACCGGTGGAAGGCGGCATATAGTCCGGTGCAACAGATTCAATGATCATGCTTGCCGCGTAGGAATAAGCATCCTCGTTTATTCTGAATCGAATTGTTGGAACATTTATGGCGTTCGCTTGGTTGGTACTCATCTCCCAGACGAGTTTAAACAGTTTCCCCGACTGATAAGTGATGGGGGTGGGAGAATACCAATACCCGAATCGACTGGTCGTATCGTCGGTCCTTATACCAAGGCGGTGGGTATCAAACGAAGAGAAGGCGCCCGTATACACTGCATCACCGGATGATGTGTGTGGTCCGGTAAATGTCCAGCCGTCGGTATTTCCCTCGAAATCGAAAAATATGACCGGTGTCGAAGTCGGGGTCGGCGTAGGTGTTCCTGTCGGAGAACTTGTGGGCGTCGGCGTTGGTGTTGCTGTAGGAGTAGGTGTCGGCGTAGAGGTAGGTGTTGAAGTGGGTGTTGGAGTAGGTGTCGGCGTGGGTGTTACCCCTGAACCCACATAATCACCATATCCTTCGATAGGTCCACTATCCGACGCTTTTCCATCGTAGACCGTATTCTGTATATCAACAAACCCAGTATTGTCGCCGTTATTGAAGGACGTGGATACGAATTGCGGGTCGTCGTTTATTACGTTGGTCTGTGTAAACGCTCCGGTCTTCCCGTAAAGACCGTTGTATGTAGTAAGGAGTGAATTCGGTCCGTTAAGTACCAGGGCACAGTTCTCGAGATTCATCGCACCGTTGGTGCTTCCGGTGGATATGTTCAGGGTATCTTCGGTAGAAGGATCGCCGCCGCCTGCAATCACGCAATCGATTAGATCGATGAGGGTGTCTGTGGCAGTACTTGAGATAAAGATTGCATCGCCGTTGTAATCAGCATCAAGAAAGGTACATCCGAGAAACGCCACCTCGAGTGTGCTGCTATCATCGAATCGAACATTCGAGTAATACACGCCGCTCTCACCGTTAAACGCAAAACAGGAATCCTCACATACAAAATCGGCATAGCCGCTTATACTGTCTATAAAGAATCCATTACCCCTGTTGTTAACCACGGCAAGTCCTTTTATGCGGTTGATGATATCGGAATCGTTCATTGTCCTTATCCCGTGACCGCCGTTGGTGGTTGTGCCGCCATACTGCTGACCGTTATCATTGACAATGACGGGGTCGGTCTTTGATGCGAGGAAATCGATCCGGGAGGAGCCGGCATACATTCCCAGACCCCCATTATAGCTGAACCGGCACCCGTGGCGGATCAATGCGCCGATGTCGCCGTCTCCTGCAAGGATTACTCCATCGTCGGCTACACAGGTCACAGTTACATTCTCCATGAAACAATTATTCCCATAATAAGAGCCACCATAGAGATATCCGCTGTCGACGAAAATACCGTCGTTGGAAAAGAGCGTATTATTGGAGATAGTGGCGGCGTTTTTCCCGCTCGATGCCGCACTATTTGAACTCGTGCTCGCGGTTATCACAATGTTTTTAAGCCAGAGATTTACCTTTGTGGTATCCTCAGTCACGTACATACAACGTGTTCCTGCATCGCCGAGGGTCCCGTTAAGTCCCGGTCCATCACTGTAACGAGGCACTAACGTAATCGTCTGGTCATCGCTTCCTATGATGACATTTCCATCTGCCTGGACGACAATTGCATTTGCCCCATCGTTTTTGGGGATGACAACGTTAGGATTCACCCCTGACGTGGCTCGAATTATTAGACTATCAGTGGTCATTCCAGTTTTCCTCACGGTCAACTGTCCGGATAAGGTATAGGAGGAGTCGAGCAGCTCGATTACATTATCTTCATGGTTGGTATCGCCGCTGAAAGAATCGATAGCGTCCTGTATGGATGAAAAATCGCCGCTGCTTCCCACCGTAACCTTCTGCTCGCCCGGTATATAAGAGACGTTATCGAGATAAATGCTCCCGGAAAGGTGCCCGGAAAAGGCTTCAAAATAGATGCTGTCGATATCAACCTGATCGCTGTCGAGGCTGTCGTTACCTCCGTAGAAACTCACAATCGAATCGGTGGAAAGGTCCCACTCGACCTTCTGCCATCCTGTCCAGTCGATCGTTTTCCACGACGTTCGTTCAAGCTCAGCCCCATCGTCGAGAATCAGACTGATGCGGTTGCCGCTGTTATCGCCATATATCCACACCTGGAGAGTGGCATTGGGGCCGAAAAAGCCCCTGCCGCAATCACTCACACGGTAGGTATCGTCGTAATATTCACGAATAGTGGCAGGCGTGGATTCGAAATCGTAATAAAGCCGTGCGGAATAGGCGCTGTTGGAGCCATAGGCTTGTGCGCTGGAACGCGAAAACGTAGAATCGCCGTCCGTATCGCCGTGCGTGCTGCCGCTGTAGTTGGGATCCTTCCAGTTTGCATCCCACACCTCGAAGCTATCCAGCATAATGTAGTCGTCGCTGGTAAAGAACTCATCCATTGCCTGCCAGGGTCGTGGGTAGTTGTCATCATTGGTGGGCGAGGTATAGCCAAGCGCCCACATACCAATGCCCTGGATATCGAGTTCGCTTATAAGGCGCATTTTATGCCGCCAGCTTACCCAATCGTCGCTCCAGCCCTGACGCCAGTCAGCGCCGTCGTAATATGCATAATAAGGCTGATCGCTTGCCCAATGCCAGATTTTACCGTGACTTGCAAAGCGAGTCACTGCAGTTTCATAAAAGAATGCAGCGCCGGACGCCGTGGTTGATGCGCCGATCTCGGGTCCCGTGCATTTCCATTCAGAACCATACCACGCAAGACCACAGATCAATTTAGCCGGGTCAACACCCTCGTTAATGAAATCGCGCATCGCGTCAAGAACAGAACACGAGGTGTAGAGGCGACCTCGTTCCAGCTGCGAAACAGGTCCCGGAACGCTGCTCCCGCTCCAGTGATAGTTATATGCCATGGCGAACAAGCCGTCACATACCTCGCCAAGGGCGGGTTCGTCAAAGTAACTAACAGGAGATGACCAAATATCGCACGCAATATAATAACTGGAATTCGCAGCCTTGAACGTTGTTGCAAGGTTACTCATAAACGTCGTAAACTTATCAGCATGAGTGGATGAGGGATGCTCGAAGTCGATATTGACGCCGTCGGCGTTGCCGTTTTGTACCTCTGCGAGGAGATTGGCTATCGCGTTGCTTTGTGCCGTCGAATTATCCAGAAATGAATCTACGCTGGAGAAAAGCGTGGCGCTGATCAGAACCTTGACGCCATTGGCATGGGCATAATCCCTTAAATTCTGAAATCCCGTCCGGTCATACACATGCGTGAACGTACCCGGCGGATCTAATGAACCATCGGTAGGGCTTATTCCCACCGAATGATATGCCACATGGGTAAGGAGATCATAGCGGTACTGATCTTCTTCGCCATCTTCCCAGTATGGGTGATACCCAAAAATGGTCTTCTGGACACGCGGTGAGGTTCCCACAGGAGCAATCTCCTCGGAAACCACGCTGCGCTTGATTGAAATCTCGCCCCTTGCCTCTTTTCCGAGGAACGGTTTGCCAAAGACCTCATCGTGAAGTTGATGAACACCAACATAATCCTGCCCTGGCTGAATCTCACCCCCGGTAACCAGAGAAGGCAACAGCATAAAGTAAAGCAAAGTCGTGAGAGATAATAATACCCCTGCCTTCTTCATTTTCAACCTCCTCATAAGTGAAATTTTAAAAAATGTTAGGAAAAAAAATCAATCCTGTCAACCAATCTGTGTTGTTTTCGGAACATGCAAGAACCGGCAAAAACCTGCAACAATTACAATTTTTTGTAGACAAACAGAACGATAGCAGGGAATATAATTCATACAACTTTCATATAAAAGATAGAGGGAGAAACATGAGCTTAAAAAAATCAGGAGTTCTCATCCTCAGTTTATTAATTGTTGCGGGTATGATTCAGGCCCGTGAAATGGAGCCCGTTGACGAGAATCTTGTGAGAATTTACAAGACCGTCCGGGGTCCAGACGAAGCGCAGGTTATAAAAGAAGTAAGTATCGAAGCGGTTCGAAAGTGCGTGGGGCGCATATATCTCGAAACCCAGCTCATCATCGCCCGGGATTTGCTCGAAAAGTATATCGCACAGAACTATGACAAATTCGTCTACTCAATTGAAACCGTGAACAAAAACTATATAGGCGACGATATAGAACTGGAATTGAATATATTCGTGAAATATGCAGAGCTCGCTCAGGATCTTAAAGAAAAGCGCTTTATGTATAAACCGCGGTATAAACCCTATTTCGGGATATTCATAAAAGAGACCTTGAACGGGCAACCATCTTCGGTCCTCACAGCACAGGAAGAGGTTATGACTGTCCTGAAAGATCGTGCCGCGCGCTTCCCCGAAATGACTATCTTATATCCCCCGAGTAACGTTGACCTGACGGAAGATTCCGAGATACTCGCCGCCGCCATGAAAGAAGCACATAAAGCCGGTGTGGAACTTATTATATCAGGCAGTTCGGAAACTTATCAGGTGAAGAAGGAGCAGCTTTATTATGACGTCTTCTATTTTTATGAGACCAAAATCAACCTGAGTCTTATCCGCGCTGATACTGGCGACATTCTTTATGAAGATTCAGCCGTTCATATGTGTTATGACACTGATGAAAGAACTGCTATTGATCGATGCATTATGCTTGCAGCACACGAAGTCGCCAACGACATTATAGATTTCTATTATGACGTGTGGGACAAGATATTTCTGAACGATGTGGATTATCAGGTCATGGTTACCGGTATCCAGGACGAAGCCCTTTATTTGCTGAAACAAAAACTCGAGGGATTGGAATCCGGCACTGAAGTATATGTACGCTCCTTTTATCAGAACGTGGCAGTGCTGAATCTTGTCTTTCCCGGCGAACCAGAAGATATCGAAAAAGTGGTCAAAACCTCCGCTTTTCCAACCTATCGTATACTGGAAATGACCGATAACTACCTTGAAGCGCAAAAAGAATATTAAAATTCTTTCGAGACCTTGCCGGAATCCATTATAATTGTCACTGTATGAGAGAGTAACATTCCATGAAAAGACTTTACACGAAACGAATTATCTATGCGGCTTTTATTTTTTTGCTCGCTTATGGAGTCAAGAGCGAGGCAATAGAGACCGCTGAATCCACCGCATCATCGGATGAATTTACCAGCCCGCTCACCCTTAATCCTTTGAGGGTATCCATTGACCAGGTCATAGCGATAACGTTACAGAAAAACCTGAGTATTGAACTTGTACGTCATGATCAACGTATCGCCGAAGCGGGAGTGAGTGCATCGAAGGGGATTTTCGATCCCACCCTTTATTCTTCTTACGAACGCTCCGAGAGGGAATATCGTAATATATCGAGGTCTGATCCGACATTAATCATTCCTCCCGTTTTACACGATACAGAAAAACTTTTTATTACTTCCATCTCGCAACTTATCCCCACGGGCGGCGTGCTTGAATTGTCTTACAGCATGATGCGATTTCAGAACAACTCGTCTATGTATCTGTTCAATCCCTATTACAATTCCGTAATGCACCTTAGCGGTCGCCAACCGCTTTTAAAAAACGCCGGACTCTTTGTAACATACGCGGGAATAAAAAGTGCACGGATTACGCGTGAAATCGTTGACGACCGACTCCAACAGATTGCCATCGAGGTTCTTGCTCGAGCCTTGAAGACCTATTGGGACCTTGTGTATGCCATAGAGAACTACGAGGTGCAAAAAATCTCGCTGGAACAAGCAGAGGAACTTCTGCGAAACAATCGTGTGAAATTTGAAGCCGGAGTCCTTCCCAAGACCGATGTGCTCCAGGCTGAAGCGCGCGTAGCTGAACGCAAGGATAACTTACTCATCGCAGCCAAGATTATTCGCGACTTTAGCGACGCACTTAAACGAATCATGAACATCTCGCAATCGGATGAGGGATGGTTCACCACTCTCGTCCCATCCGATCCTCTCTCGTATGAGCATGTCTCCGTCGACGAGACCGAGGTCTTCACTGAAGCATTACGGTATAGACCCGATATCTCTCAAATAGAGAAACAAAAGAAAATAGCGGAGATTGAAGAACGAGTCTCCCGTAATAAACGACTTCCCGAACTCAACATCTTCGGCACGTATGGATTCACGGGAACCGAGGGGGATATAGAAAAATCACATACCGAGCTCGAAAGCCTCGACTATAATAACTGGTCGGCGGGCGTGGAATTCATCTTTCCTATACTTAATAGAAGGGCTCGCAACGAACATAAACAGGCGCTTGAATTCCTCAAACAGATCGACACGTCGAAGGAAGATCTTATCCAGAATATTCATCTCGAGGTACGTAACGCAGTCCGTCAGCTGAACACAAACTGGCAACGGATTGGAATCACCCAGACGGGAGTGGAATTCGAAACAGCGAAGTTGCGAGACGAACTCAAAAGGTTCGAAGTGGGTGTGGTAACCACACAGGATGTCCTTGAATTTCAAGGGGATCTGGCACGTGCACGCGCTCGCCACCTTCAAGCGATTACCGAATATGTAAAATCGCTCATTGAACTCCGTAGAGTAATGGGAACCTTGCTCATGGACCTTGGCATCGAGATTCAATCTACTCCACAATAGTATCGTAAAGGTTGTGGATTTACCATAGGAGAATAGAAAGTAGCTATAAATCATTCAAATGCCTAAACTCCCGCCTGACATAGCAAAGATCGCTCGAAAGTTAAAACACGTTCGGGGCTCAAAGGTTTCCGTATATAAAGTCCTCGATACCCTCGCCACACCTGACGGCGACATATCAAAAATTGCGAATAAGTACCCTGACATTTCTGAATCCGCATTGCGAGATGCCCTTCACAATTGCGCTCAATTATTGAGAGCCATAGAGCCCGCCGAGCCGCGACGCGCGACGGAGAAGCCCGAAAAAACCTCACCTGTAGCACGATTAGGTCACGATGAGGTTAAGAAACGACTTGAACAAATTGACCGGATAAAAATTTTTGTCGACGGCTCTACAAGGGGTAATCCAGGTCCTTCCGCCTATGCCTTTGTGATAAAAGACATCAAAGATACGGTTCTCCTCGAAGAAGGGGGCTTTATCGGCGACGCGACCAACAATATTGCCGAAGCGAGGGGAATTATTGCAGCGCTCTCACGCGCCCTCAGTCTCGGTAAGAAAAAGATTCACCTTTTCTCCGATAGTGAACTCATAGTGAATCAAATGCTGGGTTCTTATAGAATCCGTAATCCCGAACTTATAAAATTGCACAAGAAAATAATCACGTTGCGCAAACAGTTCGATTTTTTTGATATTGTAAAAATCGATCGCAGCTTGAACAAAGAAGCTGATAAACTGGCAAACTCGATACTCAAAAAAGCATTGAAGGAGTAAGTAAAAAGCGTCCTGAAAGAGGAATTCACATGCTCGACCTTAAATTCATTACGCAAAATCCCGAGATTGTTAAACGCGGCGTAGAAGTCAAAAACGAATGCGTGGATATAGACCGTATTCTGGAGCTGGATACAGACCGACGGCGGTTGCAAACTGAAATCGATTCGCTAAGAGCTGAACGAAAAAAGATGAGCACGCAGATAGGCTCGATGTTGAAACAAAAGCAGGACGCGGAACCACTCAAACAGAGAGTCAAGAAAATGGCAACTCGCTTGAGCGGATTAGAAGACTCTCTACGCAACGTAGAAGAAGAATTACATGAATTGTTGCTCCGGGTGCCGAATATACCTCAGAAAGATGTCCCGTCCGGAACAACAGAAAATGAAAATAGGTTTGTGCGCTCATGGGGCGAAAAGCCGGTATTTGATTTTACGCCGAACAATCACCTCGCCCTCGGCGAAGAACTCGGCATCCTCGATTTTCAGAGAGGCACAAAAGTCGCCGGTGCTCATTTTTCTCTCTTGCTCGGGCAAGGCGCTGAACTCCTCCGCGCTCTTATCAATTTCATGCTCGATCTCCATATCCGTAAACACGGCTTCTTAGAAGTTGCGCCTCCTTACCTTGTTAACCGTCGTACCCTTACCGGTACCGGTCAACTTCCCAAACTCGAAGAGGATATGTATTGCTGTGAAAAAGATGACCTTTATATGATTCCAACAGCAGAAGTTCCTGTGACAAATCTTCACCAGGATGAGATACTCAACGGTGCAGAACTTCCACTCTATTACGTGGCATATACGGCGTGTTTTCGGCGTGAGGCGGGAAGTTACGGAAAGGAAACGCGTGGGCTGCTCCGCGTTCATCAATTCGATAAAGTCGAATTGGTCAAGTTCACGACTCCCGAAACCTCGTACGACGAAATGGAACTCCTTCTGAATAATGCAGAAGAAGTGTTACAACTCCTCGGGTTACACTATCGCGTCATAGAATTATGCAGCGGCGAGTTATCATTTGCCGCAGCGAAATGTTACGACATAGAAGTCTGGGCGCCCGGAGTCAACCAATGGCTGGAAGTCTCCTCGTGCAGCAATTTCGAGGATTTTCAGGCAAGGAGGGCGAACATCCGTATGCGGCGAACCGCAGAGGCAAAACCAGAATACCCTCATACGCTCAACGCCTCCGGCGTTGCTCTTCCACGAACCATCATCGCTCTCATGGAAACATATCAACAGCCTGACGGCTCAATAACTGTTCCCGAACCTCTCCAACCTTACATGGGAAAACCTGTAATCAAAAAAGGGTTTTAGGTTTGATGTGAAAATTTCTTCATGTGTATCATTGGCTTTTTCGCCAGAAAATGCGAATACACGTTCCCTTAAACCCGAATCGTTTCCTGAGTTGATTTTCAACAAACCGATGGTAGGAGAAGTGAATCGCCTGGGGAAAATTCATGAAAAACACAAAGGTAGGAGGAGCGGTTGCCACCTGTGTAGCAAATTTTATCTTGATCTCGCGACCTTGAAAATTCGGCGGTCGATGTCGGGCAAGAATCTGGGTGACCGCTTCGTTCAGTTCCGGCGTGGAAATCCTCTTCGTATATTGTTCATACGCTTGATCGACGAACTCGAAGATACGATTTACGCCTTTGCCTTCTTTTGCAGAAATTCTCAAAATCGGTGCAAAATGAAGAAACTTGAACGCCTCTTCCAATCGTTCGTTCCATAGTTTCAGATTCTCACGGGATTTATCGATCAAGTCCCATTTGTTGATAAGAATCACGACCGCCTTTGCGGCTTCAAGGATATAGCCTGCCACGTGTTGATCTTGCTTGGTGATTCCTTCGGTTGCATCGCACACCAGCAACGCCACATCGCAACGTTCAAGGCTCATAATAGAAGCGGAGACGCAGATTCGTTCCACGGCAAGTTTATGTTTACCACGACGTTTGAGCCCCGCTGTGTCAATCAAAGTATACAGGGTGTTGTTACGTTTAATGAGTGTATCAACGGAATCGCGTGTAGTACCCGGCTTGTCGCTGACCACCGCCCGCCGCTCGCCGAGAATGGCGTTGAGAAGCGTTGATTTTCCCACGTTTGGTTTTCCCACAATTGCCACACGAATAGACTCGACCGCACGATCTATCCGGCTCGTATCCGGCACTAGCTCTATCACGTCGTCCATCAGCGCCCCTATCCCGATATTATGGCTTGCAGAGACGGGATATACCTTGTCCACCCCTAACTCGAGAAATTCGTATGCCGCGTTGATTCGTTCCTCATTGTCACATTTATTCACTACGAGTAGACTCGGTTTTTGCGTAGTACGAAGCTGTTTCATAATAAGTGTGTCGGTGGGGTGGAGGGGATGTTCGACATCCGTAACGAAGAGAATAACGTCTGCCTCATCCATTGCAAGCTGGGCTTGTTCTCTAATCAATGCCAACAAATCGTCATCGCTTTCCGGTTCGTAACCACCAGTATCGACAAGGAGCATCACATGCTCGTTCCATTTTATCCTCTGATAATTCCTATCGCGTGTGACGCCGGGCATCTTTAGGACAACGGCTTTACGTTGACCGGCAAGCCGATTGAACAAGGTAGACTTGCCCACGTTCGGTCTACCGACAATGGCTATTACGGGTAGAAGCGCCCCACCCTCTTCTATTTCTTCTATAGAAGACATACTTCCGATATCCTCTTAATAAGAACCAGCGAGGTATATTATAATAGAAAGACGACAAATAGTTCCCATAAAAAAGCGATAGAAAAAGCGCCGAATAGAGACGTCCTCTTTCTACCGTCGTTCTCCGAACTTTATTTTTTGCGGTGAGTCAGTCGCCTGAAAAATCGTTTGAATATGGATGTCTTCAACGCCCTGTCCAACGCATCTCTTGCGCCTTTGAATTTAGGATTATGTTCGAGCGATCGTTTGAACGCCTCCATTGCCTTATGGTTGAATCCCAGACGCCAGTAACCAAGCCCAATATGGTACCATAAATAATAATTGGTGACATTAATAGAGACGGCGCGTTGAAAAAAATCGAGTGCATGGCTGAATTGTTTATGCTTGAAATAGATCAAGCCTGCTCTCATCGGAGTCTTCCAATCATTGGCAGGCGAGAGTTCCATAGCCTTCTCAAAACAGAAATGAGCGGTTTTGTTTTCTGCGATGAGGAGGACTTCACCGCGCGCGAGCCATGTAAATACCGTTCCCCCCTTGCTCATGGAATAATCTGAAGCCCCCACGGCTCGTTTTACCATTCCCCGATACGCGTAAACGACCGCTTGAAGCGCAATGATATCGGAATCCTCGGGAAAGAACTCCAGCGCGCGCGTCACCCATATCCCCGCCTCTTTCACCTGCTCCATCTCGAGAAGACTGAATATCTGTCCTATCCAGGGGTATGTCTTGGAATTGTCGAGCTGAAGTGCACGAGAATAAAAACGTAACGCACGTTCAAACTCACCGAAAAAGAAATGCTGATCCGCAAGCTTTATATAATATGGTGCGTCGTACTTCTCCTCAGTGCTTGGTTGCTTTACCGCCTGTTCTGCTTTTGCGGATTCTTCGGCAAGTTTTGGCGGTACTACTCCTCGTTCTAATTTCGAAAAACGTCCCATCTATCTTTCGCTGCTCTTTCGTGAAAAACTTTTTATGAATAATGGAAAGAAGGTTCCTCCCGGCGCCATTGTTCCCATAACCGTTGGAAACGTTTTACATAAATCATCTCGAACAATGAACTTTTTTCAGGAAACCGGGCTTTACACCATTCCCTCAGGTTCTCAATTTCGATTGCAATATCTACCCACGCGACATCGCTGAAAAGAATCAGGCTGCTGATTCTATCAGCACGACGTTTTATTTCTTCTGCAAACTCATCTCTTTCTTTCATCTTTTACACTCGCAAGTTTGATCTTGATACCGTACCTTTTACAATAAATAATATCTCATAATTATTACAGCCAGATCCTTATTTTACAAGGACATTTAACGATGAAGAGATATTATCTTGTCATGGGGGGAATATTTTTTGTCCTTGGCCTTTTTAATGTCCCCGCAGAAGAAATACGCGCTATATGGGTCACTCGATGGGAATATAGAACTCCTGAGCATATCTATTCGATAATTGATAATGTTGCCGATCACAACTTTAATTATGTTCTCTTTCAGGTCAGGGGAAATGGCACGGTTTTTTATGAGTCGGCTATCGAACCCTGGGCCTGGGAACTATCCGGAACCGATCCATCGACTCTGGGGATTGATCCCGGTTGGAACCCCCTGGAGATTGCCATTCAACGCGCACACGACAGAGGATTGAAGATTCTCGCATACATGAATGCCTACCCGGCTTGGTTAGGGACTTCTCCTCCTCCTCCCGATGTGCCACAACTCTGGAACGATCATCCTGATTGGTTATGCGTGAATTCAGATGGTGCAACCATGACACTTAACGAGCATTACGTTTCTTTGAGTCCCGGCATTCCGTCCGTGCAAAACTATCTACATGATGTCTATCTCGAAGTTGTTAATCGCTATGATGTTGATGGTGTTCATTTTGATTATATCCGATATCCCGCCTGGAATTATTCCTGGGATACGATTAGTCTCAAGAGGTTTTTCGATCAATATGGCGGTACACCCGAAACCATGCCCGACGAATGGGCACAATTCCGTCGTGACCAGGTCACGGAACTCGTGGATAACGTTTATCGGGACGCTGTTACAACCCGGACAGACATTCACATAACCGCAGCTACATGGCCCACCTTCAACAACGGCTACAATGCGCTTTACCAGGACTTCCATGGTTGGCTGAACAAAGGAATACTTGATATATCACACCCGATGACATACAGCAATAACGTTGACGACTTTATCGAATACGCAACGGAACATGTAGAACACAGCGCTGATAGATTTGTCGCTCTCGGTATTGGTGCATCCCGTATCTCTAGCTCATCGGTCTTTGTTGATCAGGTGGAGGTTAGCCGCCAGCTAGGGTCGCACGGGTTGACGGTTTTTTCATACTCCTATCTTTTCCCATCCCACACACCCAACTCGTTAGCGCAGAAACTTGTTGCCGATAAGTTCAAATATCCTGATGACATACCCCCCCTGCTATGGAAGATTTCTTCCGGGGATGATGACAACACGGGTCCCCGCATTAGAGACTTCGCCACTTCTCCTACAATACCGTTTGAAAATATCCCCATCTATATACTTTCCTCCATATCTGATCCAGGCGGAGTTTATGATGACAATACAACATCAAACGGCCAGGGTGTCCATATCAGGTGGGCTATCGACAAATCCCCGCTTACCAGCGCACGTACAATTGGTATGCACAATATGGGTGGCGATCTTTTTATAAACGATGCCCCTCTTCTCATGCCTCCGCTTGGGCATACACTTTATTATCAAGTTATCGCCTACGACGATGACTCTGACCAGGGCAATCCAGATGACAGGGCACGTCGGATTTCACCCATCATGTCTATCATTCCACAGTTTAAAGAAAAATTTGCCACTGACTACGATATTGTCAGTGGTCCACGATCTACGGTTTTCGACAACGGTGATACCACTTTGCGATATCACGTATCTGATAAGGACCTTCTCAATTCTATGATAGCAAATTGCATCGGGGGTGGATTTCTGAGCGCATCGTACCCTATGGATGAGACAGCACGGCTTGCAACATTAACCGATGGCGTCTGGGCTCAAAACACATTGACCGTCATATGTGATGATTACGGGGAATTCTATCCTGACTTTGGCTCCCTTGTGCTTGAATATGCATTCTCGCAACCAGTTAGAATCGCCGATATACGAATCTTTGCGGGGCATCATGAATTAGGAGACCGCGCATGGATTAATGTAAAGATAGATGCAGACGACGGTATAAGCACACACACTCTCGTTAAGAATCTGACAACCGGTATATATGGACAATCGAGACCGGATGAATCAACGGTCTCTGTAGTTCGGCTTTATGCATCCGAGCAGGAGTATATGATCTCTAATATAAAAAAACTAAAATTTACCTTCTATAATGTCTCGCACAACAGTAGTGGTGCATTCAAAGCATATGATGATAACGGTCCACCTGAAAACAATTATCCAAATCAAGGTACTATTCTGAAAGAAATCGATGTGTTTGGATCAATTGCAAAGGTACGTCTCGATGCATGGCAATTCTATTGATAGTGTAGAGAGGCGGAAACATAGAGACGTTTCAGGATTGCACTTACAGCAATAGAGAGGAGCCAAGAAGAGTTCTATCGGGGTATTATTAGAGAGTATGTATTTCCCCTGCGTGGCGAGTGTTGAAGTAGATAAGAAGAACGAAAGAAACAGAGCGCGCCACTGGCGTGGAGGCGTTATTTTTTCCTGAGCTTTCAGTATTCATCATTTTTCCCTTTACGGCTTGTTCTGCCTATTTTTTTCTCCAATTATACCTTTTACCCTCTCATTGATGCACGTTTTGAGGGCTCAGAATAAAAAAATCCAAAAACATACCGCACCATGACTCGTTTAAATATATAAACTACTGAAATAAAGTATCTTATACACGAAAAAAAGTTGCCCCTCCAGGTAATATTTCTTGACATTTTAAACTTTGCAATGAGAAAATAATGTATACAATTCAGTGCTATACAGAATGCCGCAACTCTATTTTTCGCAGCGTGGACGTGTGGTGGATCACAAGGAAAAAGAGCTGCGTTATAAGTAATCTTTTCAGGAGGATCACATGGGGAAAAAGAAACGCCTTGATGACGCCAATCTTTATAATGCAGAATCCATCCAAATCCTTGACGGTCACGACGCAGTTCGACGTCGTCCTGCCATGTATATCGGCAACACCAGCTCACTCGGACTTCATCATCTCGTCTTTGAAGTCCTTGATAACAGCATTGATGAAGTCCTCGCCGGCTACTGTAACAAAATCGATGTCTATATCCATTATGATAACAGCGTTACCATCGTCGATGACGGTCGTGGCATACCGATAGAAAATCACCCGGTGGAAAAAGATAAATCAACGGTCGAGGTGGTCATGACTAAATTGCATGCCGGCGGGAAGTTCACTCACAAAGCGTATCAATTTTCCGGTGGACTTCATGGTGTGGGTGTGTCGGTCGTTAACTTCTTAAGTGAATGGCTGGAGGTCGAGATTCGGCGTAATAATGCAGTCTATTTTCAGCGCTATGAAACGGGAAAACCGGTGACTCCACTCGAGAAAATTGGCAAATCGCGCCACAACGGCACACGCGTTCGCTTTAGACCCGATCCCGCTATCTTCGAGACTATCGAATTCTCTTATGATACCCTCGCTAATCGTTTCCGTGAACTTGCTTTCCTTAACGCCGGCGTCACCATTATACTGAATGATGAGAGAACCAGCAAAGAAGCGCGGTTCTTTTTCAAGGGTGGCATACGCGAATTTGTTAAAAATCTTAACGAGGCAAAAACTACCCTCAACTCAAAACCTATCTTTTTAGAGAGCACACGCGAATACGTGAAGGATGAAGCGACAGATACGAAAGATGAAGTCAAGGTCGAGGTCGCGATCCAGTATAACGACAGCTATTCAGAAATCCTGTATACATTTGCCAATAATATAAACAACCGTGACGGCGGTTCTCATGCTATGGGGTTTCGGCGCGCCCTTACACGAACTCTGAACGACTACGCCAAACGAAACGATATGCTGAAGAAGATACCTGAAGGCTTAACCGGTGATGACGTGCGTGAAGGGCTGACTGCGGTGGTAAGCGTAAAACTTTCCGAACCGCAATTCGAGGGCCAGACAAAATCGAAGTTGCTTAATCCTGAAATTGCGGGCTTGGTCGAACAAATAGTGAACGAAGGACTTAACGAATTTCTGGAAGAGAATCCCCCGATAGCACGCAAGATCATGGACAAGGTGATCAATGCAGCCCAGGCACGACACGCAGCACGTCGCGCGCGGGAAATTGTACGTAAAAGCGCTATGGAAATCGGCACATTGCCCAGTAAACTCGCCGATTGCGCCGAGAAGGACAAAACGCTTACCGAGCTATATATAGTCGAGGGCGATTCCGCCGGCGGCTCCGCAAAACTCGGACGCGACCGTCACTTCCAGGCGGTCTTGCCTCTTCGGGGAAAAATCATTAACGTCGAGAAAGCACGCCTCAACAAAGTCCTCAGCAATGAAGAAATTCGTATCCTCATTACGGCAATCGGGACCGGCATAGGCGAGGAAAACTTCAACCTCGAAAAACTCCGCTACGCCAAGGTTATCTTGATGACCGACGCCGACGTTGACGGCGCTCATATTCGCACCCTGCTTCTAACTTTCTTTTATCGCCAGATGAGACCCTTGCTCGAAAACGGCCATATCTATATCGCACAACCTCCTCTTTACAAAATCAAAAAAGGTAAAGTAGAACGTTATCTCGATAAGGAAGAGGATAAGGATAGATTTTTACTCGAACAGGGTTTCGATGAAGCAACCGTATTCGTAATCGGCAAGCGCAAAGCAGAACGAAAACTCACCGCTAAAGAGGTGCGTAATCTTATGGAATCACTCCTGCAACTCCAGCAGGTATATCATACCATAGAGCGAAAAGGCATAGATTTTTCGTTCTATCTCAGAAACCGCGACAACAAAGGTCGATTCCCCAGATTCATGGTGGTACATGGCAAACATACCAAATTCGCCTATGAAGAGAAGGACCTTGCTCAATACTTCGAAAATGGAGCCAATGGTAACGGACAGGAAAACGGAATAAGCGACATGTTCTCTTCTTCGGATAAAGAGGAGAATAAAGGAAAACACATTAATAGTCATAATATCATCGAAATTCCGGAATCAAAAACCGTTGAGGAACTTTGGAATAATCTCACCTGCCTGGGCATAAATCCGGAATTGTTCAGATATGTCGAGAAAGAAGATCAAAACGATAACAAGGCGTTTCGGATTGTGGATACCAAGGGAGAAAGCGCCGCCTATTCTTTGCAGGAATTGATAAAGATTATCAGCGACATCGGCAGCAAAGGGATTTCCATCCAGCGCTACAAGGGTCTCGGGGAGATGAATCCGGATCAACTCTGGGAAACCACCATGAATCCCAAGACCAGAACCATCATGCAGGTCACGCTGGAAGACGCAATAGAAGCGGAGCGAATTTGTTCTATCCTCATGGGCGATCAGGTAGAACCAAGAAGAAACTTCATCCAGGAACACGCCCCCAAAGTTAAAAACCTCGATATCTGAGTCTGGACTGACACATACTGTTACCGCCCATTCCAGATTCACGCGGCAAGATTCCTTCGCCTCACACACATTGGAGCTAAACCTCGACGCGTGTAATCTCGTCTCTTTTTGCAATCCCGAGGTTAAGAGCCGCGGCGGTCTGAATATGTTTTGCTCGATTGCTCGCGGCTATTGATTCAACATCTATCTCTTTGCGTCGTTGATCAAGAATCTCCAACCCGATGGTGTCTATTGCCACAGGATCAGTGCTGATCATGACACCATTGTAGTTCCATCGAAACGCCGGATTATCGCCCGGACCGCCTTTACATATCGGCCTCAGCACATCGGCGACAATCAGCCGGGTTTGATTCTTGATCTCAGGAAGCGCATTGAGTTCAGCAATCCAGGGATCTCCGTTATTGCTATGAAATTGTGCAGGAATATCGAAAGAGCCGTAATGATTCTTCAATGCAAGAGTCACACCTGACATCCCGTGATCCTTCAAGATGGGGAGATTAATCATAATAGACGTATGCCGGGTAAGAATCCTGCTCAATTGAATTTCCCTTCTTCCGATAGTTCTCAGATTCTCACTGTCATAACCGATGTGAGGTCGTGTCCCCATGTAGCGAACAGCGCCTGGTGATGAATTAAGCGTAAATCCTGACCGGATAAGCTCTCGTTCGGTGCGTTCCCAGACGACTACGTTGCCAGGCTTGATGCCTGAAGCGAGCAAGCCGTCTACAACTGCTTGCACAAGGGCAGGGTTGCTGGATAGATTTTTTCCGGCGATACAGTTGATCTTGATACCGATGACATCGTCCGCTTCGAAGCGCAGCAATTTTCTCCAGGCATCGCGCACATCCTTCTCACCACTGAGATTCACAAGCGTTTTCTTGAGCATCTCTGCCACTGTCGGCGCATGTACTGAACCGTTATCGTCAACCACACCTTGTTGCCTGGTCATGACGACCTTGCCGGGATACATGTTATACAGGGGTGAGGTAGAAGGCGTTGTTGTAGGCGCAGCAGAAGGGGCTTTTTGCGCTGTCTCACGGCTGAACACTGTGATACCGGCTAACATACCTGCAAAGGCAGTAGAGCCGACCGCCACTGATTTTATAAACTCACGTCGGGTAAGACGTTTTGAGGAACGATCGTTTGTTTTCGTCATGATACTTCTCCCGCGATATATGACATAAATTATATCTTTTATATACTTTTTGGCAATATAATTATCCCCTACCCCTTCTTTTTTTTACTATGTCCGGCAACTTCTCGTAATAATCTGCTTCCGCTTCCCTCCCGTGTTTTCTACAGCCCGAAGCGTATATCCGGCATTTTCGCCGCAGCTCGTGCATCGCCACTTCAACCTGTTTTCTTGAAAGCCACCCGCTCTCCAGTATATTTATAAGCGCCTGGATTCGGTACCGGTCAAGGATGCCGATACTTTTCACAGACAGCTGATCAGCGTGCCCCCCACGTTTTATCACCAGCTCTTCATCGATGAGACCGACAGGATACCTTGCGGTGACGCGCAGCCATAAATCATAATCTTCCGCGGCGGACAGCATCTCATCGAACAATCCAACCGCATCGAACAGAGTTCGCCTCATCATCACCGCAGAGGGGCTTATCAGGCAGAGTCCGACCGCTCTCTCAAAAAAACACCCATGTTCCTTTCTGTGTTTTGGACGGGGCTTTATCTCCCTATCATTCCTGAGCCATAGTTCTTGAGTCTGGCAAATATGAAAATCGGGATGTGTTGCGAAGAACTCGACTTGACGTTCGAGTTTCTCGGGACGCCAGAGATCATCGGAATCAAGAAACGCACAATACGTACCTCTGGACTCATTTATACCGGTGTTTCGAGCTGCAGAAGGACCCTGGCGGGGCTGGGCGATGTACCGAATACGGTTAATATAGGGTGAGAGGAGTTCTGGAGTCGCATCGTCCGAGCCATCATCGACAACAATCACCTCATAGTCCTTGAACGACTGATGAAGAACCGATTCCACCGCTTCGACCACGAAACGTGCCCGGTTATACGTCGGTATGATAACGCTGACCAGAGCCATCTATTTGAGATTCAGTATCACGTCAAGCCCTTCTCGACGGATTAAGAAGCGGCTTAAATAGTTATGCAAAAGCATCAAGACCTCTGTTTGGAACCGCGACCGGAACGGCGGTCATGACTTCCTCGTCGGTCACGGCTTCCTTTTCGGTCGTATTCTTCTCTTCTGGACTCTCCACCGCCCTCCAGAAGCACCCGACGACTCAAACGGATTTTCCCGCTGTCTCGATCTATCCCGATAACGCGCACCTTTACCTCATCGCCTTCCTTACATACATCCTCGACTTTTGCAACCCGATGATTCTCCATTTCTGATATGTGAAGTAACCCCACCTTGCCGGGCAGAACTTCAACCAATGCGCCAAAGTCAACAAGACGTACCACTTTGCCAATATAGTCCTTATTTAGTTCAACATCAGCGGTGATGTTTTCGACCATCTGGATTGCTTTCGCCGCGGATTCGCCGTCTACCGAGGCGATATACACAGTGCCGTCGTCTTCAACGTCTATCTTAACACCGGTTTCTTCTATAATGCCCCTGATGATCTTACCGCCGGGTCCAATGAGTTCCCCGATCTTTTCACGCGGAATCTGCATGATGTGTATCCGGGGTGCATAAGGTGAAAGGTCAGCTCGAGGCTGATCGAGTACGGCAAGCATCTTATCCAGGATATAGTTGCGTGCATCTCGTGCCTGGTGAAACGCGCGTTCGAGAAGCTCGAAGTCGATTCCGGGCACTTTAAGGTCCATCTGGATAGCAGTCACACCGGTTCGCGTTCCTGCAATCTTGAGATCCATATCCCCATAATGGTCTTCCTGACCGATTATGTCGCTGATGATAACCGCCTTATCGCCTTCTTTAACCATACCGAGCGCAATACCGGAAACCGGATTGGTAACCGGAACACCTGCATCCATAAGGCTCAGGCAGCCTGCACATACGGTCGCCATGGATGACGAGCCGTTGGATTCGAGAATCTCAGAGACGATCCTGATAGTGTAAGGGAACTCCTCCTTTGGAGGGATGGTATGGAGCAAGGCGCGTTCAGCCAGAGCGCCATGCCCGATCTCGCGCCTGCCGGGTCCTCGAACGGGGCGCACCTCTCCCACGGAAAATGAGGGAAAATTGTAGTGCAACATAAACCGCCGCGTCGTCACACCCAGAAGGTCATCCACGGTCTGCGCATCCTCCGGTGTCCCGAGCGTTACGGTCGAGAGCGCCTGTGTTTGACCGCGCGTAAACAGGGCGGAACCATGAGTCCGGGGAAGCACCTGCACCGCGGACTCGATCTCCCGGATATCCGTGTAGCCACGACCGTCTATCCGGCGACCCTCCTCGAGTATCATCGCACGCATCCGCTTCTTATAGAGGTCTGCAAAAAGCGACGCAACGGTAGATTCCTCTTCCGGAAAAGTCTCAACAAGTTTTAACTGTATAGCTTCAAGTCCTTCTTTCTCGATCTTCTGGCGCAGCTTTTTGTCTTCCGTAACCAGCATCTGGCTGATAATTGGGTCAGCTTCGGCGGTAACCTGTTCGACGAGTTCTTCAGGAATCTCACGCGGCTCCATGGGAAACTTCTCTTTCCTGTACTTTTCACAGAACGCATCCATCTGGTCTATCATCCTGGTGATTTCTTCCTGTGCACGCTTGATCGACGCAAGCACATATTTTTCGTCAATATCTTGTGCGTCGCCTTCGATCATGAGCACTCCGTCGCGATTACCCGCTATTATGAGATCGATACTGCTCTGCTTGAGTTGTTCATCCGTCGGATTTAAAATGGGTTCGCCTTGTTCCATTGCGACCTTTACCGCAGCAACCTGGGATTGAAACGGTATCTCGGACATGTTGAGCGCTACAGATGCGCCGATGATGCCAAGCGTATCCGGTAGATTGTCCGAATCAGCGGACAGGACGGTAACGTATACCTGCACTTCATAGCGGCATCCATCGGGAAAAAGCGGACGGATGGAGCGGTCGACAAGACGCGCCTGGAGAATTTCATGCTCCTGCGGTCTTCCCTCGCGCCGGAAAAAGGTTCCCGGGACACGACCGGCGGCGTAATAGCGCTCACGATAATCGACCATAAGCGGAAAAAAATCCAGATCCTCAACCGGCTGGTCGCTGCTTACCACCGCAACAAGAACGACGGTATCGCCCAGTTGGACGGTAACCGCGCCGCGTGCCTGTTTTGCCACCTTCCCTGTTTCAATGATTATCTCCCTATCTCCATAGGGGATTCTCAATGTGTCTATCATAAGTATAACCTCCTCGTATGAGGAAAGCCGAGAGATACAGGAAAGAAAAGCCCTTAAGATGAGAAATCATCAAGCCGTCCTGAGTTGAAAACCACCACGTCCAGCTACATAGAGACGGACGTACTTTTACCTCGAAAAGAAAGACGGCTTACTCTTTATGCCGGTTGGCTTGCGGCGGAAATGCCGGATGACATGTGTTCGGGGCTTTGGGCTTTCGTACGCAGGGCAACACGAAACCCCAAAAACCCGAACTCACTTCAAGTCAACCAGCCGTCTTTTTACCTTCGTCCTGGTCTCTCTCGCCTCCTCAATTGTCAAAGAATTAAAATCGGGTACTTTTTCACTTGAATTAAAAGACCCATGTCATTTATACTCTAATTCAATATACTAAGTCAAGCAATAAACTCGAAAACCGCTTCTGGTGCCGGGGTGGTGGAACTGGCAGACACACCATCTTGAGGGGGTGGCGCCCGAAAGGGCATGCGGGTTCAAGTCCCGCTCCCGGCACCATCTTTTTTTCCTTCAACTTTTTTACTTTCCTTTTCCTTTGAAGACTTCGTTGATTTTCTTACGCCCATCCCACTCACCGCTTGACAGATAGATTGCCCCCTCATTACCATTCGTCTTGGTGCCTATCGCCGGGTAGGATTACTGTACTTGAAAATACCCAACTGTAAGGGATATACGGTGATTCGTATGGGATTTACACTGCCAGCTCATATCATGATGATGTATCTTAAGAAATTCCTCGAGGGATTATCCCCGCCCCTCCCCTTCGTTCGCTTGCTTTTGTGCTACCTTGTGGTTGCAGCAGGTTTATGGGCGGCAGAAATCGCCTATGACAAGGGTGGCAATCAATTCAGCACTGTTATTGGCTACTACGTCCCGGAGCACAGAGCCTATATCCTCGGTGTAGATTTTTCGCTTATGTCACCGGAGACGTTCAGCCACACCACAGTGCTGGTTCATGCCCATGTCGGGTCGGATATCAAAGCCGTGCAGAGTGAAACAAAGCCCCGAATCGCCGTGCGTGTAAATGGCGGAGCCTGGCACTGGCAATCCCTTACACCGTTTCAAGACGGACGCACCCATTGGCTCGAGATCGAGGTACCGGTTGGAGAATGGCGCGCAGGGCTGAATCGGGTAGAGATAAACTCGAATGTGACTAATCCCTCGAATCGGACCAGCGAGACGTTGGATATTCTCGGCTGTTCTCAGCCGCCTATACAGGGACGCAGCATGTATTCTGTGGATGAGGGCAGGACATTCTCTATTCAGAACGATCGTAACTGGGGTATACGATTAAAATACGAGGAGCGGATGGATATGAAAAAAACGCCGTGTGTTGTAAACCTTCGTTCCCCTTCAGGCATTATAAGCGTAAATAAATCCGTGCAGTACATTGTGGATGTATTTGACGCGGACGGCAACCGTGTTTCATCCGCTAATGCACGCTGGAGCGCGAAAGGGGGAACCATTGACGAGTGGGGATTGTTTCGCCCCGAACGAACAGGGAAGACGCTTGTCAGCGTGAGCATCGGAGATCTCACAACAACCAGAACCGGCGAAGTCGTCTTAAAGATGCCTCCCGGTGTCGAACCACCAGATTCCGACAGGCGGCTTATTTCTCACCCCCTTGAAGGACATCGTCCTCTGTCGGGGCGATGGGAATTTCGTCTCGATAGGCAAAACAGGGGCGATGAAGAAGAGTGGTTTCTTCCCGCAAATCAAATCGGGTGGGGAGAGATCGTAGTTCCAGGTTCCTGGCAAGCACAGGGATATGGGCTCGATTACCATGGCGTCGGCTGGTATCGCCGCTCCTTTGCCTTGCCAGCGGAATGGACTGGTAAGCAAGTCTGGATTCAATTCCATGGCGTTGCCACTAAGGCAACAGTCTGGTTGAACGGCATACGCGTAGGTGAACATGTGGGTAACTGGGCGCCATTCACGTTTCGTCTCACCGATGCATTGAAGCCATCCGGCGATAATATATTAGTCGTTCGTGTTGAGGAGATGCCTGAACATTTCAGTGCGGGATTTCCAAAGGAAATTGGGCGCTTTGTGGGAATCGATTCTCACTTTGGCGGCTTGTGGCAGGATGTTGCCCTTTTCGCCACAGGTTCTATTCGTGTTGACGATGTTTTTGTTCTCCCCCACCTTCAGGAACAAGAAGCAGAATTGCATATTGCTCTGGATTCACAGACCGCGAGGGATGCTCGGATTCTCTGCTATGTTCTTGACCGTGAAAATCGCAAAGTGGCGATGCACGAAATACGCCATGAACCGGTGGAGAAAGGACATAAGAAAATCGAAATCAGCCTCAATATCCCTGCTCCTGAGGTGTGGTCACCCCAATCACCCTATCTTTATACCGCGGTTGTAGAGATTTTTGATGGAGATGTTTTATCTGATAAACACTTTACTCGCTTCGGCATGAGAAGTGTCGAATCCAAGGGTACACAAATCCTGCTCAACGGCAAACCACTCATGGTGCGTGGTATGCTTCATTGGGGTTATTATCCAGACCTTTTTACGATTGATCCTTCCGAGGAGCGCATTCGACAGGAATTCGAGGATTTGCGCGCCGCCGGTTTCAATCTGGTCAAGGTCTGCCTCTTCATGTTTCCGCGCCGATTCTATGAAATTGCAGATGAGACCGGAATGCTCTTATGGCAGGAATATCCTACCTGGCTCTATGTCAATTTTCCTCAAGCCGGCGACAACCGTCTGGATAAGGATTTTGCGCGTGAGTACCCGGAGTGGTTTCGCTACGACCGCAATCATCCGTCAATCATCCTGCGGGATTTGACGTGCGAGGCACATATCAATCCAAATTGGGATTTGCTGGAACGCACGTATCGCATCGGTAAGGAGATGACGGGCGGGGCGTTGATCTGCGATAACAGCTCCTTCTTCAAGCATCATATTACCGACTGGTACGTCTGCCATACGTATCGAGACCTCGATGAATACTACAAATATCTTGCGACACTTGTTGACGATATGCGTAAAAATCTCAAGCCCAAGCCCTTCCTCTTTGGAGAGGATTTCGATGCGGACACGTATCGGGACTCCCAAGCTATCCACGACGCTTTTGTATCCGATACAACTCCCTGGTGGCTTGACAACGCAAATTTCCAGGAGCAACTCCGGTTTGATGACGAACTGAGGCGATTTTATGGCTCAGGTGCGCCGAAGCGCTTGGTCGACATGCAGAAACAGCACGGCCTGGCGCTCCGTAAAGCCTACTTCGAGGAGTTTCGCAGGTACCCTGAGCCGGCTGGTTTTGTCATGACATCCTTGCGTGATATAACGGCAACACGCCCCGGCTTCTATGACGACATCCTTCAACAAAAATGGCACGCTGATGAGTGGCAACCCTTCAACGCTGATCGTGTGCTGGTTTTATACTCAGAGCGCCGCTCACGCTGTTTCCGGGTAGATGAATCTATTCAGTGCGACCTGATTCTTTCTAATTACAGTGAAGATGTCGTGCACGCGCCGTTCCGATGGCGGTTGATGCACACGACGAATGTAATTGCTCGAGGGAGTAGTGTTATTTCAGCAGAGCGAGGTGAGATACGAACAGTTGCCTCCCTCCGGTTGGAATTGGACGACTCGTTCACAACAACGCCTACACCCCTTACATGCCGACTCGAGGCTGAGCTCGGGCAACAGGGCGAAGTCGCTTCCAATATTTGGAACGTGTGGTTGTTTCCAACTGACGACAACGCCCGGATGGCAGCAGGAGTGACTATATTCGGCTATTCACCTGACGGCGGGGAGCACCTGATCTCTTCCTATCCCGGTCTGCAGATCGAGGCAATTCAGCCGTCGAGCAATGACGGATGGACTAAGACAATATCCCGGAAAAATTCAGTCCTCCTCACCGACACAATTGATGATCCTATAAAGGCTGCATTGCGTGAGGGGATGAACGTAATCTATCTGCCCGGCTCCAAAGAGCCGGGGTTCTATAACCGGCAGGGGGCGCCATTCTGGCGTGAGACAGCCATCTGGCTCCCGGAAGGTTCAGCGCTGGGCGATTTTCCCCACGAGGGCTTCATCGATCTTCAGTTCCTCGATATGACACAACGCAAACCCTTTGTGCTGGGCGCTTCCCGGAACTCGGGGAAACCTCTCGTCTGGGGCATCAGCGCGCGTAACCCCGGCGGCGCCATCTACGATTACGTGTTCGAGACTCGATTTGAAAATAAAGGTCACCTGCTTGCATGTTGTCTCAACCTTGCCGGTGAAAACAATGTAGCCGGACGACATCTGCTTCGCTGCATGATTCAATACATCGTCCACCGCCCGAGTGTATAGCACAATTTATCCCATGAAAGGACTCCAGGGACTGCATCGACTGCAAGGACGCCAGGGACCGAAAAACCAAAGAGCTGCTCCCGCAAAAAAAGCGAGAAAGTAGAACTTCTGCAATTCATGATGTCCCTGCAGTCTCTGGAGTCGCTGATGTCGATGCAGTCGCTGCAGTCGCTGCCGATCCTGCAGTCGATGCAGTCTCTGTAGTCGAGGATGTCCCTGCAGTCGCTGATGTCGCTGATGGTCCTGCAACCGTTTATGATCTATTTTCCGTACCCTTATTATTTTGCTTCCTCAACCGTGCCTCTGTCATACGTTCCCGCATACCACCCTGTGCAATAAAATCTCTTTCAAGGCGTCTTATCTGATGATCGAGGAGGTAGCTTGTTACCCGTATCAGCCCAATGATGACATTGGCGCAAATGGCAGGATCGGAATGTTCGATGCCTTTCCTGAACGTCTCGTATGTAGCGTTGCGCGTCCTGATTAATTCACTTAACCTTTGTGAATAAGGATGGTCTTTAGTCCATTCTTTAATGTTATGGCTTCGTAAGAAATCACGGTAATCGGTAAGAAGTTCTTCCATACTGGCACGAGCTACATTGGTAAGTTTTATTTCCATCTCTTTAGATGTACCCGACGCCATACTGCCCTCGATAATGTTCTGTTTTCCGGAACGTGCAGCCTGGATCATCTGGTCATAGGTACGATCTTTTTTTTCCAAAAACCGGGAACAGAAATATACGGTAGCATCGAATACAATCTCGGCTTTTTGGTAGGAAAGCAGTTTTTTATACCCCCCATGAGATAGGATGAAGCCTTTAGTCATCAATTGTTCCTCCTTATGTAAAAGACTGCATCGACTGCAGGGACGCCAGGGACCGAAAAACCAAAGAGCTGCTCCCGCAAAAAAAGCGAAAAAGTAGAACTACTGCAGTTCATGATATCTCTGCAGTCTCTGGAGTCGCTGATGTCTCTGTAGTCGCTGTAGTCGTTGATGTCTCTTCAGTCCCTGCAGTCGCTGCAGTCGTTGATGTCTCTTCAGTCCCTGCAGTCGCTGCGGTCGTTGATGTCTCTTCAGTCCCTGCAGTCGCTGCAGTCGTTGTAGTCGCTTGTGTCCCTGCAGTCGCTGATGTCGATGCAGTCGCTGGTGTCCCTGCAGTCGCTGCAGTCGCTGCAGTCCTTAAATTTTTGAGTTTTTCCGATTACGGATATGTGTGTTTAATTAAAAAATAAAAACCATTCTTATTCAACAAGAATATGCAATTTCGCGGTATAGATTCTGGAGAAAGAGCAATCGCTTAATCGAAAGTGTACTGGTTCAGCGAAAGCTGGACATTTGCCGTTCCAAAATAAGCTAGTGATTCGCCTGCGGCGAATCAGGGTTTTCTAAGGCATAAGAGGAATCAAC
>CAZSMK010000012.1:0-10568 GCA_964608095.1 uncultured Candidatus Sumerlaeota bacterium | reverse complement strand
AGCGCGCACTCCACAACGGCTGTTCTGTGTTCTTCAGGGAGGAGTCTCTTGAGATGTTGGTGTCGCGTACGTTCCTGGAGTAATACCTGCGTGACGAGGGTGGAAGCCCTTTTCCCACTAAAACGTAAAAAAGAGGTCTGAACCTACGTTACGTACAAACCGCAGGTTTCCTAATTAGAGTTTAATTCATCGATGATTGATTGAAATTGTTCCAGAGCGGTCTGAAGATCGTCGGCAATCTCACGGGCGAGCACGTCTGGTTCGGGTAAATCTTCCGAGTCCTCGAGGCTTTTATCCTTGAGCCAGAATATGTCCAAGTTCACCTTGTCACGTTTGATGAGATCGTCATAGTCGAAACAACGCCATCTGCCGTCAGGGTTCTCTTCACTCCAGGTTTCTTCACGTTCATGTCGTCGCCCTGGTTTGAAACATTCCACGAACTCGTCGAGGTCTGTGCGTCTAAGCGTATTGGTCTTCAGGGTGAAATGCTTATTGGTCCTGAGGTCATAGATCCAGAGTTTGGTCGTCCAGGCTTCTTCACGAGCAGGTTTTGCATCGAAAAAGAGCACGTTTGCCTTGACACCCTGCGCATAGAAGATACCGGTCGGCAGCCGGAGCAGGGTATGCACGTCGAACTGTTTGAGCAGGTTACGACGAACGGTTTCTCCGGCGCCACCTTCGAACAATACATTATCGGGCACGACAATAGCGCACCTGCCGTTGATTTTCAGCAAGGTCTTTACATGTTGCAGAAAGTTCAGCTGTTTGTTCTTGGTCGTTGTCCAGAAATCCTGCCGTTCGTATGCATGGTCCTCTTTCTCCAGTTCGCCTTCTTCATTCACGATCTTGATACTGCTTTTCTTACCGAACGGTGGATTGGTGAGCACCATACTGTAACGTTCTCCCGGATCAGAGGCAAGACTGTCGATACCCGACGTTATAGGACACGGGTCTGCCTTGATACCGTGAAGATAGAAGTTCATGATACACAACCGCGCGGTTGCGGGGACAAGGTCCATACCGGAAACAAACGATTCCCGGAGGTGTTTTTTCTGATCCGGGTTGAGGTCTTTACTGTGATGTTTGACCACATACTCGTGTGCGGCGATAAGAAACCCTCCAGTACCGCATGCTGGGTCATAGACCGTATCGTCGGGAGAGGGTTGCATCACGTCCACAATCGCTTTGATCAATTCACGTGGGGTAAAGTATTGTCCTGCACCTTTAGGCGATTCAGCCGCGCTTTTTGCAAGCAATCCTTCATAGATATCGCCTTTGACGTCCGCTTCCATAGACGACCAGTGTTCGGGTTCGATAAGGTCGACAATAAGGCGTTTGAGCGTTGCCGGGTTCTGGATATCGGGGCGCGCCTTTTTGAAGATTTCACCAAGCATCCCGGGCTGTTTCCCGAGTTCTTCGAGAATATGCCGGTAATGGATTTCGAGATCATCCCCGTCCTGGTCCAGCAACGATTGCCAATCCAGGCCTTCTGGAACAAGCGGTTCCTGAAAACCTTCGTGCGCATCCGAGGAAGACGAGGAAGCAGGTACGTAAGGAGGTTCGGTTTGTTCATGCGCCATCTTCAAAAAAAGTAAAAACGTAATCTGCTCCGTATATGCCATATACGAAAGCCCGTCGTCCCGCAGCACGTGAGCAAAGTTCCAGGCTTTGTTGACTATTTGTTGGGTGTGGTTAGACATCAATAAATCCTTTTAAGAACACCAATGATTATATTTCCTGCCTCCAATTACACGTAAATTTTTAAGATTCTTGTTGATTATCTGCTATGTTGTTTGGATTTTGCTTACGTAAGCATCATGAGCAACACTGAATCTACTCTGAAGTCGATAAATTCAGAGCTGGTTTTAAATACGGGTGTCTTCATATCTCTCATCGGGGATGATACATCTCGCTTGAACTCCAGCGTCATCCCTTCAGTTCTACCCGAGAAGATCAATTACTCCACCACTCTTTGTCTCTTTTCCCTTACGATTCATCCTTGACCCCATGGTGAATTTTGGAGTAACTTCCATCTTTTAAAGAAGAGCAAATACGTAATCTGCTCCGTAAACGCTATATAAGAGAAGCCGTCATCGCGCAACACATTGGCAAAATTCTAAGATTTGTTGACTATTTGTTGATTGTGCTTAGTGATTTGATATCTTCTTAAAAAGAAAACATCGATTAATATTTTTTCATAAAAAACATCTTATACTTTTTAGTTTAGTTTATCCTGACACTCATAATCACTTTCAATCTCAAGATAAGACTGAAAAGCATTGTGGATCTTGTATGTTATCTCTTTACCTTTTAATTGAGCATATCTTTTTGCTAAAATCTCTATTTTGGGAACATCTTCTTCATTTGAACAAAAACGAAACTCCTTATCTTTTACTTTTAAACCCAAAAAGGAAAGTGTGATTAGATGATGAAGAGCGAAATCATAATTTTCATTCTCGATCTTAGCATTTGATAGAATTTTTAATAATTCGGGGTGAGTTATAGTGTCTTTGCAACCTACAAATTCATAGAGAATATTTTGGAGATCTGGAATTGTTATGTCATTTTCTACTTGAATACTTTCCAGTGCGAACTGTGAATATTGTTTTTCGGCTTCTAATATATCGTCTTGAAGTACACGATTATGCCCTCTATTGATAGCAGTTGATAAAGCAGCTTTTATAAAAAAAACTATATCTCGTGGTCTTGGTAAAATATGATCAAGAATATATTGGCGAGTGTTAATATCAGATATTTCAGAACAAAACATTTTGTTCCATATTTCTTCACTTGTTTGCCCTTGTTGATTAGAAATAAGTCTTTCGTCTATTATTCTAAATAGTGTTTCCTTGTCATCCCAATTAAGGCGACCATATTGAATTTTATCTGGTTCTCGTGCGTTTCTCATAATAGATGCAAATATATCACTTCTCAAAAAGATGACGATCGTTATATTAATAGGATCTCGCCAATGATCCTTTTTCTCAAAATCCTTTTTCATATCCCTTGCTGCACGTATCAAACCTAAGAGAAATTCTGAAAGATGTTCTATGTCATTCCGTCTATCCCATGTTTTATCAAGATTATCAATTAGAATTACCACGCGTCTTCGTTTTTTAAGAAGCTTACCTAAGAGTGATCGTAAATCATGTAATATACTTTGATGAAGTAGTTCAGAGATCGCACCTCGAAATTCTTGTACCGCCATTTTAGATTTAATAGAACTAACGGAATTAACACACCTCTCTAGCCTTATAGCAAAATCTTCCTTAAGCTCGCCGTTATTTTGATCTAATAGTGTAATTAATTGTTCTTCTATCGATCCGGTTTGGGGAATTATATTTTTCAACTTTATCTCATTCTCAGCATTGCAAGCGATTTCTGTGTATAATAAAAATTTCCATAATGCCTCAGATAAATACCCCTTTTCATCTTTCTCTAGGAGATCCCTTATTAGCCTTACAATACCTTGAACCTCATAGCTTACCGGTTTAATAACACAAATTAGATTACGTTTGTCTTTTCTCAATCTTTCAGCAATAGCAAAAAGGTTGGCAGTTTTACCAGATCCCTTTCTTCCTACAATAACTGTTTGAGAACCATCTAAAGATTCTAGAAAAGAAGAAGTTTCAACAAAATAGTCTAAAAGTCTTTGTTCTTCATTTTCTGCAATATATTCGCCAACAGATATATTTCTAAGCTCTAGAGCAAGTTCAACACTTCTCACATATTCCTTTCTTCTTTTCTCCTCATCAGCGTATTTATTTGAAACTTGGGCCAGCCACGGACCTACAATTTTTTCACATTCTGAAGGTGATTGATAATGCCTCAAGATATCTCGATAATCTATAGGAGTATTGTAATTAGATTCGGCAAGCATTAATAAATCTTTCTCAAAACCATAAGCAAGACCAGAGACAAAAGAATAACGTGAATTATGAAGCAAAGCTCCTTGACGAATAGGGCTTGATAAATGAGATATAATTCCCGGGGAAGTCCAAATTTTTTTGGCATACCAAACAAGAGATTGAACCGTGGATTCGCGAGGATCACTTATAGTTGTAGGAATTTTGTAACCTGATATTATGCGACTTAGACGTATCGCAGCTTCTGTTTCATGTTGATTTTTTAAATAAAGTAAAGTTTGAGGCTCTTCAGAAGAGAGTGATGGTTGAACTGACATTGATAATATCGTTTCATTAAGATCTGCCCAAGGTTGTTCTTTATAGAATTCATCTATAATATTTCTTGAATTACAATATGATGAATAGCCAACAGTTGTTAATATTTTTATTTGATCATAAAGTTTTTTTGAATCTTCAATGCTAGGATCTAGAATTATCCATATACGTTTTCCTCTTGCAATTGCATAACCGAGTTCAAATAAAACGTTGGGATTAGAACAAGTAAGATCTACGCAAAACAAAGAAGATTGATCTATGGTTCTACAAATTACATCAATAATTATTTTCCCACCTGTCTTGCAATCTTCCCAAGATTGTATTTTGCATAATCCTGATTGATTTATCTCCTCTATCGCAGGTTTAATTGTTTCTGATATAGAAACTGGGTTTGATGGATAAGCAAAGAAGGCATTAATTTGATCACTCATAATGTTTCTCCCTCATACTTTCTATTGGATTACTCTCGAAGGAGTTTTCCATTGAACATATGTTTCAAAATCGATTGTCTTAATCTATATAATTTTTCAATGTTACAATCTATGTCTGATAGTTGATGATCCACCAAGGTTATTTTCTCTTCTACAGTCTTGACTATCTCGCATTGTTCAGAGCTTGGAGGAAGAGGAAACACTACTTGCCTCAACCTATCTTGGTTTATAGATGCCTGATTCACTGCATGGTGAGCTATCGCAGAGAAATCTCCAGAATTTCTTAGATGCACACAAATCAGATTTATAAACTCTGAGAGGTAAGAATACCTAATTGGTCGTAGCATTAGAAGATTCATCCCATGGATCAATGGAGGCATATCTTCCATATAGAGACCTGTCTTCCCGAGATGTGATGGACTATTGATGTGGCTAAAAAGAATATCTCCTGGTTTAAGAATATATGAATTCTGAAGTTCATCACTTACCTCGGCTATATGGCGTACTCTTTCAAAATCAATTTTTGACATACTGATTGTTTCTATTCTACTAACTGCAATTCCTTTTCCATCTTTGTTCTGAGAGGCTGTTGTCCCGTTTCTTATTAAAACAAGAACCTGATCAAAGTTTACCCAGCACCAGCCGTCTGGCAGATTGGGCAAGTTAGTGGTGTCTGGAGGTTGCGGTTCTTTGTATTTCTGGGTGATTTTTCCTGCCTGAAATAGGAGTTGTACATGTAAACCTTTTGTCTCATCGGGCGTTTTATGTTTAGCGGGATTCTTTAACCACTGTTCGAGCCATGTACGACCTCTTTCCGATGTAAGCCATTTCTTTCGTTCTACCGCTTTTTCTCGTGAGTCATATTCCTCACAATACACAATAGCAACAGGTCGTTTACCGTTTGTCCCTGCGTTTCCTTTATCTCTTACGTGTTCGTTCCAACGTTTTCCCACGTCATCGGTATGACCGATGTATATACTGTCATCGTCAGAACGGACCGCATAGACATACCATGACGGATTCTTTCGTTTTGAAACCTTCTTGAGAATCCATTTATGGAGTTCGCGTTCGATCCATTTTGTTTTGCGTTCGGCGAGGATGTGTTTGAGGAGTTCGGAAGCGGGTTCAACATCAGGGTTTTGTTTCCTCCATTCTTCCGTCAACTTGCCTTCCACCGCGGCTTTGAGCACGGCGGCACGGTAGCGTTTGAGGTTTGCCTGAGCACGTTCCAACGCCGCCACACCGGCATCGAGATACGAAAACAACTCCTCAATCTTCGCCACGATACGTTTTTGTTGATCATACGAAGGAACAGGAATCTTTTGTTTAGATACCCATTTTGTTGGAACACGAAGTTGCCCAGCACTTCCTTTCATATTTAGACGCGCTTCTTTGCGGAAAGAGTGTTGGACCACGTAATATGCTAACCATTTAGAACTGATATTATTTTTGGGTCTTAAAACGTGAAATTCTGTTGAACCATATCCAAAGTCGTTTTCAAGGGTGGGTATTAACGCAACCTTCCCATTCTCCATACATGGGGTTATTTTTGCAATTAACACATCTCCGGAACGAAATTGTGTGTAACCCTTTTTAACTTTTTCAAAAGTTCTCATATTTGAAATGTCAATTCCCCCAAATTCCTCTTTTACAGCTGCCATCGGAATAAAATTAATAAAAGTATTATCATCAACTTTTATTTTTTCCCGTTGCGGATTAACCTGCGCAATTTCTTCAATCCTCTTAATTTCCCATCCGTTCGGTAGTTTATTGATTTCCATTGGTTTTTATATCTTTTTCTCAAAAGATCGTTTTAACCCCATATACTCAAATCAATTTCATCACTATTATTAATCATTGAATTTTCTAATAATTCGTTTTTTTCAATCTCTTCAAAATAATCATTAAGATCTTTTTCTGTTATTGTTTCACCGCTTTCCCATTTTATTTTATTCAAAAGTGGAAGGTGTTCAAAGCAACTAACGAACTTTATGAGACAAGAATATTCTTCAGATGTAGAAGCTCCGGCACTTGGATGTGTACGATTCTTTCCATCATCAGGAAACAAAGTTTTTCTGATTTCTTCGGATAATGCATCAATTTCTCTCGCTTTTTGTTTAATCTCCTCTTCTGTCGTTGAATCATAGGGACTTTGACTTGTCATTAATTTAGCAAAATTTCCCGCTTTTCCCTTGATCTCTTTTGTTAAATTCCTTTGTTTCGTACCTGTATATGAAGTACCTATACGAAAAAATCGTAGATAGATTGATTTTAAAGGAATAACTTTCTGAATATCATGATTTTGGTTATACGTAACTCGAGATCCATGTAATTTATCGGATTTTGGTTGGTTAACCCAAGATCTGCAGAGAAGACTAAAACGATCCTTTAGATTTTTTGCCTTTCCAATATATAAGACACCTTTAAATTGATGGCACCCCCTCTTGTTATCAATCTGGTTAAATATATTAAGATTCGTAAATTGAAGGTTACTTGGAACCTCCTGTGGGTTTCCTTGATCATCACAGAATACAACCTGATATATTCCTGCTGAGCTCTGGATTAATTTTGTTTTCCAACCATTTGGCTTTTTCAAGTCACTCCATTTTTTTTGTCCTTCTCCTATAGGATTTAATGGTTTAATCATATTTCTCTCCTTTAAAAAGTATTTAAAAATTTCCATTCTTTTTTCTAATATAATAATACGATTTTTTAATAAAAATAATATTGTTCTTTTAGAATATTATTTAAATTTTTGAGGTCGTAATCTGCTACCTTAAAACGGTGCAATATCAATGTCTTTTGTTCTATCATCATCCTACTAGCCTCTCGTTTAGTTCCGCCAGGATGGTGTTCAATTCGGTTCCAAAAACGCGATACGCCTTTCCCAGCCCGCCCATCTGGTTGAAGGGGGTATAGTCGAAGTCTTCGGGTTCGATATACAGACTCCGGGCAATGTGGTCTTTGATGGCGTCCAGCCATTTTTGCTGTGCAGTCGTGAATGTTGTACCTCCCGCTTCATGTTCGGCAAGCCATTGCCGGTATCGTTCTTCAACGGTTGTCTCGACCGGCACCAGAAGCTGGTCGGGTTCAAGTGCGTGACGCACGATGGCGACAAGGTCAACGAGCGCTTTACCGCCACCTCGTGCCACCCGGTCGGGTTCGACGATCTCATAGGCTTTCCACAGAATGGCTTCTGGATGTAGGTTAATATTGAGTGGCGGTTCTTTGAGCGCGGCAGCAAGGTCTTTAACGTGTCGGTACCGAAGTCCGGCACGATAGGATTTGCTATACAGAATCTGGAGCGCCTCGATCTCGTCTTTGTGCTCAATGATGAATTGTCTGAAATTGCTGACAATGGATTCTGCCTTTTCCTGAGCGGCAGGGTCGAATGTCGCCCTGAGCAGAACATCATGGCTAACCTCGTCGATTACTTGTTCGAGATTGGATTTTATACGAAGGATCGTATCCCGGAGGTTCGGATTATGAAACGGTTCGAGGGCAACGTACCTGGTTTCGGCTTCTGCTTCATCGAGTTGTCTCTGTGTCAGTTCCGTACCTGGTGGAATATCAAACATCTCGTTTGCTTGTTGTTGCACAAAGTCGGGGTCGATACTCGCAAACAGGTCAGACGTCAATCCGGTGATGGATTTGCCGCTGGCTGCTTTGCGAATTTCCTGTTCCTGATCGTTGTCTAATTCCCTTTTGAGCTGTGCGAGTCGCGCTGCAAGTGTAGAAACGAGGTCCGGGCTCGTAATGCCTCTTGCTGCCATGGCAAGCAGATTTTCGAGCGAGACTGTCGGTTTTCGGTCGTAAGGACGCGAAGTAGTTTTATCTCGTTCACAGACACCAATAGCGTCAACGATGACAAAACGTGTTTTGTTTTTTGCATCAGGGGTGACACTCAGGAGGTCATCTGATGAAATAATTCGTACGCCCCGACCTTTCATCTGTTCAAAATAGGAGGCTGAATTGATATTGCGGAGAAAGATGATACACTCCAGAGGTTTAATGTCCGTTCCTGCCGCTATCATATCAACGGTGACCGCAATACGGGGGTAATATGAGTTCCGAAACTCGTTGAGCAGGTCTTCCGGTTTTTTGCCGGTTGTTTTAGACGTGATTTTCTGACAGAAATCATTACCTTTCCCGAATTCTTCACGGATAACCTTGACGATATCCTCGGCATGGAGATCGGTTTTGGCGAAAACAAGGGTTTTGGGAACTTCGGTTCGTCCGGGAAAAATATCGGTAAACAATTTATCACGAAATGTTCTGATAACGAGCCTGATCTGGTCTTCCGCCATCACGTCGCGGTCTAGCTGGTTAGCCGTATACGTAAGGTCGTCATCAAGTTCCTTGTATCGTCTTTTACGTGTCCTCCGGTCGCGGTGCGGCACGAAATATCCGGGCTTTTTGACCAGTGTCGCACCATCGCGTGAAATCTGCGTCTCAATACGATAGACGTCATACCCGACATTGATTCCATCGGCAACGGCTTTTTCATGGGGGTAATCCATCACCAGATTATTGTGAAAAAATCCGATCGTCTGTGCAGTGGGTGTCGCGGTAAGCCCGATGATAAATGCATCAAAATATTCCAGCACTTGCCGCCAGACGTTATATATCGAGCGATGGCATTCATCCACGACGATAAAATCAAAGGTCTCGATAGGAACTGCAGGATTGTACACAACCGGTATGGGTTCTTTTACAAGAGGTGCTTCTATCTCAAACATAGATTCCTCTTCATTTGCTTGATCGAATTCTTCCTCGCCTTTCAGGATCGAGTAAAGTCGTTGAATGGTGGTGATCACCACCTTGCTCGCGGGATCAATTGCGTTTCCCGAAAGGCGTTGAACATGAAACTCTTCTGTAAAAGTATATTGCGTATAGGGACTTTCATATTGCTGGAATTCAGTAAAGGCCTGTCTTCCGAGATTATTGCGATCCACAAGAAACAGGATACGTTTAGCTTTTGCAAATTTGATAAGGCGGTAGCAGAACGTACAGGCAGTAAATGTTTTACCGCTTCCGGTTGCCATCTGGATGAGAGAGCGAGGACGATTTTCTGCAAAAGATTCCTCGAGATTTAAGATCGCCTTAACCTGTACGTCCCAGAGCCCACCAGCTAACAATTCCGGGAGATGTCTTAGATTTTCGCGCAGCTG
This sequence comes from uncultured Candidatus Sumerlaeota bacterium, assembly GCA_964608095.1. Lineage (GTDB taxonomy): Bacteria > Sumerlaeota > Sumerlaeia > MWCT01 > JAGHBZ01 > CAZSMK01. The sequence continues at coordinate 785 of CAZSMK010000012.1, read as the reverse complement.
TCTCTCCTGTTGAGCTAATCGGACGAGTTCTTCTGGTCGATGGAAGGTAAAAACCTCACGGCTTGACGCATCAGGATCGAGTTTGTTCGTAAATCGCGTTTCTTCTCCTGTTGATTCATAGGCAAAAGGTAAAGGTTGGCGATAATGAGGAATTTCACGCGGGAGAGCTGCAATATATTTTTCGGATTGTGGTTCAGCGCTTATGAGAGAATGACCCACAGGTTTTGCCTCGATTGTTCCAATAGCTTTCCCGTTAGCGTAAAGGATATAATCGACTATCCCATCCTGAAGCGGGAATTCACGTACTGCTATCCCCGGACCAGCCGAAATGTTCATGTCGTGAAGGTCCTGTACAATCCAACCGCATTGTTCCAGCTGCCGGTCAATATTTTCTCTTGCTATATCCTCAGGTCCCTTTGGCATCTTAAAATAAAATATCCCTTTTTCTTATTACTTTTGCAGCCGAATAACAGGAATAAAGATACCTTTTGTTTCTAAAAGAAAAAATGATACTCTTTTGTTTTTTCCCGGGTACGCTCACACGACATCCCTCCGCCGATGGTGCGTTGGTGATTGCGTTATGTCAACAACGGAAAACTAACTAAACGAGATAGTCTTTGACTGGGATAAAGTCAAGAGGAAAAGAGAGAAAAAATGATGAGTGATGAAGGAAGAATGGTGACGTGTGAATTCAAATTAGCGGGTGTCGGTGGGGAGGGGTGTGTTGTGTGGCATGTAGTCGTCGGAACAATGAGCCCGGAGTGCTGAGAGCAGTTGCTGTTTGA
>CAZSMK010000011.1:0-184515 GCA_964608095.1 uncultured Candidatus Sumerlaeota bacterium | reverse complement strand
AGGAGCGGGGTCAGACCTTCAGTTTACAGTTTTAACGGCATGGCGACCATGTTCTCGACGAGAAAGAAAAAAATAAACAAATATCGTTATACCTAAACTGTAAACTGAAGGTCTGACCCCGATATTTTTACACTCAAGATTTGAAGTAGCGGGCGATTTTGCTCTCGTCCATGCCAAGGGCTTTGTATACCTCATGGTAACAGCCGATGGCATCTTTTTTCTTGCGCGCTTCCTGGTACGCCTCTGTATCGATTTGTTCCGCAATATCGTAGATGAATTCCCATTGCTTTACACTCTGGATGGTCGCATGGATGGGGTCTTCGGTATAAGGGAAAAGATCGAATCCGATTCGTTCGCCTTTCTTGCCGTACCCACCGAGTTGCATCTCCTTTGCGATGCCGATCGCCTCCATGAAGTTTAACGCACCGGTCATATTGTCGTCGTCGAACATTCCCCAACCGCTGTTGGAATGCATGTGACCGAGGAGTTTTTCTTTCATAAGCAACGCTGCGTATTCCGCCAGCGGTTCACCGTTCATGATAAGGTGTTGCCAGTCCATGTTGACTTTGAGGTAGCGGGTATCCACGCCTTTTTCACGGATTTTATAGATGGTAAATAGTGTCATACCGATGTTACGCATGAGGATTTTCATAGCAGGTTCACTGTTCTTGTGTTCGAGAAAGACCTTGACCTTTTTGGATGCAGCGTAAGCAACGACTTCGGCGACGTTGTCGATAAAGTAATTCCACTGCTGGACATAATCGACCTGGAAGGGATAGTTATAGCCTTCGGCGCCGGGCCAGATGATGAGATTCCCCCGTGCTGCTTTTGCGATATCGACCGCGTTTTTTGCAAGTTTTACTGCGAGGCGGCGCTTCTTGGGATCAGGATTGACGAATGAGCCAAGATCGAATTCTTCCATGCAATGGAAACCGACAGGAACGCAATACATATCCTTATCACCGAGTGCCTTGAGAATTTGGTGAAAAGTATCTTCATTAACTTCCCCCGGATAGTGAAATTCCAGCCCGTCGATCCAATCGCCCAGTCCATCAACGACTCGTTTCGTACGTTCAATCATAGCCTCTCCCTGAGTTTCAGGATGGTAGCCGCCCGGAACGAATCGCGTTGCATTTGGACCGAATGCCCAGATTCCCACGCTATTTTTAAGTCGCTTTCTCATCGTTCTCCTCCATTAATCGATAACACATTTTTCGAGAGTTACATTCAGGCATAATAGAACTCATGCATATCATTTCTGTTTCTTTTTCTTGCGGGAAGCATTTTTAGCATACCAGGTCTGAAGTCCGTCAAAATCAAAATTAAAATCAATGATTTGTGTTCCAGCGTCCTGGAGCGCTTTTCGCACCATGTGTTCCGTATTATCCTTACAATAGAACAGGAGACACCCGCCGCCACCCGCTCCCAATGCCTTGCCGCCATTAGCTCCCGCTTTGTATGCGATTTTGAACAATGACTCTATCTGGTCGTTTGTGACGGTAGGATCAAGTTGCTTCTGGCACGACCAGTTCTCGTCCATCAAGCGGGGAAACGTGTTCAAGTTCCCCATCATAAGGGCTGATTTCATTTCTACGGCGATATCACGTATACGATAGAGGGCTGAGGTTACCTTCTTTTCTTTTTTCCTGTACGATCCCATAACCCGCTTGATTATGTTTCCCGATAGGCGGGACTTACCCGTATAGCAAAGAATAAGCCGTTTTTCGAGTTCCCTTATTGTATCTGGAGAAAGGCGAAGAACGCTGTTACTGACCGAGCTGCCATTGAATTGAAGAAACGTAAAGCCGCCAAGAACAGATGCGTACTGATCCTGTTTTCCGCCAGCGATGCCGAGTTCTTCGATTTCAAGGCGATGTGCGAGTTCGGCGATTTCATGGGGACTCAAGCGGTCGTCCTGGAGACAATTAAGCAGCCCGATCAGGGCGACGCTGATCGACGCCGATGAACCGGTACCGCTGCCGGGAGGCGCATCGCAACGAACGTAGAGATTCATTCCGATTTTGACACCAAGGCGTTTGATCGCAGCCTTTACGAGGTCGAGGTTTCCGTCGTATTCAAGCTTTTTGAAATCCTTCACCTCTATAAATGTGTCGAAATCGGCAGATATTATTCGTATAGATTTATCCCTGCGAGGGACAAGTGTTACGTAAGTATAACGGTTGATAGTGGCGTTTACCACAGCGCCTGTTTCACGGTCCCTGAAGGGTGAGACATCGGTCCAACCGCCTGCAAAGTCAATCCTTATAGGGGCTCTACTCCGCAGTTTCATTATCTTCTCCTTGTCGAAAAAAAATTACCCGCACACATAATACTGTTCTGATTTTTTCGCCTTTTTTGGCTGAGGTCAATGTTTTTTATGTTCCTCAGCGTTTATGTCTCCTTGTTATTTTTGATTGACTAATGCTGTGCTGAGAATAGACTCTAATATTGTAGAGGGACAATGTGTATGCTGAAAAGGAGCGTAATGATGAAGTTACACAACCGGTTTTTATTAATTGTGCACCTTTTTGTTTTTCTCGTGTTACCACTGCGCGTACTTAAATCCCAAGAGCAGGAAATCACCCACAAATCTACTTTTGATTCATTCGTCAGAGACACGGCTATATCTGTTGTCTATGTTCCTGACCTGAAGTCTTTTGGAGATAAGTTGTCAACGTCGGCATTCGGAAAGTTCTGGAGGGATCCGAATGCACAGCCATGGCGAGAGGCAGTGGAGAGAGAGTGGACTGAAATGACGAAAACGATGCTTGATCCTCTCCCGATATTGGGAAAAAGCGATTCGGCACTCTTAGTGTTTCAATCTATTGAAGATTCAAATGTCTCTTTAAGCAATTTTCCGGTTGGACTCATCTGCAAACTGGGCGAAAAAGGAAAGGGTGATATTCAAAAATATATAGAGGTAGTGTTTAAAGAGTGGTCGCTAAGAGAGGGCACAAAATTCCAGGTAAAATCCGGGACTGTTCAGAATCAATCTATACAGATTATGACCTGGGATGGGCAAGAAACCGGCTACATTGCGTTACAAGACGACTTTTTTATTCTATCATTAAACAAGGTGCTTATACAGGATATACTTACCGGCAAATCGGTCAACCTTCAATGGCAGGATTGTGTGAAGCGTTCATTTAACCCTGGTGACGATATATTTATCTGGTTCGATTTTCCGGTTATTATTAGAAAACTCCTCGAGTCTCCTTCGATTCCTCGAGAACAACAGCCCGTGGTGGAAATGGCTTTACAAGGCATGGGACTTACCGCTATCAAATATCACTATGCAGTGTACCGATTAAAGGGTGTCGGAATAGAGACAGAAGCTGGATTTGTCTTTGTACCAGAACGATCGGGGATTTTTTCTTTATTTAAACCGGTACCTTTCATAAAGATCCTCGAGCTTGTTGAATTCCCGGATAAACTTCATGGTGCGGTTTCGTATGTATCACCGCTCGAGAATCTTCAGTTGGCGAGACAGCGTGCACGTGAACTCGGCGGCGAGCAGGCTACAACCCAAATCGACATGAGTCTCGCGATGATACAGATGATGACAGGATTCAACATCGAGCACGATATCCTTTCCCTTTTTGGTACGCAAACAGCCTTTGTAATAAACGGTCCATTTGATGGTGCTATAGTAGCCGAACTCAAGAATCCGTCAAAATTCGATGAACTTTTTGTTAAACTTGCACTTCGTTTTCAGCTCCAAAAATTGAATTACGAGTTCAAGGGATTCAACTATTTTCAAATGGCGGGTGCTCGTTCGCGTATTCCTCTTTACTTCGGTAGAACAGATACCCACATGGTTGTCGCATCAAGTCATCTTTTGATACGGGAAGTTTTAGCGCAAGTAAAGGCAGGAGAAAAGGCGACGAGAGGTAGGAATGTGTCGATGGAAAAAGAGCCGACGTTAGTAGCAAAGTTTTATTCACCTCCATCAGATTTGTCATTTATAACATCCATAGGGGATATTCTCATCAGTTCCTTGAACAGGCGACCTGAGGTTTTGAAACATTTTGGCAGTATCGATCCGCTTCTTATACCGGATTATGTCGTCCTAATGGATCATAGCAGTCCTATCAATACAGAACTACATGCAGGCAAAGATTATTTCAAAGCGGTATCGACCTCAGCCTATGGTCTGAGCGGTGAACTCTTACCTCTTGTTCCCGTACTTATTAAATTTGTGAAGGGGGCAATGACACAGTTTGCGAAGCCTGCCCTGGCAGGGAATGCCCGGATTCATGCGCAGACATGCAGGGAGAATCTGCTAAAAATCGATGCAGTCAAGGAACAATGGGCGTTAGAGCATAATATACCAGATGGCACCTCTCTCCCGGACGATTTCCTCGATAGGCCGGAGGTCATAGGACCGGACGGATATTTGAAAACAAAACCGGTATGTCCTGCCGGAGGCACTTATACGCTTAATCCAATCGGAACACTACCCGAGTGTAGTATCGGCAGCTCACTTGCTCCTGCAGATAAAAACCTCTGGCATGTGTTTCCTGAATGAGGAAACAAGAAAAGGAAGAATATTCGAGCTTTAAAAGAGGGGTCATTGATGAAAGAAAAAGCAATACCCTCCTTTTTCATCAAAGTACACTCTCCGATTAAGAATCATTAAGGAAGGTAATCTTCGGCGTACGTCTTGCTTGCCCGCTGTATAAGTCAGATGCAGGGATATCTCCGGAGGCTCATGATTCACCCAACGCTGTTTTCACCTTTTTGATTAAATCTTCATATTCATACGGTTTGATGATATAGTAGTCGATCCCTTTAGATAAAGCTCCCTTAATTTTATCCCGCTCGCTGACGCCCGAGACAACAATGACGGGAATAACACCGGTGTCTTCAGCTGCTTTGAGCTCTTGAAGCACCTCAAACCCATCCATTTCCGGCATAAGAAGATCCAGAATGATGAGATCAGGTTTCTCCTCTTGAGCCAGTGCAAGCGCATCCGGGCCATTGGTCGCTGTCAACACTTCGTAACCCTCTCCGGTAAGCGTGGTCTTTAATATCAAAAGGGCATCATTTTCATCATCAACAGCGAGGATTTTTTTTGGCATAATAACCCCCTTTCCCCATAATAATCTTTGTTTATGTATAACACGAAAAACAAAAACCGCCAACAAAAAAATACTCACCCCAACGGGTGAGTATTATAACCCATTACATATCTTATATCAGTCTTGTTTTGCAAGATCGATAACTTTCCCTTTTTTCTGTCGTTGAATGCCTTTTACCTTACCCTGTAAGACTTCTTTAGCCGCCAAAGACACAAAATCTTCGTTAGGTTCTCTTTTTACCAATGGTTGTTCACCCTGGGCAAGTTTTTTCATGCGTTTTGCAACAAGGTTCACAACCATATACTTGTTCTTTTCATGAGCGAAGAGAGATTCAATTCTATGAGCCATGCGTTGTGTCCTACTCCTTATAGTGGAATTACAAACGAGACTGGCGATTATGAGGATTTATCTTCATCTTCAACTTCATATTCGGCGTCCACCACTTCTTCTTCAGCTTCCGCTCCTGCTTCGGGCTTACCGGAAGGGCGTTCTGCTCCGCCTGCTGCTTGAGCTCCTCGTGCACCAGCTGCTTCTGACGCTTGCTTGTACAAGATTTCGGATAATTTATGTGTCGCCTTGTTCAAGCTGTCAATACAATTTCTTATCTCTTGAGTGGAGTCACCTTCAAGTGCTTTTTTCAACTTATCGATTTCAGCCTGAATTTTCTCGCGTTCGGAAGCACCGATTTTATCAGAATGTTCTTTCAGCGTTTGCTCAACAGAGTAAGCGAGTGAATCCCCTTCGTTCTTTGCCGTGGCAAGTTCTCGTTTACGCCGGTCTTCTTCCGCATGTTGCTCGGCATCTTGCACCATCTTCTCGATTTCTTCTTGCGGTAATTGACTTGCCGCTTCGACACGTATCTTTTGTTCTTTACCGGTACCAAGGTCCTTGGCGGAAACATGCATGATACCGTCCGCGTCGATGTCGAATTTAACCTCGATCTGTGGAACACCTCGTGGTGCCGGTGGAATCCCCACCAGGTCAAAACGTGCGATTGTGCGGTTATCCGCAGCCATAGGACGTTCACCTTGAAGCACATGAATACTCACGGCAGTCTGATTGTCCGCTGCGGTAGAAAAGATTTCGTGTTTCTCGCAGGGAATGGTAGTATTACGTTCAATTATCTTGGTAAAAACCCCACCAAGAGTTTCGATCCCGAGACTCAATGGTGTAACATCGAGCAGGAGCACGTCGGAAACCTCGCCTGAAAGAATAGAACCCTGTATTGCGGCTCCTACTGCCACCACTTCATCAGGATTTACGCCTTTAGATGGTTCCTTACCGAAAATATCTTTCACAATCTGCTGAACCAATGGAATGCGTGTTGAACCACCGACTAAAATAACGGAATTGATGTCAGAGGGAGACAAATCAGCATCTTCAAGAGCCTTTTTGCAGGGCGCAATAGTGCGTTCGCATAAGGATCTGATGAGTTTTTCGAGTTGAGAACGAGTAAGGGTAACATTGAGATGTTTCGGTCCATGTTGGTCAGCGGTAATAAACGGCAGATTGATCTGGGTTTCGAGAGTACTCGACAATTCGCATTTGGCTTTCTCTGCGGCTTCTTTTAAACGTTGGAGCGCCATTTTATCTTGACGAAGATCGATCCCATTTTCTTTCTTGAAATTATCAGCGAGCCAATCGATGACGATCTGATCGATGTCATCGCCGCCAAGATGAGTATCGCCATTGGTGGATTTGACCTCGAAGACTCCATCTCCTATCTCGAGTATGGAGATATCGAAGGTGCCGCCCCCAAAATCGAAAACGGCGATTTTTTCTTCCTTGTTCTTGCCCATTCCATACGCAAGAGATGCAGCGGTAGGCTCATTGATGATTCGCAGTACGTTCAAGCCGGCAATGACACCCGCCTCTTTGGTTGCCTGACGTTGCGCATCGTTAAAATATGCCGGGATGGTTATGACGGCATCCTTTACCTTATGTCCCAGATAATCTTCAGCGGTTTGTTTCATCTTCATGAGAATTCGTGCTGAAATTTCCTGCGGCATATACTCCTTATCCATCACCTTGACCATAACGTCGTTGTTTTTACCACGTATTACCTGGTAGGAAACTTTTTTAGCCTCCTCGGTGATTTCGTCGTATTTTCTTCCGATAAATCGCTTAATTGAAGAGACCGTATTATCAGGATTGGTAATGGTTTGACGCTTGGCTACCAGGCCGGTGAGGATTTCACCGCTTTTCGTAAACGCTACCACGCTTGGTGTAGTCCGCATACCTTCCTGATTGGGAATAACCACAGGCTCGCCACTTTCCATTATGGCAACACAGGAATTGGTTGTTCCAAGGTCGATTCCTATTACTTTCCCTTTTTTTTCAGCCATACTTATTCACTCCTTACGTACAAGAGTTGCTCATTCCTGAGAGCTGAAGGACACGTTTTCAGCGCTCAGCAACACCCAACTTCTCACCCCGGAACCAGTCGGGCGAGGTAGGGTTACTCGCCCGACAATTCCGGGAAGGGTGTACGTTTGATTAATACATCCCGCCGGGTGGCATACCCCCGGGCATGCCGCCAGGTGCACCTTTCTCTTCCTCTTCTTTCACGTCTGTTACCAGACATTCAGTCGTAACCAAGAGACCGGCGACACTGGCTGCGTTCTGCAATGCCGTACGTGCTACTTTAGTTGGATCGATGACACCGGCTTTCATAAGGTCTTCAAATTCGAGCGTCTCAGCATTATAGCCGTAGTTTTTGTCTTTGGACTCCCTGATTTTCTCGACAATAACGCTGCCTTCTTTACCGGCATTGTTGGCAATCCAACGAGCAGGCTGTTCGAGCGACTTTTTCACAATTTGCAGCCCGATTTTTTCGTCACCCTCGAGTTCCATTTTCTCAAGAGCACTGCCTGTCCTGATTAGCGCTACACCGCCGCCGGGAACGATTCCTTCTTCCACGGCAGCGCGGGTTGCATGAAGCGCATCTTCGACACGTGCTTTCTTTTCTTTCATCTCGATTTCAGTGGCAGCGCCGATTCGAACGATGGCGACACCTCCGGCTAATTTTGCCAGGCGTTCCTGCAACTTTTCGCGATCGTAATCCGATGTGCTCTCATCAATCTGCGTCTTTATCTGTTTGATTCTGCCCTGGATATTTCCTTTTTCTCCCGCACCTTCTATGATGGTGGTGTTTTCTTTCTCAATTCGGACCTTTTTCGCTTTACCCATATCGTCGATACGGGTATTTTCGAGTTTGAGACCCGTCTCTTCGCTTATAACTTTACCACCTGTAAGGATGGCGATGTCTTCGAGCATTGCTTTTCGACGATCACCAAATCCGGGAGCTTTAACCGCACAACATGAAATGGTGCCGCGCAGTTTGTTTACAACGAGAGTGGCAAGGGCTTCGCCTTCAAGATCCTCAGAAATGATAAGAAGGGGTCTTCCTGTCTGAACCACTCGTTCCAGAACCGGCAGGAGGTCTTTCATGGTTGAAATCTTCTTATCGTGAATCAATATAAGAGGATCATCCAATTCAGCAACCATCTTTTCAGGATCAGTAACAAAATAAGGAGAGAGATAGCCCTTATCGAACTGCATTCCCTCGACCAGCTCCAATTTGGTCTCAATACCTTTGGCATCCTCGACTGTAATAACGCCATCTTTGCCGACCTTTTCCATGGCGTTTGCAATAAGTTCGCCGATCTCATGGTCATTGTTGGCAGAGATTGCAGCGACCTGGGAGATACGTTGGTGTTCGCGTGTTTCGACGCTCATTTTTTTGAGTTCATTCACCACCGCTTCCACGGCTTTGTCAATGCCGCGTTTGAGCGCCATGGGATTAGAACCGGCAGCAACGTTTTTCATGCCTTCACGGCAAATGGATTCAGCCAGAAGTGTCGCAGTAGTTGTGCCATCACCGGCAACGTCTGAAGTCTTGCTTGCCACCTCGCGAACCATCTGTGCGCCCATGTTTTCATAAGGTTCTTCCAGTTCTATCTCTTTTGCCACGGTAACACCGTCCTTGGTAACGGTGGGTGGACCGAACTTTTTGTCGAGCACTACGTTTCTACCGCGAGGGCCAAGCGTAATTTTCACAGCGCGCGAGAGTTTCTCAACGCCATGAAGCATTTTTGCTCGCGCCTCTTCGGAATAGAGCATTTGTTTAGCCATAATAAGTTTCACCCTCCTTTATATAGGTTTCGTTCGTTAAGAAATTATGCCTAAAATGTCGTTTTCGTGCATAATGAGGTATTCTTCTCCATCAATCTTGATGTCGGTACCTGCGTACTTTCCAAAGAGAACCTCATCGCCTTCTTTAAGTTCCATGGGGATTCGTTTTCCATCTTCAGTTGTTCTACCGGGACCAACCGAAATCACCTTCCCCTTTTGTGGTTTTTCTTTTGCAGTATCAGGAATGATTATTCCTCCTGCAGATTTTTCTTCCTCTTCTTCAAGACGTTTGATAAGGACTCTGTCCCCAAGAGGTTTTACGCCCATTGAAAGTCCCTCCTTTCTTACAATTCCACAGAATTATGGTTTACGTATCTTGTAGCTAATAATAAAGAAGCAAAGTGTGTACCAGAGGAGAAGATAAGGATTTTATTTTGTAAGCTTATATAAATCAATGCATTATAAAAAAAATTGCCATAGTACCAATGATAGAACGATCGTATAGGTGTGTAATTATGATATACTTTTAGACGTCTTGCTCTTTTTGTGTGTCAAAATCTTACTCTTTGGCTGCGTAATCTTTTAACGATAATATTTCTGCATACTTTTGTGCAGCAGAGGAAAGGGTATGATTTTCGCATACATACTTTCTTGCTGCGATGGATACGTGTGACAATACTTCCCGGTCGGCGGCAAAATAGAGAAGATAATTTATGATAAGGTCCGCTTCGTTGGATTGGTCAGGCGGTATCTTAAAGGTACATGTATCCGGGAATTCTCGATATTGATTGGTATCGGAAATAAGGCATGGAATACCCATTGCGAGCGCTCTGAGCAGCGACGCAGAAGTTTCTCCAAAACTCGGATATCTTAGATTGATACCAAGGTCTGCGATAGCAAGGTATTCGATAAGTTTCGCCGAAGTAATGTAACCTGCAAAACGAACGGCATCATCTACATTATAGAAAGCGCAAATATTTTGTATGTATTTTCTATGATCCTCTTCAATAAATTTTCCTACAACGATAAAAACGGAGTCACGGTATATCTTGTGAAACCATGCAAAGGCTTCAATTGCCTTATTCAATCTCTTGTTTGGCGTTATGTTCCCGAAACTGATGACAACGAAGGTTTCTTTGTTTAGGTGCATTTGTTTTCGAATGTTATCCTTTGCCTCAGGGGAGATGTCACCAGGGATATTGATTCCCATAGGGATAACGTGAATATCGGGTCTGCTATTTCCCAGCAGTTTTTCGAGTTGCTGTTTCATCCATTGATTATGGACAATAATAGCATAAGCGTTCTCCTTGATGTTCCGAAGAAGAGGAAGCGATGAATCGAGGTGCCATCGGGAGAGAAATTCAGAAAAAAGATCATCGGAAAACTTATTATTGGTCAAGCCCTCAAGTTCCCACTTGATAATCATGGGCGATATGTCGCGACTCATTTCGAAGATAAAAGGTGAGATAAGGAGATCGTGTAAAGTAACGATTCCTTTAAAAAAGCGGAGGTTGAAATACCCATAGGCGTGAGTAATGTTATTTCCAAGATGATAATTGAGAATGTCGAGGTCACCTGATTTGATGAAATGGTGGATATATCGAGCGGGAAAAGAAGGTAAAGGTTTGCGCTCTCCCTCCTTTTCCATGATAAGCGAGGATGCGGGGAATGGTTCATCAGAAAAGAGGACAATTTCCATCTCCTCTGCTAAATAGGGAACGAGTTCATTTATATAGTCGGCGATTCCGGAAACGGATGAAAAAAGCGGTGCGACGATACCTACGCGCGGTTTTTTTGTAGATGCCGCCTTAGCGGCGATTGATTCCGGTATTGTCCCTTTGCTTACATTCCTGTATTCTTGAAGGCATCGTTGCGCCACATTCGACCATTTGCACCGGTCACGAACTTTCTTGTACACATCCTCAATCTCAGGGGGTAGAGGAGTTGTAAGAATATCTCTGAGAAAGGATGCCGCCAGTTCTACATCATCTGGTTTGACCAGAAAAGGAAAGGTATCGCCAAGGATTTCTCTGTTGGTGGGAATATCCGAGGCGACCACAGGAGTAGAACAGACACACGCTTCGGCAACGGGTAAACCGAATCCCTCGAACATGGATAAAAAGAGAAACGCCGCTGCCCCATGGTAAAGAGATTTCAATTCAATGTCCGACACCTCATTTGTGAGGATTACATTCTTATGGATCCCCATCTGTTGAAGCATAGACTGCCATGTTGAAAGTTCCTCGGGACTTAGCCGGCATGTGACCACTAATTTGAGATTATGAGAGGGGGGTCTTTCAATAAGACTTCTAAAGGTCTTGAAGTGAGCTTCCATGTTTTTACGCACATTGAATCCGCCGACGGTGAATATATAAGAATTCCTGGTAAGACCCCATTTCTTGATGTGCTTCTGCATGTCATCCTCATTCATTACCTCATAGAATATCTCATCGACACCCGTAAATATAGTTGCTATTTGTTCCTCCGAGACATCGAGGAATCTTCTTACATCATCAGCCGTTTTCTGAGAAATAGATAAGAGTCTGTCGTAATGAGTTATGGTCTTTATACGCTTTATGTATTGTTGATAAAGGGGTTCGGAGAAGATGTTTATATTCAGTTCCTTCTTCATAATGAGGGGAATCAAATCGAATAAAGTAGCGACAAGGCTGCATGGAGCAAAACAGGGAATCAAGGTATCCGGCATAAGGGGACTCGTAACATGCAGGATATCAAAATTACGGAAGAAATCTACATCGAGAGGACATAAGGATGAGTAGGCGAGATATTCAGAAACAGGGTAGGTGAGAGGTAATGGTTTATACGAACATTTCCCGGCTTGTATCAAGGGATAGAGGGATTCAGGTGGTTCAGTGCCCTTGCCTATCAATGTAAGATAAGGGCACCCGTCGAGGTCAAGCAATGCGGCAAGAAGATTACGCGTATATTTTCCGATACCGCGTGATGCTTCCGGACCTTCAAGGGGTTGAATATCAAAAGCGATGTTCATTGTTTTGAAGGAAAAAAGCGTTTAAAAATTTCTTTAAAACGATTGAGCACTGTCTCCCAACTAAAAACTTGTTCGACATATTCTTTGCCTTGTTTACCGAGTTTGGCAGCGATGAAGCGTTGTTCAATCAATAACTTCAAACATTCATGAAATTCCCAATAATTCTTATAAAAGAGCCCGCCGTTTGACGCCTGGCAGTGATTGCGTGTCACTTCACAAGAATAATCAACCACAACGGGACGCTCCTGGAGCCAGCTTTCCATGAGCGCAATAGAGAAACTTTCTTTATCCGATGGATGACAAAGAGCAATCGCACCAGCCAGCGCATCATTTTTTTCATCCTCGGTTTCAACGATACCAAGGTCGGTGATATATCGCCTGTCTATATTATTACAGACCCATTTCAAATCGCCCGGACCCATGAGAAGCAATCTTCCATCGAAATCAAAGTCCTTTATGAACTGTTGAAAGAACTTAATCAGAACATGAAGATTTTTTCCGGTATCTTTTTTCCCGATGTAAAGGAAATAATCTTTATCGATCCCGTACTTTTCCCTGAATCGCGAAGGCATACCCGGACTTGTTTTATGTACCCCACAGCCCATGAAATGTACCTTTGCAGGTTTCTGGTCATATAATCGAAGAATAAGTTCTCTCTCAGGATGACTGAGGCAAACGATGCCCCTGATTTTTTGAAATACCGCATGAACCGGAGGAATATGCGCAAAGGGTTCGTCATGCAGACATGGTATGAGGATTGATCGGTCGGGAGCAATGAGTGCACCCTTTAGAGTGATTCCATACATGTATGGAGAAAATATCCAGACATACTCATCCTTATGTCGGGTAATGTAATCGTACAGAGCCTGGCTATTGATAGAATTATCAATGAGAACGTCTAAATCTTGATCAGTAATCTGATCGACTCCCGATTGTGAAAGGTTGCGATAGAGAGTGGCATAAAGATCGGCGTTTCGTTGATCGACGGGAAAACGACTGACGCGTAAACCGTTGATTTCGCTTGTTCCTTCGGGTAGGTCGTTTTCCGACCATTCCTTGTAGGGGCTTGAACACTGCGTCGTAAAGACCTCGACACTTAAACCATCTATCTTCAGCTGCTCGGCAAATTGCTGTATAAATCTCTCCGCCCCCCCATAGGAATGTCCATACCATGGGGTGACGATTCCGATACGGGGAAAATTTTTATCAGGGTTTTCGACAGATGACGGCATAATCTTTATAACTAAACAAAATCGAATTGAGTTTTTGAGAATTTAAATCGATAGTGCTGGCTAATGTCTCTAATTGCTTCCCATTTCCAGATTCAGAGATAGCAGGCGCAACCGGTTCGAGCCGCTCATCATCAGAAAACGGATTAATAAATTTAATTTCAATATCATCATAACCAATTTTCTGAAGGACGAATTTCAGGGTAACGGGATGTACGGGTCGCACGTGAGTGGGATCGGCAAAGAAGCTCCCGGAATAAATGGTGAGGCAAGTGGTGTTCGGGGTTTCCATGATGAGGTGTGAGCCGGGGCTGAGTTTCAAGTAAAGGAGACGCACCATCTCAATAAGATACTCAAAAGGGAGATGTTCGATAAGCTGGGCGGCAAAGAACCCATCGAGCTCATCTTTATTAAGGCTTTTTAAATGGGCGAGAATGTCTCCTTGTTCCACCTTGAGCATTTTTTTACGGCACTCTTTTATACAGCTGCTGTCAATGTCCAGACCATACGCGCCTATTCCTTCTTTTCTTAAGAGTTCGAGGAATGTTCCGGTACCACATCCAGCATCAAGCACGTTCTTTCGTCCCTTAAAATAGGGGACATAAATCTCGAGGTGTTTGAGTTCTTCGACGCCACGAACATGGTCTTCAAACTTTTTGAGGTCGAAGAAGAGCGGATCGTTATACAATGATGGCGAAGGGGTTTCTTTTTCTCTTTTTTCTGATTTTGCCGGAACGGTTGTAGATTGTTGTTGTAAGTCCCTCAGAATCTCGGAGATATCCACAGAGAATTCCCCAAGCCGCCTCGAAAGACTATCAAGGCTTTGTGATAAATCATCTATTTCTTTTTGTGATGTTGCAGAATCTCTTTGCAAACTTTTGTTCAGGTGAATCAAGCCGATGGAAAGGCGTCGGCGTGTTTGATCGATTCGTCTCTCCGCTTCTGCCAATTCTTGCTTACTGTTTTTCAGCAGATTATTTAAATGGATCAAGCCGATTCTCATTCTTTTTTTAATGGGCTCGATGGAATCATTTACCTCTTCTTGTACCTCACCTTTCAGATTATTCAGCCTGTGATGGAGATGAACCAAGCCGATTCTCATTCTCTTTTGAACATGCTCGATCTTTAAATTGTTTAACCGGTGGTGCAGATGAACCAGGCCGATTCTCAGGCGACGACGGAGAGAATTGCTCAACTCATTAAGTTCGTTTACAGCTGCACGGAGGCTTTCCACCTGACGTGCTTGTGGTTCAACTTCTTCCAGCCGGCTTATGACATGGTCGAATAAGAGAGATGCGGAACGCAGGGTATCTTTAACAACTGCAATTTGGTAGTCTGCTATAGTGCTGAATTGTTCAAGATACATCCTTTGGTTAGTCTGAATCTGCTGCTGAAAGGTCTCGACCGTGAGTTTGTTGAATTCCTCTTGGTGGGTAAGGAGCGGTTTGAAAAGGGCAAAGAGGACTTTTTTATACAACCGCTTCAAGGGGTTACGAGTACCGGCAAGGGTGGTCTCCCTGACCGATCCGTGGATAAGGAGCTCCTGTAATTTTCCCCGCATCAAGTCAGAGCCGGGTGAACCTGCTTCCATTTCCCTCGTTTGTTGACTAAGGATATTCTCGAATTGTTGTAGATGCTCCAGAGGGATAGAGAAGAATTTATCGTTTAATCTCTGACGTCGCGCTGCCTTGTCTTGAATCTCAGATATCAAATTATTTATATCCAGAACTTCACTCATCGTTTATCAACTCCTTCAGAGTTTATGACAAAGGCTCTTTTCACGAAAGACTAAATGGTAATATGTGTTTGATTATATTTGCAAGCCATGTTTGAGCGATGAACCAGAAATAAAGACGACCCTGAATATTGTGTGCAACGAGCCGGTTGGTGGATGGTGTATTCACGTTGAGTTTGCAACCTTTACGGATAAGCAAAAATCTCTTGAATCCGTAAACGAAGGAATATCTCAAAAAGTTAAAAGCTGTAAAAAGATAGGTTACTAAAGATTTCTCAAAGTAATATGTTGGAAATGATCAAGGGAAAGCGCCACTGAATGTTTATTCAGGAACAATTTGGAGCAAAAGCGTATCAGTAGTAAGGTGAGAAGGCGTGGTTCCCGTAATCACGCATTCGTAGTTATTTTTCCTGAGATTGGTTAGAGCCGGCTCGAAGTTGCTTATGGGACATGCAAAATAAAGTTCTTGTGCTGTTCCTTTATCGGTGGATTTGTCCGAAAGAAATTTACAGCCAGATTCCTGCATAATAGTTTTAATCTCAAGAGCGCTTGTATCTTTATGGATTCCCTCGCCGATTTCATTGTCGGTTATTTCCCGCTTTTGAAAAGAGATTTTCTTCGAGGGCTGAACACGGAGAGTCATCTGTTCAATACCGCTTAATCCCAATTCAGAAGTGGAAATTTCTTTTCTGTCTTTTCCGGGAACAGGCGCTCTTCTTGATATAGAAGGATATGCTGGAGCAGCTGTAGAATCTTTACTATCCTTAGATTGCAGAGCATCTAATTGTCCGAGAGGTTGTTCAGGTTGTGCCATAGAGGAGACGGGTGATTTTGATCCGAGCAGGTCCACCTCAGCGTGAGGTTCTTTAACTTCCCGGCTTACTATTGCAGGGGTCTTAGGGGTCGAGCTTTCCTGCAGGGTGCGGTCAAAAGAAGGACTGGCTGATGGTTCAGGTGTAACAACAAAGCGTGTGTCTTCTTGTGCGGGTTTCAATATTCTTGCACGCGACTCTTCATCTATGACGCCAATACGCGGTTGTTGCCTTGCACGATCGAATTCATGGGTGGGTGCGATGAAAATCTGCCAGCCGATGTAGAGGCACAAAAAGATTGCCGCTACTTCTCCAGCGAACCGAACATTATGAAACGAGAAAAGCGACTTAAAGCGTGCTACAAGATGGTTTTCTTCAGATGCAGAGATGGATTTAAGCACGTGTTCCCGCAATTCAACAGGAGTCTCGGGTACAGGAAGATCGTGAAGAGCCTGCGTGATCATGCGCAGATGCTCGACTTCGTGGCGACATTCGCTACATTGCTCGAGATGGCGTTCAACTTCGGCTCGCAATTCCGCCGTTAACGTGTTATCAACGTATCCGTCGAGGAGTTCGATGTATTTTTCACAATCTTTCATTTACTTTGTTCCCAGATATCCTGGAGAAGATTTTTTAATTCCCGCCGTGCACGATTGATTCGAGACTTCACGGTTCCTACCGGACAAACCACTATCTCTGCTATTTCATCGTAACTCAGATTCTCTGAAAATTGGAGAATCAGTATTTCTCTATGTTCAGGCGTAAGATTCTGCATTCTTTGAAAGATGATTTCTTTCAATTGGCGACTCGTAGCCTGTTCTCTGGGATCCGGATCTTCAACGGCTATCTGGATCGTATGGTCTTCCTCTCCGGTATAAGGTTTGTCGATACTGATGGCTTTATGCGTTGCCGACCTGTTCTGGCGGCGCCAGAAATTTTTACAGTGGTTGAGAGTCATTCGGTAAAGCCATGATGAAAACTTCGATTTACCCTCGAATTTGTCGAGTTTCCTATAACATGTCAGAAACACTTCTTGTGAAACTTCCAATGCATCGTCATAGTTACCCAGGAGTTTATAACACATACGGAAAACCATATCCTGGTTACGAGTCATCAGCGTATCGAACGCCCCTTTGTCGTGCTGTAGAACACAACGATTAATCAGCTCGGAATCGGTACACAGTCCGTAATCTGTAGTTTGTGCGCTCATATTATTTGACACTTATTCCTGGGTGAAAGTTCCCGAAAGACACAAATATTGTATACTTATAAAACAGAGTGTAAATATATTTCTGAGCAGGACAAGGCATGAAAAGAAAAGACTCTGTAGCGCCTTCAGAGGTTTATACGATAAAGGGAAAAACTAAACTTTCGAGCGTTCAAGCACCTGTTTTGTGGAGATGAGGAATCGTATTTTTTTTCATAAAAACATGCGCTGGAAAGGTAACCGGCTAAAAGAAAACAACAAAGTGCGCCCGGCGAGATTCGAACTCACGGCCTAAGGATTAGGAATCCTTCGCTCTGTCCAGCTGAGCTACGGGCGCACAAAATACGACCTATCAAAGTTGCATAAGTGTGTAATAATTATAACTTCTAATTTTCTCACTACCTTTAAGGAAAGTCAACTCGATAAGGGTAGCGATTTCAACGATGTTACCGCCGAGTTTTTCGACAAGACGGGCTGCTGCAGCCAGTGTCCCGCCGGTAGCAAGGAGGTCATCGAACAAGATGATTTTCTCACCCGGCTTGACCGCATCCTGGTGAATTTCCATCGCATCGGTGCCGTACTCCAGCTCATAGGTTTCATTGATTGTCAGGTAGGGGAGTTTTCCGGGTTTTCGTATAGGAACGACTCCCGTGTCAAGGGCGTATGCAAGTGCACCGGCAAAAATGAAACCACGTGCCTCGATCCCGACGATCTTGTCTATTTCTTTATCGCGGTATCGATCGGCAAAGTGATCGATGCACCCTTTGAATGCTCGTGGGTCTGCTAAGAGGGGTGTTATGTCTTTAAATAAGATACCCGGTTTGGGGAAGTCTGGGACGTCACGGATAAGCACTTTGAAATCCATAGTTTCCTCCTTAGAATCTACTATAATGGAAAAGATTACACAACTTCTGGTACCTATATCAATAATTTAAGTCCCGGCGATAAAAGATAATATAGGCAATGAGCATCATTACAAGGCTTGAGACGGTTGGTATGAGGATAGACTGAATAACGCGTCCCGATATGAACACGATGCTATAGCCCCCAATGAGGTCAATCATACGTGCAAGCGCTACATCGGTATATGAGGCGAACCAGAGTTCATTAAATGCAACATCGCCGAATGTGATGAGGTGCTTGATCGATTGGATACCTACGTAGAGTCCCACAGCAAAAGCCACAGAAGTGCCCACGTTACGAGTGAGGACGGAGAAGAACAATCCGAATATTGCCACAGCCGCGAGAGGGATAAAGGCAAGAAGCAGGCTTGCACACATGTAAAGCCAGAGCACCGATTCTTTCATCCCCATAGATTGAATATCCTCAGGGAGAACGAATCCATACTTTATCCACCCGATCAAAAAGGAGATCAGGAAGTTCAAAGATAACAAAAGGAAGCCATAGGCGAGTGCGGTTATGGTTTTTGCGACCAGGAATTGGAGACGAGAAACAGGACGGCTAAGAACCAGGCGCATAGTACCGGATGTCGCTTCCCCTGCGATCAGAAGCGATGAGAACAGAATAAAAAACACCGGAACAACACCGGTGATAGACGCTTGCACCGATGTTGCAACAAAAAGGAAGCCGTTGAGATTCTCCTCTTCACCAAAGGCACGGACAATTTTTGTCCAGAGCAATGGTGGCAACAGGGCAAAGAAAATTCCAAGATAAGTGACCTTATGGTGAATCGCTTTTATCCATTCATTAATGAGAAGATTTTTAAGCATTTTTACTCATCTATTGGCGCATATATTTAACGTTGATTCCAGCAATTTTTAAAACATATATCGCTATAGTCTTTCAAGTGCATATTCAGTTGCATCAAGGAGCATGGGAATCTCCTTAACTGATTTATGAAGCGCAAGAATGTCAGATTTAAGTTCAGTTGCGTTCAGATTGCCGGCAACAATACATGCATTACGTTGTAACCCTCTCAATCCAGTACGTTTGATAACGGAGTCCGAGAACAAGTTTCTGAATTCATCATCGGAGCGGAGTTTCAGTATCGTTTCGAGTGGAAACCAGCCGTTCGAAAAATGAGGAAGAGGTTTAAAGTCTGGGTCAGTCGATTTGAGGGGGTAGTTGTTGTAAGGGCATATATTCTGGCAGACATCACAGCCGAAAAGCCAGGCGCCCATGTGTGCTTTAACCTCGTCGGGAATGTGATGAAATCTGTTTTCAACAGTATGATATGAGACACACTTGCGTGCATCGAGCATATAAGGCTCTATAAGGGCGTTGGTCGGACAGGCGCGTTCGCACATTGTGCACTCGCTGCAATCGGCGAATATATTCACGTCCGGTTCCAATTCAATGTTGATGAGTAGTTCAGAGAGAAAGACCCAGGAGCCGTATGATGGCGTGATTAAGTTGGTATTTTTACCGGTGAATCCAATTCCCCCGCGTTGTGCAAACGCCCGCTCGAGCAAGGGTGTTGCGTCTACAAAATAACGCAAGTGAACATATTCTTTTTCATGTTCCTCCTTTATATAATCTCCGAGTCTCTTTAAACGTTTCTGGATAATTTTATGATAATCCTTACCCAGGGCATACGCACTTATCCTTCCATAATATCTGCCATCATCCGGAGGTGTAGCGGCGGGCGGCTCATGTAGATACGGGGTAGCAAGTGATATGACACTTTTGGTGTCGTCAAGAAGCATTCGAGGATTCAGACGGAGCTGGGGCTCTCGCTTCAAATAACCCATATCTGCATGAAAGCCTTTCTGTATCCATTCCTGTAGCATGTCTGTTATCAAGGATAGAGATTGTGCGTTCGAAATTCCGACTTCCTCGAATCCCAGTTGATTCGCGAATTTTACAATTTTTTCTTTTCTGATCTTGCGCATGGGGACATCATTCATTAGTCTTGTGATTACAAATACATATTACAAATAAGAAACATTAGATAAAATGTAAGGACATTTCGATATTTTTATTTTCTCAATTTTTCGTGACATGAGCGATAAAAAAATAGTTTTATCTTTGGCAGTCTTTATGATTTGTCTTTGGAGTTTGTTCTTTTCAGGGACATTTTATGCCTCCGATGAGATTGTCATTGCCCGGCTTACACAGAGCATAACCGACCACGGCAGGCTTACTTTTTCATCCGTATTTGGGAAAACGACCAGTGAATACGGCATATTAAATTCAATTGTCGGCATTCCTCCTTATGCGGCGTATAGATTAATTGCTAATCTCATCGGTGCGGGAAGTTTGACGCCTACCTGGAATATCTGTGCTCTCTCGACTATTTTGCTTTCCGGTTTTGCTGTTGTTGTCTTCTATTATATCATGAGACTTTTGGGATATTCTATGAGAGTGAGGCTCTTTTTCAGCGTACTTCTGGGCACAACCACTCAACTTTTTTTCTATTCGACGACCTTTTTTTCCGAGCCCCTCTTTACCCTTCTTCTGCTTCTTTCGTTATATTTTGTTGTAAAAGCGGAAAAAAAGGGACCCTTGTTCAGTTCCATTCTTTTAGGGGGCATTTGTTTCGGTGCATCTCTTTTGAGTAGAATTAACGGTCTCTTTTTTCTGCCAGCCATGATTTTGTTTATCATTACCGCCGGGTATAAACAAAAATTAAAATATGGGGCGTTGTTTCTTTTGCCTGTTGCTGCAGCTCTTATTATTAATCTTATCATGAATCTGACTATGAGGGGAGGGCTTTTCACTACAGGATATGGATCAAACACATTTTCGGGTCATTATTTATCAGGTCTTTTCGGGCTGTTGGCAAGTCCCGGACGGGGCTTTTTTGTTTATAATCCCTGGGCATTTGCCGCTGTTGCCGGCTTTCCTCTTTTTTATAAACGTCATCCACGCGTCGCACTGCTGTCTTTATCACTTGTTCTTATCCTGGTTATTTCATACGCACGTTTCTGGACATGGCATGGTGGTTGGACACCCGGATGCCGATTCCTTCTTCCTATAACACCACTCGTGCTTGTTTGGGCGCTCCCCTTATTCGAAGATGCGCCCCAAAACGATGCTTATATCACTTTTTGGAGAGGAATTGCACTTGCACTATTTGTCTTGAGTTTTTTTCTTCAAGTCTTAATGAACCTTGTCAATCCATTGGATTACAACAACGAACTTTATGGCTTACTTGGCGCTGAATCGCTCTTTCTATTTATACCACAGACATCGTCACTTGCCGGGTTATGCCACCTTATCAAAGACGGGAAATTCAATCTCGCTATAACAAACGTCGCGCCTGCTTACCGCCTGATAATAGTCCTTATTTACCTCATTCTCCTGGTTGTAATTCTTATAACGGGTAGAAGTCTCTGGAGGAGCATTACATCGCGAGAAATTTCAGGAAAGATAGAAATAAAAAAGTATCTGAACAGGTTTAAATTTACCGTGGCGTTAATTGCTCTTTTTCTTGTCTGTGGCGCATTTTGTACATCACTTGCAGGACCACGGGGATTAATCAGGATCACCAGCCGGGGAGAAACCACAATTGATAAACGCCTTAGAATGGAAAAGCGAATGGTGAGTGATGGAGAAGATTTTTATACTTGGTCGGGTTATCTCGAGGCGCCAACCGAGAAAGAGTTCACCTTTTATCTCAAAGTCCTGGGAGAATATGAGGTTCGAATTGGAGAGCATCTCCTTTTTTACAACGATGAGAAAATTCCGCAACATCTTCCGCGTGCGAAAATTGGTCTGACTTATGGGATTCATCCTATCAGGATAAAGTATAATCCCTATCGTGATGAAAGAGCGGTATTTTATATGTACTGGACGATACCGGGTGAAGCGCGATTTATCGAGCCGATCGGCAGCGACTATCTATTCCCTGAAAAACCCACCACCCGACAAAGAATGTTCACTTATATCAAGCGACATCTCTGGCTCATTGCGCTGACAGTACTTTTACCGGTAGCTGCAATAGAGTACCTCTACCATGTAAGACATCGCCTGAGTAGTTGAGGAGCACGCCGAAGAAAGACCAAAATGCGAGTCAAAGGGGATTAATAATTAATCAGAAAAATCCACCGGTGAGTTCCGGATTATTCCTTGAATTATTAGATTGTTCACTTGTGACGACGACAGAACGCTCTCTATCCTGCCCCTGGCTGAAAGAGAAGACGCCATCGGTTCCCCGAATTATATTGTGAATTATTTTGCGGTCTTCGGGTTTCATCGATCTCATCACGAATTTCTGATTATGTTTACGGACAAACTCGATTGCGCGCATTGCCTCACGTTTGATTCGATGGTAACGCCTATCGTTAAAGCCTTCGAGATCAATCAGAATATAGGGTAAATTTTTGTCGCCTCGATTCACTATTCTATTAACGAAATGCGATATGGCTTCAAGGGTTGAGCCCTTCTTTCCTGATATCAACTTTTTCTCCTTGCTCATAATCGTCAGATGGATAAGGTTTCCCACAATACTATTTTTGACACGCGCATTAATGTTCATTGTGTTGAGCAGCTGGAGAAGATTTTGATATGCGATATCTTGTATGATATCAAGTTTTGGTTGAACTTTGAATCGCGCCTCGAGAGGAGTTGCTCCTTCAAGAACGTCGATTTCACTTTCATCGAGTTTCTCGATGCTAAGCCATTCAACAGGCATATTCAATTCTTGCGATGCTTTCTCCTTTGCTTCTTCAAGCGATTTTGCTGTCACAAATAAGATGTTTTTCATTGCTCTATCTCCTTTGAAGAAGCGCAACTGAGTGAGTGATAGTTCAAGTGTAATTGAGATAATGTTTTCTCAAAGAACAAGGTATCTCGTTAAAAAGGTAGATCACTTTCGATCTGCGGTTTCATACTCGCTCAGATGCTCCTTCACATGCTTATTGACCACGAGTTGTTGTCCCACCTGCAGGGCGTTAGACACAAGCCAGTACAGAATCAAGCCGGAGGGAAAGTTATAAAGAATAAACATGAAGAAGAGAGGGAAGATAATGGCCATCTGCCGTTGCATTGGGTCTGCAGTTCCTCCCGTAGCGCTTAATCGAGATATGAAATACTGGCTCGCACCCATAAGAATGGGAAGAAGGTTCAAATGAGAACCGACAATGGGTAACGAAAAATCAAAAGTCAGGAGTTTGTCGGGTCCTGACAAATCGGCAATCCAGAGAAAAGATTCGCCTTTGAGCTCCATCGACTGCATAAGGAGTATATACAGTGCGAAGAAAATAGGCATTTGTAACAGCATGGGTAAACACCCCCGTAAGGGTGCCAGGGGATTAATCCCATGCTCCTTGTAGAGCTCCATTAGTTTTTTGTTTTTCAATGCAGGGTTATCTTTGTATTTTTTGTTGAGTTCATCAATAAGAGGACGAATGCGACGCTGTTCAGCCATGGATTTTGCCTGGATGCGCATACCTTTGATGGTGAGCGGGTAAGCGAGAACGCGAACAAGAAGGGTTAACATGATAATGGCCCAACCATAGTTGGCGGTTATGTCATAAAAGACCTGCATGATTTTCAAGAGAATAACGCAAAACGGACGAAGAAACCCGAAGAGAGATTTGTGAAGATCATAGCCGGTATTGTGCAGCACGTCGTAATATTTAGGACCGGCAAATCCTTCCATAGCGGTTTCATACCGTTGCCCCGGTTCAAGCACAAAGCGTGAGACCCACACTTCTGAAGTGCCGAGAGAACGTGCCTTTTGCTTTATCTCCTCTCTGTCGAGGCCGATTAAATTTTTTTCTTTAACAGTAGCGGAAAAATGGGCAAACGGTGTGTTGGAAGAGATCATGGCAGCGAGGTAAAAACGTGATTGCAATCCTCCCCACCAGATTTTTCCTGAATAGGTGGCGGTTTTATCAATATGGGGAGTTACTTTCTTGACTTTATCATCCTGTTTGAAAATTGCTGAATAATAACGACTTTCCGCACCTTTCTCTTCCTCTTCGAGGGAAGCTATACCTGCGCCCCAGATTACGCCCATTCCAAGACCGTAGTGGTCGAAGACCATCTTTGCATCTCCTTCGTTCATAACCTCGATCTTTAGATCGAAGTTGTATCCACGGGATGGAATGGTAAAGATTTTTCGCACACGGATGTTCTGTTTATTCGATTCCGATAAAAAATCAACCACGATATCGCCATCGGCGTTGGTTCTTTTGGTTGCCGTAAACGGGAGATTATGGAATTCGTTATGAATTGAACCTCCATATTCAAGAAGGGTAACGTCAAGGGGATATTCGCGGTTTATGGTGAAAGGAATCCATTGCGGAATAAGTTCAACCATACTGTCAGTAGAAGGAAGGTCTTCCTTGCTGATTTTTTTTGAGTTCTGCGGATTTGTGGTGGTCATCAGCCAGCTAACAGGATGTGCGCCAAGATTGGAGAAAGTAATATAGTAGTTGTGAGTGTGGACGCGAATCTTTTCTTCTTTTTCGAGCGGAAGCGATTCGATATCAGCAGGTGGTGTGGTTGTGTATTCTTCTGTTATTTCTTTACGTGCAATGGTCAGGTCCTTGTGTCGTTGTGTGCCGGTCGTGACCATATCTCGAGCGGTTTGAGAAATAGCAGGTTGTCCCGGTGTACCAATGGGTTGAGTCTCCTGTTGCGTCTCAGGGATTTGTTGCTGTCGCATCAAGGACGAGAACATCAGCATTACGAGTACTGAAAGTATAAGAAAAAGTATTACTCTTCGTTCCATATCCATAATTATACCTGGCTACCTATCCATGGAAAAATAGCATACCGGAAAAGAGGTGCTCAAGGCACAGGGTCGAAGCCGCCACGGCTGAAAGGGTTGCAACGGATCACGCGCCGCACGATAAGCCAGAGAGCAACAGGAAAAGGCTTTCGTTGTAACGCCTCCAGGGCATAATTTGAACATGTGGGTATAAAGCGACACACAGGTGGCAAAAACGGACCGATGATGAGTTGATAAACTCGTATTATGCCCCAAAACATCTGACGTAGCGTATGGTCAACTATTTTAAGCATGCGCATGTTGAAGAATGCCCGCTTTTATCAACAAGGTGTGAAAGCTTTCCCGCACTACTTTGCAATCGGTTTCACGTGCTTTTTCACGAACAATGACCACGATATCGAATCCTCGGCGAAGCTTTGGTAAAACATGTCGAAATGCCTCTCGCAAAACTCGCCGCAATCGGTTGCGCTGGGTTGCCTTTCCTAACCTGCGTGTAGTGATGATTCCCAACCTCGTTGCCTTATTGTCTCCTCTTTCCAGGTAATTTATAACAAGAAATCTGTCGTTTATTTTCTTTCCGTGTTGAGCCACATACTTAAAATCACTGGTCTTATGAATCCGATTATACCGCCGGAATTTAAACCGCTGCGGGGTTTTTTCTTTTGAATCTTGTTCTGTTCTCAACGGCACAGTCGAAATTTAAGAATATTGCTCAACCTTAATAAGCACTATTTTCAGTATTTACTCCACACTACTCAAGGATTTTTTTATATTTATCCCCGTGAATCCTATTCTCCCATTATCTGGCAAACCAGTTCCCGGTTCCTCGACCGATTATCAAAATCGATAAATACAATCTGTTGCCACGTTCCGAGGGTTAACCTCTTATCGACAAAGGGCACTGTCAGGGACGTTTTTATCAAGGCAGACCGGACATGTGCTGAACCGTTTCCGTCATGCCAGGTTTCATCATGGTGATAGGGGACGTCGGATGGAGCGACCTTTTCGAGCATTTCCGGTATATCTTTGAGAAGGCCGGGTTCATACTCGATGGTGGTAATGCCTCCGGTTGAGCCGGGGACAAAAATGGTCACAATTCCATCTTTCATGCCGCTATCCCTGACACGCTGATCGATTTCCGAGGTTATATTGATTATGTGGGTAAATCCGTTGGTTTTCAGGGATACGTATGCTGTTTTGACCGCCATGAGATTTTCTCCCTCTTTGTTGCGTTTATCGAATATTGTTATACCCTAACAGGATATATGTTTTTCAAGCCTTCAGAGTGTTTGTGGGTGCTCGGATTGACTCGCCGCTGATACATGATGCGAAAAGACTTGTTTTTATTCCCATTAAAGATAAAGAATAAAACGTTTCAGGGTGTATCATCATGCGTATAAAAATCGGAACAAGAGGAAGCCGTCTGGCGCTTGTGCAGACACGTGAGGTTATCGCTCTAATTCGTAAACATTTTCCCGCTATAGAAGTAAAAGTAGCCATAATCAAGACCACTGGCGACAGGATTTATAACCGAGGCTTATATGATATTCCGGGGAAAGGTCTTTTTATCAAGGAAATCGAAGCCGCACTCATTGAAAAACGAATAGACCTGGCGGTTCACAGTATGAAAGATGTGCCGACTGAAATGTCCGAGGGGCTTGTAATAGGGGCGGTAACGAAGCGAGAAGAGCCGGGAGATGTATTAATAACATTGAGCGGTGTGGCGATTGAACAACTATCGGAGGGAGCGAAAATCGGAACGAGCAGTTTGAGGCGAAAGGCGCAGGTTCTTGCGCTTCGTCCTGATTTACAAATCATCCCGATACGGGGAAACGTAGATACCCGGATAAAAAAAATGAAACGACACGAGGTTGATGGTATTATTGTCGCCGCAGCCGGTATTAAAAGATTGGGGATTAAGGAAAAGGGGATTGTATATTTGCCTTATGAGACAATGTTGCCGGCGCCCGGGCAGGGCGCACTCGCCCTCCAGGTACGAGAAGGTGAGTTGGGTTTTCTTACAGAAGTCATTGACGATTCTGTATCGCACGCTGAAGTGAAAGCGGAACGTGCCCTTCTACGATATCTTGGCGGGGGGTGCCATACGCCCATAGGATGTCTTGCCAGAGCCCAGGGAAACAAAAAACTCCTAATCCGGGCTCTGGTATGTAATCCGGACGGCACCCGCAAGGTCGCTGATTCCATCGAGGGAGATAGGTTAAACGCACGTCAATGCGGAGAGGCACTTGCACAATCGCTGCTTGCTGCAGGCGCTGATTCAATAATAAAAAATCTGGGAAAGGACGGTGACACGAATCATGTCGGTTGATATCCCTCACGGCAAGGTTTATCTTGTTGGAGCAGGACCGGGCGATGTTGATCTCATCACCATCAAGGCGATTAGGTGTCTAAGAAAAGCAACGATTGTGCTTTATGATTCATTGATCAACGCGGAGTTACTTGGCTATGCCCCTCCTGAGGCAAAGTGTATTTTTGTGGGAAAGCGAAGCGGTAAACATTCACTCAGCCAGGAAGAGATTAATCAGATGCTGTGTGATCTTGCCGAGGCAGGTGAGACCGTTGTAAGATTAAAAGGCGGCGATCCATTCCTTTTCGGCAGGGGTGGTGAGGAAGCAATGGCGGTTGCAGAATGTGGTGTCGAGTTTGAAATTGTACCCGGGATTACCTCAGCGCTTGCAGCGCCTGCTTTTGCAGGAATTCCAGTGACACATCGAGATTTTAGCTCCAGCGTGCATATATTTACCGGACATAAACGAGGAGAGTCAGAGGACGTTCTTGATCTTGATTGGGAAAATATTGCACACCTCGAAGGAACGTTAATTTTCCTTATGGGATCTGCGACACTGAACATTATATGTGAACAATTAATCAAGCACGGAAAACCAGAGGATACACCCATTGCCCTGATTCATCGTGCAACCTTACCGGATCAAAAAAATCTTTTCTCGACTCTTGGCTCCGTTGTGGAGGAAGCATCTGGCGCAGATAGTCAACCACCGGTTGTTATTGTGGTTGGAGACTGCGTAAACCTTCACGAGCACTTGGAATGGTTATCAAAACGCCCGCTTTATGGAAAGCGTGTGATAATTACCAGACCGGAAGACCAGGCGAAGGAACTCGCTCAAGAAATCAAGCAATACGGCGCCACACCGATTGTTGCGCCGGTTATCCAAATTGTCCCCCTCGAAGATAATAAACCGTTCCACACAATACTCAGGAGGCTTGATGAATTCGATTGGATTTTGTTTGCCAGTATCAATAGTATAAAAGTGTTTATGCAGGAGCTCAAAGAGTGCGGTAAAAGTGTTCAAGATCTTTCGAAGATCAATATCGGAACAATAGGAATCAAGACTGCGGAATTTTTGAAAGAGCAATGGGGGATAACGGCGAATTTTGTTCCCTCGGAATACGTGCAGGAGAAGCTTGCCGAGGAACTTCCTATCAGCAGTGGAGAACGTGTCATCATACCCCGCGCGGCGACCTCTCGCGATGTCCTGCCGATTGTACTTCGCCAACGCGGTGTGGAAGTTGATGTTATACCCATTTATGAAACAGCGCCGCAAAGAGATGGAATCCTCAAGGCACACCAGCTTCTCAAGGAAAAAGCCGCGGATATCATTACATTTACCTCATCATCGACCGTGCGATTTCTACTCGATACGATTCCTCCCGAAGAGCGAACCACCCTCTTTTCTTCAATGAAGGTGGCGAGTATAGGTCCAATCACGTCCAATACCCTGAGGGAGTATAACCTGCCGATACATATCGAGGCACGTGAGTATACCACGGACTCTTTGATAGAGGAGATAATTAAATACTATGGACACGATTCATAACGTTGACTTTTTCGAAATTTGACATCATAAATTCTATATATCTTTAGCAAGAGCATGTACGAGAAGATGCCAAAGTTTATAAATGGAAAAATATGGCAGACAAGTAGTGTGGATGAGCATCAAGAATATTTAAAATGGTTGAGCCGTGTAGAGAAACGCGCCATTATCCCGCTCAAGTGGATTATCCTTGCAACGACACTCTTTATATGGCTATGGGGAACAAGCTGGCTGCTTCCATCGCCCGGGATTTTTGCCCTTTTTCTCCTGTATGCTATGAGCAATGTCGCATTGAGTTATTTCTTCTATTTTAACCGGATTGTTCTGTCACAAGTAAAGGGGGTATGTTATGCGTCCTATTTTGCGGATATTGTGTTTATTACTGCGTTGGTCTATCTTGACACCACATTGCAATTCGGCGTTGCCATGCAGAATGATTTCTACATTCTCTATTTTCTCCTCATTATGCGTGGATTCGCCCTGTTTCGAACTCCTGCAGAAAACATGTTCATGAGCGCACTTATCGCGCTTCTTTTTGTGCTTGCGCTATCGCTACAAAAGTCGACGTTCAGTTTCATGGTTGAGCGAAGTTTTGTCCTCAAGTTTATGCTTATATGGATGGTTGCATTGATGTCGTGGTTTATCGTGGAGATAATTAATCAGCAGAAATCGGAAGTCATCAAGATAAAAGAGCGACTGATGAATACACAGCACCTCACTCATCTGGGTGAGATTGCGGCGACGGTCGCCCATGAAGTGAATAATCCGATTGGTATCATAACGGCTTATTCTGAATATTTACTCAGACAGACAAGCCCGGACGATCCTCATCGTGAGGATTATGAAGCAATCAGGCGAGAAGCGCTGCGGTGTGAAAAAATTGTGGGTGAACTCTTAACCTATGCTAAACCCATTGCGCAGGAGATAAGGCAGTGTCAGCTGGAACGCATCAATGATGAGGTGCTCGATCTCCTTTTCCGGACAGAGGATAATAAAATTGTCATTAAAAGGGAATATGACAAGAACCTTCCCTCGCTCATCGCTGATCCGGCACAGCTCAAACAGGCATTGCTCAATGTGTATATAAATGCAAGGGATGCGATAGAAGGCGACGGCATCATTGAATCCATTATTCGATTTATAAAAGATTCCGATACGAAAGCTGATACAGATTTTTTGAGTTTGATGGTTCGTGATAGTGGTAAGGGCTTCACCCGTGAAGAACTCCAGCGCGCTTTTGATCCCTTTTATACTACAAGAACTGGAGGTACGGGATTGGGTCTTACTATTACGCGCCAGATTGTGGAAGCCCACCAAGGCACAATTTCACTCGGCAACCTGTCATCGGGGGGCGCGGAAGTTGCAATCAATCTTCCGGTCAGCGTACCAATAAAAAATAGCCGGGATTAAAAAACCCCGGCTTTTTTAATAAAGTGTAATAATTAATGATCTGTAATAAGACCGCTTTCAACTGTGGGCTGTTGTGTGTCGGATATCCTTTGCGATCGCCAGATGTTTCCCATACTCACGGTGCCATTCGTAGGGTCGTAGACCAGCTGGGGACTGTATGTCCAACCTGGATATTCTGGATGGTAGTAGGTCTTATCGGGACCCACAGAACCCAAGCGCCACAATCCATAAAAATCATAGGCGGCGCTTAACCAGTTGGTTAAACCGTAACGTGCCTCCCATTCCTTGAAGTCATGGTACGTGTACAGTCTTTCATCAGCGGGATTGCCGGCATCGGTTGTCTGAAAAGGATCAATGAAATCAAATTTTGTCAAATATGCAATGGGTGTGGTGATTACACATGAGAGTATACCGGCAACGCCTTGTCCATCATACGTATCCCCATACCAATCTGTATGCATTTCGCGTGGATATTTATTGTGGTCGGTATAATATGCTTCAAGGGCAGTTGCAATAGTACGGTGCTCACCCTTGACTCTTGAAACTTTTGAGCGAATCTGGGCTTCAAGAAAATTGGGAACAGCAATTGCCGCAAGTATTGCAATAATTGCAACGACAATTAATAGTTCAATCAAGGTAAATCCTTTTTCCTTCTTCATTCTTACACCTCCTCTCTCAGGTTTTACTCAATTTAATTAATCTGGAGTTTCTCTGATTCAAATAAAAGAAGAATCAAAAATTATTCCGTACAATTTTCCTGCTCTTGTCAAGAAAAATATGACAAAAGTGAATTTTCATACCGAGAGAGAAAGATGGCTGAAAAATAAAAGCAGAATTGAATAGTTAATGATTATAAAGGAGAACCTGGCGTTTTTAAATTTTGTCTTTCTACTATATAGGCAAACTTTTCATGCTTTACAATACATGCTATTCATTTTATATTTTTCTCTATTGGTTTCCTTTGAGATTCGATGGTAAGATTTTTACATTTAACGATTTATAGATTTGCATAACAATTGTGCGAGGTAAAAATGCGAGTTTTGCTAACAGGTGCATCAGGCTTTATAGGGAGCCATCTTGCTGAGCGGCTTGTAGACCTTGGATACGACGTTACATGCATGGTGCGCAAAACAAGTAATGTCGAGTTCTTGAAAACCCTGAATGTGCGACTGGTCTATGGAAGCCTCGAGGATAGAGATTCTCTACGACGTGTGGTGACGAATGTCGATCTTATTTATCATCCTGCGGGATTGATCAAGGCGCGTTGCAGACCGGACTTTTTCACCGTTAATTGCGAGGGAACCAGGAATTTGCTCAACGCAATCATCGAGGCTTCTTCTGGATTACAAAGGTTTGTATATTTCAGCAGTCAGGCAGCCGTGGGTCCTGCTCCCGATCCGACGCCTTTAACCGAGTCCGCGCCGCTGAAGCCCATTACGAATTATGGTAAAAGTAAGGCTGAAGGTGAACGAATTATTCGTGAACTTGCGCACAAGCATGATATTCCCTTTACGATTATTCGACCTCCTGCGGTGTTTGGCCCTCGAGATATGGAGATCTTATTTTTTTACAAGGAGGCAAGGCGCGGTTCGTTAACCGTTATAGGCAATCCGGATAAAAGATTAAGCATCGTATATGTCCGAGATCTTGTTGATGGAACGATACTTGCAGCCGAGTCCGATAGGGGAGTAAACGAGACGTTTTTTATTGCTTACGATAAGCCGATAACATGGCAATGGATAGCTACACATATAGGGGAGGTTTTGGGAAGAGAGTGCCGGCTTCGTGTGATTCCGTATCCCGTGGCATATATGGTGGCTTTTATAAGTGAACTCTACTCATCCCTAAACGGGCGGGTTTCCATGATCAACCGTGACAAGATTCGTGAACTTGCCCAACGATACTGGGTGTGCAGCCCTGCAAAAATAAGAGAGCATCTACATTTTGCCCCCGGTTCGAGCATAGAGTATGCTATGGCAACCACTGCGGAATGGTACAAAAAGAAAGGATATATTTGAGTGGAATTTGCAGGCTTCTTTTTACCTGTCAATTGTTACGGATAAAAATTCCTCATCTCAGGAAAGAAAGTCTTTACTCCATTATGACAAATGAATTAGAATAAGATATTAAAGAATGTTGGTGGAATAGTGACGGTGGGTGTAGCTCAGACCGGTTAGAGCGTCAGGTTGTGGCCCTGAAGGCCGGGGGTTCAAGTCCCCTCACCCACCCCAATTTTTATGTGTAAAAGATGTGGGTTTCAGGTAAGAAAAACGCATGGTGCGCCTGTAGCTCAGCTGGATAGAGCGACGGCCTCCGGAGCCGTAGGTCGGAGGTTCAAGTCCTCTCAGGCGCGCCATTTTTCTGTCACAAAAAATAGAAAACGATATATGCGCGCCCGTAGCTCAAGTGGATAGAGCGCCGGACTTCGAATCCGTAGGTTGCAGGTTCGAGTCCTGCCGGGCGCGCCAGTTTTTTTCTGCCTTGTGTAAAAATGAAAGAATACCTTTGAGGACTGTCATGAGGGTTACTTAATCATTCGCATGGAATAAAGGTCTGCGTCCTTCATAACGATGCGCAGTCTAATGGTTTTGTTCTTGAGCGTTTTTAAATCGGCTCCCTTTTTCCATGAAACAATCCTCTCGATCTCGTCACCGTAAATCTCGTTACAGTCAGTGAGTGAATAACCGGGAACGATTTTTCCGGCTTTGTCCAGGATTTCCACCTTTACGCTTCCCACTGCCGAGGTCGAGTAGTTGATTACCAGGCGGATTCCTTTCAATACAAAAGGTTTCGTCATGAATTCTCCGCCTTCATACGGTGCATTGATAGAGATGAAGCCATCGAGCCGAACGGTTCCGCGTCTTAAATGGGGAAGTGTGCCGTAGTTCTCCATCCAGTAGATTGAAATCTCATTTTGAGAGAGAGGGAGCAAACCCCATGCCGGGGTATTGTTTCCATGAGCATGCCCCCAATTTGCGGGATTGAGTCCCGGTCGAATATATGCCTCCATAAATGGTCGGTACCATTTCTTACCATCATGGCTTGACATAATAATTGCATCTGACACTCCATCAATGGAACGATTATCCAGGCCTATGGTTCTTCGTTCCGGCACAAAGCGCATTGGGAATCCGAGTAGCAGAAGCGGAGAGCGTAAATAGGGTAGAATAGCGTTGGTGTAAAGATGTTCGGGAGGGGTATCGCCAAAATCCAATTGCCCCATCACTTCCCATGAACGAAAATCGTCAGATATTGCACGAGA
This sequence comes from uncultured Candidatus Sumerlaeota bacterium, assembly GCA_964608095.1. Taxonomy (GTDB): domain Bacteria; phylum Sumerlaeota; class Sumerlaeia; order MWCT01; family JAGHBZ01; genus CAZSMK01. Next base: position 151,139 of record CAZSMK010000011.1, on the reverse strand, counting down.
AATGGAACGTTTTCCCTGGACACTTACCCGAAAGAAGCACACGTAATAGCCGCGTGCGCTGTCCCAGAAACAGGTGTTTTGTGAGTCGAAGGAACCATCGGAGATAATGGGGTTGTCTGAGATACGTTTCCAATTAATCCCTTCAGGGGAGACAAGCCCGACCAACATTTTGCGTCGTTTGCCTTTCTCGTCGGGTAAGACGCGAAGCGCTACTGCTTTGTATCGTTCTTCTGGTTTTGCTGCAGGATTCAAATCGATAAAGGGCGTAAAATTGTGTGATTCGCAATACGCTGGATTTTCTCCGGTCCATACAATGTTGTTCTCCTTCGAGCCCTCGAATTCTATAAGACCGAGTTTTGGGCGTTTCCAGTTGATTCCGTCACTGCTTTCAGCCAGACATGTGTATTCACGTGTGCTTTCGCCGCCTCCGCGGTAATACATCCTGTAAGAAGCACCGTCCTTGAGTAAGGTAACGTAACCGCTCTCGGCGCCTTCCCATGGTGCATCGAATACGAACACAACTTCCTTCCTTACAGGAGAGTGCATCCTGAGCGTAGTGTTCTTCATCTCTTCTATAAACCAGTTGTCCACAAAAAGAACAGGATGTGTATCAAGTGTAAGCGGAGTTTCATTTTTGGAATCCGTAGTTTGCGAAAATACAGGCAATGAACTAAGCGCCATTAAGGAAAGTGCAAAAAGGAGGGAAGGTATCTTTGTATGCACAATTAGGCATCTCATGATGTAGTTGATGAATGATTCATCCAACTTTTCGTTTATCCCTGACGGAGAGCAAATTATATCAGGATGTTATCTTGCCATCCCATTTTTTTGACTTCGATCAGGTTTGCATCTGCAATACCCAGATGATGCTTCTCCTCGGCTATACGAATATGTTTGGGGGACACTTCGAACGGTCTGTCCGAACCGAAGTGTTCGCGGCGCTTTGCTTCAAGAATTCTGACACCGGTCGCATCACACGCAACCGGATCCGTACCCACTATCAAACCATTGTATCTCCAGGTGTACTCTTTCTGAAAGTGATGGGGTCCTTTTCCATAGAAAAGAGGTGTCAACATAACGAGAACATTCAAGCGGGTTTTGTCCTTAACTATTGGGAGGTGCCATATTTTTGCAAGGTCAGCACAAGAATCACGATGCCAGCTTGATGGTGAGGGGGAGAACATAATATGGTTTTTGATAAGACCACCGACCCCTGCCCAGTAATGAGTTTTTAAAGGGCTCGTGTTAATGAGAGCGGTAGAGTTTTGGAATACAGAATTTCTCAATACTCCTCGATCGTCTATTGCTATCCGTTCCGCCGGCACCCCACAATCCATAACGCGTTGTTTAATTGCCTGTTCCAACTCGCGCGGAGTTGGAAGAAAACGCCACGCATTGCTCTTGATTCCGACTGTATCTTTGGCTTTGATAAGGTGTTTCCATGCCTTGACCGGTTCTCCTATTCCTAAAAGTTCGGTTACTGCATCGTCCAGCATCTTCGCAAGTATCTCTGCATGCACGTTACCGTTTGCGTCGAGGACATCAGCATCTCTTATAAGAACGACTGTCGCCTTCTTTGTTGATGGCGGTGAGGACGTTTCTGTGTCGGTAGTCAATGTATTTTTTGCAAATACGTCAAGGGCAGCGGGACCTGCCAGGATAAGCCCGAGAGCACGTGTAATGAAATCCCGTCGCGTCATTCCGTTTTCCTGTTTCTTCATAGTTACAGTCACTCCTTTTCTACGGTTTCATGCAGATTTTCTATGATATTTTCCTTTATATCTTGTGCCACCTCCCTGGAGGGGGTGTCGAATACGGCGATAAGATGATTTTTGTATACCTCGACTGCCGCCCATTTTTGGTCCTCTAAATGCGCGTAACCATCCGTATCTGCATCCGGAATATAAATGTTGGTGAAGGTTGTTAGAGCCTGTTCTGCTCTGTCGTCCGATCTATACTGAATAACGAGTGCAACGGGGGTGATCTCTTTATCGGCGGTCGGTTCGGGACGTTCGATGTTATAACGAGCCAGAACACCTTCGCTTCCTTCACCAAGATGAAGGATATTTTCGTCAGAAATATAGTAATAGTTGTTGAGAATAAGATGGTTGTGAAAAAAGTGAACTTCCGCTATGTTTGCATTTTTAATATTCAATAATGTTACGAGATGCGGCGGTGAGCCGGCATCCGGGATAGCCTTTCCAATGGATTTGCCTATCTCGAGCATCGCGCGGTGCGTATCTTCCGTGTCGCCGAGAGTGATGATAGACACGAAGAAACGCCCTTTCCAGAAATATAGCGCGGTATCGAGAAATTCAGAATCTTTTCCGATGTCGACATCAGGTCCCTCCCGAAGAGAATGATGATATACCCCAAAAGCATCTTCGGAGGAACCCATATCGAATATGTCTACAATAATTTCCGGCGCATCCTCTTTTATATAACGCCGTGCAAGAACTTGCTGAACATTGAACGCCCGATATAACTCAGCGCCACCATCTATATATTCATAAAGATTTTCCGGTGTATATGTTTCATCAGGTCCAAGCGCGTTCCAGCCATTGAAACTTTCAGGAATCTCGGTGGCGAGTGATACGATATTAGAAGAATGTACACATGACATCAGTGTACCTCCAATCAGAAGAAGAAAACATTTTTTCATTATAGAAGCGGCAACACACATTTTTCATAAAACAGTGTACGGTAAAATATGGAATAATTTTAATCAATTATTTCAAAGAACTTCAAAAAAAACCAGACACCTGCGCCGATTTCGCCTGAGAAATATTCAGACTATACAATATTTTTTGAATTTGTGAGGTACCTGTTCGCTTAAACAGGCAACTTTTGTGATACCTCTTCTTCACCTTCAAGGTCGAGTTTTATAGCCAGAAACTTAAGAAGATCTTTGAGCGCGATGATACCGACTATTTTGCCATCTTCAACAACCATCAAGCGGCTATTGCGGGTTTCATTCATTTTTGAAAGAGCCTTTACGGCATCTGTTACAGGCGAAATGCTATTATCTTTGGAACAGTTGACTGTCACGTCGCGTACATAGGTTTGATTCCATTTCTCCCTTGGCACTTCCTTCACCTGATGAACCGTTATGCAGCCCATTAGTTTATCATTATCCACGACCGGAAACATTTTAAAATGATGAGTGTAAAAGTAGTCTTCGACTAATGTATGGAGGGTAATATCGGGTGGAACGATAATCGGGTCTTTTTTCATAAATCTGCTGACCGGTTCGCCCTCAAGCGCGCGTTTTATCAACATTTGTCGGTATGAGCCCTGCGAGGCGCCTCTTAGAAACATTCCAATAAGAAACCACCACATGCCGCCGATAAAATTTCCTGCGAGGATGACATATGCCAGTCCAAGAATCATAAGGAGCAGGCCGAAGCCGGAACCGATCTGCGACGCAACTCGAGTGGCGAACTTAAGGTTATTCTTGGCTTTCCAGAGAATAGCACGAAGCACGCGACCGCCATCGGTGGGGAACGCCGGAATTAAGTTGAACCCTGCAAGAATGAAATTAATGAACATCAACCAGGAGAACACGCCGATTACGGGCGTTCCTGCCCCGATGGTTTTACCGGTTACTACTATCAAGTAAAAAAACAGCCCGAGGATTATACTCGAAATTGGGCCGGCGATTGCCATAAGTAACTCGGATTTTGGATCCTTGGGCTCTTCGGTCATTTCAGCTACACCGCCAAACACAAAAAGTGTGATCCCTTTCATCGGTATGCCGTGTTTTCGTGCGATTATGGAGTGGCTCATTTCATGGAAGACTATGGAGACGAAAAGTCCAAGAGCGCCGGCTATTCCCATCCACCAGTAGGTCATGGTCGCCAAATCTTTGTACACATGCGGGAAATATCCTCCTGCCAGAGTCCACGTTATAAGTACCGCAAGGAAAAGCCAGGTCCAATCAAGCCAGACCTGAAATCCAAAAATACTGAACAGCTTCTTTCTGTTTTGAAACATGTTATCCTTTTCTCCTTTTAATAATCAATTCTACCTACTTACAGCGCTCTACTCTTCTTCTTTCTCGAGGAGAGAACGTAAATGTTTCTCTCGGTTCTCGAGCGAGTATGAATGGCGGTTTATATTTTTCCAGAGATCGTCTTTTTGACCTAACCGGCGAAAGATATTCTGTATAGTATAAGTCTGTGGTTGAAGATTTTTATCCTTCAACTCGTCCCATTCAATAGGTGTGGCAATGGGAGCATGAGGTCTTGCCCTTACTGCATAAGGCGTGACAGTCGTCTGCCCATAAGCGTTTCGGAGCGTGTCGATAAACACGCGCTTTTTACGTTTTTCTTTTCGCTGTTCAACCGTCGCCTTTTCCGGATGCCTCAAGGAGGTCAATCTTCCTATATCATGAGCGAAGGTTCTGACGGCGTCAAACGTACTGCCCTGATTCAAAGAAACAATTATATGAACGCCACGCGAACCGGTAGTCATAACAAACGATTTAAGCTCGAGTTCGTTTTCCAGAACTTCGCGGAGAATAAAAGCAATTTCTCGAACCTTCTCGAAATCTTCGTCGGAAGGGTCGAGATCGAAAATCATTCTATCCGGATTTTCAAGATTATCGACCTTGCTTAGCCAGATATGCGGGGTAATACAATCCTGATTTGCTAAATAGACAAGAGTTGCGCGGCTGTCGCACACCAATTGTTTTTGCGTGCCGCCTTCTTTCAATTTAATCGAAACACGTGTAATCCAATCCGGGAAATAGTCCGGGACTTCCTTGTGAAAAAAACTTTCCTTATCGATACCCTCTGTAAATCGGTGCATACTCACAGGACGTCCTTCCATATGCCGAATTACGTTCTCTGAATTTTTATCATAATAATCGATAAGTTCTTGTTTTTTTATTTTGTCTTCAGGAAAAAGAATTTTATCAACATGGGTAAGTTCAATTTTATGCGAACCGATGGTAACGGTAGGCATTATATTCCTCCTACGTTTCCTTGATTACGTCCTGTGGTTTTTTATCGCGCCTGAGCCCCCTATAGCGGGGATGTCGTAGTTTTCCGTCGTCTGTCCATTCGGTAAAACCTATCTGGGCAACCAGTTCCGGTTTAATCCAGTGTGCATCTTTTTCCCCGATTTTATCTGGCTCGTTGAAAGGACATCTTTTGCGGCTTAACGTTTCAGAACGCTTTTTTAATTGTGTGAGTGTTTTATCGTCAAAGCCAGTCCCGACTTTTCCTGCATACATAAATGCATCATTTTTATAGTAGCCGATGAGAATAGCGCCGAATCCTTTTCTTGAGCCCTGAGGATCAGTCCAACCGCCTATGACAAATTCCTGGCGTTTTACACATTTGAATTTTAACCAGTTTTTAGACCTTGTATGGCTATAGCCACTGCCCTTTTTTTTTGCTATAAGTCCTTCCCATCCTTTTTTGCAGGCCTCGGATAAGAACTCTTCCCCTTTTTCATTTCTATGTCGGGTAAACCGAAGTGGATTGCTAAATGAAAGAATCTGTTTAAGGATTTTCTTGCGCGATTCAAGCGGTAAGTTACTTATATCATACCCTGCTGCGTAGGGTATATCGAATATATAGTAATAAATTTTCACATTTGTCGCACGGGCTTCTTCAGGGTCTTTCACATTCATTCTATCTTGCAGCCTCGAGAAGCTTGTAACGTTGCCTTCAAAGGCGACAATCTCTCCATCGAGGACAACATTCTCGACGTCCGCTTTTTCGAGAGCCTCGATTATTTCAGGATAGCTCGCGTTGATTTCTTTTTCATTGCGTGACATCAACCGAACTTTTTTCTGTTTCTTAAACGCGAGGCAACGCTCACCATCCAGTTTTCGTTCATATATCCATTCGGGATCGGAAAAGTGTTCTTTCGTTAAGGTTGCGAGCATCGGCTTAATGAATTCGGGCTGTTTCTTTTTCTTTAATTTCTTCTTTTCGTCATCGCTGAGACTCTGCAATATGTTTTCCGAGCTCATTTTTCGTCTGACTCGCTCCCCTTTTCTTCTTTTTTGATTTCTTTGAGATTTCTTCCGGTGAGCACGGATTCTGGCTTGGTACTGACAGGCTTCCGCCGTGCATCTGCTTCTTCGTCTTTCATCTTTATCAAGAGCCACTGATCTTTTTTGCCTTTGCTGGTTTTGATCAGTGCATATCCCCCTCTTAATTTCTTACCCTCCAGGAAAATTTCGATGTGCCCGTCTTCGAACGCCTCTTTCATTGAAACTTGGTTTTTATCCTTCTTCAAATTTTTGTAGGTCCCCTTATCCCAAACAAGAACTGCACCGGCGCCGTATTCACCTTTGGGTATGACGCCTTCAAAGTCGGCATAATCCATAGGGTGATCCTCAGTTAAAATAGCAAGGCGTTTCTCGCGTGGATCGGTGGATGGTCCTTTTGGTACTGCCCACGATTTTAGTACACCCTCTATTTCTATCCGAAAATCGTAATGAAGAGAACTCGCATCATGTTTCTGGATAACAAATAGGGGTTTCTTTCCTTTTCTCTTCTTTTTGCCTGAAGGTTCCGGCGTTTTTTTTAAATCTCGTTTCTTTTTATACTCAGCCAATGGGTCTTTCTTCGTCATTGGTACGTCCTTTATTTACTTGATCCTATGCTTTTTACCAGTATTTGGGTCTGCCATAGTAATCGTATAACCTGACCTCATATTCACGGTTGATGGGAGTCGAGGGGTCGAATTCAGGGCTGTTTTTGATTTTTTCCCGGGTGAGAATAGTGTGAACCTTTTTCTCATCCCAATCGATCCGATCATTCCATTCGGGTGCTACAAGAACTTTCTTGCCAGGGAGCCAGTTTCGTGTATCTACGACTATATAGCGGATTGTCCACATAGAATCCTCAACGATAAAGTCTTCCACATGTCCGATCTCACCATCCGATGCCTGTATGTGGTAGCCGGTGACCTCTTTAGCGCTCCGAAGGCGCGGGTCATAATCCTTTTCTTCCTCTTTTGATTTAGGAACACGAACGGGCATACCGGGCATACCGGGCATACCGGCAGTACCCGGTGTATGCCACCAATAAGGAGTCCAGCCATAGTAATCGAATAAGTTAATTTCGTTCTGTCGCGAGACAGGCTTCTCCTCCTCGACCGGTGGGCTGTTTTGAATTTGCTCTTTCGTCAAGTTAACGGGAAAGACCTGTCCCGCCCAATCCGGTTCGCCGAGAACGTCGGGGATAAGAAGTACCTTTCTTCCGGGCAGCCAGGTGCCCGTATCGATCACGAAGTAACGGACTACCCATGTTTGGTCATCAAAGAAAAAATCCTTGACCTTGCCTATAGGACCATCTTTTGCAGATAATGTATAATTTATGAGTTCTTTCGAGCTTCTTAACATGGCACTATCTCCTTTTCTTATTTTCTTATATCCATGAATTGAAAGAGGAGAAATGAGAAATTATTTTGAGGATTCTTGCATCCTTTGATATGAGTGCTTAATTTCATCTTTCCCGATTAAGAGGAAGATGGTAACTCTTTTATGTGCTCTTAACGAGAGGTGGCTTCTTGCATTGTACTTTTTTCTTTCTGCCATCTTTTGACTCACTTCTCCTCTTACTTATTCCCTGCTTACAGATCTCTCTTCTTTTGCTTATTCGGCTTTCGGTGAGAGTGTTTCTCGTAGTTGCTTCATGGACTCATCAATTTGTCCGACCTTTTCATCTATCTGTTTACTGAGTTCTGCCCACTTTTCTTCACCGGCTTCCTTCAATTGCGACATTGTTTCCTTTGTTTCATTAATTTGGTTCTGGAGTTTTTGCATTTGTTGCTCTGTTACTTCTTTTGCTTCTTCAGAAAGAGATTCCATTTTCTTTTCTAAATCCTGCAATTCGGTCTCGACTTGCGACATCTTTTCCTGCAATTCACTTTGATATTCTTCCTTTTTTTCAGCAGTAAATTCAGTGGCGCTTTTCACTGCTTCTTGTACCTCTTTTTTAACTTCCTCGCCGGTGATTTCTTCCTCGGTAACAGGCGTCTGTTCTTCTTCAGCACACCCAAAGAACGCAAATGCCAACATTGTGATGAGAAGTACCGTTAAGATTCTCATGATCTTTTTCCTCCTTCTTGTTTTCTGAAGTTTATAAAAATAATCACTATTATAAGTATTCCAGACAATATTTCGGAAGTCAAATATTTATTTTAATTAAGATTTTCTCTATCCCGAAGAGGTAATTTTTTCGTTGAAGAATAAAATACAGAATTATGAGAATACGAATCATAGTAAAGGATGATACTGTTGCCTCTTTTTAAGTATTATCGTTTAATCTCATCTGGTTCTTTATATTTATCTGTCGGGTTCAAAAAATTGACTTGCATGGAATAAGTCGATATTTTTAATTTTATCATAATGTGACGGGAATATTTTCTATGTATAGTGTCAGATGTTGTAGGAAGAAACGATGAGGGAAAACGCCTGGAAAGAGATTGAAAAGAGAGAATATGAAGATATCTGGAACAAGTTTGAGAAAGAATTCCATTTTAAACCAAAGCGTACGCCGGTGGTGCTTCCGAGCATCAAGGAACCACGCCCATCAGAGACTTATTCTATTTCGCACATATACGGATGTGGGGCAACGCACTATGAGAAAATGAACAATGATCTTATGAATGTCACTTTGAGCATGTTCAAGCAACTTGTGATTCCGGACGACTGGATCTACGCGCTCGATTGGTATCATCCCGCATACAGGTTTTTTCCTCATGTTCCCTTTGAATTAGATGAGTTCAGGGAATGGCAGGTTCCGATTTTACCGGATGGAGATTATTACATTTTTCTGGAGAAAAATTTTATCTGGGGTGTTTTCGGGCAACCCTGGGAACAAACTATGTGTTTCTGGGCAAAGGAGCTGCTTGAGTTCCTTCATGAGAACAAGCCGCTATTACTCACGCACCTGGTTCGAGAGAAAAAATGAATCGAACTTTTTCAAGCCAGGGGTCTATTACTCTGGTTTTTTGTAAGGCACATCCTTTCTGTTGATAAGGAGTCCTTTTGGCCCTGTAACGATCGGTGCGTTCGGTCCATCGACCTCGATAAGGCGTTTTAAAGGATCGGCATGAGGACGATAGAATTTGAAGCCATAATGGTAATACCTTTTCCGCGGTTTTTTGGCTTCCTCCTTAAAGAAGAGCCATTTACGTTTGGGTTTTAAGAGTGACGGATCTTTCTGTACTTTATCGACCCATTGGTTGTGTTTTTCCCGTTCTTTGTTTCGTTCCATTGAGCTTACAGAATATTCGATAATGGGCGTTTCAGCCACACCTCTGCCGGCTGAGTCGAGAAAGTTCCGTGTGCCATCTTCATTAACTGTAATAAATCCCACGTGTCCCGACCAAAGACCTTTCTCAGTATAGCCCCTGATTACGCAGACATAGTCGCCGTTTTCGAGTTTATGTGCAATTTTGGGGACGTGCTCCAGGGGAATATATGATGTATCAAGAACAATTCTGGGGAATTCCGGGTTAAGACCGTAGTCGTTGATAAGTTCACGGTTTGGGTCGACCTCCATATGCCATGGCTTTGTCAGCCCTTCTGCAATCTCATCGGTTATATCCCGTATCAACCAATCGTTGTTCATCACCCATTGTGGAATCGAGGTATGGTTTCGCATGGTTGTGCTGATTTCGCCGTTCTCATATCGTATTCTCTGAAGCAGGGAAAAGAACTGTTGCCAATCCTTTGCCAGCGCCATCGCATAGATATGTTCGGTAAACACCATGCAATCGCTCTTTTCGAGACAAAAGAGGGGGTCGGTATCGTAAAGTTCGAAGGGGAACTCCCCGAGCAAATAGATTTTGTAAGGTTGCCCGATTGCTTTACGGGCAAAATGAGCGATTCGTTCAGGAAGGTCGGGATATGTTTCTTGTGCAAGCAGGAGATAATCGTTTAAATCCTGCGGCGAGAACTCAAACAACTTTTTTGCGGTTAACTCTTTCAGTCGCTCATCAGACATATCAATTTGTTTTGCTGCTCTTATCTGTTCGTCATCAGGAACGACCTCAGGGGCTTTCTTGAACAATCTGAAACCCACGAGAAACACCAAACTGGTGAGCAGCATAATAAGGCTGACCTTTTTTTGCATGGTTACGATTCCTCCTCTGATTTTTTTGTTTGAAAACACATGTTTATATGTTTTTGGGGAAAATTTTCTTTGTCCTGTTGTATAGGTTTTTGATAAATCATGAATAAATGGAACGAATCACGCAACATAATTTAGGATTTGCCGTTATATAGGGCACAAAATATTGTGCCCCTACAACAGGGAAAAATATTGTGCCACAATGAAATGGCATAAAATATTGTATCCCCACGATAGGGAATGAAATATTGTGCCGTAACGAATGGGCATAAAATATTGTATCCCCACGACAGGGAATGAAATATTGTGCCACCACGAAAGGACCGAAGATTGTGATGCATAGGGGGGAATAATGACAAAATACAACGATGCGGTTTATGACACCGTCTTTTTCTATTGGTTAATAATTATTCATAGGATTGTCAATGTCCTCAGCCCATTTTACCGGATTATGCCTGATGTATTCTCTGATATTATACAAGTCCTCATCGTTTCGGATAATGTGTTCATAAAAGTTGCGTTGCCATACGACCTGTATATTGGTGTTTTTGCGATACCATTTAGTCACGGATATTTTATAGCCGCGAATAATTGATCCAAGCGACCCGGAGGGGTTTTTTTGAAATTGTCCTCGTAGGGGTTCAATATCTTGAACCCGATTTTGAACCCGCCGTTGTTCCCGTTGCCGTAGGGGTTCAATATCTTGAACCCGTTTATTTTTTATAATGATTATGCCATGAACATGATCGGGCATTATTACATATTCATCCAAACCAACAAATGGATAATGTTGCGGGATTTCCTCCCAGAATTTTTTCGCAATTTTACCGCCTTCATTAAGGGCACAAAATATTGTGCCCCTACGAATTTCGCCGAATATTTTTTCCCTATTATGGCTGCAAATTGTGATAAAATAATAACCATTCTGCCGGTAATCATACCCTTTCAATCGTATCGATTGTCTGTGATATTTCGAATGATCATATTTCATTTTTCCTTCAAAAATGAAATTGATTGATATTGAAAGCGTGATATTTATTATCAATAAAAGAAATTCGTGTCAAGACGTAGGGGTTCAATATTTTGAACCCGTGGTTGTCGCCGTAGGGGTTCAATATCTTGAACCCGTTTATTTTTTATAATGATTATGCCATGAACATGTGGGCACAAAATATAGGGCACAAAATATTATGCCCCTACGAAATTGATTTAAATTACGTTTTTTAATTGTTATAAATTTTTAAAGGCGTTTAACTATTAATAATATGCTGAAAAAAAATGAGAGGAGTTTGACTATGATAAACCACGAAAAAATTGTGAAGGTTGAAGATTATGAGCAGTATGTCGGCTCGGAGATGATACACCGAATCCATAAGAAGGCTGAGCCCCTGCAGAATACCCATGTTGTTCATCTCAATTCAACTTATTATGGAGGGGGTGTGGCAACGGTTCTTACTTCATTAACGATCTTGATGAACAGTGTGGGAATAAAGACAGGCTGGCGCGTTTTACAAGGAGCGCCGGACTTTTTCGGTGTAACCAAGAAGATGCACAACGCCCTTCAAGGCGGTGATATTAATTTGACCGATAGGAAAAAAGAAATCTATGAGGAGGTTGTCTACGAAAATTCGATTAGGAATCATTTAGATCATCATGACATTGTGATTATTCACGATCCACAGCCGCTACCCATGATTAACCACTATAGGAAAAAGGGTCCCTGGATTTGGCGTTGCCACGTGGATATGACCCATCCCAACAAGGAACTCTGGAAGTATCTGTTACAATATATTGAAAAATACGATGCGGTGATAGTTACCCTCGAGGAATATAAGCAGGATCTTAAAACATCCCAGGTCAATTTTCCACCGGCGATCGATCCTTTCTCTATAAAGAACCGAGACCTGAGCGAAAAGGAGATTGATGAACGCTTGAGACATTACGAAATACCTACTGATCTTCCCCTTGTTGTTCAGATATCACGTTTTGATCGTTGGAAGGATCCCGAGGGTGTTATTGAGGCATTCAAGATTGCACGGAAAGAGGTTGATGCTACTCTTGTATTACTTGGAAACGTAGCGACAGATGATCCTGAAGGTGAGGAAGTATATGCGTCACTCCTCAAAAAGAAAGATGAACGAATCATTATTCTGAGTCGGGAAGACACCGCTCTCGTAAACGCATTACAATCGCGCGCGGCAGTAGTTGTGCAAAAGTCTATCCGAGAAGGTTTTGGGCTGACGGTTGCTGAGGCTATGTGGAAGGGAACTCCAGTCGTAGGAGGAAACGTAGGAGGGATACGGTATCAGATTAAAGACGGAGAAAATGGTTTTCTGGTTTCATTGGTGGAAGAAACCGCAGATAGAATCGTAAAATTGTTGAAAGATAAGAAACTCCGCGAAGAAATGGGGCAAAAGGCAAGAAAGACCGTAAAAGAACATTTTCTCATGATTCGCCTTCTGGAACGATACATCGATTTATTCAATTCGTTTGAGACAATATACAGATTGAAAGATGTTTAAAAAGAGTGATAAATAATCACTTCCTACGAACTTTGAGTGGAATGAGTCTGTTGTTCTTCAGCGGGAAATCCTTGGGTTCTTTATCGTGGTGATATTATTCTACTTCAAGGGAGCGAGAACTCTGCCACAGACCATGAATGTTGCAGTAACTCGCAGCGAAAATTGTCCCTGGTTTATCGGTTTTAAAACTTATGGTCATCTCATGATGGGTGTACACGGTGCTTGTGTCCGGCCCCTCAGTTGATTCGCCATGGGCACTAAATTCGGTTTTACCAATTTGATAAGGAAATTTCTCACCTTCCGGTTTAAAGTAAAGCGTAATCCAGCGGATGTGATGTTCAGTCTTGTTTGGATGTGCCACTTCTTTACCGATCGTTGCGGTGACTTTAAAAAATTCTCCCTTTTTTACCTTGTCCGGCGCATCGATTACGGGTACATGTTTTTCCTGTTTCCAATCCGCAGTCTGGTAAAGATCTTTAAGCTCTGCCATTGTATTTTCCTCCTCTTTCCAATAAAGTTATGCGATAAATAAAAGGATAAACACTTTTTTATCGTCTTGTTGTCGAAAAAAATTACATATCTATTTTCCAATCTTTTTCCGTTCCCTCAATAGCATCTTCCAAAAGTGCAATAATCTCAGGCGGGTAAAGTGGCTTTAAAAGGCATCGAAAAATATTCAAGCGCTCGACCGCGGCGTGCATTTCATCCTGCTCGTAATGACCTGTCATAATGATAACGGGAACGTCCTTACCCTCAGGTTTTTTACGTAGCTCTTCGAGAATCTGGAAACCATCTTTACCGGGAATTTTCAAGTCCAGAAGTATGGCATCTGGTTTAATCATCTCTATTTTATTTATGACTTTATCGTCGCTAAAGGGAAATACAGTGTATCCTACACTTGAGAGTGTTTCACTTAATTCCTCCAGCAATTCCATATCGTCATCAATTATTATTATTTTATTTTCTATTGTCATGAACAACCGTTATGTTGCTTATTTCTTGTAAAATATTTTAGAGAAAATCGATAGCATTCATTCTCGAATATTGCTATACAATAAATATATTTGCATAAAAAGTGAGGGAAATCAATTTCCTGATTCCCCTTTTTTAATGCCTTTTTCTACCCATAAAGGTTCTGAAGGAAATTGGAGCGAAGACAATTTTCAAGATGGTTTGCTTCTATGACTGTCAGTTTTGGGGCAAGGAGATTGTTACAATGGTTCCCTTGCCTTTTTTGCTTTTAATTGTTATAGCGCCGTTATGAAGTTCTACAATCTCTCTACAGATGCATAATCCGAGACCGGTACCGCGGATTTTGGTGGTAAAGAAAGGGGTAAACAGGTTCTTGATTTTATCCCGATCTATACCTATACCTGTATCCGTGAAGGATATTATCAAATTTCCATTATGATTCCCCCCGGCAACTGTAATTTTGCCTTCCTTTGATTTAATGGCTTCAAAGGCGTTATTCAAGACATTGGTGAACACTTCAGCCAGCTGAATAGGGTCTGCTTTTGTTTTTGTTCTTTTCAATGAAGAAAAGTTTTTTTCAATCACGATCTTCTTATCGGGAAATGCAGATTTAACAGCATTGATAGATTCCACTAAAAGTTTAGAGAGAGAAATGTTCTTGCATTGGGGCATTTTAATTCGAGAATAGGAGAGAATATTGTTTATAATCTTGATACTCTCCTCTGTCTTTTTATCTATATTATCGAGGTGTTTCGATAGGGAAGATTTCTTGCTCTTTTGTTTTATATTATAGGTAGCTGTGCGGATAACGCTGAGGGGATTCCGAAGTTCGTGAGCAATGGTGGCGGCTAAGGTACCGAGATCCGAGAGACGTTTTGCCTTTGCAAGATCGTTTTGTGTATTTAAAAGTTCCAATTCTGCATTTTTACGTTCAGTCGCGTCAATAATAGATAAAAGCAAGCCCTCGACCTCTCCGGCTTTGTTTTTAACCGGCTGCAGGCTCCAGTCCCAGTAAGTTATGGTTTTCTTTTTATCATTCGGATAGACAAAGGGTTTTGCGTAACATGAATAAGGAGTTCCGGTTTTTAATACTTGATGGAAAATACGTTTGTTTTCTTCATGGGGATAGAGATCGAAATGGTTCTTGCCGGTGAAAAAGTCGGGTGATTTTTTATCTGCATTTGCATAGGCGTTATTCACCCGTATGAAGTTGAAATCGGTATCCAGGTATGCTATCAGGATTTGGGTGTTTGAGAAGAACTGCTCAAGGATATCATGTGCTTCGCGGAGGCGAGCCAGGTCTTCCCTGATATTATGAAGCCTTTCAAATATTTCTGTCGCAGCGACATCTGGTTGTAGTCTGAGTTCGGTTTGAATTTTTTGAAAAACAGATTCTATTTTTAAACGTTCGGTAATATCGTGGAAACTAATGTAAATAAGGGATTCTCCGGTTTGTGTAATATCCTGTGCTGATTGTGAATAGAGCAAAAACGATCGTTGACCGATCTCGGGAATGTTGACCCGGAATTCAAAATATTCCTTTGATGGCATTTTTGAGAAGAGGCGTTTGAAATGGTCTCTCAACTGAGGCTTAGCAAACTGTCCATCGCCGAGTTTTAATAAGGATTGCTTCGCTCCCTTTTTCCAGTCGATGTTGAATGTTTGATAAAAGGCATTATTTGCTTTTATTATTTTAAGCGCAGGGTTTATGACCAGTACAGGTATTTCTAAATGATCTATCAAAGAAAGGGCATGCACAGGTTGCGCCGATTCATTTATGGGAGTACGTACTTTTTTCAATCTCTCAGGCATTTATAAATCAGTTGTATACATAGTATTGTAATTACATTTTAGATCCGTCGTGATTTACCAGGGATTGGTTTTCTTCCTTGCGAAAACGCGGCTTTTTTCCTGGTTCGATATTCATGTGGAGTAAATCCTGTTAATTTCTTGAAAATACGTATAAAGGATGCGGTATTTTCATACCCCAGCTTCTCCGATACCTGTTCGATACTATAGCCTGTCTTTTCAAGAATCTCTTTTGCCTTTTCAATTTTTACTTCCAGTTTATACTTACTGAAACCTAATCCTGTTTTTTCCTTGAAAATCCTGCTCAGATATTTGGGGCTTACGCACACTATCGAGGCGGCTTCTTCAAGAGATACTTTTTTGTCATAGTTACGTTCGGCAAATTGCTTCACCCGTTGAATCTTATCCTGCAAATCAGCATCACGAATATCTATCTTCACTCCTTTGTCCAATAAAACCTTTTCGATTATGGATTTGGTTTTTTCGACATCGAGAGGCTTTTCAATATAATCGTCGGCATCGCCCTTGAGGGCTTCTATTACGACCTCCTTCGAGCCATAGCCGGTAAGCATAATAACACCAAGGTTGGGATTCAATTCTTTCATTTTTTTCAATACTTGCGTCCCGGATAATCCCGGCATCTTCACATCTAAAAGTACGACATCTATTTCGTTTGGGTGTTCCAAATGCTTCAGAGCTTCTTCACCATTCGCCGCCTGATATATTTTATAATCGTAGAGCGCTTCAGCGAACTCCTCTCTGAATGTTTTATCATCATCAACTAAAAGGATGTTATATGGCATGCATATTCACTCTTTAAAAAATTATACCGCCGGTAGTTCCAGAATATATTCTTCTTTAATAAATAATTTTTAACAGTGTGTCAAGTAAGATACCGTTCTTTTTTCTTCTCTATTTCTTATGTAGAAAAAAGTCACCAAATAGGGGATTCAGAACATTGATGGTTTTTTCATTTCATTCGATAATGTGGAAAGAACATAAGTAAGCATTAAAAACAAATAATATAAGGATAACGCTTTAAGTACAAGATGAAAATATTAAAAAAAAGGAGGAATGTATTAATAACGGGATAGTAAAAATGGGGAACTCAGAAAAGGAACACATCACAGCCCTGATGTATCTCTCCATTTTTCTTTTCCTGTGTATAGGTTTGTATCCTTCTGCTATAGCCCAGGAAGAGGAGTTGTCGGATAAAGAAATCAGGATAGCACTCGACACCGATCTTATTCTTGATGAAAATGTTGGTGCACAGAAGATAGAGATAAACGTCGATGACGGCATTGTAACGCTTACAGGAACTGTAAACAATCTGTTGGCGAAAGAGAGAGCGGAACGAATTGCTGAATCAATGAGGGGAGTTCGCTCAGTAGTTAATAATCATATCAAGGTAAGGCCGACAACTATTTACAGTGATGCAGAGATTGCCAATATTGTCCGCAACGCCTTGGATTTCGATTTGGTGGTCGATACATATCAGATAGCGGTTACTGTAGTTAATGGTGTTGTCTATTTGAACGGACGCGTTAACTCTTACTTTGAGAAAGAACGGGCAGAAGATGTGACATCGCGGCAGCCCGGTGTTGTTGATATTAAGAATAATATCATTATTGACTATGTGTGGACGCGTAAACCGGATTGGGAAATAAAAGAAGATATTGAAAGCCAGTTTTTCTGGAGCGCCCTTGTTGACGGCGATGACGTTAATGTACAGGTTGATAATGGCAACGTGACATTAACCGGTGAAGTTGATACACGCTATGAAGCGGCTCTTGCCGTCAAGAATGCGTTTGAAGGTGGCGCTCGATCCGTTGAGAATAAACTCGACGTCGTCTATAGTTTTGGCAGACCACCGGAAACATATTTCTACGAAGGACCATATCAGGGTGATTATTTCAGTACCAGTTATCGCTCTTATCCTCCTTATGCATATTGATAGTTTTGCTCTTTAAGAGATCCTTTACGTGGTTGTGTGAGTGATGGAGAGATAAGCGGGAGCAGACATGAAAGTAGCAGAGGATTGTGAAGAAATTTGTCTGCTCCCACATCTTTTTTTAAGGAGAAAACAAATGGTAATCGTCGATTTTATTTTCGCACTTTTTTTCGCCATCATCGCTCTAATTATTCTTATGACGGCGATTGGATGGAGACGACCTGTATCACCTATGTCAGACGCAATCTTTTTATTCATTCTGTTTCTGCTCCTTATCTGGGCGGGCGGTATATGGATTACGCCTTTTGGACCGGCGTTAGTGGGGGGATACTGGTTGCCGTTCTTCTTTATGGCTGTGATATTCATCCTTCTTCTGGCGGCGGTGGTACCGGAGGAAGTACGTCGAGCAGAAAGGAAAGGTCAAGAACAACTCGAGACCGAAGAAGTAGCAGCTACCGTGTTCGGCATATTCTTCTGGATTTTAGTAATTTTCTTAATTGCTGCCATTATTGCACGGTATGTGTGGTTCAGGTGATTAGACATTCTGAGATCACTATATTCAGGTTGATATAAGAAAAAATAAAAAGGAGGTAATAACAATGTTACCAGACCCCATATCAAGACGAGAATTCTGGGAAAACCGTTTAGGACTTATGCGCCGTGAACTGGATAATATCGCGCATTGGTTATGGGGAGACGATGTTTCGGAAACTGAATTAACCGGCGTCTATCCGGTTGATATGTACGAGGATGAAGGGTTCATTATAGTAGAAGCGGAATTACCCGGATTCAAAAAAGATGAAATCGATGTTACTTTGAGTAAGGGGATGGTGGAGATTTCCGCCCAACGTGAACCCGGGGAGACAAAAGGTAAAAAACAAGTCTCGGAACGGAAGACGTTAAAGGTAAAACGCTCTTTACGTTTACCAAGTGAGGTCGATGAATCAAACATAAAAGCGACCTTAGAGGATGGCGTTTTGACTTTAAAGATACCGAAGAAAGAAGAAAAGGAGGGAAGAAAAATAGAGATTAAATAAGGTTCATAATACTGTTGAAAAAGAATCCGAGAACATGATTAAATGTAAGAAAGGTGTAATGATGAAAGAAGAGAGGTTATGACTCATGAAAATAATAATCACATCAAAAGGCGAACAATTGGATTCAGAAGTAGATGAAAGGTTTAGCCACTGTAAATTTTTCATTGTGTATAATACTGAAACCAATAGGGTAGAAGAGGTTATAGACAATCCAGCGGTCGAGAATCCGGAAGATGGCGAGAAAGAGGCAGCGCGACTTATCGTTGACAAGGAAGTAGAGGCATTAATAGGCGGGGATATAGAGCCATCAGCGGGAGATATCCTGGGAGCGGGAGGTATACGGGTATTTGATATCCATGCCGGTACTGTGCAGGATGCGATTGATAGATATAATGCAGATGAGTTGACATTGCGAATTGGACCTGAAGTGGGAATGTATCAAGGAGCCGGCAGTCCTTCGACGTCATCCCCTGAAGAGCCCAAGCCGGGGGAGGGGATAGGCAGAGGGCAACCCCGCGATATCGAGCCAGATCCCGGACATATATGTATTTGTCCTTTTTGTGGTGAAGTTATAGAGGCGAAAGGCGCTTCGTGTCGCGATCTTAAATGTCCAAAGTGCAATGCAAATCTCGTAAACGATTACAGAAAATTTTCTCAATAAACGTTCATCTCTCGCATACCTTATATAAATAGTGGAATAACCTTTAGGGGAAAAAGATCGGAGGGATACTATGAAAATCCTCTTTTTTGAAATTGAAGAGTGGGAATGTGAAATGTGTGAAGATTTGAAGGCTAATCATGAAGTGACTTATAGTCATGAAGCATTAAGCATGGCGAATGTGGCTCAATATAAGGATGCTCAAATAATATCTACTTTTATATATTCCGAGCTCAACGAGGAGATATTGAGTCAATTCGAGGATTTGAAGTTAATCGCAACAAGGTCTACCGGTTACGACCATATCGACACGGATTTTTGTTCACAACACGGTATAATTGTTTCAAATGTTCCGACTTACGGCGATAATACCGTTGCAGAACACGTCTTTGGACTTTTGCTCATGATCAGTCATAAACTTGTCGATGCTGTAGACCGAACGAGAAGAGGTGATTTTTCGCTCAAGGGATTAAAAGGATTTGATCTCAAGGGAAAGACGCTTGGTGTTATAGGGACGGGATCCATAGGGCAATGCGTTATCAAAATTGCCCATGGCTTCGGTATGGAAATCATTGCCTATGATATTAAGCCAGATAAAGAGATGGCATCATCCCTGGGATTTGCCTATGTATTTATGGACGAGCTTTTATCACACGCTGATGTAATCACATTACATGTTCCATACAACAAGGGGACACATCATTTAATTTCCGACGATGAATTTGCCAAGATGAAAAAAGACGTTGTTTTTATAAACACGGCACGTGGAAATATTGTTGATACCAGAGCGTTGATGAATGCAATAGCGGATGAAAAGGTTCGTGCGGTTGGTCTTGATGTCTTGCCCAATGAGCCTTTGATTCGTGAAGAAGCAGAGCTTATACGATCGATTTATCAAAAGGAACACGATCTGGAAACACTCCTTGCTGATCATGTACTTCTTCGACTCAGGAATGTCTTTATCACACCGCACAGCGCCTTTTATACTCGAGAGGCGATTGGGAGGATTTTAAAAACCACGGCGGAAAATATAAGATCGTTTATTGCAGGAAAGCCGCAGAATACAGTAGGGTAATATTCAAGAAACCATAGAAGACGGGAGATTCTATATGGCAGAAAAAAAGGAGTATATACGATGGTTTGAGGATTTGAGGTCTGATGATGTAAAGACGGTAGGAGGAAAGAATGCTTCTCTGGGCGAGATGATACATACCTTGAAAGAGAAGGGTATTCGTGTTCCCGGCGGGTTTGCCACCACTGCCGTGGCATACAGGAAGTTTGTTGCACATAACGATATTGAAGAGAAATTGCATGATGCCCTGGATGAATGGAAGAAGGGGAAAGAATCGTTGGAAAAGACGGGCAAAAAGATCAGGCGGCTGTTCAATAAATCCGAATTTCCTGAAGACATCCAGCAAGAGATCAAGGAAGCATACCGGGAACTCTGCAAGCGAAACGATACGGACGAACTGGATGTAGCGGTGAGGAGCAGTGCGACGGCGGAGGATTTACCGGAAGCGAGTTTTGCCGGGCAACAGGAAACCTTTTTGAATATCCAGGGCGAGGATGAAGTCCTTGAGGCGTCTCAGCGATGTTTTGCCTCACTTTTTACCGATCGGGCTATCGTCTACCGGGAAGAAAAAGGATTTGAACACTTGAAAGTCGCTCTTTAGGTCGGTGTGCAAAAAATGGTCAGATCCGACAAGGGCTGTGCCGGAGTCATGTTCTCGATCGATACGGAAACAGGTTTCCCGGATGTTGTCGTAATCAATGCAGCGTGGGGACTGGGAGAGAATGTGGTTCAAGGTTCTATTACGCCGGATGAGTATATGGTGTTCAAAGCCTTTCTCGACAAGGATGAATACAAACCGATTGTTGAAAAAGAGATCGGGGGGAAAGAAAAGAAAATGGTCTACACAAGAGGTGGTACAAAGAGCACGAAGAATGTAGACACAACCAGCCAGGAACGCATCTCCTATGCCCTGAACGATGACGAGATAGTCCAATTAGCCCGCTGGGCAAAACTTATAGAAGACCATTATGAAAAGCCCATGGATATAGAGTGGGCGAAAGACGGGATTTCTGGTGAGTTGTTTATTGTGCAAGCCAGACCGGAAACCGTTCAATCACAAAAGGCAAAGGAATTATTCAAATCATATACGCTAAAAGAGAAAGGCGAACGGATACTCGAAGGCTTAGCCATTGGACAATCGATTTCAACGGGCAAAGCAAACGTGATAAAAGATGCCGAGGACATCGATCAATTCGAAGACGGTTCGATATTGATAACCGGCATGACCGATCCCGATTGGGTGTCGATTATGAAACGTTCGAGCGGTATTATTACCGACCATGGAGGTCGAACCTCACACGCAGCAATTGTAAGCCGTGAACTGGGCATTCCTGCAATTGTTGGCACAGGAGAAGCGACAGAAGTTGTCAAAGACGGACAGGAGATCACGATGTCGTGCGCTGAGGGCGATATCGGATATGTGTACGATGGCATTCTCGAATATGAGACTTCTGAGATAAGTCTGGAGAAGATTCCGAAAACGAAGACGCGAATTATGATGAATATAGCCAGTCCAGCGGCATCGTTTCGCTGGTGGATGCTTCCTTCTCGATGGATTGGTCTTGCTCGTATGGAGTTCATAATCAACAATATCATCAAAGTACATCCACTTGCCCTGATACATTTCGATCGAGTTGAAGATAAAAAAGCACAGAAGCAGATCAAAGAATTAACAAAAATGTATGACGACAAAACGGAATATTTTGTGGACAGACTTTCACGTGGCATCGGTCGAATAGGCGCATCCAATTATCCGGAACCCGTCATTGTCAGGATGAGTGATTTTAAAACTAATGAGTATGCAGACTTGATCGGTGGAGAATATTTTGAACCGAAAGAAAATAATCCTATGCTTGGCTGGCGAGGCGCTTCGCGTTATTATGGAGAGAAATACCGCGAAGGATTCGCACTCGAGTGCCATGCAATTGAGCGAGTCCGCAACAAGATGGGATTCAAAAATGTGGTCGTCATGATTCCTTTCTGCCGTACTGTTGAAGAAGCAGACGAAGTCCTTGAAGTTATGAAAGAGAACGGGCTCGAACGCGGTCAGGACGACCTCGAGGTTTACGTAATGTGTGAAATTCCTTCAAATGTAATACTCGCCGAACAATTTGCCAAACGCTTTGATGGTTTTTCTATCGGGACTAACGATCTCACTCAGCTTGTATTGGGTGTTGACCGTGATTCCGACATGCTCTCCCATTTGTTTGATGAGCGTAATGAGGCAGTGAAACGAATGATTAGAATGTTGATAAAGACCGCGCATGAGAACAATACCAAGGTGGGAATATGCGGGCAAGCGCCAAGCGACCACCCTGATTTTGCTGCGTTCTTAGTGCGTAGCGGTATTGATTCTATCTCCCTGAATCCTGACAGCGTGATGAGTGTTATCAAGAGTGTAGCAGAGGAAGAGAAGAAACAGGGTAGGAAGTGATAGCTACCTATCCATTATTTTCTCGGTCTTGATCATTGCTTCTGTAACAGCGTAAAAACGTACGTTATTAAAGTAGAATCTACAGTCCATTTCACATGCTCGGCATTATAGGCATAATAGCTTTAATAACAGCGCTTACAATGTCACTCATTATAACGCGTATTGCCACAATTGCCCTGACCATGACCGGTCTTTCTCATGAGGGAGTGAATATTCTCGGTGTGTATCGTGATGATGGAACGTATGTGGGAGTGCCTCGTGGAGATACCAAAATTTATGAAGGCGATACCTTGATCTTGTACGGACGGGAAAAGACTTTACGCGAGCTCGATAAACGCAGGGCGGGAACTGGCGGAGATATCGCTCACGAACAATCCAAATCGGATCAGCAAGAACATATGCAAAGACAAGCGGAGCAAGAACGTAGACACGAGGCAAGACGACGCTTTAAAGAAGAAGAGGTCAATTCAGCGAAGAAAACAGGTTTAAAAGAGTGAGGTGCTAATAATGTACATAATCGGGGCAGTAGGCCGGAATGGTTCCGGGAAAGATGAATTAGTCGAGTATCTCAACCGAAGATATAATATTCCCATTGTATCTATCGGCGATATTGCGCGTGAAATCGCAAGTGATGAAGGTATTAAACCGACAAGAGAAAACTTGCATAAGATTTCAGAGAAATATTTTGCACAGTTCGGGAAAGATTTCTTCATTAAAAAGGCAATTGAAAAAATTGATAGAATGGACAGCGAAATCATCGGGATTACGAGTATAAGAACCCCGGTTGATGTAAAGGTTTTAAAAGATCATTACGGCTCGAACTTTTTATTGATATACGTGAAGGTTGAAGACCCACAGATACGTTTTAAACGTGCGAAACGTAGAGGAGAAGCAAGGGACCCTGATTCATTTGAAGAGTTTCTCAAACAGGAGAAAGAAGAAGAGGAATTATTCAATATCAGCGACACTATAAGTGAGGCGGACATTACTGTTGATAATTCATCAAGGATAGAGGATTTTTATCAGGAAATAGAGACAAAGATAGTCGAGATGCGTTTATCCGGTATGCTATCGAGAGAGAAGAGAGCGCGCGAAGAATCGAAGAACAGGAGGAAAGAGAATTGAAAAAAGCGGAACGCAAAACGGCCGAGGGAATTTTGTATACAGATGAATATCAATTAACCATGTGCCAGCTTTATTATCGTGCCGGCTTACACGAAAAGAAGGTTCAATTCGATCATTTTTTTCGGTCATACCCTGATTACAAATCACACAAGGCGGGATATTGCATCAATGCAGGTTTAGAATGGCTTGTCGAGTGGATTCAGCAGGTACGATTCCGGGATGAAGACATAGACTTTCTGAAATCACAAACTGGACAAACGGGCACACGGATATTTGAAGACGACTTCCTGGAGTGGTTGAAGATAAACGGGAACTTTGGTGGTCTTACTATTAAGGCTATTCCGGAAGGGCGGGTCGTACATGCCAATGTTCCCTTGACCGTGGTCGAAGGACCTATTGTTCAGGCACAACTTCTCGAGAGTTCCCTGCTCAATCATCTGAACTATCAGACATTGATCGCCACGAAAGCGTGTCGAATCCGTGAGAGCGGACGAGGTGGATTACTGCTGGAGTTCGGGTTGCGCCGTGCACAGGAAAAAGGAGCAAACGCAGGTGCGCGGGCTGCCCTTATCGGCGGCGCTGATTTCACCTCGAACACTGGCATATCCCATGTTCTCGGATATCCTCCCAAGGGGACTCATGCCCATAGCATGGTGCAGCTTTTTATGGCGCTGGGCGATAGCGAGCTCGACGCATTCGAAAAGTATGCAGAGGTATATCCGGATGATTGCCTGCTTTTGGTCGATACCATAGATACGCTGGAAAGCGGTATTCCGAATGCCATTCGGGTCTTCGAGCAGTTACGGAAAAAGGGACATAAACCGATAGGTATTCGACTCGATTCCGGCGATCTGGCTTATTTGAGTATTCAGGCGGCGAAAATGCTCGATGATGCCGGCTTCCCGGACGTTTCTATCGTGTTGTCGAATCAACTTGACGAAATGGTGATCTGGCAAATTATCACCCAGATAGAAAATGAAGCAGCTGGCTATGGTGTGAAGCCCGAGCGCCTCATAAAGCGTCTGGTTTATGGTGTCGGCACCAATTTGATCGTCTCGAAAGGAGATTCCGCATTGGACGGCGTCTATAAACTGGTGTCGGTTTATGAGCGAGGGAAATGGGCGCCTGCAATAAAGGTATCGGAGACCCCTGAGAAGGTGACGAATCCCGGGTCTAAAAAAATCTGGCGATTGTATGATAAAAGGGGTATCGCAACCGCTGATCTCATGAGTCTCGAAGAAGAAGAACCGTCCAGAACGAAAGAGATTCTTCTGCGCCATCCGGTTCAACGTACCGCACACCGGACTCTCAGTCAGGATGAGGTATCTGATATAGAACCGCTTCTTGTAGACGTTATGAAAGGGGGAAAGGTTGTTTATGAATTTCCGACAATTGAAGAGATACGAAAACAGAGGGAAAGAGATATTTCCTGCTTAGACACTGGTGTTCGGCGGCTTCTTAATCCTCATGTTTATCACGTTTCACTTACTCAAAATTTATGGGATTTGAAACAACGTCTTATTAATTCATTCAAGAATCAAACCAACGAGAAGCGGGACGATTCTGAATAGGAACAAGTAATGCCGGTTACCAACTCAGATATAGCGGCGATATTCACTACAATAGCCGATTTACTCGAGATCAAAGGTGCGAATAGATTCAGGATTCGCGCATACAGGGAAGCGGCAAGTACCATCGGCGGACTTTCCAAAAATATTTCGTCGTTTACAGAGGATGAAGACATAACGGATTTACCCGGAATCGGAGAGGACCTTGCTGCAAAAGTCAGGGAAATAATAGATACGGGAACACTCGAGCAGTTGGAAGAGTTGAAAAAAGAGGTACACCCCGAGATTACGGAATTATTGAAGATATCTGGATTAGGTGCGGAGCGTGTCCGGGCTTTACACGAGAAATTGAACATTACGAGTCTCGAAGATCTGGAAGAAGCGGCAAAGAACGAAAAAATAAGAACCATCGAGGGATTCGGGGCAAAAACAGAAAAGAAAATCCTCGAGGACATTGAACGTGCAAAATCTTTGCAAGAGAGACTTTTATTGTCTGAAGCAAGACAAATTGCCACACCACTTGTCGACTATCTCAAAAACTATGAAAGAGTGGGAAAGGTAACGGTTGCGGGAAGTTATCGGCGCTGGAACGCGACAGTGGGCGATCTTGATATTGTGGTTGTCCATGAAAAGGGCAAAGAATTCATCGACTATTTTGGGAAATATGAAAACATAGACAAGGTGGTCTCGAAGGGAAAGACACGATCGACTATTCTGCTCAAATCTGGGTTACAGGTGGATTTGCGCGTGGTGCCCGAAAAGAGTTATGGCGCCGCCCTGTTATATTTTACCGGCTCACGGCCACATACCCTGTCTCTTCGGAAGATTGCTATGGATAAAGGCTATAAATTGAATGAATACGGGTTGTTCAAGGGTGAGAAAGTAATGGCGGGCAAGACCGAAAAGGCTATTTACACTCGACTTGGTCTTAACTATATAGAACCGGAATTGAGGGAGAATAAAGGTGAGATAGAAGCGTCCAGGGAAGATCGGCTACCCTCGCTGGTCTCATGGGATGATTTACAGGGTGATCTGCATGCTCATACCAATGCAACCGACGGGCATCATACAGTCGAGGAACTGGCAAAGGCGGCTAAAGAGCGCGGTTACCAATATATTGCCATCACCGATCACTCGAAAAATGTCACGGTCGTTAATGGCCTGGATGTCAAGCGGTTGTCGAAGCAAATAGATGAAATTGAAAAGATACACGATAGGATAAAGGGGATACGTATTCTGAAAGGTATAGAGGTGGATATCCTCGAAGATGGGAGCCTCGATCTTCCCGATGATATTTTAAAACGGCTGGATATCAGGATTTGTGCGGTACACAGCAACTTCACGTTATCGCGTGAGAAGCAGACCGAGCGAATTATCCGGGCAATGGATAATCCTTATTTCAATATATTGGCGCACCCGACGGGTCGGCGGATTAGTGAGCGTGAGCCCTATGACATCGATCTGGAACGAATCATGGATGCTGCTCGTGAACGCGGCTGTTTTCTGGAGATAAACTCCCAGCCAAATCGGCTCGATCTCAGAGATGTGCATTGCAGAATGGCTAAGGAGCGAGGAGTCATGGTCGCTATAAATACTGACACTCACAGGATAAATGACCTTGACTATATCCGGTTTGGCGTTGCACAGGCACGTCGCGGGTGGCTTGCTCCGGGAGACGTAATAAATACTCGTAAGTGGATACATTTGAAGAAATTATTAAATAGGTAATGATATGAGTAAGAAGAAAAAAAAGAAGAAACCTGAAATCTCTGTTGAATCTATTGATTCGGAAAAGGAGGCAAAGACTGCCGCAGAGGAACTCAGGGATGCAATCAGGTATCATAATTACCGTTATTATGTGTTGAATGATCCGGTCATATCGGATGCGGAATATGACGAGCTGATGAAAACGCTTCAAGCGTTGGAAGATAAGTTTCCAGAAATACAGAGTCCGGACTCACCCACGCAGCAGGTGGGAGGAAAACCGCGGGAAGAATTAGGGACTGTGAAACATCCCTCGCCCATGATGAGTTTGAGGGCAGTATATGAAAGGGAAGAAGTCGAGCATTTTGACAGGACGAACAAACGCGATTTGAACCGAGAAAGCATAGAATATGTCGCGGAGCCTAAATACGACGGACTTGCCGTTGAACTTATCTACGAGGACGGCAGATTGAAAATCGGTTCTACCCGGGGTGATGGCGAGACCGGCGAAGATATTACTCACAATCTCAAAACAATTAAAGAGGTGCCGCTTGTACTGCTCGAGCAGGGAGAGAAGCCCATTCCAAAAGGTCTCGTTGTCCGTGGCGAAGTGTATATGCGTAAAGATGAGTTCGAAGAATTAAATAAGAAGCGCATGGATGCGGGTGAAGATGTGTTTGCGAATCCGCGGAACGCTGCCGCAGGCTCCCTCAGGCAACTTGATCCCAATATCACCGCCAGTCGACCCTTGCATATTCTTCTTTACGCAGTGGCGGAATGCGAAGGGTACGAGTTCAAAACTCAATGGGAAGTTCTTGAAACATTGCCTCAATGGGGTCTCAAAGTTAACAGGGAGAAGATAGAGTTATGCACGGACATCAAGGATGCCATTGTATATTATGAACAATTGGCGGAGGAGCGGGATGGTCTTTCTTACGAGATAGACGGTGTAGTCTTCAAGGTCAACCGTCTTTCGGATCAGGAAAAGTTAGGTGTCAGGCAACGTGATCCTCGTTGGGCGATTGCCTTGAAATTTGCACCACGTCAGGCGACTACTCGGCTCGAGGATATCCAGGTTCAGGTAGGGCGAACCGGGAAACTTACTCCTGTGGCGATTCTCAAGCCTGTTTCCATTGGTGGGGTTACCGTCAGCCGTGCGTCGTTGCATAACCAGAGCGAGATCGAGCGCAAAGACATTCGTATCGGCGATGTCGTTCTTGTGGAACGTGCGGGCGACGTTATTCCTTATGTGGTTAAAAGCATAAAAGAGGAACGGGACGGCTCGGAGAAAAGGTTTATCATGCCAGAGAAATGTCCCGTGTGTAAGGCGAGGGTGGTCACAAGTGAAGATAAGAAGACCACACGTTGTACGAATATCAATTGTCCTGCACAAATAAAACAACGAATTATGCATTATGCATCGCGCAACGGGATGGACATCGAAGGTTTGGCGGAAAAGCGTGTCGAGCAGCTTTATAACGCCGATCTGGTCAAGAGTATTTCCTCGATTTATGACTTAACAAAAGAAGACCTTCTATCGCTCGAGGGATATGCCGACAAATCCGCTGAGAACTTGTTAAGTGAAATCGAGAAAAGCAAGGAGCGGACACTCGACCGGTTTCTTTACGCACTGGGGATTCCACTTGTCGGTCAGCATATTGCACGAGTCCTCGCCCAAAATTATGACTCTCTGGACGATTTGATGAAAAGTTCCAATGAAGAGTTGCAACGGATAAACGAGATTGGACCGGAAGTAGCAGAGAGCATATCTACATTTTTCGATGAAGAGCAAAACCGGCAGGTCATAGAAGAAATCCGGGATACGGGGGTAGAACTCAGGAATCCGTATGCAAAAGGTGAGGCGCAGCCTTTAAAGGGATTGACCTTTGTTTTCACCGGCAGTTTAGAACGCTGGTCACGCGATGAAGTAAAACAGTTGGTAGAGGAGAAAGGCGGCAGAGCCACCTCGAGCGTGAGCGGGGAGACCGACTACGTGATAGCAGGGACGGGTGCAGGCTCGAAACTGGATCAGGCAAAGTCCCGTAATATTTCCATTATGAGCGAGGAAGAGTTTATCGAATTTCTTGAAAAAAAGCAAGCACTATGAAAATAACATTTAAAGGAACTCGCGGCTATATCGATGCCTCAACGAGACGTCATCGAAAACATAGCATGTTGATGCTTTCTTATTATGGGAAAGAAATAATGATAGATTGCGGCGAAAATTGGTTGAACGATATACGCACGCTCAATCCACATGCAATACTCATAACTCACGCACATCCCGACCATGCGTATGGTCTAAAAACAGGTGCGCCCGCTCCTGTTTATGCAACAAAAGAGGCATGGGAGGATATGGAGGATTTCGGCATTGAGAACCGACACGTTATTACACCACTGAGGTCTTTTAAAATTCATAGATTTACGTTCAAAGCTTTTCCGGTGGTACATTCCACAAAGGCCCCCGCCGTTGGCTTTCGCATACAGGCGGGACATGTTAAGGTTTTTTATATACCTGACGTGGTATGGATCGAAGAACGTGAGAAGGCATTAAAAGATGTGCAGCTGTATATCGGCGACGGGGCGACCATTACGCGTTCCATGGTTCGAAAGATCAAAGGGAAACTTATCGGACATACTCCTATTCGCACACAACTTACCTGGTGCCAGAAGGAAGGTGTTCCACGGGCGATTTTTACTCATCTGGGCTCTGCAGTTGTTGCAAAAGACGAACGCACGCAAGGAGCAAAAATACGCAGGCTCGGGAGAGAGCGCAACGTGGATGTTGAAATTGCCCATGATGGTATGGAGCTCGTTCTTCGCTGAGCCGGGGCAAACGATTAAGGTTCAGATGATAGTAAGGAGGAATCGAAATGACGGTATTCAAAGATAGAAAGGATGCAGGACAACAACTTGCCAAAGAGTTGTCATCATACACAGGTCGCAACGATGTAATCGTGCTTGGTCTGGCTCGAGGCGGAGTTGCCGTTGGCGTTGAAGTCGCAAGGAATCTCAAGGTACCGATGGATGTGTATCTTGTACGCAAACTAGGTGTGCCCGGTTACGAAGAGCTGGCAATGGGAGCGATTGCGTCGGGAGGAACGCGCATAATAAATTCCGAGGTTATACGTTCTCTCAGCATACCTGACTCGACCATAGACGAGGTCACCGCGAGAGAAAAGGAAGAGTTGAAACGGCGTGAAACCGCCTACCGCGGCGATCGCCCGTTCCCTGATTTAAGAGATAAGACTGTCATTCTTGTAGACGATGGTCTTGCGACGGGAGCGAGTATGCGTGCAGCAATTTCGGCAGTTAAATCCCGGTCTCCCCGCAAAATCATTGTGGCGGTTCCCACGGCCCCTCTTGATACATTCAGGAATTTCAAAAAAGAAGCGGATGAATTAGTGTGTCTGGAAACGCCGCAGCCCTTTATGGGTGTAGGCGGCTCTTATGAAGACTTCTCGCAATTATCCGATGAAGAAGTTAAATCTTTACTCGATGAAGGATATAAGATACTATAAAGAAGTAGAATTATATAAACCGGTTATAAATAGGGAGAGAGAAGATGAATAATGAAAAAAAGGTGGCAAAGTTCGACGATCTCAAAGACGGCGAGATGAAAGAAGTTGTGGTAGAAGATGATAAAAGCATCCTGCTTGTACGACTCGACGGTAAATATTACGCCCTTGGCGCAAAATGTACTCATGAAGGAGCGCCTCTTGAAGAAGGCGTTATCAGCGAAGGTCGCATACGATGCCCGTGGCATCAAGCGTGTTTTAAAGCAAGAACAGGGGACGTGATAGAACCGCCGGCGCTGGATTCATTGCCTCAGTTCGATATACGCATTGAAAACGATGATGTAATTTTAATTTTGCCGGAAGAGTTCATGGAATCCAGAACATCGAAAATGGCGCGGTTCAATCCTGAAGTCGACAAGCGGAAATTCGTCATCATAGGCTCAGGCGCGGCTGGGAATGCCGCTGCCGAAGCCTTACGCCAAAATCATTTTCAGGGTAGGGTAGTGATATTGACGCGTGAAGATGATATACCCTATGACCGCACCTATATGAGCAAAGCATATCTTAGAGACCCGCGGGCATCTATACCTGCTTTGCGTCCTGAAGATTTTTATACACGGTACGACATAGAGTTGCTGAGAAATCATGAGGTCGTCAATGTTGCCCTCTCCGACAAGACGGTGATTTTCAAAGATAATTCATCATTAACGTACGATAAACTTCTTGTAGCCACCGGTGGTACTCCGCGTCGGCTCGACGTTCCCGGTTCAGATTTACAAAATATTTTTACGTTGCGCAGTCTCGCCGACGCTACACGAATTAAAGAGAAAGCGAAGGAATCGAAGCGATGTGTGGTTGTCGGCGCAAGTTTTATCGGAATGGAAACCGCCGCTGCACTTGTTGAATACGATCTCTCGATAACGGTGGTTGCGCCTGAATCTGTTCCGTTCGAGAAAACGCTGGGGACCGAGATCGGCGAAATGTTCCAGAAACAGCACGAGGATAAGGGAATATTTTTTATGTTAAACACCGGTGTGGAACGTTTTGAAGGCGACGAGAAGGTCAATAAGGTCGTCCTGAGTAACAGCATGGAGCTGGATACGGATTTTGTGGTGATGGGTATCGGAGTAAAACCCGGTACAGACTTTATTACAGGATTGGAACTTCAGCAGGATGGCAGCATACCGGTTGACGAGTATTTGTCTGCTGCCGAGGATGTGTATGCAGCAGGCGATATTGCAAGTTTTATAGATTGGCGAACTGGCGAGCGCATACGAATCGAACACTGGCGACTCGCGGAACAACTTGGTCGAACCACTGCGCTCAACATGGTGGGAAACAAGACAAAATTTTGCGGTGTTCCCTTTTTCTGGACACGGCAATTAGGAATCGGATTGCAGTACGTCGGTTATACTAAAGGGTGGGACGAGATTGTATTCCATGGCGATGTTTCGCGCAAAAAGTTTCTCGCATACTATGTTAAAGGCGACCGGGTTATGGCGGTTGCAGGCTGCGAGCAGGAACGTGAAATGGCGGGACTTGCCGAATTGATGCACCGTGACCTTGTCCCCAAAGCTGATGAAATCAAGAGCGGCTCTCTCGATATCCTTTCACGTTTATAGGTTCAATCAACCCGAAAGAGTGAAATGACTGAAAAGAAAAAGATACATATTGGGACATCCGGGTGGCACTATAAGCATTGGAAAGGAGCGTATTATCCCGAAGATATGGATTCGGCAGAGTTTTTACAGTTTTATATGAACGATTTCCATACCGCTGAAATCAATAATTCGTTTTATCAACTCCCGGAGAAGAAAACACTGAAGCATTGGCGCGAAACCGTGGGCGATTCCTTTATCTTTTCCGTTAAAGCCAGCCGTTACATTACCCACATGAAAAAGTTGAAAGACCCGAAAGATGCGGTATCGAAGTTCATGGATAGAATCGTGGAGCTCAGAGAAACCCTGGGACCTATACTTTTTCAGCTACCGCCGAAATGGGGCTGTAATCCTGAACGGCTCGAATCTTTTCTGGCAGCGCTGCCTTCCGGGAAGAGATACGCATTTGAATTCAGGGACGAATCGTGGTTCGACAACCGGGTGTATGAAATTCTGACCGACCATAACGCGGCTTTTTGTATATACGATTATGACCGGAGGCTCTCGCCAAAGAAGGTTACCTCTGATTTTGTGTATATCCGGTTACATGGACCAGACGGACCGTACCAGGGGCAATACAGCATCGACCAATTAAAGGGCTGGGCGGGAGCGATTGCCGCATGGGCAAAACAGGGCAAGGACATCTTCTGTTATTTCGATAATGACCAGGTGGGATACGCCGCACAGGATGCTCGCAAATTGGCGGCTATGTTTGAGTCGTAAAGATTCTGTGAAAATTAATAGCACGTTTTATATAAAAAAACATAGAGAAAGGGAATTTGCTATGGCGGACATTACATTATATTATTCAAAGACATGCCCTGTATGTAAGAAGCTTATTGATTATCTTGAGGAGAATGATATTGCATACGAGGGAAAAGAGGTAACCACTGATAAAGATGCACTCAAAGAGATGGTGGAAAAGACCGGCGAAAGTTCCGTTCCTCAGATCGAGATCAATGGAAAGATCATTTCCGGGTTCGATAAAGAAGAACTGGAAAAGGAGTTGAAAAATGTATGATCTCATAATTATAGGCGGAGGTATTGCAGGCGAGACCGCCGCGATCTATGCCGCCCGGAAGAAAATGAATTTTCGCCTTGTCACGAAGATGTTGGGTGGACAGTTCCTTGAATCCGGTGAAATCCTCAACTATCCCGGTATCGTTAAAACCAACGGTGAAAAGTTCAGTGACACCATGGAAGAACAGTTAGAATTCAACGATATCGAGCCGGTCGAAGGCGTTACCGTCACCGCTATCAAGCAAGCCGATTCAAACTTCAAAATAGAAAGCGATAAAGAGGAGTTCGAGGCGAAGAGCGTAATCATCGCCACAGGTGCAAGACCGAAAAAGTTGGGCGTTCCCGGTGAAGAAGAGTTTGTAAACAAAGGCGTCGGATATTGTTCCATTTGCGATGGTCCTTTATTTGCCGACCAGGATGTCGCCGTAATCGGCGGCGGAAACTCCGCACTCGAAGGCGCCGAGTTTATCAAGGACATTGCGAAAAAGATTTATATCATCAACATCGAGAAGGAGTTTAACGCCCATGAATATCTCATTGATAAAATCGGGTCACGCGAGAACGTAGAGATAATTACCGAGGCGCGTACAACGGAAATATTTGGCGATAAAATGGTTAAAGGGTTGCGCTACGAAAAGAATGGCGAAACGAAAGAATTGAACGTCACCGGGATAATAATCGAGATCGGCAGGACTCCGAACACCGAATTTGTAAAAGATTTTGTCGATCTCGACAAGGAACAGCACATCAAGATCGATTGTCAAACACGAACGTCTGTAAAGGGTATTTTTGCAGCAGGCGATTGTGCATCGGGACATGAATATCAATATGTTATCGCTGCGGGACAGGGCTGTATGGCGCTTCTCAAGGCATCGCGTTACCTTGCTGAGTTCAAAGATTAATTTCATGATGTGGTGTTCAGATAAAGAATATATACACAACAATTTATAAAAAGGAATGATATAATGCCGGAATTACCGGATGTGGAGGTATTCAGGAGATATTTCAATAGCACGTCGCTGCATCAAAAAATCACAAAGGTCGAAATCCATTCGACCAAGATTCTTGACGATGTATCCAGGCGTACGGTGCAAAGAAGGCTGAAAGGACAACAATTCGAGGAAACCAGACGGCGTGGGAAACATCTTTTTGTGCGGATGGATAACGATTACTGGTTAACGCTTCATTTCGGGATGACGGGTTTCCTTAAATATTATAAAGAGAAGGATGAAGAGTTGTCACACGTCAGGATGCTGATTTATTTCTCAAATGGCTATCATTTAGCCTATGTATGCCAGAGGTTGTTGGGTAATGCGAGCGTCCGGAAGAACCTGGACGATTTTATCGAGGAAAAGGAACTGGGAGCCGACGCGCTCGCTATCGATTTCCAGACGTTCAATGAACTTCTCGACGACCGGCGCGAATCGATCAAGTCCGCGCTCATGAACCAGAACATGATCGCCGGAATAGGGAACATCTTTTCGGACGAAATTTTGTTTCAGTCCAAAATTCATCCAAAGGCAGCGGTGAAGAAGTTGAAGGAGCCTGAAATCAAAAAAATCTATAATAACATCAAAAAAGTGTGCGAGGCTGCAATTGACAGTCATGTTGATCCGGAACAATTCCCGCGTTCCTTCTTGCTTACTCACAGGGAGAAAGATGGAAAATGTCCTCGATGCGGGACAAAAATTGAAACCACCAAAGTGACGGGGAGAACCGCATATTTCTGTCCCCAATGCCAATCAAAATGAATTAGGGGTTTCATTAGATTGGTGATAGGTATAGAATTACTCCTTTGACAAAAGGTCAGATAAGCCACCGAATATTATCGACTTATCAAAGAACGGAGAGGGAAAAATGAAGATGACTCAAGTATTATTAATTGTTGACGTACAGAACGATTTTTGCCCGGGTGGCGCACTTGCGGTGCCTGAAGGAGATGCCATCATACCTATTATAAATCGCTATATAGACCTCTTTTCGAAAGCGGAACGTCCAATTCTGGCGACGCGTGATTGGCATCCGCCGGAGTCGAAGCATTTTAAAGAGTTCGGCGGGCAATGGCCGGTTCATTGCGTAAGAGACACTCAAGGCGCTGCGTTTCATCCTGCGTTGCAACTTCCCGATGATGCCATCATAATCTCAAAAGGATTGCGGGCGGAAGAGGAGGGTTATTCCGCCTTTGAAGGCGTCGACACACATGATGTTGCCCTTAAGGCAATCCTCGAGATTTTGGGAGTCAATGAATTGTTTGTGTGCGGGCTTGCGACCGATTATTGTGTGAAGAACTCTGTACTTGATGCCCTGAAAAAGGATTACACGGTCTATCTCTTCAGCGATGCAGTTAAAGGTGTTAACCTGGAGCCGGACGATGCGGAAAAGGCGGTTAAAATGATGCTTCAGGACGGCGCGAAAAAGATAACCTTTGATGATGTTCCTCTTCTTCTTTCTGATATGCTCTCCCATGCATGCCACCACGTTGCCATATTCACCGAGAACTTAAAGCAGATGGCGGATTTTTATATAAATGAATTGGGATTTAAGAATGAGAAGGAAGAGACCTTATCTGCGGACATTGCAGAAATCCTTTTTGGATTGAACAAGGAATGCAATTTTGTACGGTTGCGACATGAGGATGCCCTTGTTGAACTGTTCGCGGTCAAAGAAAAGAACGAGGAGGACATCGACGTTATCGTGACCGGCTACGATCACTGGGGGTATTGGGTGAAGGACCCTAAAAGGTTGTTTGAACAAGTGAAGAGTAGGGGAGCGAAGACGCGGGTTATATCACGGAACAAACATAGTGTCTATTTCATCGAGGACCCGGACGGAAACAAGATCGAGTTAAAAGGATATTAGTTCCTCTACGATGGTGATATAGACGGAGCACGTAAGCCATAGAAACTGGTTTCAAACCCGCTGTTAGTCATTTTCGAGGTCGGTGGGATGAGGTTTTTTAAGGTAAGTCTTTCAGTTCTCGCCGCTTCATAATTCTTTTGCAATCCCATTTTCGTAAAGGATACAATCGCTCGTGTAATAAGTAAGGTAGCAATGCGTCGTGAACCATACATAATCAGGAAGATCGGGAGCAAAGCAGCGTTTATGCTCAACCTAAAACGAACGCCTTTTTTCCCGCGAGAAATCTGGTTGGAACCGACCACACGCTGTAACCTGCGTTGTATTACGTGCGAGAAATATCTCAAACCACCGGGTGAAGACCGCCACATGGACGTTGATGTGTATGAGCGGGTAAAGGAACAGATTCTACCCCGTATATATCGCGCAAACTTGATCGGACTTGGCGAACCTCTCGTCTCTCCTCTGTTCCCTCAAATGATCGAAGATTGTATCAACCTCGGCGTCAGGTTTAGTTATACAACCAATGGAATGCTCCTGACGCGAGAGCTGGTGGAAAAAACCATGAAGTATGGTTATGGAATCACGTTGTCCATAGACGGGGTGAAAAAGGAGACGTTCGAGTCAATCAGGCGAGGTGCGCGTTTTGATACCATTATCGAAAAAATCGATATGATCAATGAAGAGTTGCAACGCCTTAAACCGAAAAATTTCGAGTACTGCTGGAACTTTGTAGGGATGAAACGCAACATCGAAGAGTTGCCGGAACTGGTAAAGATGGCTGCAGAAAAGGGCGCAACCATGGTAACAGTGCTGAATTTCGGCACCGGCGGTAGAGACGATGAGATTGCGCGGGAAACGTTGTCTCAACATCCCGCTCTTGCCAATAAATTTTTTAGCCTTGCGCGAGACATTGCACATAAACATAATCTGACGCTTATTCTACCGATCTATACCACCTCAGGGGAATCCACGGAGGTACCCGCAGACCTCAAGACACCTGTGCCGGAAAATAGAGATCAGAACACTTTGCCACGCGCCTTACCTGAAGGAAGAACATTTCCGGTTAAGCATTTAAAACATTGTTACTCCCCCTGGTATCAATCATACATTCGCGTGGACGGCGATATATGGCCCTGCTGTATGTATTCGACCTACTCGCTTGGTAACATTATGAAGCAGGATTTCGCCACTATCTGGAACAATGAATTATATCGCAAATTGCGTGAAACA
Source organism: uncultured Candidatus Sumerlaeota bacterium (assembly GCA_964608095.1). Taxonomy (GTDB): domain Bacteria; phylum Sumerlaeota; class Sumerlaeia; order MWCT01; family JAGHBZ01; genus CAZSMK01. Next base: position 113,902 of record CAZSMK010000011.1, on the reverse strand, counting down.
ATACATTCCGGTAATCCCCCATACTGGTGTGCGCGCTGCAACGTCTCGTGGGGGATTACGGGCGGCGATGAACTTTTCTTTTTCAGGCAAATGAAGTTTTAGGCATCTCTCTTTTGTTGTAAATCGTGTGCGAGGATAGACTGCATGAGGATTTTACTGACAGGCGGAACAGGATTCGTGGGAACTGCGGTTCGTGAAGAATTGCTTCGGCTCGGACATCATGTTCGGCTCCTTGTCCGAACACGGTCACACGAAAAATGGAAACACCTCGAGGAAGACCAGCGGCTTGAGCTCGTTCAAGGCGATGTGACCGATCTGGTGAGTATGAAGCGGGCATGCCATCTTGTCGATGCGGTTGTACACCTTGTCGGCATTGTCCGCGAAGGTTATGGCACGCACGAAAGTTACGAATTCATTCACATAAGGGGAACGGAGACCGTCCTGGAAGCGGCGGCGGACAACAACGTTATGTGGATTCTTTACATGAGCGCCCTCGGAACTCGACCAGATGCACAAAATCGGTTTCACAAGACCAAGTACGCCGCAGAAAGAGCCGTTGTCGAGAGCGGACTCGGGTATCTTATTCTTCGTCCATCCATCATCTGGGGCGATAACGATCATTTTACTACAATCCTGCGGAAGAAGATTGTCCCGCACGCTCCCGCGCTTGTTCCAGGTACCGGCAAGAAACGTTACCAGCCCGTATATATTAAAGACCTCGCACGCGGTCTGGCGAAGTCACTTGATATCCCTGCGTTGAAAAACAAGATTCTGGAAGTCGGTGGACCTGAACGGCTCACCTTCGGACAACTTGTAGATGCGATTGCAGAAGATAAAGGTGTTGAGCGCTATTTAAAAATCCCGGTTCCCCCTTTCCTGTCACTACCAGCGACAGCGGTTTTACAATATGTTCCTTTTTTCCCGTTGACTCTCGAGATGCTCAAGATGCTTAATGAAGATAACGTAACAGAAGACACAACATTCTGGGATTCAGTTGGGATAAAACCTCGAAGGTTCATGGAAAAATCCGTGGGTAATGTTAAGTAAACTGACTTTAAATTCCGAAGGAAACGAACGAAAGGCGTTAACGATGAAGATCGGAATATTCGGCGGGACATTCGACCCACCTCACATGAGTCATGTGCTTGCATGTCTTTATGTTCTTGAAACGACAGATATTGATAAGATATTCGTTATTCCATGCAGCAAACACCCGTTCAGCAAAGATACAGTCGATTTTACGCATCGTTTCGAGATGTGCCGTCTCGCCATGAAACCGCTTGAGGACGGTGTCGAGGTGCTCGATATCGAAGGTAAACGAGGTGGCGTGAGTTATACCATTGATACGGTAAAAGAGCTCAAGGAAAAATATCCCGCGGATGATTTCGTGCTCATTATCGGGTCGGATATTCTCGATGAGACGCATGAATGGAAGGATATTGACGAGTTGGAGCGCATAGTCGAAATACACGTACTCCCGCGGCTTATGGAAGATTCATATGAGAAGGTGAAAGAGTCCGACTTTTTCTTCTTGCCCGACATCAGCAGTACGGAAATACGAGAACGAATTGCCTCAAGAAAACCAATAGACCATCTTGTTGCCCAATCGGTCCTTCGCTACATTCAGCTCAATTCCCTCTATAATAAGAAATAAAGGGGTCAGACCTTCAGTTTACAGTTTAGGTATAACGATATTTGTTTATTTTTTTTCTTTCTCGTCGAGAACATTGTCACCATGCCGCTAAAACTGTAAACTGAAGGTCTGACCCCGGTAATACCATGAGGAGGGTTTATAGTCGCCGACCCTGACTCTTTGATATTAGGTAAGTCAAGGTGTAATATACATGCGGTTTAGCTTAAAGGCGACCTCACGGAACCTCAGCTAAACAAAGGTAACATGTGTATATTAATGTAGAGACGAAACATCTGGATGATTTTTTTATTGCTGAATATGAAGGGATATGGTTCACATAATTTCAAGAAATCGTCATAAAAAAATCTTTATGGGAATATCCGGACAGTCTTCACATCCAAGAATCCTGCAAGAACATATTCAAATGGCATAGATCAGGAATCCCGGTGGTCATGTTTTTCACCAAAATTCCGGATGAAGAGTTTCGAAAGGAGAGCAGGTTATGCTTATATGCAGGTCAACAAGCAGGTTCACGAGTAAGAGAAGAGCGCTGAGGCTTTTAGTGGCATTTATATTTATGAGCGGTATTGTATTAACAGTAGCATGTAAATTAGTTCCCTCTATCCTTACGCATGACCTTGAAAGGGGACAGCTACCGCCGGCAAACCCGGTCGATCTATCGAAGTTTTTCTGCCTGAATGGGATTTCGCCGTTTCATGAGTATGTGGACAATGATTTTACGATCACTGATGAAGTGAAGACCAATCTACGGTCAAAACTTGCCAAAGCGAAGGACCTGGGTGCGTCATACATGCGAACGGATTTCTGGTGGGGTATCATCCAGCCGGAGAAGGCGCGCTGGGAATGGGATTTAGCCGATCTTGTCATCGAGGAAATTTGCAAAGCCGGGCTCGAACCTTTTCCCATTCTTTCTTATGCGTCGGCATGGTCAGGTGATGTGTCGCCCGCTACCCCGGAGGAGCGCGCTCTTTTCGGACAGTATGTCTTTGAAGTCGTTAATCGCTATAAAGATAAGGTCAGCCGGTGGGAAGTCTGGAACGAACCCAATATCCGCCCGTTCTGGGTACCCACACCCGATCCGGTTCTATATACCGAAGTTTTGAAGGTCGCCTATACGAGGGCAAAAGAAGCTGATCCGAGCTGTACCATAGTGGGGCTTTGCACCGCGGGTGCGGATTATGCTTTTATTGAAAAATGTTACAAGGAAGGCTGTTCGGATTATCTCGATGCGGTCTCATTTCATCATTACAGCGGAAGACGCGACGAAGATGAGCTCCTGAATGAGATTATCCACGTTCGGCGTATAATGCAGCGATACGGCGACGGCGATAAGCCTCTCCTTATCACGGAACTCGGTATCGGAAGCGGCAAAAATGAGCTGATGTCTCCCTTACCGCTCGATGAACACGCCTCCTGGATAATGAAGAAACATCTGATGTCCATTGCGGGTGGTATCGAGCAATTTTATTATTTCTGCATGGCGGATTGGTCGATGGAGCCAGATGCTATCGGTCATTGGGGGTTGGTGTATGCAAACCTCGAAGAGAAACCCGCCGCTCAAGTATACAGAATAATGTCACAACGGTTGAGCAATGCCGACTTTCTTGGCAGGTTATGTAACGTAACGGCTGACCCTGCCCGGGAAAATGATGTTGAACTTCTTCTCTTTGCTTCTCGACAAGGGCTTTTTGCAGTTGGGTGGGTGAAGCAGGATGGTGAGCCGGCACGTATTGTTCTTCCAGCGGATTCAAATATTATTATGGATGATGTGTATTGTTCTTTTGTCAAGGAAATCGAACCTACGTCCGAAGGGGTCGCAGAAATCGAATTGACGCACGAGCCTTGTTATTTAATGAATCTCTCAAAAAAAGTGCAGACACTTGCCGCAGTTCAAATCGAGCCCAATCCTGTTTTTCTGTCGCCGGGCGAGTCGCACAAGGCTGAATTGACCGTTATGAACACGCTTCCTAATCCTGTGGAGATCGATCTTGAATCATTATTAGGAGCGGACGGTGAGCAGGAGGTCGCGATATCATCACCGCTCGAGAAAGTTCTTCTTGAGCCCGGACAAGTCAAGAGTGTGGTTGCGCAAATATCACTCGATGAGCACGTCCCGCCATTTACCCGGAAACGGATTAACAAATCCGGGGATCAACCATATTCTTTCTATCTTGATGTCGTGTATGCCGAACCGTTTGAGATTGGGATGATTGTTGGTGGGGAAACGGGCGATTATACACTGACGACATTGATTACGAACCTTACCGAGCGTATCATTTCAGGTACGGTAAGATGGGAATTTGAAGACAAGGAGATACCGGGCGAACGCTATATAAGGGATATGCGACCGGGTGGAATGGTTTCCATCGAGCGTGGCTTAGGAACGGGGAAAAGGGAAGTACGGCTTGATGCGCATGTGGAGTCAGAAGAGGGACTCGACGCCACTGGTTCTTTATATCTATGGGGTCAGCCTTTATGTAAACAGGGAATCGTAGTAGACGGCGAGATTGACGAATGGCGGGACAAGCGCATACCATCGGTAAAACTTGCCTCACCGGAACATCAAGTTGTCCCCGAACTGTCTGAACCGATACCGGAACAAGAGTTCAGCGCATACGTCCAGATCTTCTGGACCCAGGACGACCTCTATATAGGAGCCCGCGTGATAGATAGCAGTCCGCTGGTGAATCCGCATGAGTCAAATGAAATATGGCGCGGCGATTCAGTTGAACTTTACCTCGGGTTTAACGGGCCTACGCTCAATCATTCATACGGTGAACATGATTACCAGATCGGCATTTCTCCAGGGGATAACGGAGAAAATCCCTCTGTATGGAACTGGAAAGCAGAGAGTTCCGATGCCGCCCCCAATGGCTTACCGATTGAGAATGCGGAAGTGGCGTCCACGGAAACGAATAACGGGTACCTGTTGGAAGCCCGGATTCCCCTGAGCTCACTTGGCGAGGAAGTGATACCCGAAAAGTTCCTGGGATTCGATATTGCGGTCAACAATAAAATCAATCCCGATGCAGAAGTTAGAGAGAATGTACTGATGTGGAGTGGAACAGGTGCCAACTGGCGTGATCCTTCAAACTGGGGTGCGGCAATACCGATTCCTGAATGAAAAACACTGAGTCTCTTGTGCTCTAATAAGTAAAAAAATTTCGTTGAGGATCTTTACAAAAAGGATTGAAGGAGTTTTTTTGTACTTTGCAAACTATTAAGACAGAGGCGCGCTCCCTGATAGTAATGAAGGGAATGTGCAAGAGTTTCAGCGGGGTTTCTGTGCTCGAAGATGTAGATTTCGAGATATTTCCCGGAGAGACACATGTGCTTGCGGGAGAAAACGGAGCCGGGAAGACAACGTTGATAAAAATCCTTGCCGGAGTGTACACGGATTACAAGGGAAGCATTCAAATAGAGGAGAAAAGTGTCCATCCTGCCTCGCCACAGGAAGCAAACGAACTGGGAGTTGCCGTTATTCACCAGGAGCTCTCATTAGTTCCGAGCATGACTGTGGTCGACAATATCTTTCTTGGAAGACCTATCACACGAGGCGGGTTTGTTGATTATGCATTACAACGCCGAGAGGCATTGCGGCTCATGAAAAGACTTGGGTTGGAGCTGAATGTCGATGCCTGCGTTGAAGAGTTGCCTATTGCCATGCAGCAGGTCGTTGAAATTGCCAAGGTGTTGAGTCATGACGCAAAGGTTATTATAATGGACGAGCCAACCAGCGCCTTGAACGCTCCTGAGGTAGAAAAACTCTTTTCACTTATCCGGGATTTGAAATCAACTGGTTGTGGTATTGTGTATATCACGCATAAGATGGAAGAAATCCAGCGCATTGCCGACCGAATCTCTGTTTTGAGAGATGGCAGACTCGTGGGAACCGCACCGGCATCGAGACTCGAAATGAAAGAGCTGATAAGATGGATGATAGGAAGGGAGATCAGTCAGCAGTTTCCGCGTCATAAACCACAAATAGGTGAGAACCGCCTTGAGATTCGGGATTTCAGTGTGTTCCCTGAAGGGATTCATGCCAGACCGGCGGTAGCCCGGATTTCTCTCTCTGTCCGTTCGGGCGAGATTCTCGGAATCGGCGGGTTACAGGGTTCCGGCGCCAGTGAACTTCTTATGGGTCTTTTCGGCGCGTATGGTAAAAATGTCCATGGTGAGATGCTGTTAGATGGAGAACCGGTAAGCATATATTCTCCTCGTGAAGCGATTGATCATGGAATCGCCCTTTTGACCAATGATCGCAAATCAACGGGGCTTGTACTTTCGATGTCCATTATTGCGAATGCAACCCTTGCAAGTCTGGAGCGTTTTTCACCGGCTGGGTGGCGACGCCCCTATCAGGAACGAGTCGATACCGAAAAAGCCGTTAAGTATCTTAATATCCGCGCGGCATCCCTGGATATGAACGTTAATGAGCTCTCCGGAGGAAACCAGCAAAAAGTGGTGATAACGAAATGGCTTCAGACAGAACCACAGTTGTTCTTGTTGGATGAACCGACTCGAGGCATAGATGTAGGAGCGAAACGCGAAATTTATGATCTCATGAACGAATGGACTTCCCGAGGGATAGCGCTGATTCTCATATCATCGGAGATGCCTGAATTGCTTGCCATGAGTGACAGAATCGCCGTAATGCACCGAGGGCGTTTAATGGCGGAGTTTTCACGTGACCAGGCATCGGCTGACCGTATCCTCGAAGCGGCAATGGGAAAGGAGTTTCAGTCTTGATGGCGGGTGAAAAATATCAGTCGTTATACAATGTTCATACATTAAAGAGGAGATTCAGCAGTCCTGCGAACCTTGCGTTTCTTGCCTTCATGCTCGTTGTGTTGCTGGGCGTTATTTTTAATGCAGAGGGTGCATTTTTCAAGATGGGAACACATCGCGATGCGTTACGGCAGGCATCGGTTTTCGGCATCCTTGCATGCGGGATGACCCTGGTGATTATTACGGCGGGAATCGATCTGGCAGTCGGAAGCGTGCTTGCTCTGGTTGCCGTCTGTTTTTCGCTTATGAGTATTCATCTCGGATGGTCGCCGCTTGTATCAATCCCCGCATGTCTTTTGATAGGAGCAGCCTGCGGCATGGTTTCCGGCTCGTTAACGGCCTTTTTTTCCATTCAACCTTTTATCGCGACACTTGCCATGATGGTCTTTGCACGCGGTCTGGCAAAAACTATAAGCGGTGGGATGAAGGTATCGACTGCCGTCCCAAATCCGGATGGCACATACCGTTACGTGGACGTGCCGCATATTTTCCGCATGATAGATTCACGAATTCTGGGAGATAACGTCAGTGTTGTTACCATTATTTTTCTGGTCTGTGTGGGAATAGCGTGGGTCGCTCTCGCACGGCATCGGTGGGGGAGGCAGTTATATGCCCTGGGTGGAAACGAAGAAGCGGCGCGGCTCTCCGGTGTGCCAGTAAAAAAAGCGAAGATCATGGCGTATATGGCGTCGGGATTGCTTGTAGGGGTTGCGGGTATGTGCCAGGCGGCGCAGGAACAGCAGGGCGATCCCGAAGCAGGCGCTGGCTACGAATTAACCGCAATCGCTATTGTCGTCATCGGGGGAACCAATCTCATGGGTGGACGCGGTGGCATTGGATTGACTCTTATCGGAACACTCACCATCGGTTATCTCGACAAGATACTCAGCATCAACGCAGTGCCTGAAGCCAGTCGACTGATGCTCATGGGTGTTATCATCATCGCAGCAGTTATTATGCAGAGACTTGGGAAGCGATAAAATCGTTAATAAAGTTGACAAAAAGTGTGTAACCTCTTTTAATAACGCTACTTGTGTAACTTAACATTAGATAAAGGAACGCAATGGAGGAGGATGAAAAATGATAAGGATATTCAACAGAATTGCTCTTTGCGGTTTGTTTCTAATGGTTCTTTTTGTTATCGGTGGGTGTGGCGGTTCTGAAAGTGAAACGTCACCTGAGGACGCCTACACTATTCAGGAGCCGATACCCGAGCCCGAAGAAGCTGCAAAGGTCTATACAATTGGTATGAGCCAGTGTAATCTTGGGGAGCCATGGCGTGTCCAGATGAATGCGGACATAGAAGCAGCGGCAAAGAACCATCCAGAAATCAAGATGATCTTCAAAGATGCGCAGAACGATACCCTTAAACAACGTGCCCATGTGGAGGAATTTATCAGTGCGGGTGTGGATTTACTCATCATAAGCCCGAAGGAAGCACAGCCGCTCACTGAGCCGGTCGGTAAAGCCATCGATGCCGGAATACCCCTAATAGTTCTCGACCGTGCTATCCTTGGCGATAAATACACATGTTTTATCGGCGCCGATAACAAGAAAATAGGGTGGCACGCGGGCAAATGGATAGTTAACCGTCTTGGTGGAGAAGGCAAGGTGGTCGAGTTAAAGGGTCTGATGACGTCCACACCGGGACAGGACAGACATTCCGGATTCCGCAAGGCGATAGAAGGCACCGATATCGAGGTCATATTCGAGGCGGATATGAAATGGCTCGAACCGGATGCCCGAAAAGAAATGGAATCAGCCCTTGCACGATACGATGACATCGACCTCGTCTATTCTCATAACGATCCGGGCGCACACGGCGCGTACCTTGCAGCAAAGGCAGCCGGCAGGGAGAAAGATATTATCTTTGTCGGGATAGACGCCCTTCAACAGGAAGGGCAGGCGTACGTTCGACAGGGGATTCTTGCGGCAAGCTTCGAATATCCGACCGGCGGACGCGAGGCTATAGATACCGCGCTCAAAATCTTTAACGGTGAAGAGGTTCCCAAACACATAACATTGAAGTCGCGCGTGTTTACATTGGCGAATATAGGTGAAGGCGGTGAATGGCTTGAGGATGAATAGAGTCCGAGGTGAAAAATCCAGAATTTCTATTCGGACATTCTCCTGTTGACAGAAAGTCAGCCGAATCGTATTCTCCTGACAATATTTACCAAAATACGCATAAGAGGCACCATCTAACTTGATTGGATGAAGATGAAAGGAGCGATCATGAACAGAAATCTATTACGCATGATTGTATGTTTCGGCGCATTTGTAAGTTTAGTGCTGTTTTGTTTTGTAGGGTGCGGCGGCGGTGAGGAAGGTGCGGAGGTACAACAAGAGCCCGAGTTCAGTCTTTCCTACAGTATTTTCTTTCCCCCCACTCATATACAATGCAAGACAGGTGTGGATTGGGCGGAAGAAATAGAAGAGCGGACTGACGGAAGGGTGAAAATCACGGTCTATCCCGGCGGTTCTCTTTCACAAGCGCCCCAATGTTATGAAGGTGTGGTAAGCGGAATTTCCGATTTAGGTATGAGTTGTTTCGCTTACACGCGCGGCAGGTTTCCGTTACTTGAAGGATTAGACCTACCCCTGGGGTATCCGGATGGGATGACCGCCACAAAGATCGCCACTGAGATGGTGATGAAGTACAAGCCGGAAGAAGTTTCAGACACCCACGTCCTTTATGTCCATGCGCATGGACCGGGAATCCTTGCGAGTAAAAAGCCGATAAGAACTTTAGAGGAGATGAATGGCGTAAAAGTAAGGGCAACCGGTTTATCATCAAAGATAGTCAAGCATCTCGGTGGCGCACCGGTCGCCATGAGCCAGGGCGAGACCTATGAGGCGTTGCAGAAGGGCGTTGTCGATGCGACCTTCTGTCCTATTGAAACCCTGAAAGGATGGAAACAGGCGGAAGTTATTGATTCCATCACCAATACGCAAGTAATCGGCTACACGACCGCTATGTTCGTAGTGATGAATAAGGACGTCTGGAATAACCTTCCTGCTGATATCCAGAAGGTGTTTACGGATGTAAGCATGGAATGGGTTGAGAAGCATGGCAAAGCGTGGGATATAGCGGATGAAGAGGGACTCCAATTCGTCCAGGAACTCGGGCGTACAATAATTAATCTATCCGATGAGGAAAAGAAGAAATGGAAAGAAGCGGTACAGCCGATTCTTGACGAGTACGTAGCTACGACAGAGGAAAAGAATTTTCCGGGCGAGGAGTTCCTGAGCGATATTCAGAGCATGCTTGAGAAGCAAACCGCAGGCAGCGAGTAGTTCATGGGCGGTTTTTGGGATATTGTTTCAAAAATGAAACCATTACTCCGTCTCTATTCTATTATAGCAAGGTTCTTTGTATATATTTTAATGGTTTTTTCGGGGTTGGGCATCATCACAATGATGAGCGTGATTTGTATTGATGTGGTGATGCGACTCTTCGGTTCTCCCCTTATCGGCACCTACGATATAGTTAAAATTGCAGGTACCATTACAATCGCGTGTGCCTTACCATATACCACTGCAGTCAAGGGTCATGTTGCAATCGAGTATTTCTTCCATAAGCTTTCCCGCACAGGCAGGATAGTTGTTGATAGTATTGCACGGACAATTGCCATAGCGCTGTTCAGTGTGCTCAGTGTGGAAACTGTGAAGTACGGGAACGAGATGAAATCAACCGGATTGGTATCGACCACGCTTCAACTGCCACTCTATTGGGTTCCTTATTTAGTATCCTTTTCATGCGTCGTGGTGGTGCTGGTCATCATCCATAATCTCCTCCATCCCGGAAAAGAAATGATCAAGCCATGACGCCGATCCAAATAGGCCTTATCGGTACTGCGTTGCTTGTTGTGTTGTTGGTCAGCAGCATGCCGGTCGCCTTTGTTATGGCAACGGTCGGCTTGATAGGTTTCGCCATCATTGTCTCACCCGGCGCCGCACTCAGTATGATTACAATCGATCTTTACGAAACGTTCGCTTCTTATAGCCTTACCGTCATCCCCCTTTTCGTGTTTATGGGTCAGATAGCGTTTCACTCAGGGATAAGTAAACGACTTTTTCGGACGGCGTATGTATGGATGGGTTCTCTTCCGGGAGGGTTAGCCATGGCATCAGTGGGTGCATGCACAGGATTTGGGGCGATTTGCGGCTCAGGTCCCGCCACTGCGGCAACCATGGCTGCCGTCGCCCTACCGGAGATGCGGCGCTACCATTATGATATGGAATTAGCAAGCGGTGCCGTGGCATCCGGCGGCAGTATCGGTATGTTGATTCCTCCCAGCGTTGTATTCATTGTGTATGGAATTATGACCGAACAATCGGTAGGCAAACTTTTTGTGGCAGGTATTATTCCGGGGTTAATGATTGCCGCCCTTTTTTGCCTTACGATTTACATTAACTGCAGAATCCGTCCCCATCTTGGTCCTCCCGGTCCACCTACGACATGGAAAGAGAAGTTTGCCTCACTCGGCGGCGTATCAGAGACCTTGATCCTTTTCATTATGGTCATGGGCGGCATGTTTGGGGGCATCTTCACCCCGACGGAGGCGGCGGCTGTCGGCGCTGCAGGTAGCCTTGTAGTCGCCGCGTTTAAGCGCCAACTTAATTTTAAAATGCTTTTTAGATCGCTGCAGGAGACTATTCGGACCTCTTGTATGGTTATGATTATTGTTGCCGGTGCAGTGATGTTTGGACATTTTCTCGCCGTCACACGTATTCCTTATGAACTGGCTTCATGGCTCTCCTCTCTTCCTCTGCCAGGCTTTATTATCATGGGATTTATCATATTTTTCTATCTTCTCTTTGGCTGTTTTGTCGATGCACTCGCCCTTATTCTTTTAACTATTCCGATTTTCGCTCCCGTCGTTGCAGGATTAAACTATGACATGATATGGTTTGGTGTGATTATAGTCGTGGTGACACAGATGGGCGTGATCTCTCCTCCTGTCGGTGTCTGTGTGTATATAGTAAGCGGGACCGAACGTGACATACCTCTGCAAACGGTGTTTAAGGGCGCACTTCCTTTTCTGGCCGCTCTTATTATTGCCGCATTTATTCTTATTGCTTTCCCGTCGCTGGCGCTCTTTCTCCCCGGGCTTATGAAATGACCATGCTTTTTTAAGAGAGGACTCTTAAAACTTTGATATAGTGATAGTCATTTGAACAGAACCGTTCTATAAGGAGGGATTGATTAAATGGGATATATGGAAGAATTACCGGTGAGTCCATATAAGCGCATCCTTTTTTGTACTGATTTTTCGGAGAATGCGGACCGCGCCTTTAAACACGCTATAGACGCCGCAATACGCCGACCCGATTGCACCCTATATTTGCTACATGTCATTCCTGAACCTGAGGCTCAGTTCTGGAAAACGTATCTCTATGAGATCGAAGACGACATCGACGCCAAGGCGAAAAAAGACATCGACGACAGGATTGGAAAATCGTATAGACAAAAACTCCCGCCCGGAATGACCATGGAAGTCGAGGTTTGCATAGGTAAAGAATATCTCAAGATTCTGGAATTTGCCGAAGAACACAAAATCGATCTTATCGTTATGGGGCGTCAGGGGAGCGGTACCTTTGGGACTATGCTTTTTGGAAATGTCGCTGAGAAGGTGATGAGAAAGGCGGAATGTGCCGTGCTCGTGGTTCCTTTGATTCAAGAGAAAAAGAAGAAACAAAAAGGAGAGAGCGGAGAGGTCTGACAAAACCCCTTCATGACGTGAGACGAGACCAAACACTAATGAAGTTGAAGGTAAAGGCTTGTGAAACCAAAAGCAGTCAGGACTTTACACGCATCGCTCGATTCTATCGGACTTTCGGCTGACCATGAGCACATTTTACGGTTGGAGCGCTATGTAGATTTGATTCGTGAATGGAACCGCATTATGAACCTTGTGGGCGAGGCATCGGATGCGGAAATGGTACATCGACACCTGATCGACTCGCTCATGCCGATGACGTATCATCCTCGCGATTTCACTTTTCAGGACAAAAAAGTTCTGGATGCCGGGACAGGCGCCGGACTTCCGGGTATACCGCTCCACATCATAGAACCGTCAATGCGGCTTGTACTCGTCGAAAGCAGGCAGAAAAAATGTGAGTTCCTTCATACTATCAAAAAAGAGTTGGTTCTCCCCGGTACCAAGATTGTTGCAGAAAGACTTGAGGATAGTGCTCGGGTAGGGGAGTATCGCGAAAGGTTCGACATAGTCCTTGCACGCGCCTTGGGCAAGCTCAACCTTATTGCGGAACTCTGTATTCCATTCTTAAAAGTACATGGATTTCTGATTGTATATAAGTCGATGAATTATCGTGAGGAACTGGATGAGTCGAGATACGCTATTGATCTGCTTGGCGGTTCAGTCACGCACGTAGCCGAGTATACTATTCCACGAACCAACTTTTCGCGGTCTCTGATATATATCCGCAAGGTAAAACGTACACCCGAGAAATATCCACGCCGTGCAGGAATACCGCAAAAACGACCGCTCCTGCAGAAGAAAAAATAGGGATCGCAGAAGATAGTTGAGGGTTCTAAGTCACGCTTTAGCGGGGTCGAAGATTCGCTGCGGCGAATGGGAGTGTGAGTGCGATGATAAAACAAAGGGGGTAGGGAATCCTCGTTCTCCGGCGATCAGTTCTCGGCAACCCCGGCGCGGGCAGGATATGGACGTTATCATTGGATTGAATTTCTTTAACTTCTCCTTGCACTTCTGAAATCTTCAGGATAGACTCGCTCTATTGAATTCTTTTAATGATCGGAGGGAACACGAAAGGAAATGGCGGGCAAGGATAAGAAACAAAAGGTAAAAAAAATGGCTGCGGTGAGGGAGGAGGCTGTTGAAGGACGCTTGTCGGTTTCCGGGTATATAATTCTTAATCTGATTTTCTGGGCGTATTGTGCGGTTCAACTGCTTGTACTGAAATGGCTGCTTCGCGACGTTGCCGGTCTTTATGTCTTCTTTGCCATCCTCGCCGTTGCGTTTACGGTCGTTTCCCTCTATGATTTTCTCTATGACCGGTTGTCAAAACAAGCGTTAGAACCCGGCACATCCACCACCTCTTCTCAGGATACCTGACCGGCAAAAATCACCCTCTCGCGTAGAGGGCTTTTTCCGACTATTCATGAGACGCTTATTACAAAGATGGTTCTGGGATTGCTATGACTATCTGGGTCGCCTGCTGCTACTTAACCTTGTAGCGCTCGGCTTAAGCATACCTATTGTAACAATCCCGGGAGTGATCGCCGGTTTAATAAATTTCATGCACGTCATATCGAGCGAACGAGAGCCTACGTTTCAAGACTTTTATGTGGCTTTTCGAGGTTTCTACACACGTGCCCTCATCCTCAGCCTCATCTATCTCGGCGCCATAATCGTCATTACCGTAAACATCTGGTTTTACATCTCTTCCGGGGTCTTACCGGCGAGTCTACGCATACCAGCAGCGCTTCTTGCAGGCATTTTTTTCTGGCTGCTCGTCATAGTGCTTGGCTCCGGCTTCTATACGTTTTCGGCGCTGGTGAAAAAAGAATTACCGGTCATTAAAGCTTTAAAGCAAGGGTTTATATTCATAATGGTAAGTCCCAGTGTTACAGTATCTTCTATTATCCTATCCATTATTATTATCGCGGTTGCCGTGGTTTCTGTTATAGGCGTATTTATATTTCTGTTCGTGTTTCTTGCCGGTGTTGCCAATGCCGCATTCGATACCGTTGAAGAGCGTATAGAATCAATGATCGAGGATAAAAGGGAACACGAGAAAACGGCTGAGGATAAGCCCACTTCATGGCACCAGATCAAATCAATTGAAAAGAAAGTAGAAGAAAAAAAGATTCGGAAGGATCGTTATACACGGGGCTTACGCGATATCCTTCGTCCATGGGATTCCCATTAGTCGTTGGAAAAATTCCATTTAACAAAACATTTCGGACTACGTATAGATGAATGGTTGATGATGAGGATTATTTCCCGATACAGAAGCGAGCAAAAATGCGGCCGAGGATTTCTCCGCCGACTTCTACTCCCAGGATATCGCCTAAATGAGTCAAGCCTTCGTTTAGATCGATCATAATCAGATCGCCTGAACGGTTATCTTCGATTCCCTCTACGGTTTTTTTCAACGTACTGCGTACTATTTTGAGCTCAGTAATATGTCGCAGATTTGAGACAAGGAGCCCTTCATCCCCGAGGGTTTCGGATTTTACCAGCTTGCTGAAGAGCGCATCTTCGAGCCGGTTAAGGTTCTGACGCTTTATGGCAGATACGTCTACTACTTCCTCATTCCCTGGAAATTCATTCAAGGTCGATTGCAGATCATTTTTATTGATAGCCGGTTCCAGATCGTTCTTTGTTAGCACAACAAGATGGTCTCGTTGCCTGACCAATTTCCATAATTCGGCGTCTTCGAATTGCAATGCTTCGCTCTTGTCGAAAAGAACGACAATGAGGTCTGCCTGGTGAATCTCTTCCTTTGTTCTATCAATACCGATAGCCTCAATTTCGTCACGCGCTGCACGCATTCCGGCTGTGTCGACAAGGGTGAGGGGTATACCTTTCAGGTCGATGATAGACTCGATAGTATCGCGTGTGGTTCCGGGATGGGGAGTAACAATGGCGCGTTCTTTACGAAGCAAGGCATTGAACAGGCTCGATTTGCCGGTGTTGGGTTTTCCTACCAGGATGATACGCGCTCCGTCGCGAATCACACGTCCCCGTTCACCTGCTTCGATCAGTTCGTTTATAACGTTCACAGAATGCTTCAGCAGCGTGATAAGATGATGCTTCCCGGTTGGAGGTATCTCCTCCTCAGGAAAATCTATCCGTGCCTCGATCTCGGCGGCGACATCAAGGAGGGTCTCGCGCAGCTCGTTGAGCTTTCCGGATAGGTCACCGCGAAGTTGCCGCATGGCAAGTTGCCGAGCCTGCTCGGTTTTGGCAGCAACCAGGTCGGCGACCGCTTCTGCCTGAACCAGGTCGATCCTGCCGTTCATGAATGCGCGCCGCGTAAATTCGCCCGGCTCTGCAAGGCGTGCACCTTTCTCGAGAGCGAGCTCAATAATTCGCCGAACTATTGCACTGCCGCCATGACAATTGATTTCCACCATGTCTTCACCGGTATAACTATGGGGCGCATCCATCTTGAATACCAGCGCCTCGTCTATTACGTTTTTTGTGGAAGGGTCGATAATGTAGCGGAACATAACGCGATGCGACTCAGCCTCCTCGAGGCTTTGACCTCGCTCTGTTCTCGCAAACGAGTCGGCAATGGAAACGGCTTTCGGACCGCTCAACCTGACGATTGCAATAGCGCTTTCTCCCGTAGCCGTTGCGCGAGCAACGATGGTATCTTCTCTAATATCCATAGCGATGATAGATAAGATTTAGCATACCCTTGCGGCTCAAATACAGTAAAAAGGAATGAAAGAGTCGCGATTGATAGAATACTTGCACTCTTATTCATACTCGTTTTTTCAACCTTCCGTTTTCTTTATATTAATTTTCTCAAAGGGGGCGGAATGCACTACACCAAAGGATTATTGCCTTGTTTACTTCGTCTCCTCGATATTATAGTATATATGTCAGCAAGGGATGAAGAAGATGGAATTAAAACGCAGATGGCAATCGTTTTACCGGCGTTTTGCGCAGCTCCGACCGGCTGGGGTTTCCGGCTCAACCGCGGGCTTGAACCTCCGTGGAGAGATAGACAATATCGTCCAAAATGCAGAAAAGGAACTTGTTATCGTGGATATGGCGGGAGAGCCGTTGTTTTTCGACGAAGATTTTATCGAGGAGCTTACTTGCCGAATACTGAGTGCGACTACGCTCAAGGTTCAACTTTTTCTTTACGTCAAAGACAACGATCTTTCAAAAGAGGACGACTCAAATCCCGCATATCAGTTTGCCGAAGCTGTTCGCATTCGGTTAAAAGATAGAATGTATACTCATGAGAAGAAAACCATCAGGATTACAGTTCTTCACGAACAACCCTATATTTTGTTCTATCTCAATGAGAATGAGCTTCTTATCAAAGATGTTTTCGAAGGTGAGTTCAGCCCTGTTTCGATCAAGTTCTCTGGCGTAAGTGTCTTCGAAAAGGATTGTCGTCGCTATATCGACTATATCCTGAAGACACCGGAAATTTTTACCGAGCTCTTGCAACTCCCCGATGCACTGCTTGATTCACCATAGATTATAAATCCTTGAAGAAGTCTTCAGGAATGTGTATAGTGTAAATTAAACGATAAACCAAAAAGCAAAGTCTGCCGAAAAGATATTTGAAGGATACAAGAGAGTCATTGCATAAATCTTTCCAAAGGGAGTTTATAGATGAATATTTATGAGTTCGCCATGCAAAAGGAAGAGATGAGTGAGAACTATTACAGGGACCTTGCGAATAAATGCGAGAGCAAGGGTCTTCAAAGGATTTTTACAATGCTTGCAGACGAAGAGCATAAGCATTACCAGATGGTGCAGGAGATGGAGAAGAAGGGAAAACCTGAAATAGGAGAGACGTCGGTGCTATCTGATGCCAAAAAAGTTTTTGAGCGAATGCGTGATGAACGAGAACAACTTGGCTGTGAAATAGAGCAGCTGGAACTTTATAAAGACGCGAGGAAGTTCGAAAAAGAAAGTGAGGATTATTACAGAGAAAAAGCAGAGGAAGTAGAGGACGAATTTCAGCAAGGCTTTTTCAAAAAGATGGCAGATGAGGAACACAAGCATTTTATGATGGTCGAAAACATAATTCAATTAGTCCAGAGACCGGAACGATGGCTTGAAAATGCAGAATGGACACATCTTGAAGAGTATTGATATAAAAGAGATTAAATATAAATACTTCATGTAGTAAATTGGCGCAAACTTTGGGTTCTTCTAAAGCAGATTACTCATGTACGAGAAGGTCGCTTACCCTCTGTTATTACCTTGTTTAATCCTCCCATTCAAGGCGTATATATTTTTGGAATGAGGGATACGTAATCGGGTTTGCGACCACACCGACGTCAACCGGCGCACTATCATAATAATATTTTGTCATCTTGAGCTGCGCCTCTTCTTCTCCTGCTGTTCCGGGTGGTATTATAGCGAACTTTATGTTTCGTCCGCTGCATGCGAGATCTACAATTTTTTCGTCGAGGTCTAATACCGCTTCCCACCAGCCTCCTTTCATATAACAGGAGAGAACCTCAGTTCCATTAAGGGTGATAACCACCGGCATTTCTGAGGGCTCGTCTCGTGTCTGAACCAATGCACTTCCGCCCTCTTTCAACATGAACAGGTCGTCTCTTCCGGGGTACTCGCTTTCCACAAGCGCCTGTCCCCGATTCCATGTGCGGGTCATCATCTTGATCACAAAGCGTCGACTGCTCTTCAAAGGTTTTTGATCGAGCGACATAGCGACGAACACAGCGAAATCGTTCGGCGACTTGATTTTCAAGGAACCTGTTTCATACTCTTTGCCGGGTTCCAGTTCGCCTTGAATAACCTGTACGAGGGGCGTATCGATGAATTCAAGTCCGAGGCTTGAGTTACGCCTTATTTCCCGGGTATCTGAGACCATCCATGCGTCTCCGCCTTCCTCGTACGCTGCATACCCTGTTGGCGTTTCGTAAAGTTGCTGAAGGAGCTGAGCAACAAGCGAAGGTATCTCCGTTTCCGGCAGCCATGCAAACACCAGGTTCTTCCGCGTTCGGTCATAGAATCCAAGACAACGATTTTCCGTCACCCAGAGCGGCTCGTATTCCTCGACCGACTCAATCTCTTGCACATCAAATGTCTTCTTTGCCTTAAACGTTTTTGTGAGAGGTAGTTTTATACCGAGTCCGTTGAGAACGAACGCTGCTTCTTTTCCTTCATGAAGTGTAAGGTTATAGCCGCACCGTTTGACAATATTATCGTCGCGGTCTGCAACGTTATGTTGCCGGAAATCGATAAAGGGGCAATTGCTGAAGATCAAGCTCCGTTCTGCGTTGGGGAGGTCTACATTGTGAGTTCTGCCCGAGAGAATCAAAAAATCGTAGTCCGTAGGCTCCGAGGTGTCGGTATCAAGGTGACGGTTTGCCACGCTGGAGAGCCATCCTATACAATGATGCCGTTGCATAAAGGAGGTCCATGCGCGGAGGTCTTCAGCCGAGTAGCCTATCTGAAGGTTGTGTTTGGCTGTGCTCACGGAATCGGACAGAAAGAGATAAGAACCCATGCCGAAGAGGTGCCAGCGAGCGGGATCACACGTCAGGTTAAAGGCGCCGATACGAAGAAAATCGCCGGTCGTATAGTATGCAAAATAGGTGAGCAGGTCGAGGTCTTGTAAACGTGCGTATGCTGCCATTTCAAGGATACTCGATGCACGGTACTCGTTAGGCCAGCACGTCGCCCATTCTCTGACTCCCAAAGGTGTATCTGCCCATTTATAACGCGTCACAAATGGCACCAGACTCCAGGGTCCCCAATCTTTCATATAGTTGATGTTTTTATAGAACGCCTGTGATCTCCACTCCTGTCCGGGCAGAAAAATCGGATGTTCGTAATAGGCGTTTTCCGCGGTGAAATCAAGTTCCTTGCCGATAGTATACGTGTCGGCGACAACCGTGCTGTCAACCACACCGGTGAGAGGTACTTTGACGCCCATGTCCCTGAGATATGTTTTCATCTCTTTCAGGTATTTATTCTGCAGGTCTATAGCAAAGGAGGCGGCATCATGGCGGCGAACGGTTGAACGTAATGGGTCGTCGTAATCCGCAGAAATTGCCTTGTCGTAGGGTTCGAGACTCATGTTGGGCAGCCGAACGTTTTGTTTTTCGAGAGATTCATCTTTACTCAGGGCTGTTGTCCCTTCGAAATTTGTCCAGGCTTCTTTTACTTTTTCCGTGCTCTCGTATTTATTTTTCAGCCATTCGTTCCAGAGTTTTCGAAAATCACTCATGTACGGTTCAATCATTTCCTGCCACATATGCGGCCGCATGAAAAGACTGTCCTCGTTGAAGATTTCAATAGCGGCGACTGCAGGATCGGCTGCATAGCTCAAGCCTGTGTAAGGGTTAATGTGCTCGATGAGGAACTCGTGGGCATATTCCTTCTGCAGTTCGATAAGTCGGTCGTCGAACATGGCGTAAGGTCGTGCGGCGCGGTCGAGCTTTTCCGCCGATCTCACCTTATCGCCTTCCCTGAATTTTCGGTATCCGCGTAACACAAGGTATACGTAAATGCCGCGTTTTTTGCATTCAGCAATCCAGACGTCAAGACGGTCGAAATAGTCGGGATTGAAATGACGGGAGTCGTTCTCATGTGGATGACCTTCATCGATAATAGAACGTCGCACAAGTCCGTATTCTTCGCCCCCGCGATTGTCCATGGCGTGGAAACGAACCATATTGATTCCTGCACGCGCTAAGGTCTCCACTATCTCGGGAATTTTTCGTGTCGGTATATCTATATGTTCTTGTGTGATAACCACGCCCCAGAAGCGAATGCGTTTGCCCGTTTCAGAGAAATAAAAATGCCCGTCATCGCCTTGTTGAACGAATCCAAACTTTCCGGCGGGGGGCGAGAGAAGAAAACTGAAATCCACAAGAGAGGAGTCGGGGTAGAATGCAAATACGGGGTCCAGTGCTTTCAGGGCGTGTGGATCGTATTTAAAGGGTTCTCGAGATTGTCGTTCTTGAGTGATGAACGCGCTATCTGCGATTACGGTATATGCAAGGGCAAGGAACAAGATACAAAAACACCATTTTTTCATCATGGTAGCTACTCCTATTGGTTTGCTAAATTAAATAGTGAAACGATTCAATCATTTTGAAGTGCGGAATACAACTTATTTCACGTAAAGGAAATTACCGGGTAAGGCTCAGCGGTATACCCTGCCTCGTGGATAGGAGCCCAGGATCGTCAATGTGACTGTTTGTTTTTCTAACTCCTTTAATGCTTCCTGGACTTTCTTGTCATTGATGTGACCTTCCAGGTCGGCGAAGAAAACATATTCCCATGCGCGTCGACGTGTGGGACGCGACTCGATTTTGCTGAGGTTAATACCCAGTCGGGCAAATGGATTGAGTGAGTTATATAATGCGCCAGGCTTATCTTTCACCCAGTACATGATAGAGGTCTTATCCTTACCGCTCGGTGGCGGTGTTTCTTTTCCCAGGACAAGGAAACGGGTATAATTCTCTTTCGTATCTTCGATACCTTGCGCGGCGATCTTTATCTCGTAAATTCGTGCCGCGAGCTCACTGCCAATCGCTGCTCCGTACCTTGCACGCTTCGCCTGCACAACTCCCTGCGAGGTGGATGACACCTCTTTGATCTCGACCCTGGGCAGGTTTTCACGAAGCCAAACGCCACATTGCGCAAATGCTTCCGCTTTCGAGTACACCTTCTTGATCTGTTTCAACGGATGGTTTGAGAGAAGGTTGTGTTTGATATAGACGATGATCTCTGAGGCAATCTTCACGTTGAATTCAAGAAATCGGTCAAGCGTGGCGTGAACGATACCTCCTGTGGAATTTTCTATTGGGACAACACCGAAGTTCACCCAGTCATTGTTTACTGCGAGGAATATATCATAGATCGTATCGTAGGGGATTAATTTGCATGAGGAACCGAATTCGCTGATAGCGGCAAGGTGGGTGAATGTCGCTTCCGGTCCCAGGTACCCGATTGCGATTGGTTTTTCAAGATTAAGACAGGCTGACATGATCTCGGTAAAGACGGATTTCAATCCTGTTGAGTGAAAACTGCCGTTGCTGAGACCGAGTGCTTTCTCGATGATGGTTTTTTGTCGTGTGGGATCAAAAAAAGCCTTCTTCTTTGCAGACTTCTTTTTTCCTATCTCTCGCGCAAGATTCGCTCGCTTGTCCAGAAGTTCAACGAGTTTTTTATCGATCTCGTCAATCTTTTTTCGCAATGTTTCAAGTTCGTCCATTGTTATTTCCCCTTATTAAAATCCGAACCATTTGTAACCATACCTTTTCAAGATAGCAAGTCTAAATCCACCATTTGTTTGAGTTTTGACACTTCGCGTTCAGTGAGAAATCGCCATTTCCCTTCCGGGAGATTTCCCAGTCTGAGTTCTCCGACACGGGAGCGCTTCAAATCTTCTACTTTATACCCGATTGCAGCAAACATTCGCTTCACCTGTCTCTTCCTGCCTTCCATGATAACTACTTTAAGCAAAGTACGGTTATTCTTTTTTTCTATAATCGAGACTTTTGCCGGGTGTGTTATGTAATCGCCGTTGATTTCAACTCCGCTTCGGACTTTTTCAAGTTCTTCTTTTTTCGGTTCCCCTTTGAGTCTTACCTGATATTCTTTTTCAACTTCGTATGAGGGGTGGGTAAGACGATAGGTGAGTGTGCCGTCGTTCGTCATAAGCAGCAGTCCGCGGCTGTCAAGGTCGAGTCTTCCGACAGGAAAGAGGCGTTCAGGTATCTCCTTTACAAGTTCGAATACTGTGGGGCGTTTAAAGGAATCTGATGCGCTTGTAATATAGCCCGGCGGTTTGTTGAGCATAATGTAGATAACCTTTTCCGTCGGTTTGACTATTTCACTATCAACCTCGATTCGGTCAACTGCAGGGTTGATCCGGCTTCCAGGTGTGGTAACAACTGCGTCGTTCACACGGACTTTTCCCTCTGCGATAAGTTCTTCGCACCGTCTCCGGGATGCAACACCACAACGTGCCATATATTTATGTAATCGCTCGGGCATGTCATCTAAGATCGGTGAGTGAAACACGTTTAACCATTATCCCTGCCTATTTCGTTGTAAACCTTTTTGAATGTTTCGTATGCCGGCTTGTCGTATAAGACAAAATACACTTGTTGTATCGATTTGCTATGCTGTAGGAAGTTTAGAGTTTCCTGAAGCATTATGCGGGCGCACTGCTCGATGGGAAACCCGCCGACACCGGTGCCGATGGCGGGAAAGGCTATGGTCTTCAGCCCTTTATCTTCAGCGAGTTTAAGGCTGTTATGAGTGGAATCGAGCAATGACCTCGAAGAAGTGGTTCCACCCAATACCATGCTTGCCGCATGGATGACATGACGCGCTTTTAAGTTCCCTCCGGTCGTTATCGCTGCTCCACCCAGGGGTACCGGGCCCTCCTTATCGCACTCTTTTTGGATTGAAGCACCGCCTTTAGTACGGATTGCTCCTGCTAATCCACCTCCAAGAACAAGATTTGTATTCGCCGCGTTCACTATCGCATCAACGTCCATCTCAGTTATATCCCCTTGAAGAATCTCTATTTTTTCCTTCATGTTTTCCCTCCGCTTTGTTGACTGTTTTAAATATATTTAATATAGGCGGGTCTTTCGTGGTTTTCAATGATATTTAAATTTGAGGGAAGCCCACTTTTTTGCACGGACTGGATGGAATATATCATGAATTCTGGAGAGTGTTATTTATGGTGAAGGAGCGTATGAGACCCGCTGCGTAAGTATAGAATCCCCGAGAGTATTGTCAAGGCAAGAGTAATATATGAAAAAAGGTAGAGTACGATATGATAATCAAAGTAGCGTATTTCTCTCATAATGAGAAAATTAGCTACGGTAGCGAACAGGATGGTCAGAAACTGAAACACCGTATTTAGTTTTCCAAGGATAGAAGGTTTTACTTCCCATTCGTTTATAAGGAGTAAAGTGAGGGTAGCCCCTACCACGATAATGGCGTCGCGAAAGGCAATAATGATGGTCACCCATTCAGGAATACGAAGCGGAGTGGTTTTCCTGAAGGTCAGGAAAAGAAAAGAAGTGATGATAATAAGTTTATCGGCGGCGGGATCGAGGAACGTACCGAGCCATGTTTTCTGGTCATATATTCGGGCAATAAAGCCATCGGCAGCATCTGTCAACGAGGCTGTTACAAACACCAGCAGGGCAAAATCATATCGGTTATAATATAAGAAGACCGCCAGGAGCGGAGTTAATGATATCCTGAGCAGAGTAAGGCGTGTAGCCCAGTTTAACTTTGGTACGTTTCTCACTTTTAACGATATATTTATGGCGACTTGATAAAGTACACTATTACTTAATGGTGAATAGAGTCTTTTTGATAGAGGTATTTCCAGCGTCGTCGGTCACTATCAAACTCACAGAATGCTCACCTGTCTCGATGTCGTCGACTGAGAATTCAAATTGCTCCTCACGGGAATCAAACAATCCATCAACCGGAAGTAAATATTCTGCATCCCGGGCGTCAACTGCATATTTCGCAGAACTAAGAATAGTCGTCTCGTCTTTTACGGATGCGGTGATTGACACTTTACCTGCACCATTGGTTTTCGCTTCCATTACTTTGAACTCAGGCGGCGTGTTATCAACTATGAAAGTGCCTGTTATATATTCGACCACATGTTCTTTTCCTTCAAGGTTGGAAGGTGAGTCGGTTGCAACCAATTTAATCCGATATATCCCATCCGGAATAGTGGCAGTATCGAATTCATACTTCGGCTCTTTCAGCTCGTCTTTTATCAACTTCCAGATTCTTTCACCTTCGCCTTTAAAGTACAGATCGAAGAGCATGGTGTCTTTATTTGGATCCGTAACTTGCCACTGGATAGCGAATTTTTTGAGGTTTGAGTCGGGCTCTTTGCAGACTTCGCTATGTGAATCTTTATTCGATGCTTTACTATTTGACGTGCCGTCCTCCTTCGTGGGGGGCGTGGGAGTCTTTTTCTGACTTGCAGGACTCACCACTACCTTCTTGATTTCCGGCGGCTCGTTCGCTCCTATATAATAGAGCGTGACATAATCAAGTGAAGGCAGACCCGTCAATTGTTCGCTTATGGGGATAATAGTTATATTTTCGGTTTCGGTAGTTGCAGTCGACGCTATATTCTCCACGGATTTACCATTTGTCAACTTGCTCTCAACCTGGATAAATCGGCTCACCGGAACTTCTAAGGGGATGAAGGCGGTTTTTGCTTCCCTGAATTTTGACCATTCATACCAGGTGTCGTCCGGCTCTTTTGTGTTGCCGGTGCGGTAACGAAATTCAATCCTGCTTTTTTGAGGCAGACCTGCAAGAAACTCGAGTTGACCCCACTTGACTGTTGTGCCTGCATCGAGTATGTCGGATACATAGATTCCTTCTTTATATTCATCGGTTTTCAGCCTGTAAAGCACGCCATCGCTCCCCGTACCAAGAAGGAGTTCCTTTGCTGAGGGTTCTATCACCATAACGTATTTTTCCTCCAGTTTAGTGACAACAAGGAACTCACCGCGGTCGTCAACTTGATAAAGTCGACCCTCTTTACCGGCGGAAGCGTAAAGAAAGCCCGAATCTGCGTCATGATAGATAAAATTGAGGGGATGTTCTTTAGGAGACCATGTCGCAGTTACAAAGCCTTCGGGACTGATTTTGATAACCACAGCTCGGGGTGAGGGAGTAGGCGTTGATTTGCTCTTATCGTTTTTGTCGTTACCACTCTCGAGCATTTTGATCATCTGTTCAATTAAAAGGTCGCGAGGCGATATCTCGCTATTCAGCGCTGCATATATGGTCCCGTCATCACGCGAAATCAACTGCTTGACTTCAGCTTGTCCCGGTTCGTAGAGCACCGCTGCCTTTCCTTTATCCGTAATCCTGTATATAAAGGCATCGGCGTGTGTGCCTGCCAGCAAATCGCCGTTGGGAGTGAGGGCAAGGGTGGTAATATTCGCCGCCGGCGAATCGAAATATTCCTCTCCCTTTCCACGTGCGCTGACTTTGAATATCTTTCCCTCACGTCCGGTAGCTACATAAAAGTTCCCTTCAGCATCAAAAATCATATCCCAGACGTAATCCTGTTTTGTCTCAAAGACCATTTCAGGTTCAGAATTGTCGGTAATTTTATAGATTTTGCCTCCCGGACTTGCTCCGAAATAAATATCGTTGTCCGGACTGAGCGTTATTGTATATATCTCCAGCTCCTTCTGGTCGCACACGAGCCTCGATTTTTTGTTATTAAGGTTAACAGCGAAGATTTTTCCTTCGTTACCTGTTGCAAGATACGCTTCATTGTCGCGTATCGCTATATCCCATATCAGGTCTTCGCCAGTCGAAAACACCTCTTCAATGGCTGGTGCGATGAAAAGTTTTCCATCGCTCGACAGACTGGTTGATTTCAACTCTCCCTTATGGAAGTCCTCGAATGAATCAATGGTAAGCCGCATTGTAGTCACTGCGTTAAGGTGTGTTGCCGGTATTACCATACATGGAATTATCAAGAGGGCTATTAAGAGCCGTGTTCGTACCATACAATATTCCTCCCATTATTGGTTATAATTTAACGTCGTGCTGTCAGTCATTTGACTTTTCGTACAGAGATAATGATTGTTATCTTTCGACCCTGAATTTAATGCGTTTGTTTCCACCCACATCGTAATCCGTTGCTATTTCTTTTTCAAAGATAACAGTAGCTGCGACATCGGAAGCCAGTCCCGGTAGGACTGCATCTTTAAGGACCGTAACAGTGCTCAAAGGCAGTTCTGACATTTCGGTGCCTTCCACGGTCAAGCCGGGCGCTGGTTGCGGAATGACCATATATATCCGGTTACGCGGATAATTTTTCTGCAGATTGTGCACAAGTTGCTCGAAGCTATAAGAAGTCATACTACCGGGTGCGCGGGTATGCTCGAGCTGCTTGCGCGACGAGCCGTCCATAATCATAAGCGTGTATTCATTCTCGGACAAGTTATCTGGGAGCGTAATCTCCGCATCGATCTTTTTTCTGTCTTCTCGAAAACGTTGAAGCCATAAGGTAACCTCGATGGTCTCGCCGGGTTTATATTCTTCTTTATCGATGCGCGCAGAGAGAATTTGCGCGGCTTTGGCTTCGTTCAAAAGTTTCACTTTATAGGTGATATTCTTTAAATGTACCTCTTTAAAGGAGTTCATAAGTAAGATTGATAGGTCTCGTTGAAGTGAGAGAAATAACGACGCATCCAGGTACCAGGGATTTGACATAAATTCCGTTTTCTTGATAACCGAGCCGTCGTCAAGTTCGATTGAATACTGCATATCCGCGGCATTATTGCCTCCGCTTTTGTACGAGGCGTAGATCGATTCAATCACGCCAGCGAAAACCAGAAACGGCGAAAATTCAACATCCTCCCAGATATGGTAAGAGAATGTGCGTGTCTGCTCTTGCTCAGGCAAATCGATCTCGACACTGAACGGAATCATAGGCGCGGTTTCTCCGACGAAGCCAGCAATCGCAGGCAACCGGTCTTGTCTAATCGAGCCCACTTCTTTAAGAGCGGCGCCGAGCTTGAACGGACGGGCGATGCTCGGGATGATTGAATAAATATATCCAGTGCTCATGGGCGCTTTAATCGGCCCGTTCGAAAACATCGGATGTCCGAAACCAAGTACCTCACCATCTTTGACGTAAGTGGCTGTTCCCATTATCGTCATGGTCATATCACCCGTCATCAAAGGGACTCCTAAGGCAGAGCCGGGCTGGAGTGGGGTGTCTGCTGTTTCGGGATCGATGGCGACGTCGGTCTGTCCGGTCAGCACCGGCAAGAGGCGATATCTGGATACAAACTTTTTAACGAACGGCATAAGGCGTGGGTCGCAATGTGAAATAGAAAACGGTGCCGCAAGCGGTTCTAACTCTATACTCTCCGCTGTGCCGAATAGATCGTACAGAGAAGTATTTTCAGTCACAAGATCGCGAGAGATATTTATGCTTTCATAATGTGGTGAAAGGCTCTCACGGTATCTTGAGCCAAAGGTTTGCGTTTTTTCTGATGCAGGCTCCTGTTTTGCTATCTCGAGCACGTTAAGCATATTTTCAATGGGAGTGATACCGCCGATCGCTTCCCTTGAAAATCCCCAACCGTACGCGATAGCGCCGATAATCTTATCGTCGATATAAACAGGGCTACCGCTCATGCCGGCTATCACACCGATATCCTCGAGTTCCGGCGCGATAAAACGTGCAAGTATCATATCTTGCTGGGGGAATGCACCCTTGAGGACACCAAGGATTTCAGCATCGAATCGCGATATCTCCACACCCTTGAATACGGTTAAACCGTATCCTTTCATTCCCGGTTTTATCTCATCCACGCCCATGAATTCGATGTCTTCCCCGGACAGAGGTAATACAGGAACTATGAGCATGGCTATAAGTAAATATGTTGAGATAGACACTTTTTTCATGGTAACTCCCTTTTACAATTTACGTGATTCTGAAAACCGTGTGGCTCATCGTCTCCACGACGACGGTTTCACCCGCCTCTTTTTTTTGCTTCTTCTTCGTTCAATTGACGATGGTAGATTTCACGCAACTTGTTAAAAAACTCTATTGCATACGGTTCTCGATAATCGGGATATGTCCATTCCCATGGTTCAAAACTTTTGGAAGATTTGCGAAATTTCAATGTTACCTCGCCGAATATACCTGATTTCAAAAAAAGCCGATGGTCGTAATCCTTTGTGGTGGCAAGCACCACTTTGCACAACGAAAGGTAGCCCGGGTCTATATTGATAGTCCGATTTTTCGACGCTTCATCGGCAAACAGCATCTCGATTCTATTGGTATATAATTTGATGTCAGGAAGCTCTGACATCTCAATCATGTCGTGAGTCGCGATAAAGAGTCTCTGAATAGTATCTCCCATTTCCTTGTTGTAATAGGTGCTATGGGTGAAGGGATGTGGTTCGGACTGCACATCGATTTCGCCGAAATCCGTCCTGAGTCTGCGCAATGCTTCCGGCAGATTCTTCATAGTACCTACAAGTAACCCAAAAAAAAGTTTTACAGGTGGATACTCTTTTGCCTCAGCCATTGTCCTTTAGAATTTCAGTTCCTTTCCGATTAATGATTGCCTTCACAAGGGCAGGGGGTGAAACGTTGTCGCTCCTAATCTCAAACGCCCCGGCGAGCAAATCTCGGGCTTCGTCACGCTTTTCAGTAGTTCTATAATAAATGTCGCAAATCGGCTCGTCCTTTTCAACATAATCCGCCAGTTTTTTATGGAACACCACCCCCACGCCATGATCGACCGGCTCTTCAATACGGTTTCTACCCGCTCCCAAAAGCATTGAAACGAGACCAATTTTCTGTGTATCGATACGTGTGATATAACCAGCCTGTGTTGCCTTAAAAGGCTCGACGGTTTCTGCAATATCGAAAAGCGATATGTCGTCAACGACGCGTGGATTCCCGCGCTGATACTCTATCATGCGACGAAACTTCTCAAGGGCTTCGCCGCCGGTTAAGGCGTTATGCACCTTCTTGCGGGCGTCATCGAGGGTGTCCGTAACGTTGCCCAGAATAAGCATATGAGCGCCAAGAATCTCTGTTATCTCAACCAAATCAGGCGCTCCTTCACCTTTCATTGTCTCGATACACTCGATGACTTCCAGGGAGTTGCCCACTGCGCGACCGAGCGGTTGGTTCATATCGGTTATGAGTGCAGTGGTCGGGCACTCCAATCCATACCCGACTTCGACCAGTGTCTTTGCAAGTTCAACCGCCTCGTTCATATCGTCCATGAACGCCCCATTGCCTGTTTTGACATCCAGTACCAGGGCGCGTGTTCCGGAGGCGATTTTTTTGCTCATGATACTTGCTGCAATCAATGGTATACTTTCGATTGTCCCCGTAACATCGCGCAACGCGTAGAGTTTTTTGTCGGCAGGAACAAGGTCAATGCTCTGACCCACAATTGCCAGTCCAATTTCTCGAAGCTGTTTTTTATAGTTGTGATTTCCAATGGTGGTTTGGTACCCGGGAATGGATTCCAGTTTGTCGAGTGTACCGCCGGTATGTCCAAGAGCTCTTCCGGAAATCATGGGCACTACGACACCACATGCGGCAACTGCAGGCGCGAGGATGAGAGAAACCTTGTCACCTACGCCACCGGTGCTATGTTTGTCTACTTTTGCGCCGGGTACATCGCTCAGGTCAAAAACGTCTCCTGACTTTATCATAGCACGGGTCAGGGCAAATAGCTCGTCTGGGTTCAGCCCTTTGAAAAAAACAGCCATCAGAAACGCCGATATCTGATAGTCGGGAATATCGTCGTTCGAAAATCCCTTGACCAGATGCTCGAGCTCATCGTTTGACAAGATCCCGCCATCTCGTTTTTTAACTATAAGGTCGACCATTCTCATTAGAGCGCCGACTCCTTTTATCTGAAGCATAATCTGGAATCTAAAAAAGAAAACGGTATGAAAAAGAGCATGGCTTTGCAACTAAAAATCTGGCTTGCCTTTCCTTCGCTTACACCTCCTTGGTCAACCCTATAGAATGTCCCGATGTTTCTCAATACCTTATTCTTTTAGCCCTCAACCTTAAATCAGCTCTTTTATCTATACGATGAATCTTTTCTTTGACAACAATCCTTCAGGGCAAGAGTATTGTTATTGTATACTTTAACTTTTGCTCCTAAAGTATACTTTCAAACATTGTATGGCGATTGCGATATGCAAAGGAGACATTTTGCATGATGTATCATTATCTCGGTTTTTATGTTGGATGGGGAACGCTGTCCTTGATAAACGCAGGTCTTGCTCAGTGCAAAGGGAGAAGCGGACTGCTCTGGTGGTTGCGCTCTCTCCTTATTGGTCCTATTGCAACATTTCTGATTGTGATATTGCCTGAGGCGAGAAAACGTTAAGCGTAACGGCTATATCGGATATGTGTTTGACGAGGTATCATCGTCCGAGTAGGAATGTTTGCAACCGTTGAGAAACCGGAATCTTTAAGAGCATCAGGAATTCAGGGAAAGAATCAGCATCATGAAGTTCATAGCGGATTTACACATACACTCGCACTTCTCCATAGCTACCAGCAAAGAATTGATACCGGAATATCTTGATTATTGGGCGCGGCTCAAGGGAATCACCGTGGTAGGCACGGGAGATTTTACGCATCCTGGATGGGTCGAAGAGCTTAAAGTAAAGCTTGAACCAGCAGAGACCGGCCTTTTTAAACTCAAAGATTCATATAAAATTAAAACAGACGTTCTCGGGGGAGCTGAGGTGCCGGTACGCTTCATGCTTACCTCTGAAGTCAGCAACATCTACAAAAAAGCCGGTCACGTACGCAAGGTCCATAATGTCATATTCGCTCCGGATTTTGCTGCCGTTGAAAAGATTCAAGAATCCCTGATTCGAATCGGCGGTAACATTACGTCCGATGGTCGTCCAATCCTCGGGTTGGACTCCCGCGACCTTCTCGAAATAGCGCTCGATGCCTCCGAGAACATTTTTTTCGTGCCTGCGCATATATGGACTCCGTGGTTTTCAGCTCTCGGCTCAAAGTCCGGCTTCGACTCAATCGCCGAGTGCTACTCTGATTTGTCAGAACATATCCATGCAGTGGAGACAGGACTTTCAACCGATCCGCCCATGAACTGGCTCTGCTCACACCTCGACGCCTATACCCTTATGTCGAATTCCGATGCTCATTCCCCTGATAGGCTGGGCAGAAATGCAAACTTCTTTAATGCGGAGCTTGATTACTTCGACATGATAGATGCCCTGAAAGCAGGCGATCCCGACCGCTTCATAGGCACCATCGACCTCTTTCCACAAGAAGGCAAGTACCACTATGACGGACACCGGAAGTGTAATATCTGTTGGAATCCATTGCAGACCCTTGAGCATGACCATATCTGTCCGGTTTGCGGCAAGAAGGTAACGGTAGGTGTCATGTACCGTGTTGCCGAGCTCGCAGACCGCGACAATCCACTGAAACGTCCGAACAGGCTTAAGTTTTTTTCCATCATTCCCTTGAAGGAAATTCTGTCCGAAATTTACGAATGCGGTCCCAATACCAAAAAAGTTACCGCTGAATATCATTCGCTTATAAAAAAGACAGGCTCAGAGTTCAATGTCCTTCTTCACATGCCCGTTGCCGATATCGAACATGCAGGAGATGCACTCCTGGCGGAAGGGATTCGGCGTATGAGGAACCGACAGGTGTGTATTAAGGAAGGATACGATGGTGAGTACGGAGTGGTCAAGGTTTTCAAGGAAGGTGAGAAGGAGTTGTTGCAACCGCGCGGTATGATGTTTTCGATGCCCGGAACAATCGAACCGCCTCATGAGCGAGCCCTCATCACCTTCGACTCGCGCGAATTCAAGCGGGTTTTAGAGGGAAAAGTAGATAACGAGCACGGACGTTCCGATTCAAGAGTTGCTGAGAAACAACAAACCATCTATGCGACGCGTGACAATATTTTTGGGTTGAACAGGGAACAGTTACAAGCGGCTACTCATGGTAAAGGAGCCGCACTCATTATCGCCGGACCGGGTTCAGGCAAGACGCGGACGCTTGCCTGCAGAGTTGCGTATCTCATACGAGAACAAAGAGTTGAGCCCTCCTCTATACTCGCGGTAACTTTTACAAACAAAGCCGCCCGGGAGATGCGTAACCGGATAAACACCATTATTGAAGATACGTCATTAGTAAATGCGGTTAATATATTTACTTTCCATGGGCTTGGGCTTGAGATTCTTAAACAACATTTAGAGAGATGCCATCGCACTGAGGGTTTTAGCCTGATTGACGAAGAGGCTCGTAAGGTATTGCTTCGCGAAATGGGTGTTCCTTCAGCCGAAGGGAGAAAAGTCGCAGCATCTATCACCAGAGCAAAGCAACATCTCTATGGTGTGCGCGGTTTTGAGGCAAAAGACTTTCCAATAGATGCCGACGAAGATTTTGAACACACATTTACCGAGTATGAATCATATCTTCGCACGCATAATGCTTTTGACCTCGATGATCTGATCTATCAGCTGGTGCGCCTCTTTGGCGACTATCCTGATCTACGTGAATTATACAGGCAACGGTTTCGATGGATTATGGTAGATGAGTACCAGGATGTGAACTTCGCCCAATATCAATTAATCCGCTTGCTTATGCCTGACAGCGACGCCAACCTTTGCGTGATCGGCGACCCGAATCAGGCGATTTATGGCTTTCGTGGCGCGAATGTAAGATTCATACAACAATTTGTCGACGATTATCCAGGCGCCGCCGTGTTCCATCTTATACGGAGTTACCGTTGTTCCGACCATATTTTACGCGCTTCTCAGGGCGTGATCGTGTCGGTTCAAGATGGAACGGACAAAATTATCCGTGGACTCAACTCGGGCGTAAAAATTAAGATCGTCGAAAACGCTACCGATAAAAGCGAAGCGGAATTTGTTGCGCGATCCATTGAACAGATGATCGGCGGTTTACGTTTCTTCTCGATGGATAGTGACATATCTGAGGGCGAGCAGAATGAAATAATTTCGAGCCTTTCGGATTTTGCCGTGCTTGTTAGAACAAGCCGACAGATGGGCGCCCTCGAAAAGGCATTTCATGACCATAGCATACCGTATCAGGTAGTGGGCGAAACTCCTTTCTTCAAGACTGAACCCGTGAAGAGCATTATTGACGTTGTAAATCTTGCGGCGAATCCAGGGAATCTCTGGTTGGTATCACACCTGATTCACAATGGAATCTTGAAAAAAAGTAGCGATGTCGAGCCCTTGAAAACGCTCGTAAAGGGTGCGTCGGTAAAGGAGATGATACTTCGCGTGAAAGAACGTGTTCCTATTGTAATAGAAATGGAATACGAACCATCGTTTCGCAGACTGCTCTCCATGGCTGAGGAATTCGGTCATGATATTCAACGGTTTCTTGAGCATACAATGCTCGGTATTGCTGCGGACGGCTACGTGTCTGAAACAGAGAGTGTTGTTCTCATGACGCTTCATGCAGCCAAGGGACTCGAGTTTCCGTGTGTGTTTATTACCGGATGCGAAGACAGGCTTATTCCGTATGGATTGTTCAAAAGTACAGAAACGGACCTGAACGAAGAAAGACGTCTGCTTTATGTTGGTATGACGCGCGCCAAAGAGATGCTTTTCTTGACCTATGCTCGCAAGCGGTTTCTTCACGGCAAGGAGTTCCATTTTAAACGAAGCCCGTTTGTTGACAGAATCGAACGTTCGCTGATAGAACAGAGCAAGACACGCACACACAAAAAATCTACCAACGATGCTATCCAGCTTGATATGTTCTAAATACTGGAAGCAGACTTGACTGACTCTACATACAAAAAAGACTTCGCTCCTTCTACACCACAATTCCGATATGGTTCTCTTTCAAGGGCGGGTTGCACGAAGTCATTGCACGAAGTTATTCACGTGAGCGAGAAGGGGTGAGGAGAGGTTCATATTTTTCAGGTTCTAAGCACGTAGTCGTATGCAGAAAGACCCGCTTTAGCTCCTTCACCTGCAGCGATGATGATTTGTTTATAGGGAACAGAGCTGACATCCCCTGCTGCAAATATTCCTGCGCGGTTCGTCCGGCATGAATAATCAACCTTGATTTCACCCATTTTGGTCAGGTCAAGCAAACCCTTGAGAAAAGCGGTGTTCGGTTTGAGTCCGATTTCAACGAATATACCGTCAAGCGGGATTTCTTTCTTCTCACCGGTAGAACGGTTCTTTACCACAAGGGATTCTACTTTATTGGTACCCTTAATTGAGTCCGCCAAGTGTCCAAACAGGATTTCAACATTGTTGAACTCGCCGAGTTTACTGATCAGGATTTTGTCTGCGGTAAGGTCTTCAAGGTCTTGTATAAGATGCACATGTGTTGCGATGCGTGCGAGATCGATGGCGGCATCCACACCGGAATTTCCTCCGCCTATAACGGCGACACGTTTATCCTCATAAAGAGGTGCGTCACAGGTAGCGCAATAGGCTACTCCTTTGCCTTTGAGTTCCTCTTCACCGGGCACGTTAAGGTGCCGATATGACATACCGGTGGCAACTATGACTGCACGTGCTTGATAAACACTCCCGTCTTCGGCTTTTACCTGCTTTATAGGATCAGCGGTTAAGGATACAACGTTGAGCCCTTCATTGATTCCGATTTCGAACTGTTCCACCTGCTCGCTGAATTTCTTCACCAGCTCGGCTCCTTCAATATACATGTAGCCCATATAATTTTCGATCGTGCTGGTTTCAAGGATCTGACCGCCGATTTTTTTTGCAATTAGACCAGTCTTGGCGCCTTTCCGAAGGCAATAAATGGCGGCGGTAAGTCCCGCGGCGCCTCCGCCAATGATGATTACGTCGTATATCTTTGTAGTATCGAGCGGAACCGCCTTTTCTTTCGCCATGGTGGCGGGAAGTTTTACGCTGAAATCTAACTCCATTGGTACGCCTCCTGTGTTTGAAAAGAATATAAATTAAAATGATAACGCAGGAGAGTCAAAATGCAATCAGGAAAATTGTGTAATTTTTCTGCCCTTCATTATAGAAAAAAAACTTTAATGAAATTGTCGCACCAGCGATTTAGCCAGACTCAGGGTACGTGAAGGTATGAACACTTGTTAAGGACTGAACAGCAGTCAAGGAAACATGCCGCCATTCTCAGCCTTACAGGCTAAAGATTTGAGGACTTTTATGGACAATAAAAAGCGGGACTGTATGGTCATTGTTTTCTCTTCGGGCGATGGGTTTTAATGATGAAAAATGTGGCGATGACGAGTAAAAAGAAGGCTGTATAAATAACTGCGAAAACCTCAAGACTTATATCATAATATAAAACCTTGTGCAACCAATGCTGAATAAATGATCCCTCATATCTGGCGCCCTCGCCTCCGGCAAGCCTCAACCGATCTTCCCAGACGGTCAAAGGGCAGATGGTACCAACAAGGGCTTGTAAGACAACGATACCGATGGCAATGAGGTGAGCGATTCTGAAGTAGAAATTATGAACAAAACTCCAGCCGAAAAGATATCCTACCCACGTAATAATAAATCCCAATACCACAAATGCGACATAAAGAGCGTGCCCTATAACGAGTAAGTCTGCGAGAAATATATTTATTGAACAAGACTGAATCATATCATTCATTCTATAGTACTATGTCGTTGCGTTGAATAAAAAAAGGCTATGGGCTATTTGAAACAATGTAATAGAAGATCGGTGATAATGTTACCACGGGAGATTATCGAGATCGACGTTTCCGCCGGATATGATTATGCCTACACGACGTGATTTGAACATCTCGGGGCGCTCGAAAATGGCAGCAACTGGAACCGCTGACGAGGCTTCGATGATTATTTTCATCCGTTCCCATACATGGCGCATGGCGTCTACTATTCCTTTTTCCGATACGGTGACGATTTCATGGACAAGCATTTTTATAACAGGAAACGTGAGGTCGCCAAGTGATGTTCGAAGACCATCGGCTATGGTCTGCGGATTATGCGATGGAACTATCTTCCCCTCCTGGAGCGAGCGGTACGCATCGTCGGCGGCCGTGGGTTCCGCGCCGATAATTAAGGTGTAGGGAGAACTATTGCTTACCGCGACAGCGGTACCGCTGATAAGGCCACCGCCGCCAACCGGACAGATGACCGCATCGAGGTCGGGTACGTCTTGAACTAATTCAAGCGCCGCGGTTCCCTGTCCCGCCATAATGCGGTGGTCGTTGTAGGGATGAACCACAACAGAGCCGGTGTGTTTAACCAGGTCTTGAAGTGTTGCCTCGCGTGATTCGAGTGTCGGTTCGCAGGTGACAATATGTGCACCGTAACTCTCGACTGCGGCTCTCTTAACCGCCGGTGCGGTTCGTGGCATGACTATATGTGCCTGTGCCCCGCGCAGTCGTGCAGCAAGAGCGAGCGCCGCCCCATGATTACCGGACGAGTGTGTCGCCACACCGTAACGCAGCTCTTCGGGTGTTAGGTGAAACACTGTGTTGCATGCGCCACGGAATTTAAACGCACCAACCTTCTGAAAATTTTCGCATTTGAAAAATAAGGTCGTACCGGTCATCTCGTTCAAACTATGACAGGTAAGAACCGGTGTACGGTGTGCGTAAGGCTGTATTCTTTCCGCTGCTTCCTCAATATCCTGGAGTGTGGGTTTAGGTCTCATATCGCGATTATATCCTTATGGAATTAAGTTACCTGAAAACGATGCATGTGTATGCTATTCTTCTTCGAGTTTCCGAAGCGGTTCGAAGAATACCTTTTCCACGATCCACTCACCCGAGTCCATCTTTTTGACCGTAACCTCGGCTCGCATAAACAGGTCGCCGTTTTCACCTTTCAAAGCGACGCGAATAAGTCTTGGACTTCCTGAGCCGCGAATCTCGGGCGCGGCTTGGGCAAATCTGCTTGCCAGATGCTTTTCTTCCATCCATTTGATCTTTTCGAACATTAGATTTGTACCCATGTTGCCCTCACCTTGTGTATACTTCAGGGCTTCTTCCAGGTTGCGGTCGATTAACGCGTCAAAGTAAAGGGCGATCAGGCCATAAGCGGTTTGCGGTGTCTTTTGTGCCTTAAACGTGTTCTTGATAGAAATTCCTGCAAGTCCAATAACACCAATTATAATGAGCAGCGCCGCTACCTGGATTATTATTTTCCTTCGTTCCCAGATTTTCTCTTTTGCCTTGTACATTTTTTCTTGAGCCGGAGTGCGTTTTTCGGCTTCTATCTTCTTCTTTCTGTCGATACGGTCATCTCGTGCGTCGTATTTCAGCCAATACTGGATAGCCGTCACTGCTACTCGCGCCTCGAAGTAACTCCCCTTCAGCGGAATAAGACCATTAGTCAACAACGTATGGAGCACATGGTAGGGGATAAACTCTTTGAGACGTTCGAGGTCATGAGGAATGGTGGTATCCTGCGCAACGATTTCAGCCCAAATCCAATATACGGAATAAGTATCCGGGTTGAGTTCTTCCGGATGGTGGGTGTCTTTGAGTTCCGGCGGAACGTAGCGCCCGCCATGGAGCAGATGAAAATACTCCGATGATTCCGGGACCACGGGCAGGAGTTTCCAGGGACATTCTTTGCCGTCCGGATTTCTAAAAATGGTATCTGGAGTAATGCCGATGGGAGCGAGTGCATTATTACGGGCATGGGCAATTGCGTCGAGACATGCAACGGCAAGAAGTCCACCCTCTTTTATATCCTCCCACCCGGCGATAAAATGTTCGCGTGCGGTCTCGCCGCCCGGATTTTCCATGATGAGCATCGGTATTTCGCCCTCATCGATGATTCGATGAACCTTGAGAAGACCGGAACAGTATGTCGCGGCGAGGGATTGCCATTTTTTGTAGGACGGTAAGGTGTCTCGAAACGCTTGTTTACCTTCATCAGTGGTGAAGGCACATATCAGCACCATCCCGAGTTTCTCATCTTCGCCCCGCCAGAGCTCGCCCCACCCATCCTCTGTGACCAGGTCTTCCAGCGTGAGGCCCAGTTCTTTTATATGGTCATCGGGGCTAAAATAAGTCATACGCCCTTCTCCTTTCGAACTTCAATCCTATGAAAATATCAATTCTTTCTTATTTTGCCGAACGCTAATTATCAATGTTTTTTTTGAAAGTAAGTCAGAAAAACAGTGCAGAAGTGCGACAATTATATCTAAATTTTCAGAATGGTAAGATTTTTCCGAGTTAGATTTTAAGAAGACTCAAGAGGAAGGCGGCGGTTGGGGTGGCGCCGTTGGGTTCGTGTGGCGAGATGCGCGGCATGGATATTAGTTCGTCCAGCTCGTCCATCCATTCGCCATTGTAGAAAGCAGTTTCTTCGATTTGTATGCCTTGCATCTCTGCTTCGATGAATTTTTTAAGGCATTTCGCCTCGCGAAACTTGCTACGCATGATATAGCCGAATGGGACGCCTGCGTGGTAAGTCTCGGTAAGGGTGCTGTAGCCGAGTTTGGAAATCACACAGTCGGATGCGTTGACAAGGTCAGGGTGATAAAATTCCGAATGGTTGGGTAGAAGGAGGACGTTGCGTGTTTTTTTTCTGCGTTGAGCGCCACCCGGTATTACGAAGAAAACGTCGTCTCGTTTGCGGAGGTGCTGGGTGAAATCATGGTTTGAAGGCACGCCGCCCATGGTTATGAGTATCATTTTTGCCTGAGCCGGAATATTGAGTTGTTCACGAACTTTCTTTGATGATGTGCGAGGCGAACGGCTGACAGGCGGCGTGATTACATCGGCTTGGAAACGGTTGCAGACAGGCTCTGTGGCGATATGGTACACTGCGGACGTGTAGATTTCTGTAAGGAATTCCGCGAAAAGTCGCAAGCGGGGCTCGGTGTCAAGGTATCCTCGATAGATCCAATCCCAGGTGAAATTTTCGATGAGGACAGAAGGAATCCCGGCTTCTTGCGCCACCACAATACCGAGCGGTGAGATGTCGCAGACCACGAGGCTGGTTTTCATTTGATGTAGTGTTTGAGCAAGGCTTTTAACCACGTCGGGTTGGAAAGGCATAAAAGAAACGAGCCGCTCGAGTGTGGCGGGAATGTCTTCGTGCAATGGTGTACGCTGCACCAAACCGATATCCGTGAGGGTTTCGTGGTAGCCTAATTCGCCGGAGATGGAATCGAGAAAAAACCACTGTGGAACTCGAGAAAAGATTTCAAAGCGGACGGTTTCATCGCGCATGCGAAGGGACTCCATTACGGCACACGCACGCGCTGCATGTCCGTACCCATGGGGTGTAACAAAAAACGCGATGGTGTCGTTTCTTCTATTCGTGGATTCCGCGTTCATTTTTTCAGGCACGAGCAATCATGGAGTTCGATGTAAAAATATCCTTTTAAAGAATTAAAATCTTGAAAGCCGCGATTTGTCATGAAGGGCGTAATTTATAGAACGAAAAAATAATCTCACGCGCGTCGAAGTTCAATCCAGAATTTACTTCCTTTACCCGGCTCGGATTCGAGCCCAAGGTGCCCACCCATTCGTTGAATGCCTTTTCTAACGATCGCCAGACCGATTCCGGTACCTGAATAGTCCTCTGTTTCTTTTACCCGCTCGAAGAGGTGGAAGATACGTTCCTGGTCTTCGGATGCGATGCCGATTCCGTTATCCTCGACCCACAATCGTATCCAGCCATTTTTTGCTTCTGTGTATATCTTCACACCAGGTCTAACATCAGGAGCAACATATTTCAGCGCATTGGTCACGAGATTGGTTATGACGGTAAACAATGTAGCCCTGTGTCCCATGACATCGGGAAGGGGTTCGTTGACCTTGATGACGGCATTTTTTTCATTTATCTGTGGTTCAATCTGAGTGAGGACTTCCTCCATAAGGTTTTCCAGGTTGACAGGTTCGAGTTTGATGTCCGCTCTGCCCAGGTAATTATAATCGAGCAAATCCTGGATCAAGCGGTCGATTCTTCGGCTGGTCTCCAGAATTTTCTCAGCGCGTTCTCTACCTTTTTCGTCGAGCCGGTCGGCGTTTTGCTCAAGCAAGACAGAAGCATGTTTTTGCAGTATCACAAGAGGAGCGCGGAGGTCGTGAGAAATTGAATGAGCAAATGCCTTGAGGTCTTCATTTGCTTCTTCAAGTTCAGCGGTGCGCGCCTCGACAAGTTCGTCCAGACGCTGGCTGTATTGGCGAATCTTTTCCTCGGACTCCTTTATCTTAGTAATATTATCCTTGAGGGTTTGCACCATGGTGTTGATGCTTTTTTCGAGGGTCAGGAGTTCTGAATGTGTCTTTACACGCAGTTTATGATCAAGCTCGCCCTGAGCGATACGGTTGATGCTATGAACAATTTTGCGTATAGGGCTGGTGATTTTCCCTGCGACAATGGGCGTAAGGACAAAACCAAGAAGCATGGCGATTAAGGTGGCGCTGATATGATAAATCTTTTTGCTTTTCAGGCGCTGTTCCATAGGGCGGGTGCTATAAGTCAATTCTACGATCTTACTTACATCGGTGGGATAATCCGGGTCCGATAGATCAACAAAAAGATACTTTACCACTTCTTTTTGGTCTTCTTTATAAAACACACAGGACTCTCGGTCTCTGTAAACTTCAACAACCATATTTCTGACCTCGTTGCTGACTTTGACTTCGGGTCTTCCAATCAAGTTGCCTGCCCGGTCGAAAATGCGTACGTTATTCAACGAAGGATTTATATCTGTGAGTTCAGACGCAACCTTGGTAAAGTCAAGTTCTTGAATATTGGTCTTAAACTCTTCGGACACCAGTCCGAGTTCGAGGATGTATTCGTGGTCAGGGCTTGGTATATAGGCGTATTTTCGTAAGATGCCGGTTCTTATTTCAGGCGTAATTCTATCCGATGAGTAGCTATTCCCCAACCTGATTTTGTCGAGGTAATCGACGAAATCGGGATAGATATTGAAATCAAGACCGATATCGGTCTGGTATGTTGAATACACGACAACGCCGACTTTGTTAATTATATAGAGGTCCATATTGCCGCCGAGTTTTTCCTTAAGCGCCTCGAGATCGATTTTCGACGGATCGTTTCCCGCCTCTTTGTAGGCAGCGATAAACGGCTCAAACGCCTTTTTCAATTCGTCATCAAGCGTTTTTCCAAACATTTTATAGCCGCTGTCGACAAGGGATATTACGTTCTTGATCTCGTTCTCGGATTGTTCCTGTATGAGCTGATAATGATTCTTCAAGTCCATACGGCTATCAAAATAATCGATAATCGATAGCGTGATTAATATCGGAATCAACAACAGGAGAATATAAAAAGTAAGGTAATACCTCAGAGAAATCTTTCCTTTGTGATTGTTGTTTTTAGTTCCCATGATGCATTTTGTCCGGCTGTTTTATGAAAATTTTTCTACGATCCCTTTTTAATGATAAAAGATGACAATAACTCTTACTATATTTCAAGTTCCACGCAAGAATTTTCATATATCATATAGTACAAAGTTATCCTGATTTACAATTTACCTCCCGGTTTCAGATGAGGTGGGAACATTTTCCCTGCTGACGCATTTTTACATCAATGCTCATTTTTCACAAAAATTCATTTGAACTATACCATCTTATATTTCTATTGTGACCTGTTTTAAAAAAGAATACAACAATTTATACGCAGTGCGGAGTCATAGTTTATCGAAATGAATAATGATACTATGTATGGGTTTGTAAGGCTTTTTGTGGTTATAAGCATGCTTGCAGTGTTGATAATTCATTCTGCAACAGCGGATGAGAAGAGTGCATTGAATAAGCGGAGCGAGCAACAATTTCCGGTGCCGCCCGCGCAGAGAGATGTGCCCGGAAAACATTTCGATCTCTCGCTTGGCACTCTCTTTGTTCCCGACTTTTTCAATCCTGATCTTTCCGTAGCCACTGAGGTAGTCGTCTTCTTCCACGGTGCCTCGTGGTGTTCCGAACAGACATTCTATGACGCTTTCAAAAACGCCGTCATTGTAAGCATTACGGTAAAAAACTATGGCTATCCTTTAGTCTTCAATGACCCGGAGAAATTCCTGCAGGTTTTGGAAGAGACGACCACAACCCTTGTTCGTGAGAAGATAACAACAAAACCAATCGGCAAGGTGTGCCTCACATCATTCAGCGGAGGATATTCCGCTATTCGTGAAATACTTCGGTTACCTCAATTCGAGAATCTGATAAGCGATGTCGTGCTGGCAGATTCTCTTTATGCTCCTCGAGTTGAAGGAAGAGAGAACGAGCTCGAACCCGCAGCCATGGAACCGTTTGTGCGTTTTGCGCGTCGAGCGGTAAAAGGCGAATGCTCGATGTGGTTCACTCATCTCTTCCCCCCACTCGAAGAGCATCGAGGCAATACGACAACGCTTGCTGCCGACTATCTGCTTAACGATCTGGGGCTGGTTCGTATTCCCGCATTTGACTGCAACACGCGCGGGGCGCGCCTGCTCTATCGAACCGAAAAAGGAAATTTCCATTTGTTGGGATATGCAGGGATGACCACGCAGGATCATTTTGAACATTTTTATGCTCTTTCCGATTTGTTCCGGAAGACGTCATTAACAGCCGCAAAGCCGAACGGACGTCTTGATGGATTCGATATAAGTCCTCATTGGAACGAACAGGTAAAAACCTATTCTTTTGAACCTGACGTTCGAGTGGTTATCAATGCGCCATCAGTTGAGTCGTTCGATCCGTCGCGACCCACAAAACTAATTTTCTTTGCACTTCCGAATGGCAACACCATCGAACAGACCATCGGGAAGAAGGTAGTTGAGGGAGTAGACTGGCATTTCGGGATTCAGCACATAGGTGCACAAACACGGCGTCTTCGCCAGGTCATCAAGGATTGGAATATTGTCGTGGCATACCTCGAGGCGGGCGGAAAGAGCTGGCCGACCTGGCGGCGAACTCATCCCGACGAAACTGAGCTGATCAAGCGTTTGATTGATTCTGTAAGAGAGCATTTCCCCTGGTCGAACGTCAAGATTCATCTCTCGGCTCACAGCGGCGGCGGAAGTCTTATTTTCGGTTACCTAAACGGATTTGACGAGCTCCCTTCTGAGATAGAACGAATTTCCTTCCTCGATGCAAACTATGGTTATGACGATGACGAGAAGCATGGCGATACATTGATTCCGTGGTTGCTCAGGTGTCCGAATCATCACCTTAATGTGATCTGCTACGATGATCGGAACATTCGTGTTAATGGAAAACTTGTGGTAGGACCGACGGGAGGAACGTATCGGAAGACTCTCAAAATGGTCCGGCGGTTATTAGAGGATATACACCTTGCGCGGCGCGATGAGAAGGATTTGATTCGCTATCGAGGCTTAAACGACCAGGTAGATATCATACTTCATAAAAACCCGGAGAACAAAATTTTACATACAGTCCTTGTCGGCGACATGAATGGCTTTATCCATGCCGTGACGTCGGGCACGGAATATGAGAACCGTGCAGCCGAATTCAACGGACCGCTTGCCTATGAAGAATGGATTCAGCCATGAGCACCCTTCAGAAGCCTATTTCGCTACGATTTTCACTACTCGCAAAACGACACAAAAGGATTAGACTTGAAGAGGGAACGTTATTGACGTCATAAAAATTACAGTGCTATGTAGTTGATTTATTATATTCAACCCGAGAGATAATGGCTTTATAAGGAATATAAGTAAAATGAGAACCTTAGTTTTCATATTCGTTTTCTTTCTCGTTGTGGGAGGCGCTTTATATGCCACTGATGAGGGGATAGCATTTCCCAAAATTGATTGTGTTCCACCCGCTGCGAATTATTTCAGGGGCAGGTTAAAGGAGCTGCCAACGTTTAAATTAGAAAGCGGCGAGCCGTTTCAGGTTGATTTACGAAGTTACGATGTTTCAGGTCTGGATTTACGGGATTCGCGTGGGGAACTTCTTATGGCGGATTTTGATGAGCGCACAATCTGGCCCTCTTCTAATCGTATGCCTGAAGATTTCGATGTGAAGCAGATTCTGCAAAACGGGAAGAACCCGGGACTTGGTGTTCGTAGACTTCATGAACAGGGGATAACGGGTAAGGGCGTGGGAATTGCCATAATCGATCAGAGGCTTCTCGTTGATCATGCTGAATATGCAGAACGTTTACGTTTGTATGAAGAAATTGAAATTCCAGAATACTGGAATGCTCAGATGCATGGAGCAGCCGTGGCATCTATTGCCGCCGGCAAAAGTGTCGGTGTCGCTCCCGAAGTTGACCTTTATTACATTGCAACCATTGCGGGTAAGCAAAATTTGGAAACGAAAGAATTCGTCTATGATTACAATTATTATACCCGGGGTATCGAAAGGATTCTGGAGATAAACCGCATGCTGCCTGACGACAGAAAAATCCGCGTACTTTCCATTTCTCTCGGCTTTGCTCCCGGCGTGAAGGGATACGACGAAATTACCTCTGCGATTGAACGTGCCCGAGCGGATAACATGTTCGTCCTATGTTCCTCATCGGCTCAAATTCATGGCTTCAAGTTCATGGGAATGAACCGTGACCCACGGTCTGAGCCCGATAACATCAACTCATATAGACCCGGTTTTTTCTGGGATGCGGGATTCTATTTTTCACCGGACGTTTTTGATGATTGCCTCATGGTTCCTATGGATTCCAGAACCACCGCAAGTCCGACCGGTAAGGAAGAGTATGTGTTTTATCGGGTGGGAGGTCTGAGTTGGGCAATACCCTATATTGCCGGAATGTATGCTCTTGCTGTTCAGGTGAAGCCAGATATTTCCTCCGAAGAATTCTGGCATAGCGCACTTAACGCGGGGCAAAGTATTTCGTTGGAACATAGAAATCAAAAATACTCTTTTGGGAAAATCATCAATCCGGTTGCATTGATTGAAGATATACGGAAATCAAAAGATTGAGGGCTTATTTCTCAGAATAGTATGAGCGTTTTAATTATTCTGTTATAGGAGGTTCAAGAATGTGTCGAACACATAATTTCTTCAAAGGATACAGTTGGG
Source organism: uncultured Candidatus Sumerlaeota bacterium (assembly GCA_964608095.1). Classification (GTDB taxonomy): domain Bacteria; phylum Sumerlaeota; class Sumerlaeia; order MWCT01; family JAGHBZ01; genus CAZSMK01. The sequence continues at coordinate 69,230 of CAZSMK010000011.1, read as the reverse complement.
TTCATTTGATCTTTTCTTTTGTGCTTTTATCCTTAAGTACTTACCACGCTGCAGGACAGAGAAGCACACCATCAAGGTCTGAGAAAACGGAGCGGCCTATACCCTCTTATATTAAACGTGAAGTGCCGGAAGCAAAAGGAACCATAAAGGGATTTGTTTTTGATAGAGAAGGGAAACCTGCTGCGGGTGTTCAAGTGGCGCTATGCGATGAGGGCACGGGAATTCCTATCGCACGCGACTCGTATATTCCTTTCACATTCTCCATTATGCTCGGTACATTTACGGATAAACTCGAGCACAGGACAACTGACGATAACGGTGCTTTCGCGTTCGAGCACATTCCTATCGGACGTTATCGTCTGGTCGCCCAAACATGGAAGGATGCGGATTCAGTCAAGAGCTTGCTCGATGTCAATGGTGAGGAAATAGCACTCTTCGGAGTGGCAGATAATATAAGACTCACCACCGGTTCGGTAGTGACAATGAGGATTTCACCTTCAGGAAACGGTATACTGCGAATCGACGAAGATGCGCCCAATGATGACATCTACATGGTGATAAGCACAGCACCGCCGCGAGCAGATCCGATTTTGGGTTTTGCCGCATGGGGTGGTGAGTTTATGAAAAACATGATCGGCGGAAACCGCATGCCTGCAGGACGCTCTACTATTTATGGACTTCCCGAAGGGACAGTGTACATCAGTCTTTTTGCAAACGATAACAAGCCCGGCTTCGCTTCGGGGAAAGTGGATATTAAATCCGGATCGATGACATCTGTCTACTTACCCATTGTTGCCGCGTGGAGTAACGCTAAGCACGACCCTCCACCTGAGCTTGCAGAACTGGTTCAGGAACTTAAATCACTCGATATTGAAAAGGAAAAAGAGCTCTCTTCCGTGCTTGAAGAACTTTATTCAAAAGCGCCCGAGGGATTTGAAGGTGTCAACCTCGTCATAGGTCCTTACCTTGACAGAACAGTTGAATTGTCAACAGGGCGGAGAGCCAGATTTGCCGAGGTGTTTGCCGCCATGAAGTATATTGAACTGCAGGAAAAAATGAGCACACGGAAAAGAACAAGCAGCAAACGATGACGATTGTGATCGTGATACTGTTCTCGAGGCTGGGGGAAATTTCTTGAAACAAACGGGAAAAGGGCTGAACTCGTTCATATAAGGGAGGAGTTTCTATTGGGGAAAGCCGAAATGGTACTTTAAACGAAGGAAAAGAGGGTAGGGTAGCGAGAGCACAGGATTAATTCCGCTACCCCTGCCTCTATGAATAATCTCTCCGATTTATCCAGCTCAGTTATACATAATCAGCAAAGGTGTCCGGCTTACTAAAATAATATCTGGAGAAGGATACGTACGATTATGGCAATCACAGTCAATATAATGGGTATCATGTAAAGAGAAGAACGTATTGTGATCTGGTAACAGATTCTAATGGCGTTATAGAAGAGGATAAAGGACATTATCGAACCGAAGTATAAAAGGAATAGTGCGATTTCATATGCTTTGGCAAGGCCAAAGATGAATGCCAGGATGAGCGCAACGATCAGCGGGATAAAGGAGATGCTCATGATATTCAGACCTTCGGTAATAAGGGCTTCTTTAGCCGCCATAAACCGGATGACAATGTAGATGCTCAATGCCCCGGCAAAGTAGAGAATCACGCCGGATAGGAACATCTTCAATCCGCTCCATTGAAAAGGAAAGACCGCCCTGTTGAAGATAGTGATGAGGAGGATAAACACCGCAGCAACAATGAGAGAGAATGCCATATCCTTGGTTTGTGCAAGAGGTTTAATTCGGTTATCAGAGTCGAATAAAAGGGCGATGGCATCGTTAAATACATTCCTGGAAACTTTTTTTGCCTTCTCCAATTGTTCAGCGGTAATAACCGGTTCTTGAGGGGTAGCCTCCTGCTCCTTCTCTGGTTCTTCCTTTTTCCCTTTTTCTTGCTCTTTGTCGACCATTACAGATCTCCTTTCTTAATAATGTCGAAAAATTACTTTTAACATATCTTACGCTCTATCAAATGTCAACTCTATTTATCTTATCGGTTATTATAGAAAAATCTGAAAAAGATTATATCTCGTAAGTGACGAAATAATTTACCATTCGACGTGGTGGTTGTTATTACAAAAGGGACACAAGATGCGTTCTGGGTTATACGGTAACGGATTTTTTTAAGAATGTTGAGGGATCTTCTATCAGGTTTAGACTATTGAATGTGAGTACGAAACCGTGATGATTGATATGAATAGCATGTTGCACGTCCGAATTGTTGATTGTGACTTTCTCCCTGACATTACCCGCAGGATCAATAAGATAATACCATTTCCCCAATTCATTTTTCATGAAAAGAGGATTTTTACAACTACTCAAATTATAGAACAGTCGCAGGTCATCCATACCGGCAATGTAGATGTTATTCAAGAAAGAATAGTCGAGAATATCGTTCAGGTTTTCATTCCAGAACTCGGGAGGAACGTGTTCAGGCGTGCCGGGTAAGGCTATCAAATGCTGAGTGATTCGGAGATTCACTGCTTTCCCTAGATGAGCAACAATTTGAGAGGGTATAATGAGTTGAGGGCATTTGTGAATCTCATCTCGTTGTTTCAAAAATGTGGCGATTCGTTTTATTGTTGTTTCAGAGAGTTCGCTTCCATCATCGGAAAGGTAAATGATAACCTTCAGCTCGCCGAGATGGGAATCCTCATAGTTCAGAACATCATCGAACGATGCAGCGACAATAAAATTTTTCGCTTGTTTGGCAAGTGCATGAAGATGTTGAAGTCCATAAAAGCGAATCCAGACACACCGTTTCGATTCACCGATTTTTTTATATCCAAACTCTCGGGGTAAGATCAGGGCAGCTTCAGCAGGTTGTTGCATATCACTGCCTTGTACATAACATGTAAGCCAGTTCAAAAAACGCGTATTTTTGGCAAACAAGTCGTCCGGATCGTAGACTATGGGATTGGTATCGTTGTATAAGCCCTGGTGCTTAATATTGTAATTCCAGATAGCGATGCCGCGAAGATTTCCACCGTTAAGGGCGGCTGAACTGACTGCAAAAAACTGATTTGCCAGAGCATCGCTTATGTTCCCTTTGTCGCTGCTGTTTTGACCGAGCCCCCAGCTGTTACCCGTTGTCCATAGCCAATAGGGTTTGGAATGTGTGTGAGAAAGGTACGCAATCTGTCGAAGAAAAATCACCAGCATGGTAATATCCGACTCAGCTATAGGGTCTTTGAACGAGCCGTCGCGGGGATACACATCGAATGTCGGCTCGAAATGATCGGGTGTGTCTTCAAATAAGGCAACCACATCAGGCATGTGGTTTTCTTCACGACCGTGATGTCCACAGAAACTCATGGTGGTAGGAATTTCCGGGTACATGTTGTGCCATGTTTCGGCACTCCATCGGGCATATTCCACAATATATCTGGATTGAAATTCACCAAGTTTCTTTACATAGTCTCCTCCACTCTTCAGCGCATCTTCCATGCTGATGCCATAGATGGTTCGAAATTTTTCTCTTGCCCAGAAAGAAAAATCTCCCCCGAATGGTTCATCAGCGAGGTTGATGAGTTTGATATTGTCTTTATAGGGTCGAATGAATTCTTCAAGAGTCCAGGAGTAGTAACGAATGATATCCTCTTGATACCGCGGTGAAAGATAAGTGGCACTTACTCCCCCCCAATTGACAATTTTTCCTGAAAAATTGCGTCGAAGATGCTCTTGATTGACTTGATTCCATCGTTCACCCATCTGGAGCTGGTAGCCGACAGGGAAAACGACCGGCATATCCAGTTTTTGACAAACATTCAGCAAGCGATGAAATCCGCTGACCAACTGACATGCATCATCGTGTCGCGGGTCTTCTTTATCGATAAAAGCCTCGTAGATTGCGTAGGAAAGTCCCGGCTCTATCTTATATTTATCCACTTCGCCGGGATTGTTGTGACCTATCCATATAAAGGAGGACCCATGTTTTCGCTGTCTCTCCACATGGCGGGCTAACTCCGCTTCGTTCATATTCGGATAGGCTTCCATTGCCCATCCTATATACATATTACTCTTATCTTTGATCATAAAATGATGTAATCCCTGCACTTCTAAAATCGAAAAAGTAATAACTATGAGATGAAAGAAAATTCATTTATATTTTATGACGGCTTTTTTTTATGAGTGCACACCAACAATCTATATACTGAGGCTCAAAACACAAGGTATCAGAACCTCATATTTTCGAGAAAGCGTTCTTGAAAATCTTTTGCTGCTCTTGTCAGGATTTTTTCCGGGTCTGCATCCTTGTCGGTCAAGACTTTCTGAATAGCAGGGCTCAGATATTCACTATAGAGTACCTGGCAGTAAAAGGGAGGTTCGGGACGCATATATTTGACCGCTTCAGCCATAAGCGCGGTAAGTGGTGGAACGTTGCGGTATTTATCGATAACTGCATCGAATTTTTTCTGATATTCCGGGACAAACACCGGAAGCGAGGGAACACCAACTAAACGGTCCCATTCCACTCGCAATTTACATGCAGCCTCGATGTAATCAAGATTGAAGTGGAAGGTGATGAGTTTGAAAGCGGCTTCCTGTTTATCTTTGGGTATAGAAGGATTAATAATAAAAAAGGAGCCACCCATCTGGTTTGCGCGACCTCCCGGTCCTGCCGGTAAAAGACAGATTCCTATCTTTTCTAAGGGGAATTGCAACTTTTCGACGAGATAGAAAAGATACTCGGGAGTGAAAATCGCCATGGCGATTCGTTCCGACACGAAGAGTTCAAACAGGTCGTCATTATTAGCGGTTACATCTTTCTGGAGCACATCGTATTTCCAGCGGAGGTCTTTAATAAATTGAAGAGCCCGAATCGCTTCAGGTGAGTCGAAAGTCGCCTGCCATTTACCGTCGATTTTTTCTTCAAAGGAACCACCTGCCTGCCATACCCAGTTTAGAAAATGCCATCCCGAGGCCTGCGAATCGCCGAGAATGCCAAACCCCGCCACACCTTTTTCCTGGTCGGTTAATTGCTGGGCGATCTGGGCGAATTCTTCCCATGTCTGCGGTGGTGTAGGCTCACCGTTTTCATCAACGATCCCCGCTTCCTTGAACATGTCGATATTGTAAAAAAGCGTCATCACATAGGCGCCCCCAAGACCACCGACCGGAACCCCGTATATTTTTCCTTCATTGGTGAAGGGTTCGAGGAGTTCCTTATTGATATAAGGATAAAGTTCCCAGTTTTTCACCAGATCAGTGATCTCGGCAGCAAGTTTTTTTTCAATGACGATGGCACCTTCAGTGGCATAAACCCCCATAATGTCTGTGGCTGTACCTGCTGTAATTTTAGCGATAAAGGTTTCCGGTGTAAATTGCCAGGTATCAAATTCGACATCGAGATTGGGATAATGTGAACGGAATAACCTTTTAAACATTTCTTGTTCGGCAAGACGTGGTTTATCATCTTCGGTTGCGCCGTTGTTGAGAGATAGCACATATTGGGTCTTTTCAGAAAGGCTCTCAGGCAGAGATTCGTCTTGCTGAGAACCGCATCCTGAAAAGAAAAAGATAGCGCACGAAAAAAGAAGAAGAGCCCCAATTTTTAGTTGGTTTCTGTTCAAAGATTTCATATCGTTACTCCATACTATAAATTTTAGAATTGACAAATAGCATTTGCAATCATGTAAAAATACCAGTTAATATACTGGTACTAAAAAAAGCAAGAAAAAATTGAATTTTTTCCATGCATTATGAATTTTTTCAAACATAACGCAATAAAAAAACAGCATATCGCCGCTTTCTTTTTCCTCTTACCCGCTATCGTATTCTTTATCCTTTTCAGCTGGCGTCCCATTCTTTATGGTCTATGGCTTTCCTTTTTCGAGTATCAATCTCCTTTGGTGCCACCCGAATTCATAGGCTTAGGAAATTTCGAGCGAATCCTGCATGATCCACTCTTCTATCAATCATGGCAAAACACGTTGATTTTTATGGGATTATGCATAGGGATTGGATACTTTATACCGGTAATACTCGCCATCGCTATTAATGAGGTCCGACGTGCAACGGGCTTTTTCCGTCTTGGTTTCTATCTCCCCGTTATCATTCCTCTCGTCGTCGTTATCCTGGTTTGGAAGTTTCTCTATCGTCCGGAGGAAGGCCTTTTCGATTCGTTACTCCGTATGATTGGTTTCCCCTCGTTGCGATGGCTTATAAACGAAAAGATGGCATTGCTAAGTCTTGTCATAATGAGCACGTGGAAGAATGCAGGCGCGACCATGATTATTTATCTTGCGGCGCTTCAAGGGGTGCCTCCGCAACTTTATGAAGCCGCCGAGATCGATGGAGCATCAATCTGGCAGCGGATTCGGCATATTACCATCCCCCAGATTTTACCCGTTATGCTTATCATTTTTATTCTGCAAATTATTGGAACCTCTCAGGTATTTGTCGAGCCTTTTATTATGACAGGGGGAGGTCCTAACAATGCTACTTTGACCGTGCTGTTATATATCTATAATACCGCGTTCCGTTATTATAATTTCGGCATGGCATCTGCAATCAATTTTACTCTCTTCATCTTCCTGGTCGTGATTGCAGTCTCTTATTTTGTGATATTGAAAAAACTACGTAAGGAGCAGTGATGGCATTCTGGAATAAAAGAAAGCCGCTACATCGAGAAAGAACCTTGATTTCAGAGGCGGACCTCAAAACGCCTAAAGGAAAAGGATTATATTACACCATAATAGCGCTGCTTGCCATCGGAGTATTTACTACCTTTCTGCCTTTCTTATGGGGACTATTAAGTGCGTTGAAGGAGTCGGTTGAGGTGTTCAGTTATCCGCCGAAATTTTTTCCGGAACCCACGACTGACCCGTTAAAATGGCAGTGGGATAATTATTCGGAGGCATGGGAAAAATTCAATTATGCGCGCTATTTTTTCAACACGATTATTATTGTCATAGGAGTGTGGTTTTTTCAGATATTTCCTGCGGGTCTTGCGGGATATGCACTGAGCAAACTTCGACTCGGTGCGCTCAAAATCTTTTCATACCTTTTTTTCGTCACCTTGATGGTGCCTTTTTTTGTTATTTTCATTCCCCTTTACCTGACGGTTACCGACCTTCCCATCTTGCATATAAACCTTGCAGGAAGAGGTCTGTTGGGTGGGATATTAGCGGTCATCCTGCCCGCGGGTGTTAATGCCTTTAATATCTTTGTGTTCAAGACATTTTTCGACGAAATCCCAAACGATCTTCTGGAAGCCGCACGCGTTGATGGTGCCGGTGAATTACGTATCTTTCTCAGGATTATTCTGCCTCTCTCTCAATCCATAGTGGCGGTTCTTTCCATTTTCTCTTTCATTGCTACCTGGAACGACTTTTTCTGGCCGTTTCTTGTTCTCCATTCTGATTGGTATACCGTCATGGTGCAGCTCTATTTCTTTTCGCAACAAGGAACGATTCCGTGGAACATTACCCTCGCGGCATCAATGCTGGCAGCTATACCTGCTATCATCTTTTTCCTTATTTTTCAGAAAAAGATTATGCAGGGAATCACATTGACAGGGTTGAAGGTATAGAGGTGAACGTCACATTATATCGGAGCTTATGTATTTGAATGATTTGGGACTATGTATGAAAATCAAAGTTGACAGAACCATGGAGATGCGTTTGAATTGCACAAATTTGTTTTTTATAAAAGGGAGAGATGATGGTAATGGTCAGAGCAAAAAGAACAAAAGAGCCTGTATATAAAAAGCTCAAGGATACAATTATAAGAGAGATAAAGAATCGAACGCTCAAACCGGATGACCGAATATTGAGCGAACGTTTACTGTCAGAGCAATTTAATATAAGCCGAATATCCGTCAGGAAAGGACTGAAAGACCTGATTGGGGAAGGATTTCTTTACACGGTACCGGGAAAGGGAACATTTGTGAAAGGCATAATTTCAGGTATCAAACGTTCGAGGGAGAAGACCTACAATCTTGCCTATATCTTCTGGGGGGGAGATAGGTCTATAATAAAGATTCCCTATTTTGCGCATATAGTCGCCGGAGCGGAACGAGAGGCAAGAAAATCCAATTACCACCTGATCATCTCGAGTTTCGACCCTACCCAGCATACGCCCAATTCCCTTCCATCGATCATAGAGCAAGGGAAAGTAGATGGTGCAATCCTCGAAGGGGTATATTTAAATGTGTATCGGCAGATAAACAAAATCCTGCCAGTGGTGACGATTTCAAATTATCTATGCCAGGATCCCGGGAAAACCGAGGCGATAGAAGATATCGACTACATCGCAGCCAACAATCAATCTGCGGCGATCAATTTAGTTGAATATTTGTACTCGCTTGGTCACCGGAAGATGGCTTTTTTGATGGGTAGCCCAATTCACTCATCGTTTCGAGAACGTCTCAATGGTTTTATTCTGGGTTCAAAGATGATGAGAATGAAGCCTCATGAAGAATGGATTATCATGGATGCGAAAGATGGTGTCTCCGCATTCAAAAAAATTCTTAGCGCAAAGGTTCGTCCTACTGCTATAGTTGCGTGCAACGATTCTTTTGCTCTTGATATCATAAACTATTGTAAGGAGCACGATATAGGCATCCCTGATGAATTCAGTATCGTTGGGTTTGATGACATCGAGAGTTCCGCATGGTCACAGCCGCCATTGACTACCATACGTGTACTGACGGACGAAATGGGAGAGAAGGCGGCGAACAGACTTATAGATAAAATCGAGAATCCGGGTTCATTGCCCACCACCTTGCTTATCGGCACTCAATTAATTGAACGCGAATCATGTCGGGCGATCTCGTCACGTCAGAGTTAGGGTGTCCTAAGCCTCTACCTGGTCTCATCTAAAGGGGAAATCCTTGAAATCTCATGTCGCAGTGGTATGACGGGGGGAAGACCTGATTAACCCCAGAATTTCGTTTTCAAGAGATTCTGTATCGCATTGGGGGCTGTACCTGGCGGCATAATAAAGGTCAATAACCTCGATGGCTTTAAAGTAAAATGCAGGATGAGTGGTTTTGTAGCGTGCCGCAATTTCTCGTAAGGTGAGTGTCGTTTTTCTACCCTCAGGACGGAAATCCAACCAACGCAGGATTCTCTTGTATAATCGGAATAGTGTGACCGATTCCTTTAACACTCTTTCTGGCCTTCTTTCGGCCGTTTTTCTCAAGCGATGTCGGAATTTCAGGTAAGTCAAGACAAGAATTGAATCTATACATAGCACCAATAAAATAAATAAGAAAAAGCCCCTTTGTAAGAATGAAGAACGTAGTCTGCTCCACAGAGTAATCCATTTATCTCCAGAAGGCATGGAGGCGGAAAGGTTCAACAATCTGCTACCTATAAAAGTAAAAATCTGTTGCTGCAATTTGGTACTGTAATCGCTGAGAAAGACTTGGGTTCGGTCACTTATTTTTTTGAACCACTTGATGATTCGAGTGACAAAAATATTATGAGTTTCAACGAGAAGGGGCGCAGGTGGTGTAGGATCAAACTGATACCAACCCCGCCCGTCACAATAAGCCTCTACCCATACGTGTGCGTCACGGTTCTGGATTATGAGGGGAGTGTTTTTGTTTTTTTTGGTTTCCTTGATGAACCCCACGGCTATTCGTGAAGGTATCCCGATTGATCTCAGCATGACAGCCATGGCGGTGCCGAAAAATTCACAATGACCTTTTCTATTGTAAAAGAGAAAATGATAGAGACTTTTTTTCCCGAGAGTTATATCCGAACGAAGGCTATATATATAGGTACTTCTTAGATAATCGCTGATAGCGCGGGCTTTGGCGTGGTCTGAATCTGATTCCCGTACTATTCGGGTTGCAATGCCCTGTATTTCATCAAGCCCTTCAATATCGGGTATGTTGAGATACATAGTTCTCTCATCCTCGGGAAGAGACTCTTCATACAAAAGGTCGTTGCTACTATACACCGGATGCGAGATAGCAGTGTACTCTGCTAAAGAGGACTTTCTCTCAAGGCGAAGACTCTTTGAATTGTCGGTAATGAGAGGAATCCCGCTGGTGTAGACGGTATCGAGTACGGGAATATAAAAGACGAGATCGGTATTCAACCCTGTATATTTGACGCGATATTGTACGCGTTTTTGTGATGAGTCATAGTCGGAGCTCGCCTCATAGGTCAATTTGATTTTTGAGGTTCCCCGTGGTGGAAACAAGGCTCTTTGTTCCGAATATCCTTCGTTTTTTCGCCACGACAATCCATCAAATTCATCCATGACGTCGCCACGCAAATATACAATCATATTCTGGTAGGCGGAATCGATGTCCAGTCTTAACGCTTCCCGTTCATCATTCAGAAGATGGCGGAATGTCCCGAGATAAAATGTGTCTGAAAATCCTGAAGAGGCAAAATTTAAGTGTCTACTTGTGATCGAATGCAAGTCGTATTGAAAATTTAAGAGTCGGTGGCGGGGAAGGAAGAGAAAAAAGATCAAGGCGATCAGGAAGGCGGTGCAGTTCAACCTGATTACCAAAGAAGAGGGAAATCGCTGTGTATTTATAGGAGATGCAAGAAGCATAATGTTTACTAAAAAAGCAACGGAGACAAAAAGAAAAGGCACGATGAGGATAAGAGAAAATAAGGAATATCCGTGAATGGCAGCGATGGTGATCATAGAAAGTGCGATAAGCCATGATTGAAATAGGGCGCGGTGGTTACTTATCGTAAAGACACGACCGATCTGTAGAATTACGAGTATAAGGGGAAAAATGACGAGGGGCGATGACCGTGTAAGTATCATATAAAGTAAGAGGAATATTAAGGAAAGGAAGGTCAAAATCATCCAGAGCAGGTAATAGAGTTTGGGAAAGTCCTGGCGGTCAATGAAGAACCATGCGGGTAGCAAGGTAAGTAAGGCAATTATGATAGTGGGTGCGGGAATGAGTTGAATGCTGAAAAGGTTCAACAAACCGAGGATGATGATGAAGAAGAGGAGTTTTTTCGTGTGTGGGGATAGATTCATACGCGTACTCCAGCACTTCCTTATTTTCCGACAAAGATGAGATCCCCGTCACTCATTATCCCATTGGTGGGATCGTAGGATTTTGTCAGCACATACAAATTGACGATTTCACGCAGGTTCATGGTTCTCTCCTGTGGTGTTGTATGTGTTGACGTTAGATACTCGGGAAATTTTGAGACAATGTTCAGCAGATCATTATCACCATCCGGTCCTAAACTGATAATCACATAGCTGATATCAGAAGAAATATTTGAAATGTAGAAATACTGTGATTGTTTTCCCTCTTTAGAGAAAGGATCAATGGGAATAGAGGCGAGGTAAGCAGTAGGGGCGCTTAAAGAACGTAATCCCCGAGCGCTTGATGGGAAACTACCATAATCCATGTGATAATGGGTCAATGCCCTTACGAGAACTGTGTGCTCTTCTTTGACACGTGATATCTTGGTCGTAATCAGCATTTGGGGTAATGAGATGAGAAAGAAAATAACGAGAAGAAAAATGACCGTTACACCGACAAGGAGTTCAAATAAGGTCATTGCTCGTTTTAGATATATATGATGTAGTCCTATTTGATTCCCCCGATTCATTATATAATCTATCGCTACGACTATAATTAAGTAAGATAATCTATATAAGTATAGTTCTGAATGAAAATAAATGCAACGAAATTTAGCTTGAAAAATGGTCGTTTTCTTATGTTTAACATAGTCATATCATAATGTATCGACCATAGAGGAGAATGCTTAATCTTTTTCAAAAAATAGGGAATTGTGTAATTAGCACAGTCCGTCTGTTCGGCGAGGTTGCATATTTTTCTCTTGATACGCTGCGGGCTCTTATTACTCGTCCCTTTGTCAATCATCTTTACACCGATCAGATGATTCGCATAGGGGTCAGTTCGATGCCTATAGCAAATCTGACCGCATTATTTGTGGGAATGGTGATTTTGCTTCAGACCGGATATCAGCTGGAAAAGTTCGGGGCAAAGCTTTATGCGGCAGGAATAACATCAGTGGCGCTTGCCGTAGAAATGGTGCCGGTCTTTACGGCGATGGTAGTTGGTTCAAGGGTTGCCGCTTCAATGGCTGCTGAGTTGGGGTCGATGAAGATTACGGAACAAATCGACGCTATGTGGACTTTATCGGTCAATCCGTTCAAATATCTTGTTGCTCCGCGCGTGGTTGCCGCGACCATAAGCCTTCCACTCATTGCTATTTATGCGAATATCGTGGGATATCTTGGCGGTCTTCTTGTCGGAACCATTCTACTGGATCTGCCGCCAAGATTATATTATAACTACTCTATTAGATTTCTTCTCCTGCGCGATGTAGTCTCCGGTCTTCTTAAAACCCTTTTCTTCGGCGCTATTATTGGTCTTGTCGGTTGTTTCTTCGGATTTCGCACCAGTGGGGGCGCTCAAGGGGTAGGGAAGTCAACTACCTCAGCCGTAGTCTTTTGTCTCGTTTCTATTCTTATTTTCGATTATATTTTAACCTCCTGGATTCTGTTTTTAACTGGAGGTATGTGAGTATCTTATCTCTCTAAGGGCCCTATGTTGACTCGCCGGAATATAGTATGTTTCTCGACCGAAGATTGGGACACTCCGTTACCGACAAATAAACATCAGCTCATGGTGCGACTTGCCAGAGCCCATAATCGTATATTTTATGTTGAGACCATAGGAATAAGAAGTCCCGGAATTAACAGGCCAGACATCAAACGCGTAATAAGAAGATTCAAGCGAGCCATCACAAAACCACATGAAAAAATCCCTGGACTTGTTTTACTATCACCCATGGTTCTTCCATCGAGAGGAAGTGGTCTTGCCCTTAAACTCAACCGCCTCTTGTTTTTACCGCGTTTGAAGAGAACTCTTAAGATGTGGCATGCAAAAGAACCCATAGTCTGGATATTCAATCCTTATGCCGTCCATTACCTGAAGGGAATTCCCCATAGTCTGTTAATCTACCACTGCGTTGATGATCTGACAGAAATAGAGGATGTAAAGACGGATGAGATTTATCATGCGGAGAAAGCGCTTCTCGAAAGAGCCGATCTCGTGTTTGCAACATCTCCTGCATTGGTGAGAAAATGCCGGGCGTTTAATCAGAACACACACCTTCAAACAAATGTCGGGGATTTTGAGCATTTCAACAAGGTGATGAAAAGTGCAACGCCGATTGCAGATGCGGTTGCTCAGATACCACATCCTATCCTTATGTTTGCCGGAAACCTGGCAGCTTCAAAGGTAAATTTCGAACTCATTGAGTATCTTGCAAATAAGCGCATTGACTGGTCGGTTGTGCTTATTGGACCTCTTTGGAACGATGTTTCCCCTCTTACACTCGAGCGCCTGAAAAAAGTCCATAACCTTTATCTTATCCCCCCGGTGCCATATACGGAACTCCCGCGCTATTTAAAGGCGGCGGATATTCTCATCATCCCTTATCATCTTACTGACTACACGGCGTGCATTTTCCCGATCAAATTCTTCGAGTTTTTGGCAACGGGAAAACCTGTTGTTACCACGGCGTTGCCGAGTCTGGAACCTTATGCTCATGCGGTCAATATGTCGTCAACTTATCAGGGTTTTATGAATGCGGCAGACAACATTCTCAAAGATGGGGATACCATGCAAGAGGAACGACTTGAACTTGCAAAGAAGAATACCTGGAATCGCAGGCTTGATGAATTGAGCGCACTTATCGAAGAATCTCTGAACAAAAAATAATCGTATATATACATGTTTTTTGATTATGAGTGAATATGAGTAATGATAAATGAAACCTTCCGTACTCCATATATATAAAGATTATTATCCGCCGGTGGTGGGCGGAGTCGAAAAAAGCATGAATATCATGTGTAATGGGCTTAAAGATGAGTTTGAAGTTTCTGTGCTTATAGCACGACGCACGAAAAGCATAAAGGGACGAAGTTATTCAACTGAGGGGGTCGAGATTTACGAGGCGGGGTGTCTGGGAAGATTGAGCAGTGCGCCGTTGTGTCCTGCGTTTCCGCTTTTTCTGAAAAAGAAGGCGTATCATTTGCTCCATTTCCATTTTCCTAATCCGACAGGAGAACTATCATATCTCCTTGCAAAACCGCCCGGCAAAGTTCTGGTTACGTATCATAGCGATATAGTACGTCAAAAAGTAGGGTTATGGTTGTATCGGTCATTTTTATATCGTTTTCTTGATGCGGTGGATGTGATCATGCCTACATCCGATAATTACATCGACCATTCGGAATTCCTGCGCAGGTACAGGGACAAATGTGAAACTGTTCCGCTCGGAATCGATCTTGAACCCTTCAGAGACACTGAGCAGGTTAAAAAAGAAGCCGATACCATTCGTGCAAATGTTGGAACACCCATAGTAATCTTTGTCGGTGTATTGCGTTATTATAAGGGAATTGATTTTCTCTTGCGGGCGATGAAAAAAGTAAATGCACACCTTATAGTGATAGGCACCGGACCTGAGAAAGAAAGGTTGCAGCATCTGACAATAGAACTCGGCATCGGTGACAGGGTACACTATAAAGGAGAAGTGAGCGAGGAAGAGAAGGTCCGTTATATCCACGCAAGCGATGTTTTCTGTCTTCCGTCGCATTTACCGAGCGAGGCTTATGGACTGAGCCAGATCGAAGCTATGGCGTGCGGCAAACCCGTGGTGAGCACCAGGCTTGATACCGGCGTTCCTTTCGTTAATAAACATAACGTTTCCGGCATTATAGTCCCCCCTGCGGACCCCTCTGCACTTGCTGAGGTGCTCAATTTACTTCTGAACAATGAAGAAGAACGCAGAAGATTTGGAGAGCAGGCACGCCGACGCGCTCACGACATGTTCGATTCCACGCACATGATTGAACACCTTCGCAGCATTTACAATCGATTGCTCTAATCCGAGTTTTTGGGGAACATAAAGTCAGAGTATGCAACATTGAATTTTTCTTGCATTATAGACATCCTCCAATCAAATTGGAGATTCAAGATTTGTTGCGGAAGGGAAGCGTATGCCCCGAAAAAAAATTCTGGTAACGGGCGCTGATGGGATGCTCGGAACAGATGTCGTTACTTATTTCAAGGCACAGGGCTCTGTTGAGGTCATCCCGTCGACTATAAAGGATATGAACCTTACGGACCTCAAACAGGTGCGGGACTATATCCTTCATCATAAACCCGATACAGTCATACATACAGCCGCATATACTGCAGTAGACGAAGCGGAAACACACCCTGAATTATGCATGTCCATCAATGCAGAAGGGACTAAAAACCTGGCTTTTTTTTGCCGTGAAATCGATGCGGAATTATTCCTCATAAGTACAGATTATGTCTTTGACGGTCAAAAGGACGCACCTTATCTTGAAACGGATGAGCCGAATCCCCTGAATGTTTACGGCATATCCAAACTCAAAGGTGAGGAATATGTGCGTATCCTGGTTCCTCGCTATAAAATAATACGAACTTCTACGCTTTCCGGCACACATTGCACGTATAGCTCGAACTTTATTGAATCCATTTTGAAGGCATTGAAGAAAGGGAAGGCGCTGACTGTGGTCGACGACCAGAAGGGACACCCTACGTTTACCTTTCACCTTGCAGAGCAGCTCTATCGTTTGCTCGATATCGCCCTTTTCGGCATATATCATGTGACCAATCAGGGTGTATGCAGCTGGTATGAATTTGCCCGTGCAATTGCGGATGAATTTGGGTTTGAAGAAGCGACTATAAAGCCGGTGAAGAGTGGCGATCTCGAGCGTCCGGCGCGTCGTCCCATGAATTCAGTTCTCAAGAATGCGCGTCTCAAAGAGATTGGTCTTCCCCTGTTACCTCATTGGCGAGAAGGGCTTGAAGAATATCATCGGCGACGTGATATGAGCGATTTTATGAACTGTATGTAAGCTTTGATATCCCCGCGGTTAATAATAAAGAGGGGCGCAATCTGTTTAATCCCACTGTCACGAATGAATAATGTCGTATATATGAGAAACATTACGAAGTAGCTGGAGGCGGTAGCTGCTGCCGCTCCCAGGATGCCAAAAAAGCGGGTAAAAATATAACAGAGCGACGCATTGATGATAAACATCACCCATGCAATAGCCGTAGGGATTTGAGGTTTTCCTTTGAAACCCGTAAAATACATTGCATAGATTCGGCAACCCCCGAACAGCATCGCACCTATGAGAAAGATTCTCAGAAGGTCTATGCTGGGAGCATATTCCGAACCATACAAAAAGGTGATCAGGAATGGCGCGATAATGAATACTACGGCAATTCCCACAAAGGAGATAAACAGAGTGTTTCTCAGAATTTTCTGTATCAGGAATATTGCTTCTTCTTTTGTAGCGGAGATGACTTTTGAATAGGAGGCTTTCTCCATAGCAGCGGCAAAAAGCCAGACTTTTTCGGCAAATGTTCCCGCCAGCATGTAAAATCCCACACTGGTTACGCCAAGCAAATTGCTCACAATAAGGGTATCGATGCGAGTGAGAAGATTTGATGCCACGTTGCCGAAATACGCAGTAAATCCGAACGTTACGAATTTTTTCATCAGAGGGAAATTGAGCGGGGCAAAAAGGTTTCTGTGCTGACGCCAGAGGATCAAAAGCATCAGGATGACTGCGCCTATCTGGATCGTAGCCCAGTAAATTATGAGCGCCGTCAACTGTTGTTTGAACACCACAATCAGTATGATGAATCCCGTTGACTGGGCGAGTTGATAACAAAAATTGAAGATAGCGAGAAGCACTATCTTTCCCAGCCCGATAAGTATGCCCGTCCACACCGCATAGTAAAGAGAAAAGGGAAGGAGTCCGACAGCAATCAGGAGGTAAGCAATGGGAATATCGCGAAAAAAATTGATACGAATAAAATCGCCGGAGACTATCAAGATCACGAAGAGAGTAACCGTAAAGAGGAATGAGAGAAAGATAGAGATAGTGTGAGCTTCGGGTAAGCGGCGGACATCTTTTCCGATAAAATAGGTGTTTGCGATGCTCAAGCCCAGGTTGGTGAAGTTGAGGCAAAGAGTGTTGGCAAGCAGAACCAGGCGAAATGCACCATATCCTTCCGGATGAAACGCTCGGGCGATTATGATGCCCGCTATACCATTGACTATGACAATGCCTACCTGGCTTGCAAGGTCAAATGTACTTTTACGGGCTATACCCATCAGTTGAGTTTCTCCTTAACGAATCGATGGCATTGTATGATTTCATCCAGATCGTTGAATCTTGCTTCGATAATGACGTTAATATGGTGCGGTAAGAGATGTAAGAATTCAAATCGAAGTTTACCTTTTCCCGGGGGAAGATGATCACTCTTTCCGTCATGATCATGAAGATGGAGGTTGTTGATTCGACCTGATTCATGCTGGATGAATTGAGTAACGCCGCCATAGCTGCTGTGTGCAAAATAGTTTTTGAAAAATCTGAAGGGAACGTAACGGTCGATGCCTTTGAGGGCGTAATATCGCCATCGAGGTCTGAAAAGCCTGAAATGTGCGTGTCCGATGTCGAGGGTGATCTTCACCTCCTCTCGGCTGAGTGAGGCGATGAACTCGGATAAGCGTTTAAGTTCGAATAAAAAATCGGCATTCTCTAATGAGAGGATTATAGAACGCGCCGTTGCATACTCGTTTATTTCCTCGACCGCTGCTCTCCATTGCGCAAATCTTTCGTCCGGTTCCACGTAATAATTGAATCCACGGCAATGCATCACCACATAATCGATTCCACACTCAGCGGCGAAGTCTATAGACCTTTTTATTATCTGAAGAGACGCTTTTCTCAACGTCGGTTCAGGCGCTATGGGATTGATGTATATGAAAGGAAGATGAGCGCCCTTTACAGGAAGGCGATTCAGTAACCTGCGAAGATCATCAGGAGGCGCCTCTTCAACGTTGAACCATAAACGATCACGGGCTCGTTCGAACAATATCTCAATCGTTTCAAGATTCAGCAGGTCAATTAACCGATGATAGTGCTCGATTGCTTCATCCCGTGAGTCAACTGGAAAAGTAGCTATCTGAAATCCTATCCGCTGCAGTGTTTTCTTGTTCATGCCAACCTTTCTTTACAAAATTGAATCCACGGTTTCTATGGTCAATTCATCAAGGGATATTATTGTTACCTTCAAGAAATGCAAAAGCAACAGAAGACTTGATAGGGAGTCGGTAATAAAAGCGCCTGAATGTGCTTTTAGAAAAATCTCATCGTCTTCATAACTACCGTTCCATGAGTACGGTAATTGAAAGTAAAACGTATCTAAATTTTTGTAGTCAATAAGATAGTTCTTACCTTCTTGAATCAAGACTGGTAAATAGAATAAAATTAAAATGTTATGACAAAGGATGAGAATATTCTGCATGAAACGTATACCGGAAAACGGAAAATTCGGATCGATAAGTTTGTACATGAACTACGTCCTGAACGGAGTCGTAGTTTCTGGCAACAGGTAATCAGGGCCGGCAAGGTTCTTGTCAACGGAAAACGAGTTAAACCTAATCATGTTCTCAAGCGGGGTGAAGAAGTCGTCATTCATGTACCGCCGCCCGAACCTGAGGTTCCTCCAGCCCAGGAGATAAAACTCGACATAGTCTATGAAGACGGTTCTTTAATTGTTATAAATAAACCGCCGGGTCTCGTGGTACATCCCGCAGCAGGTAATAAAGAGAACACCCTGGTCAACGCATTACTTTTCCATTGCCCGGAGATAGAACTATCCGGCAATGCACAGCGTCCCGGCATTGTGCACAGGCTGGATAAGGATACGTCCGGTATCATGATGGTGGCAAAAACGCATAGGGCGTATGCAAATCTGGTCGAGCAGATTTCCTCTCGCAAAGTTAGGCGACGTTATAAGGCTTTGGTCCTCGGCATACCATATCCATCGGAGAACCAGATAGATCTCCCTATCGGCAGACACCAGCAACATCGGACGAAAATGGCGGTTAACCTGATAAATGGCAGACCTGCACTTACCCGGTACAAGGTTATAGAATCCTACAGATATATGAGCCTTCTCGAGGTTGCTCTTCATACAGGAAGGACTCATCAGATTCGAGTGCATCTTTCACAAATAGGGTTTCCTATCGTGGGTGATTCTCAATACGGAATACGAGCATCGCGACTTTTCGGACAGCTACCTCGAGAGCTTCCCGATGAGGTAAAAGAGACAATTCGCGGGATAAGCAGGCAGATGCTGCATGCGTATTCACTGGGATTTACGCATCCTGAAACAGGAGAAGATTTGCATTTTGAGGTCGAACTTGCAGATGATTTTGCAGGAGTACTCTCTATTTTGCGCCGCTTCTGCTCTCAAGGGTAGGAGACGTGATCGTATCGTTCGACTCGCTCTTTTTCTGTTGCGTAGCCGGTATCACAAATATTGTGTCCATCCCGATTTCATGTGTTGAAGGAACGACAATTCGTGCTTCCCACCCCATAGCGGTTTGCTCAGCGTTGAGAAGTGAGAACTTGCCGTCAAAAACATAGCGTCCCTTCGAGTCAGGGGGTTCAAGTGTACCGTGTTTTGAACATCGTATATAGAATATGCCTTCTTCATTTGTGGGTATTAATGAATAAGTCCCTCCTCCCGGGCATTCCGGATACTCTGGGAAATAGTTGTCTGAACGCGTGACTTCTTCCATTTGTTGAATCTCATCAGTGGGCTTGTGAATTAAATAGCCCTTGTCATCTCGAACGAATGCGTCTTTACCGTACCTGAAATAAAGGATGAGGCTGTTCAGGCGGTATTTGTCGTCGGTTGTGCTCGGGTCGAAATCAAATCCTAACTCTTCTTCCATTGTTTTTATGGCTTCCTGGATTGAAACCATGGTTAAAATGCAATGTTGAAGATCGAGTCGTCGAAAACCCACTATTGCCTGAGAAATGAGTAAAATAAGGAGAAAACCTCCGACTATGCCAATGACAATAAAGGTTGTCTTTGTCTCTTTTACTTCTTTGACTTTTTTCTTTTTACCCATGCAGCATTCTCATAATCTTTGTAGCGTTTTTGAATAAAAACTCAGGGTTCTAAACTCATGTTTTGCCGGTTCATCTTGCAATTTTTTTATTTTACAAAACGATACTTTAGAAGGGTGCATACGGCAACAAAAAAATCTTTCCACCCAATCTTCTTTCCTTCCCAGAAACTCCGTGCAGTAAAGGTAACCGGCACCTCGATAATCTTCTCGCCTTTTCGCAGAACCTTTGCCGTAACTTCCGGACAGAACTCGAACCCCTGGCATTTGAGGTCGATATTCTGGATTATGGGTCGTTTGAATGCTTTATAGGCGGTCGCTTCATCGGTTATTTTCTGTCCGTAAAGGATGCTCACAAGCAATGCCAGAAACTTGTTTGCGATATAATTGGCAAGTCGCATCTTCTTTACATCACCCATAAAACGCGACCCGTACGCTACGTTGGTCTTACCATCGAGGATAGGCTGAATGACGGAAGGGATTTCTTCAGGGTTATATTCAAGATCAGCATCTTGAATTATGACGATATCACCGGTTGCCTTTTTCAATCCGGTGCGTATTGCCGCCCCCTTTCCCCGGTTCAGCTCATGATTGAGAAGGGTTGTATTTTCAGGATGTGTTTCTACTTCTTTTTTGAGAATGTCCAGGGTACCATCGATTGAAGCGTCGTTAACGAGGATGAGCTCGAGTTCGTAAGGAAGTTTTCGAACTCGCTTCAAAACTTGTTCAATCAGCTTTTCTTCGTTATATATAGGTATTATTACGGATAATTTCAATTTATGAACCTTTGCGAACCATCGCTAAAAAATGAAACTGATTTTTCATATATCTACCTTGAAAAGTCAATCCTGTTTTTTGGGAGCGGAGCGTTATTAGTCTTGACATTAATAGGTAAGCGGGTGTTAGGTATCCGTATTTTTCTACAGACGATGAATCATTCCGGACGAAGGTATCGCATTTTGCCGCCATGTGGCTGCCATGCCAAAGTCGGTGATGAGCATATCAAAAAACATAATAATTGCAATTGACGGACCTGTAGGAGTCGGTAAGAGCACGGTCGCAAAACATCTTGCAAGACGCCTTGGTTTTTTTCACCTGGACACAGGAGCGATGTACCGTACGGTTACACTTGAAGCCATGAGACGCGGGGTCGATCTTCTTGACAGGGATGCACTTAGGCATATCGCTTCTGAGATAAAAATTTCCCTTTTTTACAAAAATGAACAATTAGTGGTCATGTGTGATGAGCGTGATGTGTCGATGGATATTCGTACGCCCGAAGTCAGCAAGAACACATCGCCTGTCTCCGATGCTCAAGGCGTAAGGGAACAGATGGTCTTTCAGCAGAGGTCGATCGCTAAACAACATAAAGGCGTGGTTGCTGAGGGACGCGATATGGGTACGGTGGTCTTTCCTGGAACGCCATGGAAATTTTATCTTGACGCCTCGGTGGAAGAAAGGACACGGCGTCGGCTTCTCCAACTCCAGGAAAACCGAGGCGCTGAGACGATGTTGAGTTTTGAAGAGATCAGGTCATCGATTATTGAAAGAGACAGACGTGACCGCTCAAGGGCATTCGGTCCCTTGCGCGTTGCGCAAGACGCAATAGTTATCGATACTACCAATATTTCCGAGAATGATGTGATATCCCTTATTGCGAATATGGTTCAGGTTGAGCTCTGAAGACAAAGAGACGCTTTCTTTTCATTCGGATATATAGAAATAAGAATGGTTCTGTACATGTGTAGCGATAGGAATAAAAGCCTTATTTGCACTGAAGAAACAAGTCAAATATGTTGACGAGGACGTCGGAATTTCATAATCTTACTATTAGTTTCTTGTATTTGAGGAGGTGTAAACAGCGCAATTCGAGAATTCATTTTCTGAGGTTTTGCGGGAAGATATGCCCCCTTTTGTGTGCTGTTCTCCTTGATACATTAGAGTGAATCTTTTGAAAACCGCCTTATAAGATAACAGCGGAAAAGTTTTATGGAGGTGAATTATTTTCAATGACCGATGAGTCTTTAAACAATAAAAAGGAGGAAGAAGGTCTCTCGGAAGAAGAGAGAATACGTCGAGAAATTTCAGAGTATCAATCGCTGGTCGAAGATGAGCTAAAGCCTATATCAATGCCTTTTTCTCAAGAGAGAGAAGAAGAGGGGGAAGAAAAGCGTATACCTCCTGATTCTGAGCCACCCCCTGAACCAGCGCAAAAGCAAAAACCAGAAGTAGAGTCACCTGTTGAGAAAAAAGAAGCATCCTTAGTGGGAGAGGAAAAGGAAGCGGAAAAAGCCGAGAAGGAAACAGAATCCACACCTGTAGAAACGCATGAGGAAGTGGTAAAACAGATGAACAAACTCGATGTACTCCAGGCGCTTGCTGAATCCTATGAGCAAACAACCGAATCTGAGCAAGACGAGGTCGAGCAAGCAGAAATAATGGACAAGGAGTTGTCTGAATTTCAAGAAATGCTCGAGGAATATATTCCCAAAATTCAGAGCGTCGATGTGGGAGAGGTTATGGAAGTACCTGTAGTGGTAGTTCGGCCTGATTATGCCCTCGTGGATCTTGGCGGTAAAGCAGAGGCAGTGGTGGACATAATGGAATTCGCCGATGAAAAAGGTGACATCAATTTACACGTGGGAGACTTTGTCAAGGTAATGATTATGGGCTCTGATGAAGAGAGCGGACAGGTTATCGTATCACATTTAAAAGCGAAAGCGAAAGAATCACTTGATTCAATTCTTAACGCCTTTGAAGACCATCTGCCTGTGTCTGGAACGGTTGAAGATGTAGTCAAATCAGGTGTTATTGTCGATGTAAATGATATTCGATGTTTTATGCCGGCTTCACAGATTGATATTAAAAGAGTCGATGACCTCAGCAGCATGATAGGTAAGGAAGTATCGGCTTTCGTAATTGATGCCGACCCTGCAGGGAAACGACTTATTCTTTCTCGAAGGCGATTACTCGAGGAAGAGAATGAGAAACAGCGCACCCTGATACTCAACACATTATCAGAGGGTGATGAGGTAACAGGGAAAGTGAAAGCGGTTATGGAATTCGGCGTGTTCGTCGATCTCGGCGGGATAGATGGATTTATTCCTCGTGAAGAGTGTTCCTGGGAAAAGGCGGCGCACCCTTCAGAGTTCTTCAAAGAGGGGCGGCAGGCTAAAGTGAAAGTTATATCTGTTGATAAGGAAACAGGAAAGATAACGCTGAGTCGCCGTCAGCTCAAGCCCAATCCGTGGGATAATGTCACAGAGCACTATCCTGAAGGAAAAGTGGTGCGCGGCGAGGTGGTTGCGCTCCAGGATTACGGGGCGTTTGTGAGACTCGCCGAAGGCCTAACCGGCTTGGTTCACATTTCGGACCTTAGCTGGACAGAGCACGTGACAAATCCTCGAGAGCATCTCAAAGAAGGACAACGTGTACGATGTGTTGTTCTTGGTGTGAATAAAGAGCGGCAACGTCTTTCACTCGGGCTCAAGCAACTTTCTCCTGATCCCTGGGAAGACGCAAAAGAAAATTATCCCCCGGGGACAAGAGTAAAGGGAACCATTCGCTCGGTAAACGATAAAGGAGTCAGTCTACAGATTGAAGATGATGTCCGTGGTTTTATTATGCCTTCAGAATTGAGCTGGGATAAACGTCTCCCTAAACCAAAGAGTATGTTCAAACAGGGTGAAGAGGTTGAGGCTATGATCATTGGTTATGATGATGCCCAAAGGATATTGAAACTCGGGATAAAACAACTTTCGGAAAATCCCTTTGATCAGTATATCAAGCTTCATCCGGAAGGCTCTACTGTCAGAGGAAAGGTCGTAAAATTGACATCTTTTGGCGCCTTTGTTTCTCTCGATCTCGGGATTGAAGGATTGGTGCATGTGTCACAGATTGATCTCAAACGTATTCAGGACCCCAAAGACGTTCTTCAGATGGGACAAACTGTCTTTCTAAAAGTAAAGAATATCGACAGAGAAAAGGAGAAAATTTCGCTTAGCCGCCGCGACTACCTTCTCGAACAGGAGAAAAAAGAAGTTGCTCAATTTTTAAAGTCCAAGGATTCCGGCGGAATCAAACTTGGAGAACTTCTCAAAGACATTCCTATCGAAACCTCAGACGATGAATAAGTAGTTGGGAAACAAGACTTCCACCCTATAGATTTTACTTCGTGGTATTAAAGTTAATATTCAGGTGCTAATCGCGACTTTAAAGTGACTGACAGTATCCGACCAATCTGAGAATAGCGTTCTCGCCGAGATGAGAGTTTATTTTCCCATAAACTCCCGATTACGCGAATGACCACGATTCGCGAATGACCACGATTCGCGAATGACTTAGATTTACAAGTTGACATTTCTTTTTTGGGGGATATTTAAATATATTAAAAATATTGTTGTGAAAGGATGTATTATGAAGTTCAAGGAAATCATTGTCATTGTGGTAATAATTGCGGTGATCGGTGGTCTTTTCGCAACCGGAATTTTGGACTGGGAAGAAGTGTACGGTAAAGTCAGGTCGATATTTTATCGAGCTCCCGAGATGTTGAGCGGACCGGAAAAGGGAGATTTGAATCAGGCTGCCCAGTGCCGTGCGAATTTAAAAATGATTGAATCTGCCAAACGAAGAGTTGCGGAAGAAAAAGGATACGGCGCGGGAGCACGGTTTACGTGGGAAGATATATGCAAGACCATGGGATGGAAAGAGCCTCCCAAATGTCCCAGCGGTGGAACGTATACCTTAAGTCCCCAGGGCATTCTGCCACGGTGTAGTATCGGAGACAACGGCACGCTTGATCGTGATGATGATCACGTAATTCGCAACTACTAACTCTCAAAATTCTGCTCATTCTCTTCAGGGTTATTCTTGCGTGAAACGAACGATTAATTTGTCTTATAAGGCTTATATGTCCTATACAAACTATTGCAGCCGGGCATATTATTCAAGTTACTTGCCTTCAGTGCGATACTTCTCCATAATGTTCCTCTATTCATGACGAGAGAAAAGGAATTACATTCCTAAGGCATGGGAAGGGAGCTCACATATAGGCGATTTATCATCAATGTCGGTGTGTGTTTGATCCTGTTTATAGTGGCGGGAATAATAACGCCGTGGATAGGTGCGACATTTCTCACACCCCCGCAAGTCTTTGCTGTTCATGAAACAAGTCCACAGCAGGTGATATTCTGGCAGTTAAGGATTCCGCGCATGGTGCTCGCAGCCTTTGCGGGCTTTGGTTTGGCGCTTGCAGGAGCCGCGTTCCAGGCGTTGCTCAAAAATCCTCTTGCCAGTCCCTATGTTCTTGGCATTTCTGCAGGAAGCAGCCTGGGTGCGGTTATCGCGATTAAAATCGGTTTAGCATTTACCCTGATGGCGGCGCCGGCTCTTTTTCTCTTTGCCCTCGTTGGTGCTTTGATCGCCGTCAGTGTTGTCTACCTGTTGTCAAAAGAGCGTGGCGGCTTGAATCCTGCTACGTTGCTCCTTGCCGGCGTGACCCTGAACTTTCTCTTTTCCGCCGTAATTCTGCTTATTCAGTATATCAGCGCGCCGGGCGAAGCATACCAGATGATACGCTGGATGATGGGTGCAGTCGACATTGCCGGCTATAGCCAGCTCGGCATAGTGGCAATTACACTTTTCGCAGGAAGCGCTGTTCTTTTGCTGCACACGCGTGCTCTCAATATATTGACCCTTGACGAGTCCACGGCTCAGCATCTCGGTATTGATGTCAACCATGCGCAGAAATTGATATTTCTTGCCGCTTCCGTCATAACCGCAGGTGTGGTGTCGGTATGTGGACCTATCGGCTTCGTGGGTTTAATAATCCCGCATATAGTTCGCTTTATCGTCGGTTCGGATCATAGGTTGCTGATTCCTTGTAGCGGGTTAACCGGAGGGGCGTTTTTGATGATTGCCGATACACTGGCGCGTACAATAATAGCGCCACTCGAACTTCCGGTTGGGGTGATTACGGCTTTATCAGGCGGTCCTTTTTTTCTCTTCCTGCTGCTTCAATATAAAAGGAGAAAAAACCTTTTGTTGTAAGAAGAAAAAGGGCGTGGCATACTTTCGATTTCAATACAGGCTGATTCAATCGGGTTTATAACGCGTATCCAGGATACGTTCATAAGAAGCGAAACCATGAAAACTTTTATCCTGAAAAGATTTCTTCATGCCATACCGTTGCTATTTTTTATCTCGCTGGTGACCTTTTTTCTCATTAACCGAACACCCGGAGATTTTCTTTCCACGATGAAGATGAATCCACAGATAAGCCAGGAAGTTATCGATCAGGAGATGAAACGGTTGGGACTTGATAATCCTCACTGGTATGTCAGGTATGGTAGGTGGTTGAAGAATGTGGTGTTTCACCTTGATT
Organism: uncultured Candidatus Sumerlaeota bacterium; assembly: GCA_964608095.1. Classification (GTDB taxonomy): domain Bacteria; phylum Sumerlaeota; class Sumerlaeia; order MWCT01; family JAGHBZ01; genus CAZSMK01. The sequence goes on along the minus strand of CAZSMK010000011.1, from coordinate 42,834 downwards.
TCGGGTATTCTTTTAGCACAAACCAACCTGTGTTCCGTGTAATCAAGGAGCGCGCCTTGAATACTTTGCTTCTCTCCGCGAGCGCAATCCTGTTTGCATGGATAGTGTCAATCCCCCTGGGTATTTTGAGCGCGGTATATCAATATCGGTGGATCGATAAAATATCATCGGCGATAGCCTTTTTCGGCTTGTCTATACCGAATGTCTTTTTCGCACTCTTGATGGTCTTGTTTGCTAAGGTGAGCGGCTGGTTTCCCACCGGTGGACTGCGTTCGATAAATTACGAAGAACTCGGGACATTGGGAAAAATGCTGGACATCGCGCATCACCTGGTCTTGCCGACTATAGTACTTGGGACGTCAGGTATGGCGAGTTACATGCGCCAGATGCGGGGGAACCTCCTTGACTATCTTCGAGCGGATTTTGTGACAGTCGCACGGGCTAAAGGCTTACCGGAATTTACCGTAGTTGTCAAACATGCAACTCGTAATGCTATCAACCCTCTTATTACGATGTTCGGATATTCTCTGTCCAGTCTTCTTGCGGGCTCTTTTCTGGTGGAGGTTGTATTCAGTTATCCGGGGCTCGGGAGAACCACCATCGAAGCCCTTTTCACCAAGGATATGTACCTGGTGGTTGCAACGGTGCTTATGTCTTCAGTGATGTTGATAATAGGTAATCTCATTGCGGATATACTCACCGCGGTTTCCGATCCGCGAATCAGGCTCGAATAAACAGAACAAATGAAGATCAACTCAAATATAGAAAAGAGAGTGAGAACGCACAGCTACTCGCCCTGGGCATTGATGTTTCGCCGGTTGGTTCGAAATAAAATTGCCATCATAGGCGGGGTTGTATTGATTATTCTCTATTTCGGCGCCTTGTTTGCTCCTTTTCTTAGTCCCTACCATCCGCACGAACAGGACCTCATCGATTTTTATCATCCGCCCACATCATTACATTTTGTTGACCGGGAAGGTGGATTTTCCCTCCGTCCCTTTGTATACCGCTATGAAATGATAGATCTTGACAGCGGTCGGTACGAGCCAGTCGAGGACAAGAAATATTTGGTCAAATTTTTTGTTAGAGGATATGAATATAACCTTTTCGGCTTAATACCATGTGATATACATCTTTTCGGTGTGGAAAAGCCGGCAAGTATACACCTTGCGGGTACGGATGAGCTGGGGCGGGATGTCTTTTCACGCCTCCTCGAGGGTTCGCAGATATCTCTATCCATTGGTTTAATAGGGATTTTAATCACGTTTACGCTTGCCATGGTCATGGGAGGACTCTCCGGATATTTCGGCGGCGTTTTTGATATCATCATGATGCGTTTCGTCGAGTTTATTCTCTCCATACCGGGTCTCTATCTGATTATTGCCATTCGGGCTACGTTTCCTGAGGACCTGTCAGCAACACAGATATATCTTCTGATTGTAGCGGTGCTGGGTTTGATTTACTGGGTCGGTCCTGCAAGGGTCATACGCGGAATGACATTAAGAATAAGGGAGGAACAATATGTATTGAGCGCTCGTGCGCTGGGCGCTTCAAGCGTTAGAATCATTATACGGCATATTATACCCAATACCTTAACCTATGTGATTATCGCTTCGACTCTTTCGGTACCCGGCTATATTCTCGGGGAAGTCGCCTTGAGCTATCTGGGTGTGGGCATCGATGAACCTTATGCCAGCTGGGGGAATATGTTGAAACAAGCCCAGAATGTGATCGTACTTACCAACTACCCATGGATACTCATACCGGGTGTAATGATTTTTATAACCGTGTTTGCGTTCAACTTTCTTGGAGACGGGATACGTGATGCGCTGGACCCACGTCATGAACTCGGACGGTGATAGGACAGCGAAATAATGTGTTTAGGCTTGACATTTTTCGTGACTATTTCAGAGTATTGCTTGGATTTTTGAATAAAGGTTCAATATAACCACAGGGCATATAGTGTGATTGCAGACGTACATAGTGATTCTCCGACGTTGCTCGAGATACGCAACCTTCGTACCTATTTCAAAACCCTCGAAGGCACTGCGAGAGCAGTGGATGGTGTATCATTCGAGGTTTATGAACAGCGGACAATCGGTCTGGTAGGAGAATCCGGTTCAGGGAAAACCATGACTGCATTATCAATTCTGCGCCTTGTTCCGGAACCACCGGGGAAAATAATAGATGGTAAGATTTTTTTGCGTGGAAAAGATTTGCTTGCGCTTCCGACTCGAGAGTTGAGAAGAATCCGGGGTAATGATATATCAATGATTTTTCAGGAACCCATGACCTCTTTCAATCCTGTCTATACGATAGGCAGCCAGATATCGGAGGTGTTGCGATTACACCAGGGCATGACGCGACGTCAGGCACGGGAGGAGTCGATTCGACTGCTTGACCGGGTCAGGATTCCTTCTCCTGAGCAACGTGTGGACGATTATCCTCATCAGTTAAGCGGTGGCATGCTGCAACGCGCCATGATTGCCATGGCGCTTGCGTGTAAACCTGCTCTCCTTATTGCAGATGAACCAACGACCGCTCTCGATGTTACTGTGCAAGCTCAGGTTCTCGACCTTATGAAAGAACTCCAGGAGGAATTTCAGACCGCGATTCTGATTATTACGCATAATTTCGGGATCATAGCCGAAATCGCCGATTCAGTGCTCGTCATGTATGCGGGTATGATTGTCGAAGAAGCATCGACAACCGAGTTGTTCAACAAACCGCTCCATCCCTATACCAGATTATTACTCGAGTCGATGCCCAACCTTGAGCGTGTTATTGAAGGAAAGGATTTGTCCGTGATTCCGGGAATGGTTCCCGACCCTGTTCATTATCCAGCCGGATGCCGCTTTCATCCGAGATGCCCTTTGATGACTCCTGAATGTATAAAGGAAATCCCCCCGATGGAGGAGGTAACTCCCGGACACAAAGTACGGTGTATCCATTGGGATAAACAATAGCAATGGTGGTATAGACATGAAACTTGATTTGAGCAGACATGATCCTTTACGAAAGGATATTACGCGCTTATTACGAGATGCGATTATCAGGGGTGATTTGTCACCTGGCGAACGCTTAATCGAGCCGGAAATCGCAGATAAACTGGGAGTGAGCCGTACACCGGTACGCGAGGCGCTTCTCAAACTCGAGACCGAAGGATTGGTCAAATTTTTTCCGCGTAAAGGTGCAATAGTTGCGCCCTATTCAATAAAAGAGGTGGGGGAAATCTATGATGTCCTGATATCTCTCGAACCGCTTGCGGCAAAAGTGGCTTCTGATCGCATGAAGGGAGAACACATCCGGCATCTCGAAGTTCTTGAAAAAAGCTTCGAACAGGTAGATGACCAGATGGAAAAAATCGAGGCCAACAGTGCTTTCCATCAATGGTACATCTCTTTGTGTAGCAACGATCTCTTGAGAGAAATGGTGGTTAATTTGAACCATAAACTCGATAGATACCGGCGGTTTGTGTTTACCGATAAAAGTCGCGTTAACTCTGCGTTATTCGAACATAAAAATATTATAGATGCATTCAAGGATCATGATAGTAAACGAATTCAGAAACTTGTGCAGAAGCATCTTGCTATTTCAAAAAAATCTCTTATCGCCTACCTTAACAAGATTAAGCTGGAAGGTGGAAGAGTAGATGATTAAAATGAAGCATCATATTAATACAATTTCACTACGAGGAGGAGAATAATGGTTTCCCGAAATCGAAATATTATTTGTACTATGGGTCTTTTTGTCATGGTGTTCTCACTCTGTATGGGACAAATGCTCGAAAAGCCGTTGAAAGATATGACATATTGTCTCGATGCCGGTGAGGGTGGTGAGATGTATTCAGGTGAGGACAGGACAGCGCTTGTGACCGACAAGTTGCAAAGAATGGAGAGGGAAGCCAACCTTCGTATTGCATTTTTCCTTCGTTCTTATCTCGAAGATGCCGGTGCAGAGGTTATTCTTACCCGAAAGACACATACGCCTCCTTTTCCAGGGCTAAAAGAGCGAGCCGAAATTAGTGCCCCTCATAACCCCGACCTCTTTATTGGAATACATCATAACTATAGCCGCGACAAAAGCGTTAATTATATCACTGCCTATGTGAATCAAGTGAGTTTGCAAGAGCCTATTTCAAACATGTTAACACAAATGGCAGGAGAACTTGGCACAAGTTATCGGTATCTGGATACAGGCAAACGCCCCCTATTCGATTATGTAGTCTCCCCGGCGGTAATAATTTCAGTGGGATTTATCACGAATAAGAAATGTCGAAAAGCGGCAGATGATCTTGAGGAGAACCATCGGATAGCCATAGCGCTTTTTAAGGCGATTCTTGACATGGAGCAAAAGAAGGAACGTATCGAGATAGGAGAACCAACGCCGGTTTTGAAGCCTATTAAAGTTCCTACACCAACCCCCTCGCTTTATGAATCTCCTTTTGAACTCGAGGCACCGGAACCCGCTCCCCAGGAGACGGTTCTACCCCCATCACTTCCGGGACTCAAACCTATTAGACCAGCAGAACCGATTCGTCCCTTGCCGGAATCACCTTTACTATTGCCCGAGGCGACACCACCAACACCGGTTCTTAAACCGTTGACTGAGATTGCTACCCCGACGCCTTTTACCCCTGTCGTTCCTCTTGAAACAAAGGTTGAGATCAGGGACGAACCTTCTGAAGAATTCATCCCTCCCTTTCTCAATCCGGTGAATGGGCATATCGATCAGACATGGCTCTATGGAGAATCATGGGGTGAATGGCCAGTTAAAAAAGGTATTTCTTTCAGGGTGGATTCAGGAACCCCTGTTTGCGCAGTGGCGAACGGGAAAGTTATTGAAGCGGATGATTCAGGAAAAGCAGGTTCCTTGAGTTCCTATCCCAATTATGTGCTTATCGAGCATGACGAAAAACTGAACGGTGATAATGTCTATACCTTATATGCACAGTTGGCTTCCATCAAAGTCGCCAAGGGCGATCAAGTGGAAGCGGGAGATGAGATTGGTGTAACGGGCGCCTCCTATGCTGACGCGCAGTCGAGAGACAATGAACTGGAATTTGAAGTTCGAATAGGGGGCGAAACAGGTGACTTTGTCAGAAATCCCGAGTTGTATATTGAACACGTGGGAGATAGTGTCGGATATATACTGGGGCATATTGCTGAACCGGATGGGGATCCCATACCGGGATTAAGACTAACCGGGGTTTCCAAGCCTGATTATTGCCAGAGTTACCAATTTTCTATGACGTATGGCAAGGGAGTCAATAGTACTGATGCATGGAATGAGAACTTTGCAATTTGCGATGTCATCCCCGGCACTTATGGATTGACGACGATTTATGGACTGCGCGAAATTGTTGTCAAACCCGGCATGATCACATTTGTAGATTGGGGAACGGAATAATGAGACGAGAAGATCATGCAGGCAGGTAAAAAGATTGAAATAAAAGTCGCGGGGCTGAATATTGATGCGCATCTTAATGATACCACCTTAGCACGTAAGATATTCGCCGCACTTCCGATATCGGGAAAAGTCACTACCTGGGGCGATGAGATATATTTTACTATTCCCCTGGAGTTGAAAGTTCAAGAACCCAAGGATATTGTTTCCTATGGCGATATCGGGTACTGGCCGTTGGGAAAGGCGTTATGTCTTTTCTTTGGACCGACCCCTATAAGTTCGGGTAACGAGATTCGCCCGGCAAGTCCAGTCGATGTCATTGGAAAAATTGAGGGTGACCCTGCGTTACTCAAGAGAGCAAAAGAAGGAGAAAAAATAGAAATCTATCGCGGTGAGTGAATGCGTGGTTTTACATGGAATCGTACATACTCAGGCGCCTGTCACGATTATATGAATAAATTGTGTATTTTAGAGTGAACTAATTTACGAACCAGATGAGATACATTTTGTACAGGAGGTGATTACGAGAATGAAATTCAGTGAAGTGTATACCAAAATACTACTCACAATAATTGCCCTGTGTTTGGTTGCTCTTGTGTTACAAACAGGCATAGACGTCTTTTCCAGTTCTGCTGAGGCGCGGACTTCCAAATCAAGTAAACCCAACGTCGATGTGTTCCACATCAGTACACTCCCTGCGGAGGATATCAAGGAAGTTATAACGCTTGGCGACCAGCATACGTTTCTTATACAACTTCGGGATAGTGTGAAAGTATATAGAGTAGATTGGGTCCTGGACTAATCATTGATTCTCTGACGAGAAGGTAGTTAGTCAGTTGAGTCGATTGTGAGTGATCCATTCCTGCGTATATGGAGTGGCATAGAGAATTTCTTTGTAGATTGAAAATCCAATTGCAGATTCGTTTTCAAGAATGATGACACAACGGTTGGGTGCCGTTCTTTTCCTTTAACAAAGGTAGCAGGTGTGGTGTTTGTTATAATCAGTCGGATAGCCGGGGTGGTGACATACAGCGATGGTGAATTATGCGTCAATGTCTCCAGAGAAAGGCAGTAACCGAACCTCCGTTATGGGAAAAATTGCAATAGTAATGCCCGCATACAATGAGGGAGGAATTATCTCAAAGGTGCTACAGCAGGTCCGTAACGTCCTCGACGACGAGAGAGCGGATATTATTGTTGTCGACGATGGATCGGAAGACACCACTGCATCAGAATCAGAAAGAAAAGGCGTCATTGTCCTGCCTCACTCGGTAAATATGGGTTATGGCTGTGCGGTGCAAACAGGCTTGACGTACGCATGGCAAAAGGGATACGAAACAGTAGTCTTGATGGATGCTGATGGACAACACAGTCCAGATTCCATCCCTGCTCTGATATCCCACCTCAGAGAACACGAGTGCGATATGGTACTCGGGAGTCGTTTCAAGGGTGAGATTGAATATCAAATGCCTTTTTTTCGACGACTCGGTCAGAAGTTTTTCTCATATCTTCTGTGGCTCATGACAGGAATACGCGTCACTGATCCTACCAGTGGATTTCAGGCAATTCGCCGACATGTATTGCGTCTCTATATCTCGGAGTTGTTTCCGGGCGATTATCCGGATGCTAATTTTCTTTTGATGTTGCATCGAGCGGGTTTTAAGTTGTGCGAGGTAGGAGCGAAATTCATTCCCCGCCAGAGCGGCAAGTCGATGCACAGCAATCCTTTAGGGGTTATTTACTATATATTAAGGGTCACTATGTCTATGATTATGACGCTGCTTCGTGAAAAACCTCGTTCATTCAACTCGCGAGGAGGTTCAAAATGAGTATCTTTCTTATGTATGCGTTGTCTTCCGCAACGCCTGAAATGTTTCGTCCGACTTTACATCAAAAAATCGCTATGCTCGTGATTCTGACGATGCTTTTTCTCTTTATCCTTTCACTGGTCGTGCGGCACAAAATCGCTGAAGAGTACTCTTTGCTCTGGCTCTTTGCCATCCTCTCGACTTTTTTGATAGTAGTCTGGTTTGGCTTGCTCGAACTCTTGACTCGCATGATTGGTGCGGTCGCTCCCACAACGACAGTGTTTATATCCAGTATACTTTTTCTCCTTGCTCTTCAGGTTCAGTATTCGATTGTTATTACCTCACAAAGAAGATCGATTCGCAAGATGGCGTCACAACAGGCGATACTTTTGTCAGAGGTAAAGATGTTGCAGGACCGGATTAAGGAACTTGGATCAGGTAATGTGGAGAGAAAAAACATAGAGCGAGACACGGAATAGAAGTGAAAGGCAGCCGCTACAGTTAATGAGCAGGTAAAAAGTTATCCAAACACGATGAGTGTTGATAAAGGTATAAGACTATCGGTTACAATATGCATCCTTTCATTATAGACGTAATCCTCTCGTTTATGGCGTTTTTAGTGTGCGCAGTTATGCCCGGATTTCTCGTTGCATTGATGCTGGGCATACGCTCGCTCATGGAGGCGATTCTATACGGTGTCCTTCTTTCCTTTGGCGTCGTCATTATCTGGGGGATTCTTCTTTCTTTTGTCGATCTCCCGTTCACGCTTTTATCGTTTGGTGTGTTGCTCATTATTCTTCTGATTCCATTCATCTATCTCTGGACAAGAAACAGGATACATCTGGATAAACCTGCTCTTCGCGACTTCTACCTTCTAATTCCTTCACTTATTATTGTCTTTACACTTGAAGTTGTAGCTGCGGGGCAGATAGTCCCGCCTCATGTTGACGATGCCTATAATCACAGCGAGTACACGTATTATATATGGGAGAACCGTACAGTACATTTAGCGCGTCCTTACCCCAATGCATTCCATTGTGTCAATGCACTTGCATATTCACTTGTACCGGTACCCCTGCCCCGGCTCATTCTGCAGTTAAGCATCTTTCATGCGGCGCTTTTCCCGATCGCGGCTTTTTTGCTCACTTCTGTAATTGTCCAAAATAGGCGGATCGCATTTCTGACAGCTCTTTTCTCAACCACCTTTGTGTTCCCGATGATTGTCTACTGGGGTGGGGGGTGGACGGTAACCCTGGGAGTGCTGTATGTCGGCGCTTCTATTTATGCCCTTCTCAGCGCTCTAAAAAAACAATGTCTTTCCAATTGGTTCATCTTTGTACTTCTCAGTGTTGCCCTCATCTATAGTCATCCAGTTGATATCCTCTCGGTATTTCTCATAGGCATGGTTATATTGCCCTTTCATTTTCGCTATTTGTCTCGTAAGTTTGGGCATATTATAAAACTTCTCTTCATTTCTTCACTCCTGTTTTTCATCCTTGTTCTGCCTGCGATACCGGATTTGTTGTCAATATCAGAAGGCGGTGTTTTCATGCCGCGTTCACAAAAAATCTGGGAACTGAATCAGGAATCGCCGGGGAACATCCAGCAATTTATACTTTTCTTCTGGTATCACCCTTTTTCCGAGAACAATAACTATGTCATGCCTTTTTTGGCTCTTTTCGGAATCCTGTATTTACTATTTAAACGCAGACATCTTTTCTGGCTTACTGCGTTTGCAGCGGTCGTTATCTCCATGTTTCTGTGGCTTGTTCCCTGGCTTAAGCCGTTCCTGGTGAGAATTCATCCCTGGCCCATGGCTGGCAGACTCCTTTACCTTTGGGTCTTTTTTCTTCCTCTATTCTCCATAGCGGGATTGTACTATATCCTGAGCAAGCGAGCACAATCGCTCGCTATGATATTGTTACTCATCATCTGTATAGTGACTCTCTGCATTACTACGCCGACAATGATTCAGTTTCTTGTTGGGGCACGTGACAAATACGCTCCACAAACCGAATCGGATTTCGAATGTTTTGAATGGATAAAGAATAACACACCTCCGAATACGATTGTCCTCACGAATTTGCGTGAGGATATCGGTGAATGGATTACGTTTCTGACGCATAGAAAGGCAACGACCTATCTCTGGGGAACCGCGCCGTCGGATAAACGTGATGAGGTACTCAAGGATATATTTATCGTTCAGCGATATGCCGCATTGTTGGCACAAAATCCCGAGGCACGTCAAGCAGCAAAAAGGCTGGGAATATCATACGCATTTTGTGCGTCAAAAAATGTGGTGGGACGTGTGCCTCAACTCAATGCCGACGATCTCTTCTTCTCACCCGGCTTTAAACTTGCCTTCAAGAGCGGAAATTCTTACGTGTTCGAATACCTGCCTGATATAGTTCTTCCAGACAAGACACCGCATTTGCTTGATGTTGGTGTGCCCGGCGATAGCGTGTTTCTTTGCCTCGATGATTTTCGCGGGCGTAGCGTCTGGGGAGGGCTCGAGTTCACTTACCGCTGGACTTCACAATATTTTCGTATCATCCTGCCTTCTGTCGAAGGGATAAAGGGTTTGAGATTGATTTATATTTGCGAAGACGGTCAATCAATCCTGCTGCTTTTTAACGAAAGAGCGCACCACAGGACAATACCGCCTTCGGAAGGCGGCGGGCTTTCATCTTCGGTCGTGGTTTTCGACGATTTTTCGCTCAATAATCAGTTGATAGAGTTCTGGGTCGATCCACCGATTATTACACCTGCCGATAAACTTGGGATTGCACTCGGCGAAATTGAGATTCTCTCAGAGGAAGATATAAAGGAATATCAACAGAAAGTGACGAGACGCGGTGCCGATTCTGTCAGACGCAGTCCAATCCAGGGCTCTATGGACTTGAGGGGAACTCAAAATATAGAGGATAGCGAACAATAATAGTTTATGCAAAAAGCCGGGAACAAAACATTTGATCATACGCTGTATCTCGCTCTATGGATTATTATATTGGCTCTTGCATCTGTTCTGTTCCAGGGTCATCAGTTCGGCACCGGGAATACAATAGAATATCTTTCCTGGATATGGTGGTATAACTCATCCGGCGAATTTCTTTCTCACGATTTCTATCTTTCAACTTCGATGCTGCATGCAAACATTGTTGTTCCTTTGAGTTATATATCGCGATTTATACCGGTAGATGTTGCATTTCTTCTCTCACACATTGTGACACGTATCCTGTTGTGTGCGGGAGTATTTATGATGGCATACGCGATGTTCGGTCGCGCGGTGATCGGATATCTTGCCCTTATCGCAGTTGTTCTTTTTCCACGCATATCGTTGGGTGGTCATTATGCCCATGCTGCACATTTCGAGGCGAACTTTCTTGGCTTCTCTCTTGCCGTTCTCATGCTCGCTTTCCTGATTATGTCAGAGAAGAATAAAACCTATTTTTTGTATGCCGGAATTGCGCTGGGCATTTTGTTCAACGCACATCTTTTTATCGGTCTTCACATGTTCGCTGTTCTTGTGCTTCTCATACCCTTTATGTCTCATCACAAGCGCGCAATCCTGACAGCCGTTGTCATAAGTCTGCTTGTGGGTGCACCGACGCTCCTCAGCACCGCAGTGCAGTATATGACCCAGGAACGCATAATATCCGGGAGCGCCGTTGCCGAGATATTGGCGTTTCGTCATCCCCATCATCATTCCCCCTTCACATGGCACCCATTAATGACAGCGGAATTTGCGTGCTACACCCTCTTCTGGTTGGTGTTGAGCGTCTTGTATCCATCGCAGGGTAAAATTGTCGAGCGCATAATCTTCGCCTATATCACAATCATGTGTCTAATACATGTCATCTTTGTGGAGATTTTTCCGGTTGGATTTATTGCATATTTGCAAAGCTTTCGCCAGACAGTACTTTTTACTATATTTATATCCATTTATCTGGGACGGTTTGCGGTTGATTTTATAGATCGTTCTGGTTATCGCGGAGCGATTCCCGGCATCCTCCTCATTGCTATGTACCGCATCCCACGGATATTTATTCCTCTTGCCGTTCTCAGCCTCGTTTTTTATCTTCTGTTTGTCAGAAAAATTCCGTCAAAATCTGTTTCGCTGCCGACTGTTCCCGCTTCCTTTCAAAAAAGTATGGTGTATATTTCTCTGGCGGCAATGCTTCTTCTTGTGTGCGCCGGACGCGGTGTCCTTAATCCGCCGATAGCTGCGCTCACGGGACGCGATGAACATTTCCGGCGAAGCATCGCACCAGATGAATCAGCATATCAGGATATCTGCACCTGGATTGAGGAGAACACATCGGCGACAACCATCTTTATAATACCACCGAATATGGAGGGTTTCCGGGTATATGCCGAACGCTCCTGCGTCGTTGATTTCAAGGCGGTGCCGTTCACTAACGCCGCACTTGCTCGCTGGTTTGATCGTATCAGCAGGGTGGGAAACGTGCTTCAAGCCGCAGACTTTCATATCTCAGAACCGGGAGATGAAGCCAATGGTCACCATTACCTCGAGCTACTTCATAAAATCCGTTTTGCCGCGCCTGTCAAGGTTCTCCTTGATCGTGGCTATCGTATGCTGTCTGAGGGGGATGTCGTCAGTCTATCGCATCGATTTGGCGCGCATTATTTCCTGACCTTTTCAGACCTGCGACCTTATGATTTCAGCAAACTGTATGAAAACGATCGCTATGTTCTATACAGCGTAAACTAAATGCAGGTACTGTTCAGTGCTGTCTTTCAACAGGCGCTCTCTCTTTCTCTATGACCTTTATACGTATCCAGATAATGAGAACGACGGAAATGAGCAGAAGCGGTAAAAGGGTGGTTAATCCTCGAAGACCTATAAAAGAGCCGATGTTTGGATCGATATCGCCGCGAATAAAGTCAGGAGCCTGGCGAAACAAGACCCTGCTCTGGAAATTATACGAGATGCGCGGGTTGAGGAGAAATACTGTCTGGTAGCCCTGTGGTTCTTGCGGGTCTGTTGCCGCTATAATAATGGAAAAGAACACACCGAGAAAAATTCCAATGTATAGTAAGTACCTGACCAACCGCTTGCTTTTTAGGATTGGTATGAGAAGAGGAATCATGAACGGAATCATCGGTATAAGGTGTCGGGGTACCGCTGTCCAGCCTCCCCACCACATATAATACGCAGAATTGAACAAGAGGTACAAAACTATAAGGGAAAGACACAGGATGGTTTCCGGTACGAACTTTTTTTGAGCCAGCCACACCACGCCGCCCAACAACGAAAATAGGAGAAAGGGCGAAAGAAAAAAGAGCCCACGGTACGGGTGTATCGTAAGATAATAGAGCACGGTAAGGCGCGGTGCGGTTATTCCCATAAATCCCCGGGACATGCCTTCGCGGAAAAGAGGGTCTGCTTCATGGCTATACGGAATCGTAATAGTTCCGAAAATTGCCACCGAGTATATGAAAAAAGGTATTAGTCCGGCAAAGATACCTGCGCCGCACAGCAGGATTTCATCAGGGCGGGGTTTCTTGAGCGCGATCAAGTATACGAGTAATGCGGCGACAACCAAGCCGAAGATGTATTCAAAGAGGAGTGTCAAGCCCAGAAAAAGACCTATCAAAAAAAAGTCGCTGAATGTGTGGCTCTCGGGTTTTAATTTCAGAATGCTTCTGAACGCAAGGAGACTGAGAAGCACCGCAGGCGCATAAGGGAAAAAGACGGTGCTATAGGGGAAAAACATGGTGCCGAATGCAAAAAGAAGCGCCAGAAATGCAGCAGTACCTATATCGCTACCGAAGAGCAAAAGGATATGGTACATAACGACAACAGCCAGAGCGCCGCAGAGGGAAACGCTGAATACGCGCGTGATATACCGAGCATAATGAGGAAATCTCAGCGCAACGTCTTTACCAAGAAAAACACGGGACAATCCGTAGGGGATAACGCCGAGAAGCGATACACCGATCATTTTGTCCGAATAATAATGTCCCTCGAAAAAAGCCTTGTCTCCTGTCGCGACCGCTCCTTCTTCGTGGTAGCGGTCTATCTTTAAGATGCCTTCGTCGACTATAGCATACGTTAACGCAAGGCGGGAATTAACGTTCCATCCGGGCGAACGATGAAAAAAATACGAGTAGTTCACAAACGCAAGTAGAAAGAGCACAAAGCCAATACGCACTTTACTTTTTTTAACAGAATCCATAACAATAGATTCTTCTGTGATGGAGAGGGAAAAATAAAGTAAAATGTTGATTCTGGGAATAGAAACTTCATGCGACGAGACCGCGGCTGCAATTGTCCGCGATGGTATCTGGATTGTTTCCAATGTGGTATCGTCGCAGGTGAAGGTTCATTCGCCTTACGGTGGAGTTGTACCTGAGCTTGCATCGCGCGAGCATATAAGAAATATTCTACCAGTACTCGACGAGGCTTTGAAATCTGCCGACGTCTCGCTCGACCGTATTGACGCCATTGCCGTGACTATCGGACCAGGATTGATAGGGTCGCTCCTCGTCGGACTCGAGACCGCAAAGTCGCTCGGCTTTACCTACCACAAACCCCTTATCGGGATTAACCATGTGGCGGCACATCTCTATTCCGTATTCCTTCAGGAAGATAGTTCCGTTCGTCAGGCGCCCGAGTATCCTTACCTGGGGTTAGTGGTGTCCGGGGGTCATACAAGTCTTGTGATGGTGTATTCGGCAACCGATTTTCGACAGGTAGGGCAGACCCTCGATGATGCGGCAGGCGAAGCATACGACAAGGTGGCAAAACTCCTCGAACTGGGCTATCCGGGCGGTCCGGTTATCGACTGCCTTGCGCATGAAGGCGATCCCAACGCGGTTAGCTTTCCTCGTCCTCACATCAAATCCGGCGATTTTAATTTTTCGTTCAGCGGGTTGAAAACTGCCGTTGTTAACTATGTCCGTAAAGAAGGCTTGGAAACAATAAAGAACAACGATATGCGACTGCGCGATATTTGTGCATCGTTTCAGGAGGCTGTTATCGACTCGCTTCTTACCAAGGTGGAAGCCGCAGCAAACCATTTTGGGTTAAAGAGGGTAGTGATTGCGGGCGGCGTGGCGAGCAACAGTCAACTACGAGAACAGTCCAGAACGCGGTTGAAAACATGTGAACTCTTCATTCCACCTCGTTCTCTATGTACAGACAACGCTGCAATGATTGCGGGTCAGGGACTCCATTATCTCAAAAAAGGCAAGTTCATAGATTTTACCACCAACGCATCCAGCCGCTTGAAATTGTAAGTCGTAAAAAAGGTTCTATTCCCGTAACCAGATTACTGTAACGAATGAAATAAACGGAAAATCTGCTCTGTACTATTTTTCAGGTTTTCATCTGTTTTATTCACAGCTTCCTCTAAAGAAACCGGACGTTCGACTATACTGAAGACAGCAGTCACACCATGGCTATAGATTTCAGGGACGTATTCTTCGATGGAGCCGGTGAGGAATAGTACAGGAATATCCCTTTTTTTTGCGCGTCGGGCGACGCATAGAGGCGCCTTCCCATATAGTGTCTGGCGATTGAATGCCCCTTCGCCCGTAATCACAAGATCGGCGTCCTCCAGAATTTTTTCGAATCCAATGGCGTCGAGGATGAGTTCAGCCCCGTTGTGGAGTTTTGCGTTGCAGAACGCGACGAGACCTGCGGCAAGACCGCCGGCAGCGCCGCTTCCCGGCATGTCAGCAATTTCACGGTCGAGGGTGCGTTTAACCAGCCCAGCCAGGTTGACCAGCCCCTTCTCCAGCACAATAACATCCTCAGCTGAAGCGCCTTTTTGCGGGGAATAGATGCGTGCTGCGCCGTGGTCTCCCGTTAGTGTATTATCCACGTCCCAGGCAACCATGATATTGGCAGTGTCCAGTTGCGGATGCTTTTCTGATAAATCGAACCTTGAAATTTTAACAAGGTCCTTGCCGGTTGCAGGTTCGCTGATAGGGTTATTCTTTCGGTCATAGAACTTGATGCCAAGCGCCTGAGCTGCACCTACTCCACCGTCGGTGGTCGCAGAGCCGCCTACGCCGATGATGATCTCTTTAAATCCTCTGTTCAGCGCTTCGGCGATTATCTCACCCGTTCCGTAGGTGGTTGTGTTCATTGGATTTCTTTTATCAACAGGAACAAGGGGTAAACCACTTGCAGCAGCCATCTCTATAATTGCGGTCGTTCCGTCTCCAAGCACTCCGAACCTTGACGTGATTTTCGCGCCAAGGGGATCGGTGATATTCTGGACGTCCTCGATTCTTCCTCCGGTCGAGATAACGAGCGCTTCTATGGTTCCCTCTCCGCCGTCAGCAACCGGAGTCGCGACGATTTCAATATTCGGATATACCAAGCGAATGCCAGCTGCAATTGCTTCTGCAACCAGACCGGCTGCGAGGCTATCTTTGAATGAATCCGGCGCTATTACAATCTTTTCTATCTTGCCCAAAGTCATGCACTACATTCTGATTTCGATTCGCAGGCATCGCAAGTCGAAAATAGATATCAAGACGAAGCGCTTTGCGAAATGAAAAGACTGAGGCAGACTATATTCCTGCATTTGTTCTTCTCTCTGTATTTGTCCTATCCGACTGATCGGTCCAATCAGTCCGATGCAAAAACTGAGAAGAGACAATTCGCTGAAAAAGGTTCCCATGAAGCGAAGAAAAAGCTGAAAAGAAGTGCAAACTTTAAGGTTCGACCCCGGAAATTAGCTTCTTCGGGTTGCGCGGGGGTTACTCCCATTCAATGGTGGCGGGGGGTTTGCTGCTTATGTCGTAAACTACACGGTTGACGCCCTGCACTTCGTTAATGATTCGCGTGGAAATGGTGGAGAGCAAATCCGGGGGAAGTTTCGCCCAATCAGCCGTCATTGCGTCTTGACTCATAACCGCCCGGATGGCGATTACGTGCGCATACGTCCGTTCATCGCCCATTACGCCCACTGTCTTTACGGGCAACAATACGGCAAAGCTTTGCCAGGTTTTGTAATACAGTCTCGCCCGTTTCATCTCGTCAATTACGATATTATCGGCGTGTCGAAGAATAGTCAGCCGTTCGGGTGTGACTGACCCGATGATACGGACGGCAAGACCGGGACCGGGAAAAGGTTGTCGTTGTAAGACTTCGCGGGGCATGCCAAGGCGTTTTCCCACCTCGCGCACTTCGTCCTTGAACAGGTGCTTGAAAGGTTCAACTACACGTCCTTCCTTAAGCAGGTAGAGCACTTCCTTCACGCGGTTGTGGTGTGTCTTTATGGTTGCTGATGGACCCCGAGTGGATACACTTTCAATTATGTCGGGATAGAGCGTACCCTGGGCGAGGAAATCGCGTTTGCCTAACGACTTGAAGAAGACGTCTATGAATGTTTTGCCGATAATGCGGCGTTTTTTCTCCGGGTCTGCCACTCCTCGTAAACGGTTCAGAAATTGTTGGGCTGCATCGATGAGGTCTACTTTTATCCCGAATTTATCGAATCGCTTCATCACCTGTTCTGCTTCGTTTAACCGTAGTAGCCCGTTATCGACAAAGACGGGTTTCAATTGTTCGCCGATAGCCTTGTAGAGGAGTACGGTCATAACAGTGGAATCAACGCCACCGCTCACGGCGCATATCACTTTATGGTTACCGACCGTGTCGCGGATTTGGCGTGTGGTCTGGTCGATGAAATCGCCGAGGTCCCAGTCACGGGGAGCTTTGCATATCCGTCGTACAAAATTCTTGAGTATCTTCAATCCTTCTTCCGTATGCGCAACTTCAGGATGAAATTGCAAACCGTAAATGGGATACCGGCTGTGCCGTATAGCGGCATAGGGCGAGTTCGCAGTTTTACCGATGACGTGGAAAGTCGGGGGAAGCTGATTTACCTTATCTCGATGACTCATCCACACAGTGCTGCATTGCTCGATACCCTTGAACAGGGGATCATCGCCCTTAACGGAAAAAGTAGCGGGACCGTATTCGCCGCGTTCAGCACATTCGACTCTACCACCGAAGAGGTGGGCGATGAGCTGTTCGCCGTAACACAATCCGAGGACAGGGATATTCAGATCAAAGATATCCTTTCCGATTTTTGGCGACGTGTCGAGATATACATTTGCAGGCCCCCCCGATAGTATGATGCCGTGGGGATTTGTGCCGCCGATTTCATCGAGCGTCGCATAGTAGGGGAGAATCTCACTATAAGTGCCCATTTGACGAATTCGGCGGGCAATGAGCTGGCTGTACTGCGAGCCGAAGTCGAGGATCAATATCATTTGGTTACCTCATCATTGACGAACGGATAGTGGTTATAATAGTACACTCACGACTTCTTGGAGTTAGAAATTATGTTTGAACAATCACACGCGAGAAACACCGATGGAAAGTAACATTTACTTCCCCATACCGACCTGTTGGGCTTTCTGAAAAATCTTGCCCTCGGTTTTAATAGCCGGAGCGATGACGAGTTCCGCCAGGTGCATACCGCGAATATTTTCTGCGCCGACATACCCCATACAAGTTCTGAGCGCACCGACAAAGTTTTGTGAGCCATCATCGAGGCGTGCGGGCCCGAAAAGGATTTCTTCGAGCGTACTGGTGCATCCGACAAAGATACGAGTCCCGCGTGGGAGGTTATGATGAGGAGTTGCCATTCCCCAATGAAAGCCCTTGCCGGGTGATTCTTTCGCCTTGGCGAGTGCGGAACCCAACACCACTGCATCGGCGCCTGCTGCGAAGGCTTTGCACACGTCGCCGCCGCTGCTCATGCCCCCGTCCGTAATAATTGGGATGTACTTTCCGGTGCGCTGGAAATGGAAATCACGTGCGCAGGCGGCGTCAACGGTTGCGGTTACCTGAGGAACGCCGACGCCAAGGACGCCACGCGTGGTGCATGCTGCCCCCGGTCCCACACCGATGAGAATCCCATCGGGATTCGTCTCCATTAATTCCAATGTCGCCTCGTAGGATACACAATTTCCAATGATCACCGGCATTTTGGTCTTTTTTATAAACCCGGCGAGGTCGACACTTTTGTATGCTTTGGAAATATGTTTCGCAGTAGTGACGGTTGATTGGATGACGAAAATATCCGCGCCTGCTTCTTGGGCAATAGGACCGTATCGCTCGCATAATTGCGGGACGCACGACACTACCGCAGGGGCGCCGTCTTTTTTGATTTCACGGATTCGTTCAGGAATCAGCTCTTCTTTGATAGGAGGTTGATAAAGACGTTGAACAAGTTCAGTGGCTTTTTCCGGAGGCGCTTGCACAATTTCAGAGAGGATTGCCTGCGGATCATCGTATCGTGTATAAATACCCTCAAGGTTGAGGATACCGAAACCGCCGAACTTTCCTATCAACGCGGCAAACGCGGGATCGACCACGCCATCCATGGCTGCTGCCATGAAAGGGATGTCGAACGTTATATCGCCGACTTTCCAGGTAATGTCAACTTCGTCGGGGTTGAGAGTTACGTTCCCGGGAACAATAGCAATTTCATCAAAGCCATAAGCCCTGCGTGCTTTACGTCGTCGCCCAATCCATTCACCCATTTATTTCCTCCTTATTATAAATTAGTTAACATCTTATATTTAAAGTAAAACTTTATATAAAATACCCGTGGGGCTCGTTTCTTTATCGCTCTTTTCTTAGCCCTCAAGTCAATCATTTAACTCGGTGTGGTGTCAACTCTTTTATAAGCATACAATCACCATAAGGCGTTTTTCCTCCACGACCTCAGCGTCTCAATAAGTAGACGGTCGAGCCGTAATGTGAGTACACCGGTTCAAGAGAGGTGTCTATGAACGATTCTATTACCTTAATACCGCGAGCATAGCGACGGTTCAATTCCGGTTTCTCGAAAAACCCTTCTCCCATTGCAACAGAAACCACATCCTTTTGAATAAACTCATTGATGAGTACGTATCTGATATCTGAATTCAACAACATCTGTTTGAACAGTTCAGGACTACCGAACTCAGCCGCGCGATCAACGAAATAGGAGGTTTCATACATAGCATCAGTAAGGAAAGGGCGATTGAGATAATATCCCTTGTTCTCATAGAGGAGGACTACGGTCTCGTTTTTTTTCGTCAATTGCTCTATATGCTTGAAACATCTATACGACCGAATTCTGCTTTCGATGAATTCACTTCTGGGTGTGGAACCGAAAATCATGGAAAGGTTTTTTGCGTTCAAGCGGAATTGATTGAAATTATAATACACCCCGAATCCGATGATAACGAGGACGACAAGAATAGCGACTCCTTTTAGAAGATCTGTCCGCTGTTTTTGAGAAATAAAAAGTGCGGAAGCCATGGCAAGAAGGGGCAGGGAAGGCATCAGGAATCGTACTTGCTGTGCCCCTGTACTCCATGGGATGAAAAAGCCTGCAAATCCGGCGAGCAACAGCAAGAGCCATTTACGATTTTCGCGTGGACAGAGGATGAGAGAAGCAATCAGGGCTATAAGTAGTGCAGGACACATCGGTCCTGCAAAATGGTCGTAATCGTATTTGCTGATGGTGAAGATGCGAAACGGCAAAAGAACGTAGTCAATGAAGGAGCGCCCTTGACCGATGTTATGTTGCCAGTCGATGAGTTGCCGTGCCATCCAGGATGACCAGTCCTTGCCGTCGAAAAGGTTATAGAACATGGGATAGACCGGATTATGGGTAAGGATATAATTTTTGGCGAGCCACGGCACAAGAAGCAGAAAAACACAAAGCGCAATGACCAGAATTGCAGTCACGAGGGAACGTAACGTGATGGTGAAGCGGAAATATTTTTTTGCTGCGTATCCGGATAAGAGAACCGCTGTTATCGAGACAGCGGAAAAAGTACCGGTATATTTGGAGCCCGCCAGGAATCCGCAAAAAATCCCGCTGAGAATTAACCACCCGGTAGCGCTACGTTTATCCTCTGCTCTAAGGGCTTCTATAGCGGCATAAAAGGCAAGCGCCATAAGGAACGTCATACCTACGTCGATAAATGCAACGCCGAACTCATAATTTATCATTGGATTGGTGATAAGAACAATGCCTGCCAGTGCGCCCGGTCGCCAAGATTGCAAATGACGCCGCGAGAAATTTATCAGTGTACACAGAAGAAGCAGACCCAGGCTGAAATGGAGCATTTTGCATACCACATCGTCCGCTAAACGCATACAGAAAACGTACAGCATGTCTACGTTCATCGGCATGTTTGAATACACGTTCAGGTGTATGTACCCAAACCCTTGATGGGCGAGATAGATTTTCGGAATTGTCAGATGATACACCACGGCATCCCAGCTATATGGTGGAGTAAAGACTTCGAGAAGAGGGGGAAGAAGTAGCAAGGGAAAAGCTGCAATCAGGATATAATCCAATGTGCCTGCATGTTTCCAGAGCGAAGACAGATGCCGGGGATTTAGATATGATAAGAATTGTTTGGTTTCCTTTATAACAATAAGGACGACTCCCACAGCGACCACAAGCAGGAGAATCCATGTTATGGGTGTCTTGATGAGGAAGAGAAAAGTACCATAACTTATAACGACAAAACCGAGCCCTATGGAGAAGTAAACAGGGATGGAATCTCCCGTAGACGGGAAGAATGTCCTTCGGGTGAAATTACCGAGTGAAAATGCACAGATGAGAGTTATAAAAACTGATAAAATGCGATAGAGGATCAGGATGAGTTTAAAAAAAAACGAGGTCGCATGTTCATCGGGTTGTTCGCCAAGAACCTCTTTCGATACAAATCTCAATCCAAGAATGACAACCCAGAGGATTAGAGAAGGACGGTCAACTCCGGGAAAACGTTCAATAACCGAGATATGGCGTACCGGTTGTTCCTCCTGATTTTGTTCATTATCTTCCAATTTAGGCTACTATCTCTTCAATCAAATAAAACACCTTAATGCAGAACATCATTGACCATGTACGCTCGTTATGTCAATAACCAGAGGAATTGGGAGCAGGCAATTCCCCCAAACCAGAGAATAGGCGATGCGTTATAGCAATCATTACTTGAGTTTTTTCCGTTCACCTATCAAAGTAGTGGCAATCTTTTATACAAAAATTTCGTAAAATCACGTTATCAAGTAAGGAGATACACAATGAAGGGATTGCACCTTACAGTATTGATTACCATTATTTCTTGTATGTTTTTGTTTTCATATTCAGTCCATGGCATAAACGACAAGGCGGTCTTTATCGAGGTAGAAGACGAATTCAACAACCAGTTGAAAGAAAAGGCAAAAGAGGCGGTTGATGAAGAAGGCACCGAGACAGTAATGAAAATGGATTTTAGCGGTGTGGATATACCGAAATCCGCTCAAGAGTTCAGACAGGTATGGCATTTTCCACCTGTGACTCAGGACCTCACCGGCAGCTGCTGGTCATTTGCGTCGACTTCTTTTTTCGAGAGCGAGATTTACCGCCTTACCGGTCGCAAAATCAAATTATCTGAGATGTACTCGGTGTATTGGGAATATGTCGAGAAGGCGCGCCGGTATGTTCGTGAACGGGGCGATTCGGTGTTCGGGCGCGGCTCCGAGGCAAATGCAACGCCGCGTATCTGGCGACAATACGGCATCGTCCCCTTCAAAGATTATAGGGGCAAGAACAGCGAAGATGACATTTACGACGACCGTGCTATGTATGCCGAGATGAAATCATACCTCGAGTCGATAAAAGAACAAAACGCGTGGAACGAAGAGCAGGTTATTGAAACCATAAAGTCTATCTTGAACCATCACATGGGCGTCCCACCTGATTCCATAACCGTGAATGGTAAAACGACAACACCGCAGGACTATCTAAAAAATCACGTGCAATTGAACATGGATGATTATGTCGATCTCCTCTCGTTGATGAAAGAGGGGTTCTACAAAAAAGTGGAGTATAAGGTTCCGGACAACTGGTGGCATAGCAATGAGTATTACAACGTACCTGTAGATGATTTTGTGGGCGTGATAAAAAAGGCGGTTCGGGATGGTTATACGGTATGCATGTTAGGCGACAATTCAGAACCGGGATTTTATGATGAACTCGACGTAGCAATGATTCCCTCTTTTGATATTCCTTCGGAGTACATAACCGATGAAGCGCGGCAATTCCGGTTCAGCAATGAGAGCACCACCGACGATCATGCCATTCATTTGGTCGGGTATCTCGAAAAAGACGGAAAAGATTGGTACTTGATAAAAGATTCAGGCACAAAGGCTCAGAACGGACAGAACAAGGGCTATATGTTGTATCATAAAAATTTTGTCCGCTTGAAGATGATGAATATAATGGTGCATAAAGACGCGGTGAAGGACATTCTCGAGCGATTCCAATAATACCTTCATGTCTTTAACGAGCATCGCATCCATAGCATTTCAATAACAAAGACCTTTGAGGTGTAAATACAAATCATTTTCTTATAGAGCAAAGGAGAAGAGACTATGTTTAACGGTATGTTTCACATTCGAAAACCAGACAATGAACCTATTCTCGGCTATGCCCCGAAAAGTAAAGAGCGTAAAGAGCTCAAAGAAAAATTGGAAGAGATGCTCGAGAACCCGGTTGAGATACCCTGTCTTATAGGCGGGAAGGAGGTTCATACCGGAAATCTCATCGATATGCGTTGCCCGCACAATTTATCAAAAAGCCTTGGAGCGTATCATCAAGCGGGAACGGAACAGGCGGATCATGCGATCGATGCGGCAAACGAGGCAAAGGTCGAGTGGAGTAAGATGGACTGGTCTTCGCGTGCGACGGTGCTTTTAAAGGCAGCCGAGTTGCTTTCCGGAAAATACCGCCAGACGCTCAATGCGGCAACCATGCTCTGTATGAGCAAGAGCTGTCATCAGGCGGAGATAGATTCAGCCTGTGAGTTAATTGATTTCTGGCGTTTCAATCCTTACTTCATGACCGAAATTTACGATGACCAACCCACATCAACCAAGGACGTGCTGAATTATATGGAGCATCGTCCCCTCGAAGGTTTTGTATTCGCCATCACACCTTTCAATTTTACCTCGATTGCGGGAAATCTACCAACTGCACCGGCGTTGATGGGAAATGCGGTGGTGTGGAAACCCGCTTCCGCTGCGGTGCTTCCTGCTTATTATATCATGAAAATTCTACAAGAGGCGGGCATGCCCGACGGCGTTATTAACATGATCCCCGGTCCAGGTCCTCTTCTTGGTCCTCCGGTACTCAACCATCTTGACCTCGGCGGAGTACATTTTACCGGCTCGACCTACGTGTTTTCCACCATCTGGCTGGCGATTGGTTCTGATATCCGTAAATATTTTTCATACCCCAGGATTGTAGGCGAAACAGGTGGGAAGAATTTCGTATTTGCCCATGCATCCGCCGAGGTTGATGTAGTCGTGGCTAATCTGATACGGGGCTCATTCGAGTTTCAGGGACAGAAATGTTCAGCCTCGAGTCGGGCATATATCCCCGATTCACTCTGGCATGAGGTAAAGCAAAAAGTGCTCGACGAAATTGCTACCATCAAAGTCGGCGATGTATTCGACTTTTCCAATTTCATGAACGCGGTTATTGATGCCAAAGCATACAAGACTATAACGGAATATATAGAGTTCGCACGTAACGATCCCAACATGGAGATTCTTTGCGGTGGTACGTATGACGACACGGAAGGATATTTCATTCAACCTACCGTGATTCTCACAAAGGATCCACGTTCAAAACTCATGTGTGAGGAAATATTCGGTCCTGTCCTTACCGTATATGTATACCCGGAGAAAAAATTTGATGAGACTCTTGAATTATGCAATACAACGAGTCCTTATGGTTTAACAGGTTCGATATTCGCCCGGGATAGGTCGGCAATAGTGAAGGCGGTAAGGGAACTGCGGAACGCTGCGGGGAATTTCTATATTAACGATAAGCCGACAGGAGCCGTAGTAGGGCAGCAACCGTTTGGAGGCTCTCGTGCTTCAGGAACCAACGACAAAGCCGGCAGTTGGCTCAACCTCGAACGGTGGGTTTCGCCTCGCGCTATAAAGGAAACTTTCCTTCCCCCTACGAACTATCGGTATCCTTTTCTGGAAAGTGAATAAAACTGTTTTCAAGAGGTCGAGTAGGGGTTCTTAAAAATAGTTTCGTAATTTGTATACGGTTGTCGAAATCTATTGTTTCAGACGCTCCCGCGAGGAATCGCCTTTAAAGCAAAGTCATTGATAGACAAGTGCTACCTTATCATTGACGCATTTTATGTCTGTCAACGGTTCGAACAGAGAGTCCTTCCTGGACGAGCTCGGTTAAACGGAAGCCCGCCGTAATGACCTGGTTTTCATTATAGCCAAAATTGAGAAGGTCTCTGACACTGAATCCGGCGGTTCTCATCTCGGATGCGGTAAAGCCTGCATTTCTCAACTGATGACCGTTGAAAAACTTTTTCAATTCACGTGGACCGAAGCCGGCTCTTTTTAAGTCGTTGAGATTATATTCGGTTGCAAGTTCAACCAGTCTGAATCCGATTTTGAACAGGTCAATCGCTGAATAACCCGCGGTCTTGCAATGGTGTAAGTTGAATCCTTCTGATTTTAGTTCATTTGCCCTGTATCCCAGATTAATAAGATGTTTTGCTTTTTCACTGGGAGTGACATCTTCATCATCAGGTGAGGGCGCTTCTTCTTTTTTTTCTCTCTCGATTTTGTCTTCAGGTCTACCAAAGCCAAGTTGGTTGAGTTGTTCGATAGCAAAACCCAGCCTTGACATACCCTGTTTAGAATAACCAAGTTTCATGAGTACTCCTGCATCAATGCCACGATTGATGAGTTTGTCCACCCCATTTTTAACTCCTTCAGTGATAAATCGATGTAAATAAAGGGTATTCTTAAAGCCTAATTTTTTGCAGGCCTCGATTCTCGCATCTTGATCATTCTTTTCTTTTTCCTTCTCCTCATTGTACCTCAATACATTCACCCCCTCCTACGTTATATTTCGCTTCGTTATGACTTTTAAGCATATTTTGCTTCTCTCCCTTCGTTACCGCACAAAGAATGATAGATACAACTCTACTATCATCTGGCAAACGACCCGAGTGTACAGCGAGCTCCTCACCCTCTTACTAAGTCGTACTTTTCAAGGAAGAATATACAACGTTTTATTATTTTAGATTTAAATCACCATGTCAATAGACATTTAATGTGGGAATTTATAATAAGCATAAAAAAAAAGACCCCGGAGAAATCCCCGGGATCCCATACAACAGGAAGGAAGACTCAGGGAACAATAATGCTATCGCACGTTTCGTTGTTAAGAGCGGGTTCGTATGAATAGCCCGTGGCGGAGACATGTGTAACACAGAAGGTAAAAGTACCGCCACCATTTGCCCTGGGTGAATAAAATACTTCTTTATCCTTCGAAACTTTTTAAAAGATTTCAGTCATGCTCTGAGGAGTATTACATGCACGGACAATCCCGCTCCCATGCCCACCATAACACACCACTCACCGGATTCCACACCGTTTGATAAAATTCGTTCCATCTCGAACCAAACAGTCGGCGACGACATATTGCCATACTCAGAAAGAATTTTTCGTGTTACTTTTATTTGTTCGGGCGATAGTCCAAGTCCGTTCTGAACTGCGGTGATCACTTTGTCGCCGCCCGGATGTATTGCCCAGTGACGAATATCTTTCGCCTTTAAATGGTGACGTTCGAGAAGTTTTGTAACAACCGGCGGTACTACTTTTTGAAGAACAACAGGAAGATGTACCGAAAGTTGATTATGAAGCTCTCCCTTTTTATATACATACCGGATATCCTCGCGATGTTCGGGTGAGTAAAAGCGTTCTGAATCAACAATGGCAAGTCCAGTGGGGTGTTTCCACAGGAGCGCCGCGGCTGCGCCATCGCCAAAAATTGCGTTGGATATAATAAGGCTGAGGTCATCCGACATCTGAAACGTAGCGCTGCAAATCTCTACCGAAACACTAAGCACACTCCCCTGGGTAGTGTTCAACAGGCTTCCGGCAATTTCCAGGTTCGGGATAGCGCCTCCGCATCCTGCACCTACAAGGTCATAAGCGGGGGTGTCGAAAGGAAGCGATAAATGTTCGAGAAGATAGGTCGAAATACCCGGGCAGATGTAGCCCGTGCAGGTGTTGACCACTACTCCTTTCACATCCTCTATGCTGGACTTTGCATTGTGCAGTGCCTTCAGACACGCTTCTTTAGAGAGATTGATTGCATAGTGGGTGAATCGTTCCATGCGAACATCAGGATCTTCATTAACCAGATGTTCTGGACGAATAAATGCATGATGCCGTTTGAGAATACTCGGATGTTGGAAAACTTTTTGTAAAATTGACCTGCTCCTCTCTTTCAAGCCGGCGCCGTAGTAACGCATCAAGACTTCTGCTGTTTCAAGTTGTGTCAGTTTCATATCAGGTACTGCAGTGCCGATTGCGGCAATCCTGATTGCATTCGAGACAAAATTGGTCATGTTCGAACTCCCACTAACCGTAATGCTCGTTTGAGTGCCCGTGTATGTTTCCAGAGAGGAGGCTGGAGACCCAGCAGATGACCTATGCGGTAAAGGGCGGGGATAAAGGGCATATTAATCGAGTGAGGGCCCATAACATTGATATGTCGTAGCGCAAATGATTCCACTTCTGTAACCAGCCAATCCGGATCAATATCGGGTGAAAAATAAAAAACAGGTTTCAGCATCTCTCTGGATGAAACGCTTAACATTTTTTGCTCTCGAGCCGTTTTTTCTACTTCCGTGCCCGGATATACTCGAATACCAATATTGATAAACGCAATGTCTGATGGACGGACATGTTCTTGAATGAAATAAAATGTTTCTCGGACGGTATCCTTGGTTTCACCGGGACCGCCCATGAGAAAGAGCCACATGCAAGGGAGACGGCTTTGGCTAACCGCATCAGCCGCGTCCACAACTTCATCTTTTGTATACTCCTTACCCAAACCTTTCAAGACCCTGGTGGAAACGCTCTCGGCAGTTATGCCTATTCCAACAAAGCCGGCATCTTCCATGGCTTTGATAAGAATTGTATCGACGAACGCAGGATTCAGCTCAAACGTCTCAAAGCGCCCCTTAATCTGTGAGCGCGCTAAATGTTCGCATATAGTTAGGGCATGGTCATAGGGGGAATTGAATACACTGTCCACAAACTCTATGTTCCTGATGCCAGACTGTATCATTTTTCGAACGGATTCGACAACCATTGTTGGGGGAAGAAGCCGATAACCTTTACCTTCTGCCATGTGGTAGGTACAATATACACAGGAAAAAGGACATCCGCGTTTTGTCTGGAGCGCCGCAGTACACATCCTACGCTGATATGCCCTTACGTTAATCCAACGGTTATAATTCGGGAACGACGTGTCAGTGAGTTCATTGCATGAATGTCCTTCATTAAAGCGGAACACGTCATTATCAATCCATGCAATACCGGGCGTCTTTTCCGGCTTATTGCTGTTAGAAAACGATTCAAGGAGTTTGGGGAAAATAATTTCGCCATCTCCCAGCACTGCATAGTCTGCACCGCTATATTTGAGAAGCGCTTCGGGCATAACGCCAAACGCGCCGCCCCCGCACACGATTTTGGCATCTGTTGCCTCACGGATAGTTTTTACCAGAGGTTGTATATTCTCGTAAATGTTTTGAGGTTGTTGGAAATCGTTATTATCAATATTGCGAACAGATAGCCCGATTACATCCGGATTCATGGTTGTTATGATTCTATGGATGTCTCTGAGCGGGTGACGTGAGAACATGAGATCGAGCAGCTGAACCTCGTGTCCCGCTCGTTCTGCTGCATCGGCAACGATACAAGCGCCTACTGGCATTACGGGTATCGGGTTGCAATACCGATTGGTGCTTATTATTAATACTTTCACAATGCAGGCTCGCTAAAAAGAAAAGGTATAAAACAATCAGACACTTTCACCTCGCTATGTACAACATCACACACTAAGCTCTTTTCTGTGAATACCCAAGGCAACCTTATAGTCTTTTCAAGATATTTTTGTCAAGAATATGGGGGAGAGGTGAGAACGTCAAGGAATGTGAATAACAAATAAAAGAACCATGAACGGGTGAAGGGGAAGTCCCCGGAAAAACCTGACAGGTACGATGATGTTGATAGCAACCGTGAATGTGAGTAAAAGGAACTATAATTGCGCGAAAGAGTTCAAGAAAAATCGTATACAAAATTTCATTTATCTTTTTCGCCATCGAGGATTTTTTTAAGTACGGGATAATAGGCGAGCGACATTCGGTAAAAGCCGAGATCAGTGGGATGGACACCATCCACGGTGCAGTGTTCCTGACCAATCCATTGGGTTTCGCCCGAAAGGTAATAAATGCTTTTGATCCCGCGCTCACTTAGATTTTCAAAAATCTTCCTCAATTCTCTATTCCCGGAATTGGTTTCAGCGTTGATGGGATTTTCAACAAGCAGAATAGGGGTTGATGGATGTTTCTCTCGCAAAAGCGAAATAAACGGTTCAACACGTTCCTTAACCATCTCTGTCGTCATGTTGGGTAGGCATTCGAGCACATAGAGGGAGGGAGCAAGTTCAGCGAGGAGTTCTGCCATGACCGGTTCCATCCTGCCGGCGCCGGAGAAGCCGAGATTGATGACTTCCCGGTCAAGCCATCTGCCGAGAATTGCGGTATGGCACATGCCGGTTCGTGACGCACAGCCACCCTGGGTTATGGAGGTACCATAAAACACAATCGGTTTTACACGATTGTAGGGGCGGGAAGGTGCCGGGGCAATGACAGCGTCTTTCGATATGCCGAGTTTTAATTCGCTTACACGATCATAAAGCGGCAGGTACAGTATAAACTCGGTCAACTCGCCCGGCAGTTCTCCAAACCACTGACCGATTGTCGTAGTGGTGCGCTCGTCCTTCGGGCGGCCAATACCCTTGAACACCCATTTCCCATCGAGCCGGGCATACATGTCCAATCCACGAATACCGCTCGCTGCCATGTGGTTCATATCAAACCCTCCGACTGTCCAATCAGCATATATCTTTTTCGCATCGCTGATAAAACGTACTGCGATGCCGGCAGTATGTGTACAGAGCGTTTTTACCTCTTTTGAAACATGTTCCTTTGCGCGATAGGGGAGGCGTTCAAAGAATGTTTCCGTATCTTCCCATCCCTTGCCTTCTATGCGTAACGCTTTGGCGTCGTACCATAGAAGATTGGTTCCGGATTCACAAACAGCCTGTTGAGGATCGAGCGGTTCAAAACCCGACGTATCTATGGGATGGTGGAACTTAATCAATGCTTGAGGTGGCGCCGTGGGAGAGGAATCCATCATGCAACAACTCGCCCATAATATTATGAACGGAACAAATAATAAGCCATGTAGTTTCATTCGTACAACTCCGTTGAAATATGCAGTATTTTCGAATTAACTTGTTTCAGTCCTTGAGTAACTTTATATGGAGCGATACTCTTTTTTTGTCCGGATTAACCAGTACCTGAATACGGGAGTCTATGGTAATATCTTTAGCCCACGCGGAGGTGATCTCGAAATTATCCCTGAAATTACCGCTTACATGGGTCACTTCATAGATTCCTCGTGCTATACCATTGTACGTGGCGCCAAACTTTTGAATTGAAAAAGGCTGGTAAGTAACTTCCTGTACAAGACCTATGCCGATTACATCGCGAGTAAGACTTCGTTTTAAATTGAAAAACATTAAAAATGGTACACAGAGCGTCATACCAAGAACAAATACACCGAGGCTCAAGACAAAAATATATGCTCCTGTGTTAAAATGAGAACGCAAAATGGTTGGAACGACAATAAGTGAGAGAGGGATCAATGACACTATCAAGGAGTACCTAATTTCATAGGACCTCAACACCACTGAAATGAGGTGGCGCGAGTTGAAACACCTTGGTGGGTCCGGTTGTGCATGAATTATTCCTGCAACAAACGACGTTATCCTGTTCGATGATAGGTCAAAAGCATTTCGTGCCTTGTCTTTCATTTACACTCCTTAATGGAGATAACGATATTTTACCTGGAATTATGAATCAAGGGGATTTTATGATGTCATCATGTCATCGCGTTCACAAAAACCCCGGTTTCTCATAAACACCTATAACGAGAAGCCGCTCCATGCTTCGCTTAAGGAATGGTATGCAAGACCTGGAGATAAAATGGAAGTACCCGTTGATGGATTTCATATTGATATAGTCCGTGGGGATTTGATGATTGAGATTCAGACCGGGAATTTTTCGGTACTCAAAAAGAAGATTAATTCCCTGCTGCTCAATCACCCTCTTCGATTGGTTTATCCTATAGCGAAAGAGAAATGGATCGTAAAGGTGGGCAAAAATGGACAAAAGGTTCTGGGTCGGCGAAAATCTCCCAAACATGGTTCATTGTTCGACCTTTTCGATGAGCTGGTCAGTATACCCCAGTTCCTGTTGCGTCCGAACTTTTCGATACATGTGCTGTTGATCCGAGAAGAAGAGGTGCGAGCCTATGACGCCTCGCGTTGTTGGCGCCGGCGTGGATGGGTAACGCTCGAACGCAGGCTCATCGATGTCGTCGATCATCAGCTTTTTATGGCTCCTCAGGATATGGAGCAGTTCATACCGGCTACACTTGAAGAACCGTTCACCACCGCCGATCTTGCCGAAGCGTTGCACATCCCTTCTTGGCTCTCGCGTCAGATGGCTTACTGTTTCCGAAAGATGGGCACCATCAAAAAGGTTGGCAAAAAGGGCAATGCCATTCTCTATTGCCGGGTGAAAAAATATTAGGGCACAAAATATTGTGCCCCTACGGTAAATGGTACGAAAGGTTGTTAGGATCGAGAATTTAATAAAAGGGATTTATCCATAAAAAAACAAGTGTGACAGCATGAACGGCAGTGATAGACGCTATCTATTCTCGTGGTTGTTGATGTTATTTGTCCCTCATCTTCTTAGATAAAGAGATTCAGGTTGCCTGAACCGGCATGGTCAAGATATTTTGCCACGCCGCCTTTTTCAACACCATCCATCAATTCTTCATGCCTGATTCCCATTAGTTCCATAGACATTGAACATGCGACAAGCCGAACGCCTGATTCTATGGCTTTGTCCATCAGCTCGGGTAAGGAGGAGACGTTCTTTTTTTTCATAAGGCCCTTGAACATGGCAAGTCCCATTCCGGCCATATGCATTTTGGAGAGTGCGAGTTTTTGTGCGCCGCGCGGCATTTTCCAGCCGAACATTCGTTCAACCAAATTCTTCTTAACTTTTATTGATGAATCTTTGCGAAGTACGTTCAAACCCCAAAAGGTAAAGAACATGGTCGCCTCGTAGCCCATCGACGCTGCTCCGTTGGCGATTAGGAATCCAGCCATTACTCGGTCGAAATCGTCGCTGAAAACCACGATACTCATATTCTTTTGCGTGCCGTGGGATGGGGAATCAACCGTATAAACCGGCTTGGTACGTTTTACAACCGT
The DNA here is from genome assembly GCA_964608095.1 of uncultured Candidatus Sumerlaeota bacterium. GTDB lineage: Bacteria > Sumerlaeota > Sumerlaeia > MWCT01 > JAGHBZ01 > CAZSMK01. The sequence goes on along the minus strand of CAZSMK010000011.1, from coordinate 11,168 downwards.
TGCGACATATCCGCCGTTTTCCGGTTTCACCTCAGTAAGCTCATGACCTGTAGTATTACACCATGCCGGAATGTCGTGTACAAATCCCGGATCTGTTGCGGCGATACGTATTGCTTCACCGACCTCGACCGAGTCGATACCGCTTCGTAGCTGTTGCACAGGTCCCGGACACTGTAGTCCTCTTGCATCTATATGTTTTACAATTTGGATGACTGGCTGATTAGATTGAGAAACGGTTACAGGCGCTTCGCCTGTATCGTCTTGCATTTCTGGTTCTTCTTCCATTGTTCCCAAAAGATGTTCGGTTGCCATTAAGTAGGTCTTGTACCCGCCGGTGAGGTTTCGGCATTGAAATCCGTGTTGCGACAGGATTCGGCATGCAAGATATCCTCGCAATCCGACCTGACAGAAGACCAAGAGCTCTTTATCGCGAGGGAGTTCATTCAGGTTGTCGCGTAATTGATCAATAGGGATATGAATACTGCCGGGAATAGTTCCGGCTTCGACTTCCGGTTCAGTTCGAACATCAAGGAGAACTTGGTCTTCATCCACATTCAATGCATCCTCGACGTGGCCGAGTTTAGCGTCGCCACGTAAAACATTCGACGCAACAAATCCCGCATAGTTTACAACGTCTTTTGCTGAGCCATAGGGGGGTGCGTAGGATAGTTCCGCCTCCTCGAGGTCATATACCGTAAGACCCGCTCTGATCGCTATGGCAAGGACGTCTATTCGTTTGTCAACGCCTTTGCAACCCACCGCTTGGGCACCCAGAATCTTTCCATCTTCCGGGTTGAATAATAACTTCAGGCTTATAGAACTTGCTCCCGGATAATAACTTGCATGATTGGCAGGATGTACATACACCTTTTCATAAGGAATAGTACGTTTTTTAAGGGTCTTTTCGTTCAAACCGGTCATTCCTATTGTAAGATTGAAGACCTTACAGATAGCGGTTCCCTGAGTTTTTTTATACGCCGATTTTCTGCCGAAGATGTTGTCGGCGGCGATTCTGCCCTGCCGGTTTGCAGGTCCTGCCAACGGGACCAGTGAAGGTGTTTCCAGAACGAAATCCTTTACTTCCACGGCATCGCCGACTGCGTAAATGTTCGGGTCGCTTGTCCGCATATACTCGTCTGTGACGATTCCACCGAGTGAGCCGATTTCAAGTCCGGCATTACGGGCAAGATCTACTTCCGGCTTTACACCGATAGCAACAATTCCTATACCACATTCTACAATTTCGCCATTACTTAACAGGAATTCCAATTCATTGCCGTTTTCCCTGATTTCAGTGACGGAGGTTCCTAACCGGAGATCTATACCAAAGAGACGAAGTTCCTGATGAAGTAAAGATGACATCTCGGGGTCCACAGGAGCCATCACCTGGTTGGCAAGTTCAACGAGCGTCACCTCTAAATCTCTATTCCGTAAGGCTTCAGTGACCTCAAGACCTATATAGCCGCCGCCGATAACGATAGCACGCTCCGGATCGTATTCTTCGATAAGACTCATAATATCATCCATATCCGCCATATTACGAAGAGTCTTAACGCGAGGGGTATTCATACCGGGGATGTCCGGTAGTATGCATTCCGCTCCTGGACTCAAGATAAGGTAGTCATAATCTTCCGCATATTGTTCGCCGGTTTCACGATTGAGTGCGACAACTTGTTTTTTTTCACGGTCGATTTCAAGTACCTCGGTTCGAGTCCTCACATCGATCAAAAATCGCTGCTTCATCCTTTCAGGTGTCTGCACCAGAAGCCGCTCACGCTCCTTGATCGTTCCATCTATATGATAAGGCAACCCGCAATTTGCGAACGAGATATATTCTCCACGTTCAAACATAACAATGTCGGCATCTTCAGAGAGCCGTCGGGCACGCGCTGCGGCAGAAGCGCCGCCAGCGACGCCGCCGACTATGACTATTTTCTTTCCCGGGTGTTGCATTGTGTATACCTCCGATATGAAATGTGTGTGGGTTCAAAAAGGGATTATTCTATTTTAGGGGAACGGGCGGATTTGATACACTCGAGTATACCCGCTAACCTCGGATCGGCAAGGCGGTAGTATACAAGACGCCCTTCTCTCTTGCTATCGAGCAATCCATGAACTTTGAGAAGTCGAAGATGCTCGCATGCTTGGTGATGAGGAAGTTTACAAAGCTCGGCAATTTCATGAACAGCAAATTCACCTTGCATAAGTATATTGATAATACGCAATCGAATCGGGTGAGCCATTACTTTCAAACATTCTGCCGCATTATTAAGATAATCCAGCGGTAGAAACGTTATTTTTTTCTTTTCATATTCTCCAACCATGCGATACGAAAGTACTATATATCTAAATATAACGATATGTCAATACTTTAATCCACCTTTTTCATCTTTTTGAGCGTTTCGCTAAAGTGTGTTCTTCTCTCATTATCTGTCGGATCCGACCAATCCGTCCAAACAGTCCGATGAAAAAACTGAGAAGAGACGATTCGCTTAAAAAGTTCACATGAGGCGAAGAAAAATCTGAAAAGAAGTGCAAACTTTAAGGTACGACCCCTGAATTTATGGTTGCATTAGGATTCAGGGGACGATACATTCAGAGTCGTGTTTTTATTCACAGTGAAAGGGCATTTACCATTGGTTATAAAGAAATTCCTCATTGCGATTGTTACCTCTCTTGTATTCATCATCTGTTTTCATATTGGGGCGGAGACCAAATTCAACTTCGTTGTTCTTGGCGATAGCCAGCTCGAGAACGAGGACGTTTTTGAACGCATCGTACGCGAAACTGAACTTCTCAAACCCTGCCTTGTTCTTCACGTCGGCGACATGATAACGGGCTACACCTACCAACGAGGAAAATTATTGCAACAATGGGACAGATTCAAGGAACATATAGAGCCGCTCACCATGCCTTTTTATCCCGTCGTGGGAAATCATGATATAACCACGACTGAAACAGAAACGATTTACCAGGAGATATGGGGTAATGACAGGTTATATTATTCGGTCGATTACGAGGGAACGCATTTCGTATTTCTCAACACGTCGCTCCATGCCCGACACGACACGATGCCTGACGAAGAGGTGACATGGCTCAAGAAGGATTTAGAAGAGCATCAAAACGCGGAGCATATCTTTATTACGTTCCATTCTCCCTTGTATTTAAACAGCAACTTCGATTGGGAGCCTTTTCATGGACTCTTTACAAAGTATCCGGTTCATGCTGTTTTTACAGGTCATTATCATATCTTCGATCATCTCGTAAGGGATGGGATTCATTATTTTTCGTTGAATTCATCCGGGACGATTCCGTGTGATAATCTTTTTACCGGTTATGCATACCAGATACTGTATGTTACAGTCTGCGATGACAACATCAGTTATGCCGTGAAGACCGACGACGGTATATTCGCTCCCGAAGTAGTTTCGCATGGCGAATACCTGCGATCCCGAAGCTATATTGAAAACGACGGAATGCTCATAATACCTAACACGAAGGATGCACCGATTCAGACGACACTCGAAGTACCGTTGAACAACAGAACCAATGAAGCACGCGAGTATACGCTCAAATGGAAAACGCATGACTTTAGATGGTCGTTTGATCCCCGTGCAACAACGGTCACTATAGAGCCAGGCTTGAAGAAAAATATCAGGTTTACGCTTTCAGGCCCTCAGGGTATATATACAAGGTCTGACTTACCGCGACTTCAAGTTGAGTCTCCTTACATAAACAGCGCAGGTTACGAGACTATTCTACAACACAAGTTTCATCTTTTTTACCCACCAGAAACTACGGCTGTCCCTTTAAAGGAAACATTATTGTTCGACGGCTCATTGGATAAAAAGGTCTGGGAAGACGTCCCTGCAATCGAAAGCCTGTTCCTGGACAAAGAAGGTACACCCGCATCGCAGGATACATTAGTTAAAGTTCTCTATGACACGGAGAATATTTATGTGGGAATAAAAGGAGAGGAACCCAATCCTGTGGGGCTTGTGGCATTAGCCCATGGCGAGTTCCCGCTGGTGTTTGCGGACGATTGTTACGAGGTGTATATCGATCCCGGACGAACCATGACAACATTTTATCGTTTTTCAGTAAACCCGAAAGGGACAACGTTCTGTCGCGGACCGAAAGGTTATTTTACCGTAACGTTTGATGTGAAGACATACGTGGGCGATGATTACTGGAGCGCGGAATTCAAAATCCCATATACGGAGTTGGACGTGAAGCCGCCGGGTGCGGGCAGCGTATGGGGGCTCAACATAAGGCGCGGTAGAACACAGGCGGACCCTTCTATATCCGAGTGGTCTCGAATGCGTGGCTGGCCTGCTCAACCTCAACTTTTCGGCATCCTCAACTTTCAATGATTATGTCCGGTATGATCTATAAGGAGAACATTTCATGAACTCTGCGCATAGAAAGATTCTTTACCTTCCGATAGTTCTCTTTTTATCAACACTTTTAATATCTTCATGCAGCTTGATGAGGCCTCTTCCAACTGTTTCAGAATGGTATAAAACTTCGGGATACGACATACCAATTCCTGAGGTCACCCGAGAAAAGAGAGAAAAGTTCAATATCCATGTTAAAGCCGAGAAGAAAACCATCATCAAAGAGGATGGAACAAAAGTTTCCGGATACGTGACAGACAATACCGCTTTTCTTGAAGAAGTTATAACACCCGTAATCGAACCGTACCTCGATGATTTATCACGTACACATCCAGCAGAAACCATTAACACTCTGGCTCTCCTGGTGTATGAACTGTATAGGATGCATTTTGGTGTGGATACCTATAACGGCGGTTTTTTTCGGTGGGGCGGGGATATTCTCGATCTGGACGATCCCCAAGAAGAAGGTATACGTTGTAAGTATCGCTACGGTCTCGACTGTTCCGGTTACGCATCTGCACCTTATGAATTAGCCGTATATTACCGTCTATTTCAACCCGGAGATGATGAAGCATTGTTTTCCTCGAGGGGATTCGAACTCTATTGCCGGAAGCACAACATTCAAGATAAAGGCGGTAGGGGAGGAACCAGTAACCGGTACAGGGTAGACTCATCGGAGATGGCGCAGCTCGGTCGTGAGATTGTTTATATCGAACAGGGAACCACCCCGTCGGAAGAAGATATTAGTAAAATGCAAGCCGGCGACCTTGCAGGTAGATCAGGACATTTTGGGCTCATTGTCGAAATCAAGGGTGAATTATATTATCTCGAATCCGGCGGGTGGGTAGTGCCACCACGTGGCGGACAACCTATACCGGTCAAAGAGGCGCTTACGATCTTCGCTGAAGGTGGTCCTGTCATCATCCGCCGCTGCCTCCCGGATTACGAATAAGACTTCTTGATTAAAAGCATTTCAGAAACATATCTTTTGTGGCATTGAATTTTCGCAAAAAACGTTGTAATTCTCATTCAGTCTCTTGCATTATAGAACTCTCAGATGGCAGAAAGGCGACGCATAATTGTTGTGGGCGCCGGCGCTTCGGGTTTGATGGCAGCAGGGAAAGCAGCCGAGTGTGGCGCCGAGGTACTGTTGCTCGAAAAAATGCATCGACCCGCTCGAAAACTACGCATCACGGGTAAAGGTCGATGTAATCTCACCAACATCACGTCTATCGATCAATTTCTCAAACATTACGGGAGGGGCGCTCACTTTATTCGACCTGCTTTTTACCAGTTCTCCAACGAAGATCTTATAACCTTTTTTCAACGTCTGGGTGTGAAGGTAGATCGGGAACGCGGTGGACGCGTTTTTCCCGCCAGCGGCGACGCGACCGAGATCGTCGATGCGCTGGTTAAATGGGTGAGAAACGCCGGTGTGAGAATTATAACAGAATCACCCGTCCACAAACTCATTGTTGAAAATGATTGTGCAGTGGGTGTGGAAGTATTGCCACAGCGTTCTGGGAAGAATGCTCCTGTTCGAAAGGTATATAAAGCAGACGCAATCATCCTTTCTACCGGCGGCGCGTCATATCCTCTTACCGGTTCGACAGGCGACGGGTACCGTCTTGCGGAATCTGTCGGGCATGCGATCGTGCCGATTCGTCCTGCCCTGGTTCCACTCGAAACAGCCGGTGACCTCGCTTCTGAGTTGGAAGGTCTGAAACTCAAGAATGTGTCAGCGAAAATGACGATCGAGGGTAAGAAACGAGCGGAGGCGTTTGGCGAGATGGAGTTCACTTCTTTCGGTGTTACGGGACCTATCATCTTGACGTTGAGCAAACATTTCGTTGATGCGATTCTTGAAGATAAAGAGCCGGTACTCGTCATTGATCTCAAGCCGGCGCTGAATCATAAGAAGCTCGATGCACGCCTTATTCGCGATATTAACTCCAGCCCCAAAACGCATTTTAGAAAACTACTTCGGGGATTGCTTCCTGTAAAATTGATACCGGTATGTATACGTATGACAGGCATACCGTCGGATAGAATTGTCAACCAGATAACGAGTGACGAGCGAAAACGTCTCCGTAAATGGCTCAAAGAATTTTGCATTAACGTAACAGGATCCCGAAGTTTTGATGAAGCGTTGATAACAGCCGGGGGTGTTGAGTTGCGTTCTGTCGATCCTCACACCATGTGTTCCCGGCTGGTTCGGAATCTCTACTTCACGGGTGAGATACTTGATATCGACGCAGAGACAGGGGGGTATAATTTACAATCTGCGTTTTCCACCGGCTGGGTTGCAGGCTCTTCAGCCGCTTCAGGTTGAATGCTTTCCTGATTCTTTTTCTACCCGGGATATAAAAAAATTTCCTTACGATAAAATTGTTTTTATTGACATAAGAATAGTGGTTTTGGTCTAATCGCTATGTTTTATGAGCATGGTACTGAATCCCTCCAGGACATGCTTAGTTAGACCCAGAGGGAAAATTGCAAGATGGTCCCTTAAAAGTAAAGGGACCGGAGGAGAGTTAGTTTTGGCTACAGGTACAGTAAAGTGGTTCAATGAGAAGAAGGGTTATGGTTTTATTGCTCCTGATGATGGTGGTGAAGATTTATTTGTTCACTACTCAAACATAACAGGAGAAGGTTTTAGAACTCTTCATGAAGGACAGAAGGTAGAGTACGAAGCCGGTCAGGGTCGAAAGGGTCCCGAAGCTACAAACGTTCGGGCAGCTACCTAAAAAAGTGTCTTGACAAAACAGGAGTCCCATGAATTGCGGGGACTCTTTTCTTTGAAGGACGTCGGGATAGTGCGGCTTTTTTAATCCCCGTATTACACGAACAGTCCCGTAACGCACTTTTCTGTTTAAAAGGCGATCACGAGCACGTTATGTGATTCGATGATTAGAGAAAGGGAAGGTGCGTTTTTTTCTTTTCGCCTTTATTTTTTATCCCTCCATGAGAACCTTTTCAGCGAATCGTCTCTTCTCAGTTTTTGCATCGGACTGATTGGACGGATTGGTCGGATCGGACAGAAGCGTGCCCGTTTGCGGTGAATAATGTTGACTATTTCGTCTTATGAGCACATTATGTGTTTAAACCCATTTCGGTGAAGCACCCATGTAATGGGCATTCTGAAGAGCTAGATAAATAAATACGATGACGATAAAGAAGACAGAACAGGCACGAAGGTTTGCAAGAAAGACGCTAAAACATCATGCAGCGCTGCTTTCCCTTGCTAAAATGGATTTTCACGATCTTTCCGATTCTCTCCGGGAAATTATCGAATTAGATGCAAAGACGTTGAGCGTTGAACGTGTAAGCGTATGGTTATACAGTCCTGATCATTCAGAAATTTATTGTAAGGACCTTTATTTCCTTTCTTTCGACAATCATGAGGAGGGATTAAGTCTGAAAGCCAGCGATTTCCCTCGATATTTCAAGGCGCTCGAGGAGAACCGTATTCTTGCAGTCAACGATGCCCGCAACAACCCACGCACACGCGAATTTACCAAGTCTTATCTCGAGCCCAACGGGATAACCTCGATGATGGATGTTCCTATTCATCTGCACGGTAAAATGATTGGTATTGTTTGCCATGAACATATCGGTTCCCTGCGAGAATGGACATCGGAGGAAGAAGACTTTGCCGTGTCGGTTGCGGACATGGTATCTCTCGCCATGTCCGTTGATGAACTGCAAACAGCCGAATCAAAACTCAGGGATGAGCGAAACAGGGTGCGAAAATATCTGAATGTTGCAGGAGTCATTCTTGTGGTACTTGATATAGACGGAAACGTTGGTCTGATCAATAAGAAAGGGTGTGAGATTCTCGGCTTTGAGGATCAGGAAATTATTGGAAAGAATTGGTTCGATACATTTATCCCCCCTGAAATAAGAGAAAACGTCAAGGGAACTTTCGACCGTCTTATGCGCAGAGAAATTGAACCTTTCGAGTATTTTGAAAATCCCGTTGTAACCCGGTCGGGGAGAGAACGCCTCATTGCATGGCACAATAGTGTGCTTACCAATACTGAGGGGATTCCTGTAGGTACATTGAGCTCGGGAGAAGATATCACAGCCCGTCGGTATGCTGAGAAAATCAAGGATGAGTTTCTTTTACTCGGCGAACAACTCAACAGTGTGACTTCACCGGAAGAAGCCGCAGAAGTTATCCTTGGATTTTCGGATTCTATGATTGGATGGGATGCCGCCTCACTTTATCTTTACATGGAAGAGGAAGACAAAGTGGTTCCGATTCTGACGTATGACACAATCGGCGGGGTACATAAAAGAGGAAAAAGCAAAAACATAGGAAAACCATCTCTAATGATGAAACGAATTTTGACAGAAGGACCTCTCCTTATATTACAGAACCCGGGTAATGGGGAGAGCTATTCTGGAGAGGAATCTCTTATCAATAATTCTGAAAAGCCATGTTCGCTTTTAGGTGTCCCCATACGGCGGAGTAAGAGAACTATCGGTATTCTTTCAATTCAAAGTTATAAAAGCAACGTATATGAAAAAAGTGATCTTGACCTCCTGGAAGCCCTTGCGGATAACTGTGCAGGGGCGCTGGAACGCATATGGGCGCAGGAGGAACGTCACCTGAACGCTCTGGTTGTAAGCAATATCGAGGAAGCCGTTATCATAACCACACAAGAGGGAATCATTATAGATGCGAATGATGCGTTAGCAAAAAATTACGGCTTGATTCCTGATTCCCTTATTGGACTTCCCATTGATAGACTGGTGAGCCCTGAATATCAAAGAGGATTTCTCAAGCGCGTCCTGCGCTCCATCGAGAATAAAGGACTCTGGAGCGGAGAAGTGCCGGTCCTGGATAAAAAGGGGAAAGTACGGTGGACAAAAACAACGATTAAGCCTTTAATTGATCCAAAAGGCAAGGCGGTTGGTCTTGTGAGTATGAGCACAGATATATCAAGCCTAAAACGAGCAGGGGAATCGTTGAGAAAAAGTTACCAAAAAGTGCAACGATTGCTTGAGTCCACGACCACATCTCTCTCATCTGCCCTCGAAAAGCGCGATCCCTATACTGCGGGACACCAACAAAGGGTTGCTGAGCTTTCCTGTGCAATAGCCCGGGAAATGAACCTGTCGGAGGACCGGATAAAGGGTATAAGACTTGCCGCTGTACTTCACGATATCGGCAAGATATCCGTCCCGGCAGAAATTTTGAGCAAGCCCGGAAAGATAAGCGAAACCGAGTATGAAATTTGCAAGGTGCATGCCCAAGCGGGATACGATATACTTAAGTCTATTGAATTCCCCTGGCCTGTTGCAGAAATAATTCTTCAACATCACGAACGTATGGATGGTTCAGGATATCCATTGGGTCTAAAAGGAGACGAGATACTTCTTGAAGCCAGAATAATCGCCGTCGCCGACGTTGTGGAAACCATGAGAACGCATAGACCTTATAGACCGGCGTTTACTTTGCAAGAAGCCCTGGATGAAATTGTCAAAAATAGGGGAACCCGCTATGACCCGGATGTAGTTGATGCGTGTATTCGAGTGATCAAAAAAAGATAATCGCACCTCACGGTTATAGATTTGAGGGGACAGTTTTAAGCGCTATCAGGGTAACGATTTTCCGGGTTTGAGCCAGTTGAAAAATCTTCTTTTAAAACATTCAGCGGTTGGAAACCTTCATGCCTTTTTACTTCTTTGCCATCCCTGAACAAAATGAGGGTCGGTATACCTATTACGTTGAATTTATCACGCAATGTTCTGAGTTTTTCTACATCGACATTGACTACAATTCCTTTATCCTGAATAACTTTAGCAAGATCATTAAGAACCGGGTTTTGCATAAGACATGGACCACACCACGCCGCCCAAAAGTCCACTAAAATCGGGACATCCGATGTCTTAAGTATTTTCTCAAAATCTTCTTCTGACATTACTTTGATTATTTCTCCCGTAATAGGAACATTGGTCATGATAGGTTCCTCCCAGGACTTTTGTATACATGTTCGATGAAATATTATTATTCAAAAGAGCAGGCGATCAAGATTCCGATTATTATCCCATATACCTATATAACCGCTAAGTGGTTGGGTGGTTAAGAGCACGCGCCATGCCTTCACTTTCCTTTGCAGTCTTTGATTGCACAGAATAAATCTCCCTTCATTCCCCCTCTAAAAGACTCATAATTTGTAAATTTTCCTCTCCGGAATCCGTTCTTTTGGCTGTTAAGTTTTGTTTATCTTACTCAAGCTTTGCAGAAATTTTTTGATTTCTTGAGGTTTTAGAAGAAAATAATATCGCCTTGTTCCATCCCTTTGAACCTCGACAATTCCCGCCTCTTTGAGGAGTTTCAAGTGTTGTGATATGCGAGGTTGAGAAATACATGTTGTTGTAAGCAACTCCGTAACACATTGAGGATGTTTAAGCAGTGCGTCAACAATACTGAGGCGTGCAGGATGAGAAAGAGCTTTAAGGGGGGTTACCAATTTTTGTGCAGGGGTTATATTATTTACCGTAGGAGTCATAGTGAATATATTAAAGCCTCATTATATAAAAATTATCTAATATCATTAGTGTCCCAACGTTAGAACGAGAAATATGCTAAAAGCAAGTAAAATAAAGGCAAAGATCTCCTTTGTAAGTTTAGTCGATTTGAAATCGTATAGCCTGAGAAGCCATCCTCTTATATCTCCTAATGAGAGGGAAGATTATGAACTCAGGCAAAACAGTTTTTTCACAAATTATGGATCACCTTCCTCCCTACGAATTTCAAAA
>CAZSMK010000010.1:0-37512 GCA_964608095.1 uncultured Candidatus Sumerlaeota bacterium | reverse complement strand
TTAATAGTGGATTGGTACTCCTCAACATCAGAAATCTAACACTTACGATATTACTAACTTCGCCGCTACGTCAATACTTTTTTTCAAATTATAAAATTTTTTTTGCCCTCCCCAAAAGAGGCTAATTTCCGGGGTCGAAGAGGCTTTCCGACAATTCAAAAATTATATGAAAAAATCAATTGTTGAATCTCCTGTTTCCATGAGATAACCTTGTAGTTTAAGGGTGTTGAAATTTCCCCTTTCTGAAATCAAATATCAGGTGAGGGTAAATGAACGAACCGGCATTTGAGCAGGAGGTCAGAAAAAGGGGAGAGGAGTTGCTGAAGAAAGCCGACTCGATTCGTCGACGCGGTTTTCTGATAACACGGCGCTATTGGGAAGAGAAAATTTTCGATTTTGTAATGAAGCGGGAAAGCCTCAAGGTACAGTTGCTCCGCTTTATTGATACGTACCCGGCCCTCTCCGGTAAAGGGCAGCGGTTTAATCACCTGATGCAATATCTCGATGCCTGCAAGGAGAGCAAGGACCTCCTCACACGATTATTCATTTTTCTTCTGAGCATTCATCCATTTCCGCTCAAAACAATTTATAGCCTGGGTACCAATATAGGGGTATCGTTTTTCGCGCGAAAATTTATAGCAGGGACAAGCCCGCGGGAAGCGTTCAAATACATTAGACGTCTGCATAGAAAAAAGATGACGTGCACGCTGGATATTCTTGGTGAGGCAGTGCTTAGCGAACAAGAGGCGGAAGAATATACACAAGAATATATTGATCTTATAGAAAGCGTAAGCCGCATCATTCGCGAGTCGCGCCTCGATGTGCCGATGAACGTGTCGGTAAAACCCTCTTCCTTTTATTCACAGTTCAATCCCTCCGCGCCAGAGCATACGTGCGACAAGGTGTGCGAACGGCTCTACAAAATTCTTCGAAAGGCAAAAGAGCACAATGCATTTGTCATGCTTGATACAGAGCAATATGATTACCGGGATATGAGTTTTACGATTTTTGAGAAGATAGCGACAGAGGATGAGTTCAAGGATTATGCTCATCTCGGGATGGTCGTCCAGGCGTACCTCCAGGATTCTCCGGAATTCACCTCGCGCGTGATCGATCTTGCACGACGGCGAGGTACACCCTTTAAGGTTCGTCTCGTCAAAGGCGCGTACTGGGACTATGAAATTATCCATGCGCGACAACTTGAATGGGACATTCCAGTATATCTGCGGAAATGGCACACTGACGCCCGGTTTGAACATTTATCCAGAATGCTTCTCGATGCCTATCCTGCACTGAAGCTTGCCATAGGGAGCCATAACATACGGAGCATAAGCCATGCCATGGCGTATGCCGGGAGTAAAGAGTTGGCGCGGGAAGAGGTGGAGTTTCAAATACTCTTCGGCATGGGCGACGATATCAAGGATGCCATATCCGCCATGGGCTACCCCGTGAAAGTGTATGCGCCTTACGGCGAACTTATCCCCGGCATGGCATACCTCGTTCGACGTATCCTTGAAAATACATCCAATGAATCCTTTTTGCGGCAACGTTCAACAAACCCCCGGATGGCGGGAGCGCTGCTGCGTAATCCCCTTGACTTTGCGAGGAATGACAATGAGCGAAATCACTTTATCACCGTTTCGTAACGAAGCGTTGACCAACTTCAGCCTGGCGGCACACCAGAATGCAATGAAACTTGCCATCGCCCGGGTGAAGAAATCTCTCAACCAAGAATACCACCTCATTATCGGCGGCAAGAAAAGAGAGGGCGTAGAAGTAGTTTCTTCAGAGAACCCTGCAAATCCGTCCGAGATAGTAGGGAGGGTACATTTCGCCGGAGAAGAGCAGGCGCGTAAGGCAATCGAGTTCGCCGCACAAAAGTTTTCCGATTGGTCGCGAGCGCCGGTAGTCGAACGCGTTGAATGCACGATTCGGGCGGCGGAGATCATGCGTCGGCGCCGACTCGAGCTTGCAGCGTACATAATCCTTGAATGTGGCAAGAGCTGGGTCGAGGCGGATGCCGACGTGTGTGAAGCCATAGATTTCCTCGAATTCTACGCACACGAGACCGCGGAACTCGTAAACAAAAAATTGCTTGGCGATGTCCCGGGCGAAACCAACGAATACTTCTACGAACCACGTGGTGTGGCTGCTATCATCTCTCCCTGGAATTTCCCTATCGCCATCTTGACAGGCATGAGTTCTGCCGCACTCGTTACCGGCAACACTATTATTATAAAACCCTCGAGCCAATCGGCGGTGATTGCAGCGAAATTGATGGAGATTTATATGGAGGCGGGCTTCCCTGGCGGTGTAGTGAACTTTTTACCCGGTCGCGGTTCCATAATCGGCGACCTGCTGGTCTCGCACCCGAAAGTAGCCCTCATCGCCTTCACCGGTTCCATGGAAGTGGGGCTTCGCATCAACAAGCTCGCCTCCGAGGTTAAAGAAGACCAGAACTTCGTAAAACAGGTGATCACCGAGATGGGCGGGAAGAATGCTATTATAGTGGACGCAACCGCAGACCTTGACGAGGCGGTCAAGGGAATCGTGGTATCCGCATTCGGCTACGGAGGACAAAAATGTTCAGCCTGCTCACGCGTTATTGTGCTTGAAGAAATATACGATAAGCTGATCAAACGCCTTGTCGAGGCAACCCGGAGCATTGTCATGGGTATGCCGGAACGACCGGAAGTTTTTCTGGGTCCTCTCATTGACAAAAAAGCCGTCGCTAAAACCAAGGAATATATAGAAATCGGTAAAAAAGAAGGCAAGGCAGCGCTCGAAATGAAAGTTCCCAAAGGTCTCGAGAATGGCTATTTCGTGGCTCCAGTGATATTGACGGATATCAAGGCTGACCATCGTCTTGCACAAGAAGAGATTTTCGCGCCTGTTCTTGCCGTAATTAAAGTATCCACTTTCACCAAGGCGATAAAAGTTGCAAACTCGACACGCTTTGCCCTGACCGGCGGTCTGTTTTCCCGGACACCGGAACATATCGACCGGGCAAAACGCGAGTTCAAGGTCGGGAATTTGTACATTAATCGCAAAATAACAGGCGCCATTGTCGGCAGGCAACCCTTCGGCGGATTTTGCCTCTCCGGCATCGGCTCAAAAGCCGGCGGACAGGATTATCTCAGACAATTCCTCGTTCCCCGGACTATTACGGAGAATACTCTGCGTCACGGCTTCGCCCCACTCGACATCACCGACCAGCCTTGATTTGCCTTTATTAATTATCTATTCTTATGCCTTGCATTCTTTTCTGAAACCAGCCCCTTGTTAAAGCGGTAAGAAATCAGCAGCCAGTCGCCAGCAATCAGTCTTCAGAAAAAACATTAAATCCGACACGCGACCAGCGCGTGCGAGTACGCGTGAGAGAAAAAATATAAAAATCCGAAATAGAGATACCCGTAAGCCTCTTTCACCTCTCATTCACTTACAAAAAAAATCAAAACCATTCTGCGCTTTACCCTCCGCGGTAGCTTTTTCGCATTATGTATATTGGTAGATCTTTGCACAATATCCTATACACCACCTCATAGATGGGGTAAATTACTCCTGATATTCTCAATCGGACAGCAGGTATGGATTTTACATACATTCGGACAGAGATACCGGATTCCGCACGTCAACAATTATACAAGCATGCAATACTCGTTGTATTAGGGGGGAATATCGTTCTTGCAGGCATGAAAGGATTCGTTGCATGGATTTCAGGCAGTAGTGCGGTCTTCTCCGATGCGGCCAACACCCTCGCCGATACCCTTTATAGCGTCCTGATGGGAATCGGACTCTATCTTTCGCAACGACCCGCAGATGCGACTCATCCTCAAGGTCATAGTCGGTTCGAGCCTTTCGTTGGCATCTTTATCGCCCTCACCATGGGTGTGGCAGGCGTTATCGCAATCCACCAAAGTATCCAGCACTTTTTTGTTACATTTCAAGTCAATCAGCCGGGATGGGTCACCGTCGCCCTCGGTATCGGTGGATTGGTCAAAGTGATGATGTATGCGTATGTCCGCCGTGTCGGCGAGAAAGCACGCAGTCCCGCAATCAAGGCAAGCGCCAAAGATAATTTGATGGACATTGTTATTTCCGCAGGTGCGCTCTGCGGTGTGTGGGGATCGCGTTTAATACATCCTTTTCTCGACCCCATTGCAGGTATACTCGTCGCCTTATGGATATTCAAGGCGACGTGGGAAATCCTTGGGGAAAACCTGGGCTATCTTACGGGTAAGGGCGCCTCCGAGGAGCTCATTAAAAAAATAGCGGAGATTGCATCAGCCGTCCTCGGGGTAGAGAACGTCCATCACGTGATTGCCGAATATGTGGGACCACAATTACGTGTCGACATGCATATCAATGTCGAAGGCGACACCCCGCTCGAGCAATCGCACGCCATAGCCGAGGAAGTCCGCGCTCGTGTAGAATCTCTTCCCGAAGTTGACCTGGTCTACGTCCACGTCGAGCCCATCGAATAAAAAACCGGCGTCGTGCTACTTTCCCACCTCGTCGCCGAGGCAGTATCATCGCCGCAGAAGGGCTTAACTGCCGGGTTCGGAATGGAACCGGGTGTTTCCCCTTCGCTATTGACGCCGGAAATCTGTCTATAAATTTAAAAGAGAGGGTCGAACACAAGGAGAAAAAGATTAAGGAGCCGTTAAGCCGATCGACTGATTAGTACGGGTTAGCTCAATCCGTTACCGAACTTACACATCCCGCCTATCAACCCGGTAGTCTCCCGGGAGTCTCTCGGGTCTTCAGCCGAAGCCGAAGACCACGGGAATCCTAATCTTGGGGTGGGCTTCCCGCTTATATGCTTTCAGCGGTTATCCCGTCCGAACATAGCTACCCGGCGATGCCCTTGGCAGGACAACCGGAACACTAGAGGTTCGTCCATCCCGGTCCTCTCGTACTAGGGACAGCTCCCCTTCAAGATTCCTACGCCCGCGGTAGATAGGGACCGAACTGTCTCACGACGTTCTGAACCCAGCTCACGTACCACTTTAATGGGCGAACAGACCAACCCTTGGGACCTTGTACAGCCCCAGGATGTGATGAGCCGACATCGAGGTGCCAAACCGGTCCGTCGATGTGAACTCTTGGGACCGATAAGCCTGTTATCCCCGGGGTACCTTTTGTCCGATGAGCGACGGCATTTCCACACACAACCGCCGGATCACTAAGACCGGCTTTCGCCTCTGCTTGACCTGTCGGTCTCGCAGTCAGGCACTCTTCTGCCCTTACACTCAACGCACGATTGCCGACCGTGCTGAGAGTACCTTCGTGCGCCTCCGTTACATTTTGGGAGGCAGCCGCCCCAGCCAAACTACCCACCAGGCACTGTTCCCCGGCCGGATTCACGGCACAGGGTTAGAACTCAAGTATATCAAGGGTGGTATTCCAAGGACGCCTCCATCTCGACTGGCGTCGAGACTTCACAGGCTCCCACCTATCCTCTACATAATACACCAAAATCCAATGCCAAGTTGTAGTAAAGGTCCACGGGGTCTTTCCGTCCCACCGCGGGTAGCCAGCGTCTTCACAGGCACCACAACTTCGCCGGGATCCTCGCTGAGACAGCGCTCCAATCGTTACGCCATTCATGCAGGTCGGAACTTACCCGACAAGGAATTTCGCTACCTTAGGACCGTTATAGTTACGGCCGCCGTTTACCGGGGCTTCGGTTTAGTGCGTCTCCACTTAGAAAGTGGATAACACCTCCCCTTAACCTTCCGGCACCGGGCAGGCGTCAGACCCTATACATTGCCTTTCGGCTTAGCAGAGCCCTGTGTTTTTGGTAAACAGTCGCCGGAGCCAATTCACTGCGACCCCTTCGGGCTCCGTCAGCAAGTGACTTCACCCTACATGGGGTGCCCCTTCTCCCGAAGTTACGGGGCGATATTGCCGAGTTCCTTAGCGAGGGTTATCCCGAGCGCCTGAGGATTCTCATCCCCGCCTACCTGTGTCGGTTTACGGTACGGTCACCACGATAGCTCACAGAACGAGGCTATTTCTCGACGGCGAGGGTTCAGCCAGTTGGTTGGCCCGAAGGCCTCCTTCCCGATTCCCCTCAGGATTTCCTATCCGGAGATAGGAGTGCCTCCCGGATTTGCCTGGGAAGCTCCCTACAGGTCTCGCCGCACTAATCCGTCAGTGCGTAGGCTTACCCTACCGTGTCACCCCACTGTGTCTTTATCGCTATCAAGGTGGTGTGGGATTATTAACCCACTTCCCATCGACTACGCCTTTCGGCCTCGCCTTAGGGGCCGACTAACCCTGGGATGATTAACATTGCCCAGGAAACCTTAGGCTTTCGGCGTTCCGATTTTTCATCGGAATTATCGCTACTGATGCCGGGATCTTCACTTCTACGCGCTCCAGAAGTCCTTACGGTCCACCTTCAACGCACGCAGAACGCTCCCCTACCATCCGGACGACGAATCGTCCGAATCCCGAGCTTCGGTGTAACGCTTAAGCCCCGTTACATCTTCGGCGCAGAGACACTTGGCCAGTAAGCTGTTACGCACTTTTTAAATGGTGGCTGCTTCTGAGCCAACATCCTGGCTGTCTCAGTGTCTCCACATCCTTTCCCACTTAGCGTTATCTTGGGGACCTTAGCTGCGGGTTTGGGCTCTTACCCTTTCGACGATGGGGCTTATCCCTCACCGTCTCACTCCCGAGGTCTGGAGTCGTGGTATTCGGAGTTTGGTTGGGTTCGGTACTCCTGAAGGGGCCCTAGCCCATCCAGTGCTCTACCTCCACGACTGAACCCTCGAGGCTGCACCTAAATGCATTTCGGGGAGAACCAGCTATCACCGAGTTTGATTAGCCTTTCACCCCTATCCACAGCTCATCCGAGGACTTTTCAACGCCCACCGGTTCGGGCCTCCGTCCGCTGTTACGCGAACTTCACCCTGGCCATGGATAGATCACTCGGCTTCGGGTCTACTCCAGGCAACTTATCGCCCTAATTAGGACTCGCTTTCGCTACGGCTCCGCTCCAGAGGAGCTTAACCTTGCTACCGAGAGTAAGTCCCCGGCTCATTATGCAAAAGGCACGCCGTCAGGCGGATAGAGACGGGAATGAAGACACTCGAGGCTTCCTTTCCTCGCCAGCGCCTTCATTCCCATCTCCATCACTGCCCTCCGACTGGTTGTAAGCATATGGTTTCAGGTTCTATTTCACTCCCCTATCAGGGGTACTTTTCACCTTTCCCTCACGGTACTGGGTCCGCTATTGGTTGCCTGAGAGTGTTTAGTCTTGGAAGGTGGTCCTCCGAGATTCGCACGGGATTCCACGTGTCCCGTGTTACTTGGGAGTGAAGTTCAGGGAGAGTCGTCGGTTTCGTTTACGGGACTGTCACCCTCTATGGTTGACCTTTCCAGCATCATTCAACTCACCGCAACTTTTGTAACTCCCCGAGAAAGCCATGACTTCCTCAAACTCCATCCCGCTACCCCCGCAAGGCAACGCTCATGGGCTCTCACACCTTGCAGGTTTAGACTCTTCCCCTTTCGCTCGCCACTACTCAGGGAATCGCGGTTGCTTTCTTTTCCTCCGGGTACTGAGATGTTTCACTTCCCCGGGTTCGCCTCTGCCACCTATGGATTCAGTGACAGATGTTCCGAGTTTATCGGAACGGGTTTCCCCATTCGGGAATCTTGGGATCAACGCCCGCTTGCGGCTCCCCCAAGCTTATCGCAGCTTGCCGCGCCCTTCATCGCCTTCAGGCACCAAGGCATTCACCATACGCTCTTAGTAGCTTAACGGCCCAAACCTACTGTTTTAAGTAGTTGGGGTTCCTGATAGATATATGGTCTCCTCAGTTAGACCCTCTCAATTTTCAAAGAGCATACTTCTCTATTCTTTCAACTAACGCACAAATATAACAATATTTAATCAAAAATGACCACTACCTGTCAAGCTGAAAAAGAACAATAATTCGAAAAAAAGAGCCACCAAAAACGTGGCTTCGTATCGAGGTCTTTTAGTATGTCTAAATTAAAACAGATATCCTTTTTACCTTTAATACGTTTTCAAATGCAAGAAAAAAATGAACAGGATAACGATTTTTTTTTATTAATCCGTAATACGGAATAAACGATAGACTCATCCGCTTCTGTGGCCGATGACCTTTTTTTTCTTTTTCACTTGAATCGCAACAATGATTTTTCAGGAGGTCGTAACGGTTCTCTCGCAAGTATTATAAATCACATAAGGGGCATAGCAACCACGCACTTTCGCTGGATTCTATCCAGAATTCATTTGAAAACACTCCTCTAAAGGCGTTAGAAACATATCTGGTCTTTTATAAAACCATACTTATGAATTTTGGCAGATGAGAGAGAACGTCGTCTCTACCCGCAGAGAAGGAAAAAGCATGAATGTTTTTTCATACATTAATCAACATCTGAATTGTGAGCGCGTTGACCTTCACTCGCTTGCCTCGACGGTTGGTACTCCTTTTTTTGTATACAGTTACACCTATATTATACAGACCTTCACTCATATCGCGAAATGTTTCTCGACCGTCGAACCGTTGATAGCCTATTCGGTGAAATCCAATTCCAACATGGCGATCATAGCGGGCCTGGCACAATCGGGAGCCGGATTCGACGTGGTATCCGGGGGAGAGCTTGTCCGTGTCATGCAGGCGGGTGGCCGTCCGGAAAAGATTATCTTTGCCGGTGTGGGGAAGACCGCTGAGGAAATCGAGCTGGCGCTCAAGAACAATATTCTCATGTTCAATGTCGAATCTCTCCCCGAGTCATACCTGATCGACGAGATAGGACACGTGGTGGGAAAAAAGGCGCGGGTAGCGCTTCGTATCAATCCCGATGTAGACCCGCATACGCATGAGTATATCACTACGGGAAAGCTGGAAAATAAGTTTGGAATCCCCTGGGATATGAGCGAGGACGTTGCACGAGAAATAGCCGGACTACGACAGCTTAACCTCGTCGGGCTTCACGTCCATATAGGTTCTCAGATCACGGATCCTGAGGTACATATCAAGGCGGCGGAACGTCTTCGAAGCCTGATCGCCTCGTTGAGGTCATACGGTATCGAGATCGAGTATCTCAACATCGGTGGCGGATACGGCATACGCTACAAAGAAGAAGAAACGCCGTTCAAGATAGAGAACCTGGCGGTGCGGATTATTCCCCTTGTAAAAGAGATCGGTTGCCGCTTAATCCTCGAACCGGGCAGATACATTGTAGGACCTGCAGGCGCCCTTATTGTAAAAATTCTTTACATCAAACTTGGAAAAGAAAAGACTTTCGTAATAGTCGACGGGTCGATGACGGAACTTATCAGACCTGCCCTGTATGGTGCATATCATCGTATCGTGCCGGTCCAAAAAAAGGATAGCAGTGAGCCGCTCATGAACAACGTAGATGTGGTGGGACCGGTGTGTGAATCGAGCGATTTTCTGGCGAAAAAACGCTCCTTTCATGGTCTCAAGCAGGGAGACTTGATGTGCGTACTGGATACGGGCGCATACGGAGCAGTGATGACATCGCAATATAATTCACGACCGCGTCCGCCTGAGATTCTTATTAAAGACGATGAATGGTTCCTCGTGAAAGAACGAGAGAGCCTGAAGGATTTAACGAGGTTAGAGCGATTACCTGATTTTCTCAAGAAATCATAATCGTTCACCCCCATGCAAAATGGCACATGAAAATCTCGGAATTGACACATAGTGTACGTAATGAATCGGAGAATCTGGTTGAAACTCTTTTTTATATCGAGCTGGAAAAAGGGGGTTATCTGAGCGCGACACTGACGCTGCCTAACGAGGTCAAAACAGATCGCTACCCGGCTGTTCTCTTTTGTCATGGGTTTACGGGAACCCGCATTGAACCGCGTGGAATATTTGTGCACATGAGTAGAGACCTTGCTGCGCGAGGTATTGGATCGTTACGCTTCGATTATCGAGGGAACGGCGAGAGTAGCGGCAGGTTTCGCGACTACACGCTCAACGACTATGTGGACGATGCCGCGGCGTGCTTAGCGTGTCTCAAAAACCTCGATGCCATTCACAATACGCGAATAGGTGTACTGGGTTATAGTCTCGGTGGATGTGTGGCAAGTATGCTCGTCGGCACACATCCTGATGATATCCGGGCAATCTGTTTATGGGCTCCTGTTGCCGACCCTGAATTCATCGTAGAACGCATGTTTGAAACACACACCGAGCGCCCTCTTTCGTATATCCCCGGCGCCATTCCCGAGTATAACGACATAAACGGTGCAGAGGTATCTCGTGGTTTTATAATGAGCGTGCTTAATGCCAATCCCCTCGATGCAATCCTGGCTACACATGAACCTGTTCTTATCTGTCATGGTAAAAATGATGAGACTGTAGAAGCCTGGCAGGTGGAAAAATATGCAGAAATTCTATCGACCCACCAAAAATATGTTGAAATTTATTGGCTAATTGGCGCAAATCATAGTTTTGCGTCTGTTGAACACACAAAAAAACTTTTTGCGAAAACCGGGGAATGGTTTTCCGAACATCTTCATAGTCGATTACAACAATAGAGGGAGATACACAATGATGCCGTTGAGAAAGTTCTTTAACCGAAAGGAGAATGACCGTCATAATATTAGAGTATTAATAAATCAAACAGCAGGGTTTGCTCTCGGCGAAGATTATAAGACCAACAAAGCGATCCTCAAGGATTTATCCCTCTCGGGTGCACGATTTGAATTGCCCAATGGCAATCCAATCCCGCAACTTTTTCACTTCCATGATATTCCTTTCAAAATGCAGATCCCGGGAACTCAAGATATTATCGACGCTATTATCGATATCGTAAGGATTTACACACGCGACGAAAACGACAATCCTGTCTATGGGTTTGCCATAGAATTTCAAGAAATCAGCAAGGAGCACCGGATGAAGCTCGAGGATTACATCCGTGCTAAAGCGACGACGATTAATTAGACCTTACACATTCTCTAATAACAGTCATCATCCGGACAAAAACATTTCACCATGTCACTTCAATATTTCTCTTTAGAAGAGCGAGGGAAAAGATCATCTAAGAAGGAAAAATGGGTCTCCTGAAAAATTCCTATACTTTTTTATTTGACACCTTTTTTTACATACGTTACTAATGATAATACTTTCTTTGGCATTGAAATATTACTTAAATACTGAGGTTAAAAAAGATGAACCGAAACGTGGTTTATTCGTGTCTCATCATGATAGCGCTCTCCTTTGGTTTCATCAGTGCTGACGCACAAATAACAACGCCGGATGGCTATCGAATCGAACCTCTTACCATCGATGGTGGTGGGGGCACAGTCGCTGCCGGTGATTACAGTATGACGTGTAGTATCGGACAACCAGCGGCGGGTTCGATGGGTAGCCTTGAGTCCGATGCAGATGTCGGATTTCTGCACCGGATAAACTATCATTCCTACGATTTTGAGTACAGCCCCATGGGATGGACTTTCATCGGGACGGTACCTCCCTACAATCCGCTCACTTCCGGTTGGTCGGCGGGTCGGATCGATCTTACGCCTAACGGGACGAACGCCTTCGGCTATTGGGCGAGCGATTTCGAAGTCCCTCTCTTACCCGGAAAAGTGTTCATGCTGACCTCGCAGGTCTCGACCACGGTCCCCAATCCACAAAACGTCCCCGTCATCAGATTCCGCTACACTGTATACGACTATGCCCAATCCGGCGAGTATATTATGACGAGCACCACCGGTCAGAACGAACCTACAGAAGCAGGCATAAACTATAAATTCTTTTTCCGTCCAGCACAGGAATATTTCATCAGCGATGCACCCCCGGCGTTGTTTGCCTTCGACGTATACAATTTTGAAGCATCCGACACAGTCGGCGAACGGATTTCTCTCGAACATATGAACATCGACGTCATCGACGACTCAGCCCTGGGAACCGCCTCGAATACGCAGACCTACACCTTTGATTCAAACGAGGAAGGCTGGTATAGCATTTCGCCTCCTCCATACAATGATCCTGAACCGATTTTTACGTACGATGCCGGCGCCCTGCAAATCGCCGCTACGGATTACGAGCATTTCCAATATGGGTTCTGGTCACAGGATAATG
Organism: uncultured Candidatus Sumerlaeota bacterium; assembly: GCA_964608095.1. Lineage (GTDB taxonomy): Bacteria > Sumerlaeota > Sumerlaeia > MWCT01 > JAGHBZ01 > CAZSMK01. The sequence goes on along the minus strand of CAZSMK010000010.1, from coordinate 25,408 downwards.
CTATCGATGTGGTGCCTGACAAGCTTTACCGCATAACAACCACGATGCGCACAAACTCACCCAACAATCTGTGGACACCGCAGTTCAAGGTTCGTGGGCAAATGGGTGATTATCAAAGCGCCGCTGGCTCCATCTTTTATACCGCAATCAATCCCGATATCGGTCTCAGCCAGACCAACAAAGATTTCTATACCTATATCGTCTCGCCATCGCATTATACAGGAAACCTTATTACGACCTTCGACCTTCTCAACTTTGATCCGAACACGGTCTATGGCGCGAGCGTCATTCTCGATCAATGTACCATTGAAGAGTTCAGCATTCCGTCACCTTAAGATAACAACATCATAAGATAAACTAAACCGGTAGCCTGCATTTCGGTGCTATCGGTTTTTCATTTGTATTGAGAAAAAAGAGAAGGTAAGGTGTTTTTTTTAGTTCTAATTACGCCCAAGAGAAAACAGTCATGAGAACAAGCCGAAAAGAATGTGCTCATACAGTAGTCGGCAAGAACGTGAGCAAAGTCGACGGTTTGAGTTTGAGTACAGGACGCGCCGAGTTTACGAACGATACTCCGCTGCCCGGCATGTTGGAGGTCAAGATTCTCGCGAGTCCTCACGCCCATGCACGAATCGAACAGATAGACGCCTCCGAGGCACTTGCGTTACCCGGTGTAGTCGCTGTGTATACATGGCAGGATATCCCCCGCGCCATTCATACCACTGCCGGTCAGGGATTCCCCGAACCTTCGCCTTACGATACCTTCATCCTGGACAACAAGGTCAGGTATGTGGGCGACCGTGTGGCTGCGGTGGCGGCTGAGAACCCCGATATAGCGGAAAAGGCTTTGAAACTTATCCGCGTTACGTATGACGTTTTGCCCGCTGTCCTCGAGCCACGCGACGCTGACCGCGAAGGCGCGCCGGTTATCCACGACGAACCCGAGGCGCACTACGTCATCCCCGTTCCCTACGAACCGAAGCGTAACATTGCGGCGCGCGTTCAAGCGGTTGTCGGCGATGTAGCAGAGGGATTCCGTCAAGCTGATGTGACGGTCGAGCGCGAGGTTAGCACACACTACGCCCAGCACTGTCCCCTCGAAGCCCATATCGTAATCTCTTATCTTGACTCACAGGGAAGAATCGTAATCAGGACATCTACGCAAGTACCCTTTCATGTTCGACGAATTGTCGCTGAACGATTAGGAATTCCCGTATCAAGAATACACGTTATAAAACCCCGTATCGGTGGCGCATTCGGGGTAAAACAAGAAGTCTTGCTCGAAGATATCTGTGCGCTGGTAACATTACGAACAGGACGTCCTGCGCGAGTGCAGTATTCCCGCCGTGAAGAATTTATCTCATCGCGCACACGTCATCCACAGATAATAACAATGAAAGTCGGCGCTAAAAAGGATGGTACCCTTACTGCCATAGATGCCGATGTGCTAATGAATACCGGCGCCTATGGCTCACATGGACTTACGGTGCTATGTAACACAGGCGTCAAAACACTTCCCTTATATCGCTGCCCGCACATCAATTTTCGTGGAAAGACCGTGTATACGAATCTACCAGTAGGGGGAGCGTACCGGGGATATGGTGCCACGCAAGGACATTTTGCGCAAAACGTTGTCATAGACGAGCTTGCCCATGTCCTGGATATCGATCCTCTCGAGATTCATCGAAAGAACCATATTCGTACGGGGGAGTCTTCGCCCCTCTTCGAGGCTTTGGGTGAAGGAACCGAAGGGACGCCCATGGTTATCCAGTCATGCGAACTCACGCGCTGCATTGAGGAGGGAGCAAAGGCAATCGGCTGGAGAAAAAAACAGCGACGATACCGACGTCGCCACTTTCCGCCAACCGAGCAGGAGCTCAATACCACACGATATTTTCGGGGTGTAGGTGCGGCATGCCTCATGCAGGGTTCCGCGATTCCCGGCGTCGACATGGCTGCCGCTTCCATTAAAATGAACGATGACGGCTCGTTTAATCTCCTTATCGGCGCGACTGATTTGGGCACCGGCAGCGATACTGTCCTCGCCCAGATTGCGGCTGAGACCCTGAACGTGACTGTGGATAAAATTATTGTCTATTCGTCGGACACTGATTTTACGCCTTTTGATTCCGGCGCCTATGCATCGAGTACGACATATCTTTCCGGAATGGCGGTTAAAAAATGCGCGCAAAAGGTGCGAGATCAGATTCTCGAGGTTGCGTGTGAAATCCTGGGATATAATCCTACATATAAGGCAAGATTGAAAATAGATCTTGGACGGATTCACTTACCCGGCTCAAAGAAGAAGACGGATTACTCCGATGTTGCGCGGTATGCCCTCTACCAGCAAAATCAGCTTCAAATAGGAGCAATGGCATCGAGTATAAGCGAAATTTCTCCGCCGCCGTTTGCCGCCCATTTTGCGGAGGTCGAGGTCGACACATGGACCGGGATGGTTCGCGTCATAGATTATGTTGCTGCGGTTGACTGTGGGGTTGCCGTAAATCCCCCTCTTGCTGAAGGTCAGACAGAGGGCGCTGTGCTGAACGGCATTTCTTATGCCCTAACCGAGGAATTTATTTTCGATCCCAAAGGGAAACTCCTCAATCCCTCGTTTGCCTATTATAAACTTTTTGGGACGCGCGACCTTCCGAACATCAGGACTATTCTGGTTCCCGGCTATGAACCGTCTGGTCCCTACGGCGCAAAGAGCGTAAGCGAAATATCAATCAACGGCCCTTTACCTGCCATATCCAATGCCATATTCGATGCAATTGGTATTCGCCTTTGCCACTCACCTTTTACAGGTGAGAAGATTCTTCGAGAATTGAAAAGAATTTAAGAAGAGAATAGAATGGCGGTAATGGCTCACCTATAATGAGAAAAGGAGGACAGAATGAACCAAATATCAGAAGAAATTGTTGAACGGACGTGGAAAGAAATGGCTTCATCATCACCGGAAGATTGTATCGATCTTATAGCCGATATGCAGAAGGATCAACCCTATCTTCTTGCTTATCTTATGGCGGTCGGTGATGACATACTTAACCAGGACGAACGAGAACTCCTGCTTTATCTTGGTGTTGTAGTCTGGCAAATGATGAAACAGGGCGACACACCGCTCACTACTGCAAGTATGGATGATATCGATAAGGTGGAAGATTCAAATATGGCGTTCGTAGAGAAGTTGATGGGCGCAACAGATGAGGAAATGAAACATTCGGCGGAAGGCTTGATCGCTGATTATGCACAACCTGCCATTCTCAAGTGGATTATGACATCATTGTTTGAAAGTAGCGATGAGCCTGAGGAATATGAGGACATCAGGGATGAGAATATCGGTATAATAGCGATATTCCTCAAAACGGTCGTAGACTGTCTTGATCAATGAACAACTATGCCCTCCTACTCATAACCGGAACATTCACAAAACAGGGTAGCCGCAAAAATCAAAAAATCATACGTAATAGTATTCAGTGAGAACTGTCATTCTCTGCAAAGCCGTTTCAGTAGGTCATTTAGAGTTGACGGGAGTTTTTGAACCGCAACAGAGATTCTATGGCTTTATGGAGGTCATCCCGTGCGGAAGAGAACTCTCCATTGTTTGACAAAATCTGGCGTGCACGTGTCAGGTAATAAAGAGAAGCCTTACCGTGTTCCGGTACAGTAGTGACACCTGCATAGACAACAAGTTTGGGATTAACCGTAGAGTCTTCCCGTGCGGAATAGGCAATGACAATTTTGGTCAAATCAGTAGGAAAATAAAGAAAACATACATCTTTGCGTGGCCAATGAAGCCTGATCCAGCGGTTCACCTTGAAACGCGTCTCGTTCCCTTCCTCATCGATTACCTTGATGTAATGAATAAAGACGTCGCCCCGTAACGCAACAAAACTTACCGCTGATACATTTTTCATCGCAGGATTAACGTCATAAGAATCTTCATCTACGCCACCCAACGATACCCGCTTTTCACCTATCTCATACCAGGTATAATAAGGTAACAGCGAGTGGCGGTCATCGATCATTTTAATATAATCTGAGATCAAATCAAGGACTTCGATGGCTTTTTCTCTTCTTAGATCAACGAAATGTGGATCTTCGGGAGCCAGCATCTGGCGGAGTCGATTTGTCAACTTGATCGCCTCTAATACGCTTAAAGGCGGGTGGTACTCAAAACGAAATGTAACGTCATACGGCGGTTCTTCATCCTGATTTTCAACCATATTACCTTCAATCATGGTTATTACTATGGGTGTTTTTCGCGGGGCGGGCACCTGCGGAGGTGAGGTAAGCGTACTCGTTGTCTGACCGGATAGTGCTAACGGTAAAAGAAGAAAGAGATAAAGTATGAACCCGATTTTAAAAGAGATAAAAGATGCGAAACGTAGTAGAGGGTTGGAAGAAGCAACACGATCCCGCAGTATGTTGGTGCCTGTTTTCACGTTAGAACTCGCCTCGATTAAAGATACGACAATCGAGTATTATGAGAAATTGGGATTTAGTTTTCCAAAAGGCGGAGGGGAATCCTCTTTTTCATCTCCGACTGGCGATTCTTTCTCATCACCTACTTCCGGTTTTTCTGTCGCGGGTTCCTTTATCTGCTCCGGCAGTTCTTTCCCCTGGATCAAGAGGTCAAGTTCTTCTCCATCAAGGGTCTCTCGTTCAATTAGAATTTCAGAGATTCTTTGGAGGAGATGCTTATTCTCAGTAAGAATTTTTACGGCATAATCGTGGGCTTCTTGTATAATGTTGTGTACCTCTTCGTCGATAGCGGCAGCGGTTTGTTCGCTGAAATTCCGTTCACGCGTCAGTTCTTTGCCCAGGAACACCTCGCCACCGGGTTCACCAAACGTGCGTGGACCCAAGCGGCTGCTCATACCGAATTCACAGACCATCCTGTGCGCGAGTTCAGTTGCCCGCTGCAGGTCATTGGCTGCGCCGGTAGTGCATTCGCCATCGAGCATCAGCTCTTCTGCGGTTCTGCCGCCAAGGGCGTAGACGAGAAAATTTTTCAGATGCGTCTTTGTGTGGTTACGGCGTTCCTCACCCGGTAAGATGCTGGTCGCACCAAGAGAATGTCCACGCGGGATTATGGTAATCTTATGCACGGGGTCCGCATCGGGAAGAAATTGTGCACACAGGGCGTGTCCCATTTCATGATACGCAGTCACTCGCTTCTCTTTTTCACTGAGCACAAGACTTCGCCGTTCCGGTCCCATCATTACGCGGTCTTTTGCCTCTTCGAGATCATACTGGTCGACGAAATTCTTGGCGCGTCGTGCGGCAAGAAGCGCGGCTTCGTTGACGAGGTTGGCAAGGTCCGCACCGGAAAAGCCCGGTGTTCCCTTCGCGATGGTCTCGAGTTTTACCGCTTTGTCGAGCTTGACCGTCCGCGTATGAACTTCAAGAATCTTCAATCGTCCTTTGATGTCGGGGAAATCAACACTTATTCTCCGGTCGAAGCGCCCCGGTCGAAGCAGGGCAGGGTCAAGCACATCCGGACGGTTCGTTGCAGCGATCAAGATAATGCCCTCGTTTGAATTGAATCCGTCCATCTCCACGAGCAGCTGATTGAGCGTTTGTTCGCGTTCATCGTGTCCACCGCCCACGCCTGCAAAACGTTGGCGCCCTACCGCATCGATCTCGTCAATAAAAATCAAGGAAGGTCGATTGCGTTTGCCCTGTTCAAACAGATCGCGCACACGCGACGCCCCTACACCCACGAACATTTCTACAAAATCCGAGCCGCTTATACTGAGGAACGAAACCTTTGCCTCGCCTGCGACCGCCTTGGCAAGAAGCGTCTTCCCTGTTCCCGGTGGCCCGTAAAGAAGCACTCCTTTGGGAATCTTCGCACCCAGGCGCGCAAAACGCTTCGGGTCTTTCAAATATTCTATGACTTCTTCTAATTCCTCTTTGGCTTCCTCTACTCCTGCTACGTCTTTGAACGTTACGGTTACCTGTCCTTCGGTAACCATACGAGCGCGGGATTTTCCAAAACTCATCGCCTTTGAGCCACCGCTTTGTATCTGGCGCATGATTAAAACCCAGAGTACGACAAGAAGCACAATCGGCAAGACTACCGAAAAGAGAATTTGCTGAAAGACAGCTGATTGGGGATCAGCAGTATAGGGGACATTCGCCTCTGTCAATTTCGCAAGTACCGTATCTTCCTGCCCCTCCACATATTTTGTGACAAAGGAATGTTGCTCGTTCTTCTGATCGCGATACGTCCCTTCTATTTTTCCTCCATGGTCGATCACCGGATCCAACCGTCCCTGTTCCGCCAGTTGAAACAACTGTGTCAAATCGAGCTTTTTAGGACGAGGATTTTCGGTCAGGCGGATTCCGACTAAAACGACCAGCAGGAAAATCAATAACCATGCTGTTGCTGATTTGAAAACTCTCATATCCCCGTTTGGCTTTCTTTCCCTCTAATAGATTCTACTATTAGTATCTCTCAATACCCCATCGGCTGTCAATAGCCTTACAAAAAAATCCGCATATTTGAAATCAAAGGATGTACGAGTAAAAGCGTAGTTGCCGTTCACTAATTAGCCATAGAAGGATAACTCCTTATTCTTCAACCTTCTCCCAACCAAGACGCGGAAAAAGGAGCGAGATAATATAGCCAAGGACCACGGCGATAGCGATGAGAAGCAATCCTTTCACGGTGCTTCCAAGAATAAGATTTCCTATCCCGAACAGAGCGGAATAAACCGTAGCGGCGCCAACAAACCATGCAATAAAGTTCACGGAAAGATTCTTATCCGTTTTAACGTCGGGAAGGCGTCGCCTTACAGGACCCCATAAACTCCCTCCCGGACGCGCCACTTTGTAAAATCTCTCAAGGACTTCCGGCGATTCGGGACGGGTGAGAAATGTCACCAGAATCCATACGACAAGGGATACCCCGGCAGTTATAAGAATCACCTCATAATCCTTAAAAGAGGGTATCAGGCTCTTGTAGGACATCCAGAATGAGGCAGATGATTCTATAACCGCTTTAAAATTGCGAATGTAGAGTATGCTTGCGGCGATAAATGAAGCGATCATACTGGAGATTTCCGACCAGGCGTTAATTCGCCACCAGTACCATCGGAGAATAAAGACCATACCGGTTCCCGCACCCAACGCGAGCATGAGTTTCCATGCATCTTCAACCGCTTTAACTTGCAAGGATACCAGGGCACCGAGGATGAGAAGCGCCACGGTGGCGATTCGGGATACAAAGGTATAATGTTTTTGCGAGGCGTCAGGTTTGAAAAAGCGCTTGTAAAAATCGCTGACTATATAAGAAGCGCCCCAGTTTATCTGCGTACTGAGCGTGGACATGAACGCGCTGAAAAATGCCACCAGTAAGAGCCCTCGCAAGCCTGCCGGAAGAACCATGCTCATGACCATGGGAAAACCCTCGTTTGGATTTGCGTCCGGTCCGGTCAATTCAGGAAACGAGACGAGAGCCACAAGGGCGACAATAATCCAGGGCCAAGGTCGAAGCGCATAATGCGCCACCTGGAACCACAACGTGGCGAGGATAGAATGTTTCTCGTCTTTGCACGATGCCATTCGCTGCACGACGTAACCGCCACCGCCGGGTTCCGCACCCGGATACCAGCTCGCCCACCACGTCACGCACAGATACGTTATAAACGCCAGCGGCGCCATATAGATAAGGGATTTTGTATCATGGAATGAGGGCACAAACCGTAACACCTCGTGCGTGGGTCCGTACATCTCTGTCAACTTCGCCTTCAGCTCGCCCATTCCACCCACATGATTTATCGCAAGAACGGCAAGGATAATGCATCCAGTCATTGCAATAAAAAACTGAACGAAATCCGTTATCGTCACACCCCATAACCCGGAGAACATACAATAAATACCTGTTACAACGAGACACACTACCAGGATTTCCGTCGTTCCTATTCCGAGCGTAACGTTCAAGACCGTCACGATTGCGCGAATGACCCACCCGAGGATAATGCAATTAATAGGAATAGCGAGATAGAGCGCGCGAAACCCTCGTAGAAACGATGCGGCTTTTCCACCGTAACGAAGCTCTATAAGTTCGACGTCGGTCATGACGCGGGAACGTCGCCACAGGCGTGCGTAGAAAAAGACCGTCAGGAATCCACCGATCGCAAAACTCCACCATACCCAGTTGCCGGCGATTCCATCCTTGATGACAATACCCGTGACCGCCAAAGGGGTATCAGCGGCAAACGTGGTTGCCACCATTGAAGTTCCCGCTATCCACCACGGCAACGACCTGCCAGAGATAAAAAATTCCTCGATGTTCTTTCCGGCTCGTTTACTGAATATCAAGCCGACAGTGAGTACAAAAAGCATATACAGGATAATGAGTGAGTAATCCAGGGCTGTAAGTTTCATTAAGGCTACGCCGATAAAAGTCTGCATTTTAAACCTCCCGAACGTAAAGTAAGAATTTAGAAAAGACTAAATCACCGCTGAATTTCAACAACTTTTTGTACCCGAGGGGTCAGAGAGGCTGTTGAAGGGAGTGTCTTCACTCTAAGGAGCTGAGTCTATGGAAGAGGTTTCCCTGCAGGGACTGCAGGGACAACAAGGACTGCAGGGACAACAAGGGCATGCGCAATTTTTCTGTAGATTCGTTCGCCTGAGAAAACATGAACAGGGCGAACTGCCCTTCACGCACATTCAGACCTCCTCTTTGATGTATCGAATTCCATAAAGAACTGGTTCCTAAGCCTTATCTTCACATAATTTTAGACTAGACAGAGGGAAGTAGCTCAGCAAAGAGTTAATGCCGTTACTCACCGACGGTGGTAAATCTCGATGGTGTTGTCAATCATGGCGTCGAAGGGAAATTTTCGAAGCGCATGGGCGCGTGCACGTGTTTTCCTGTCCTGTACCCATTGTGGAAGGTTGACGATGTTGCGAAGCAAATCGGCAAGAGCGTGTGAGTCGCCGGGCGGGAACAACGCGCCGACTGATTCATCGACAACCTCGGGAATAGCGCCGCTGGATGCGCCGATAACGGGCGTGCCGCAAAGAAGTGACTCGAGCGCTACCAGTCCGAAGGCTGGCTGACCCATGTCGGGATAAATGAAGACATCCGCCGCGGCGTAATAGGTCGCCAGCTCGTCTTCCTTTATCCTGCCGGCGAATTTCACCCGCCCAGAGAGGCTATATTTGTCAACAAGTCGCTGAAGACGTTCCGCGTAATCGCCGCTCCCCCCGATGACGTAAAGCGCGTTAGCCCGGTCAAGAGCAGGTGTACCGATCTCGTGCAGCGCCTCGATCACGGTCTGAAAACCTTTCATCTTGTGAAGCCGTCCGACTGTGAAAAGGATCATTCGGTCAGTCGGAAGCCCGAGCACTTCTCGGGCGGCCTGTGGCTCGATTTCAGGAAAGCGTTCCGGCTCGACACTTAGAGGGACAACCCGGATTTTATCACGAAGTACTGCCTGGCTTTTCAGGATTTCATCGCGAGTGAAGGCGCTGTCCACGATGATACCGGCTGCGCGCTTCAACATCCGTCGATATAACGGATACAAAAGAATACGTGACTTGTGGTGCCCGAGCGCCTGGAGTTTTTCAGGAACCGTGAGGTGTCGCCATGCTGGTTTAGCGAGAGCGGTTTCCGAAAATATGGTGCCGTGTATCGTGATCACGAGGTGAACGCCAAATTTTTCAGGGTTTACGGTCAATGCCCCGAATCCTTGCCCGTGAATGACGTCGAAATTATGCTGCCTATGGAGGTGTTGAACAAAGCGCGGTATAGATTTGAAGAAATGCAGGTTGTAGCATGAAGGAGCAGAGCCGGGAAGCGGCTCGAGCGTTATCCCTTCATACTCAGGTGGCGGTTCTGCGCATGGTAACGCTGTCGTAACGATAACAACCCGATGACCTCGCTTAACAAGACCCCGTGCAAGCCCGAGCGTATGATATTCAAGACCGCCGCTCCGATGCAAAGGTAACGAGCGCGATATGAGGCAGATGTTCATTGGCTTCATGCAATGTGTTATTCAAATGTGGCAATATCGACCGATACAATCATGCCACCCCAACGGCTGCCGAGAGGAATAAGTATACATTCCTTTTCGAACGACTCACCGGGATTCAAGACAACCGAGAAGACTCGCCAATGTTTATGATGAGCCAATGCCGGCACACGTTCCTGTAAAATGACTCCGTCGAGCCACACACCGGCAAAGGTATCTACATCAAGGCGATCGTTTGAACACAACAACAGCGACACCCTTCGAGTTTTATCCGAGTCGTTTATGAACGGAAGGTTAAGCGTATACATAATCGGGTAGTTCCCACCGAAGAAGAGATGGCTTTTACCGCTCAGGGGGTCTTTAACATCAAGCCGGTCGGATTCAAAACTCGGCTCCACGGCTTTATATTCACAGAGATTGTTCAGGGGTCCACCTGGAGAGTAAGCGATGGCAACCGAATATGCATTGTCATCGTCATCGAGTTCCCCGAGCTGAATGCGGTTCTGTGAATCTCTTTGTTGTGGAAAGAAGTCGATGACGGTGGCATTCCAATCGCTTGTGCCGCGAGTAAACGATGGTTCGAGATAAGGAGGTTGTGAGAGGTCGGGAATCTGTTGTGCGTTTTCAATGCCGGGGTCGGTCTCGCTCGCGTAGACGTAATCGCACACCCGGATATCGCCTGTTGCCTTTCCGAAAATAATCCCGCTCCATGGCAATCCGCCTTCGAGTCGTTTCTCTTCCCAGATAAGTTGAGCCTCACCCGGTTTGAGTGTAAAGCTGGTTGCCTTATCGCCCCTGAGCGCGCCCTCCCACGTCTTATAATGATCCCAGGTGGTGGTGGTGCCCATGCCGGTAATGTCCACTCGCACGTCTTGCTCGGAAACGTTCTTCACGATCAAGCGGTAGTTAATCCGCGTGCCGATGAGGTGTTCCTCCTCCTTATCATAAAAATGGTAAGGGAAGAGTTCGAAGAACCTGCCGGCGGGTATGGTATCACCACACAGGTAGTAATGCGGCTCTGCATCGGCAAGAAATATGGTTTTGTTTTCCTTCCCCCAGGTCACATGTTCGATATCCGAAATCCAGACGAAGCCGTCGGGTTGACGTGCAAAGGTCGCGCGCGCACCCTTTAAAAATATCAGTTTTTTTTCTTCAGGGAAGGTGACGAAATCGCCGGCTCTTCCGGGTGAATATTCAACAGATGACACCTCGTGCACCTCGGTAAAACTAAGTATCATGAACAGAAACAGACATCCGCTTTTCATCCCTCTCCTTCCTTGCAACCATAATGAAGTATCACGGCAATTTATTACTGCGTCAGAAAAGACAATATGGTCTGCATTATGGATTCCCTGACCTCGGCTGACGTAATAGTCTCAAATGGGAATCCAAACATAACCAGCCGGTATTGTTCGCCTGCATAGGCTATAGCGGCGTTGAAATGGGCATCCTTGTAGCGGAGAAGGACTTGTGCGCCTGAATCTTTTGCCGGTTGAATCGAGTCGGGGAGTTCAACGCCGTATATGCCGTTCTCGCCTGCGCCGCGGCTGAAGTGAACCCCCGGTATACCGGCACGGTCAAACATGCTGTCGTTCACGGCAAAGACATCGTTGGTCTTGCTTCCTGCATTACAGATCCACTGGCATTTCAACACATCCGTGAGGAACGCTTTATCCTCCTCGCCGGAGAGTGGCGAGTTGACGAGGTCGGTTGCGACATACGCGCCACTGATAAAAAGCGCCCCGCCGTTGAGCAGATAATTTCTGATAAGAGCCTGGTCTTCAGGTGTGAGCGCCTGGAACTCATGCTTCATCATGTCGGGACTTCCGTCGCCCTCGCGCCATGGCGGTGGTGAGGTGGTTCGTTCCTCGCCGAGCAGCCAATCTACGGCTTTATAATCGCCGAGAGAGATGTAGCCGCCGCGCAACGCTTCTTCGCTGGTGGAATCGAACGCCCAGCCGGCGGACTTAATCGCTGCACCATGCGTAATTGTATAGTCGAACGTGTTCCCCAGTTCGACGCCATTCTCCATGTCGCCGTAAGAGGCGCCCCAACCCGGATTGTCATTATTGAGGAATTTATGCGTCGGATCAAAATCCCACGTATCGCCCGTAAGTGCACAATCAAAGTGATAGGGAACGCCTTTGTCGGCACAATCGCGGATAACGCCACGAACAGACTCGCATTCCACAAATTCAGGCGGCCCTATTCGATCGAATGCATTCACGATAAGCGCACGCGACTCTTCTCCTGTTCCGGTATATACCGAGAGCGCCTCGGACGGAAAACTGATCCCTCCCTTATTAACCGCCGCAACTCGAAAGCTATAGATCGTGCCGGGATCAAGTCCTTCGAGCTCCACCGCCTTAATCGTGATATATCGTCCGTTATCGAAATCAGCGTTCAGTCCTGTTCGCATGTAAAGGATATATCCTTCTGGTTCCGCGGTTGGTTCGAGTGGATCGGGTGTGGGCTCCCAGCGAAGCGCCACCTTGCCGGGCGCCAATGTCTTCAAAGAAAAACCTTGAGGCGTAAGGGGTGAGACTACCGGCTCGAATCCATATTCATAGGCAATGAAGCGCAGTATAGCCTTGTACATTGCGCGCGACACGTCGAAGCGGAACCGCGGATCAAGGCCATATTTCATGTCGTCGAAATTTTGATGCGATAACAATTCAATGAGTGCGGAAGGGACGTTGGGACGGCGCGTTTCGGCAAAGTCCATCATCCTGACCTCGCGGCGTCGCCAGGTCGATGAATATTTCGCCCGGATATCGCTCACTATCTGGGAAGAAAGGGTATCAGCAAGATCGCGGTTCAACCAGCGAGACCTGCCATCGGGAAACTCATCCTTGTCCAGGTGATCGAGAATCCGATACACCACAAGGGTGCCGACTATGCCTTTCCTGATACCCGCATCGGTATGAAACGCAAGCGAGAGATCGATAGGTATACCAAGCCCCTCGAAATCTCGTTGCGGATTGGGCCCGTTAGGAGCGCCATAAAGATAGTTCACCCATTCGGGTCGGCTGGAATAATCCTCGAGGTAATCGGGTCCGCCGAAACCGGGCTTGATTCCGAGTTTATAGACCATCTCAGGGATAACGCCCGCGTACTGAAGCCAGTAGCGCGAGCCCTCGCAAAAACGGGGATACCCGCTGATAGTGCCTCCACGTATGACATCACCCATGCCGCCGCCGAACTTGACACAGTCGGCGGACACCGTGGCGCCCTCCTGCTCCGAATCGTTCGCAAGCACCACACTGCACGTTTCCCGGGACGCATTCTTATTGAACAGAAAATGCCCGAGGTAGAGCCAGTAATTGCCGCATTTTTGTTGATTGACTCGGAACTCCGTAGCGCCTCCGGCATGATACACAATGTAATGTGCGTCTGTGGCGCGTTCCGGCGATGCGTTATACGATACGTATACCGCATATCGCCCCGTTTCCGGAATAACCGGAGTCCAGCAGCAGTAGGAGGTCGGGCTACCGATTACGGTCTTGGTAACGAGATGGTGCCCCTGCTGATGCGGGTTCATATCGTCCGGATAGGGCGCCAACCAGTTCTTGAAACCCGCCCCCGCGTCATTTTCCCAGACGGGTTCACTCAGTGTCTCAAAGATGCCGTTATTCGGATATTCTTTTCCGTCACCGTCGTCAACAAGAACCTCATTGACTTGAACGTCGCGCTCGCGCGGGCAAAAGACAATACACCCGGCGTTCTCGAGCATGGGCATCAGGAAAGGTATGGTAAAGCCCATAGGGAGTTTATCCTCAACGATGGTGAAAAGGCGCGGGCGCTGCCATTGCCACCGTCCATCTATGGTATCGTAATACCAGCCGTGGCTATGCCAGAGTGCGACATAGTGTCCGTAAAGCCCCTGTGACGGTTCAGGTGCAGGAACACTAACCTTTCGAATGAGGAGCGGTTCGGTCGAGCGTGTGAGTTTTTCCGGCAGCACGCCCGGCGGACAGTGGAGTCCCGGAATATATTCTTCGATTTCGCGGTCATCGGCAAAAATACGGATTTGAGCATCAGGTACCGCATCTGCAAGAAGCGAGGCGAATTCATGCTTGAGATACTCGATAAGGCCGATACGAATCGGCTGATATACCAATCGGCTGTTGACATGAATAGTTACTACATTGCCTTCGAGTTCCACTTTTTCGAGTTTCGTCCCGTAGGGGATAGGCGCCTCAAAATCCCTGCTCACGTTCTTCTCCAAATAGTCGCGAATCATATTGGTTACAATCGTCTTACGGTCAAGCGTTTCGGTTGTTTGTATGTCTGTAGTCGTATCCTGCGAGATCGCCGAATACCAACAAAAAAGAAACATAATCAGGGTTAGAATAATTATGCGTTTCATTTTACGCCTCCATACTAAAGTAATGATAAGTTCATCGAATCACCGGAAAAAAGTCAACCATTGAGTACTAACCGCACATCCTTGACCGGAACAATGCACAAGGGATGGAGGCATTATCTATGCTCAAAGCGCATGCATAATCGGGGAAGAAAAGAAAACATTTTGAAGAAACTGCGCTAATGATGTTACACTTTATTTACATATCGTACTTGAGGAGCGGTGATTTTCGTGAAAGATGAAAAACTGACATTACGCGAGCGTGTAAAGAGGATCTTTGCGGAAGGGAAAGTAGACCGTGTTCCCTGGTTTGCCGATCTGAGTTGGTGGCATAATGCGCATGAGTTCCGGGGCACCTTACCGGAGGAGTACCGCGGCACTGAAGGTATAGTGAACCTCCATCGCGAACTCGGTTGCGGAATTTATCTTCAACCGCTTGATCCATGGCGATTCAAGTTCGATTGTCCCCACCAGACCGAGCAGGAAGGACACGACACTATCACGACCTATACGACCCCTTCGGGTAGTCTCAGACAGGTAGTTCAATTCATTCCGGATCAATATACATTTATTTTTAAGGAATATTTTATTAAATCATCCGATGATCTGCCGGCGTTCAGGTACCTGATAGAAAGTCAAACCATGGAGCCGGATTATGAACACATCTCAAAGCATGAAGACCTCATCGGCGACACGGGTGTGGTGGTGGTTTGCCTGCCGCGGACGCCTTTGTCAAAGTTGATGGTAGAAATGGCAGGAGTGGAAACTACTACGCTTATGGCGCTCGAGGAGGAGGATGAGTTTCACTCGCTTGTCGAGCTGATGAAGAAATATGATGAACCGGCATATACCATTGCAGCGGGTGCGCCGGGTGAATTCGCCATGTTTCCGGACAACCTTTCGAGCGACATTCTAAGTCCATCGTTCTTTAAAACTTATACACTCGACTATTACGGTCAGCGTTCGAAACAGCTCCATGAAGCGGGAAAAACAACCATGGCACATATCGACGGCATGTTACGCGGGCTCCTGCCACTTCTGAGGCAAAGCGGTGTCGCCTGCGCCGAGGCAATAACACCTGCGCCGATAGGGGACGTTCGTCCGGAAGAGTTGCGAGGACTTACCGGTGATGAAATCGTTTTATGGGGCGGTGTTCCCGGCGCCATGCTTGTACCCGGTTACTCCGAAGACGACCTCATCACACATGTAACACAGTATCTTAACGTCATGAAATCCAACCCGCGTTTTGTACTTGGCATCGGCGACCAGATGCCTCCCAATGGTGATATGCGAAGAATCAAACTCATCACTGACCTGGTTGAAGAATTCGGTTCACCTTCATGACATTCTCAAGAGCTTGCTATTGATCAGCCCTTTTGGCGTTATTTATTTGAAGACATTACGGAGAATGGTTAGAGTTGGGCAATATAAAACTGATTCATTCCTTATGGAGAGATCGACATAAATTTAACTTAGAGGCGCGGGGAAAAACAAAAGTTAAACAATGGGGAGCTCACTACAAAAAGTTCTCTTGATAAACCCTCCTTCCGGTCTTTACCGACGTGATGATCGATGCCAATCGCGTGTCGAGGAGCAGACGGTGCAGGTCATATTTCCACCCATTGACCTCGCCTATTTAGCCGCTGCTGCGGAGGCAAGCGGGGCAACGGTTCGCATTGTGGATTATCCTGCAGAAGGGGGTGGGTGGGAACATTTTATCTACAATCTCAATGATTTTAAACCCGACCTGTTGATATTCGACGTTACCACTGCGACACTCGAGAAGGATCTATGGGTGTGCCGTATAGCCCGTGAAATACATCCTCCTATTCTTACCGCGGCAAAGGGCGACTACCTCTCAGTTTTCGGCAAAGATGTTCTCGCGAAGCATAATGAACTTGATCTTGTCCTTGTCGGAGAATCGGAGGCGACCGTCATGGAGCTGGTGAAAGACGGACCCGTGTCGCCGGTTGATGGAATCATATATCGCACGTCCGATGGAAATGTCGTCGAGACAAATCCACGTCCCCTTATCGAAGACCTCGATACGTTGCCTTTTCCTGCACGCCATCTTCTCGAGAACGACCTTTACCGAAGCCCGGAAACGGGCAACAAGCTAACCGTCATTCACGCAAACCGGGGATGTCCGGCAAAGTGTATCTTTTGCCCGGCAGGGAGAATGTCGGGCTTCACCTTGCGCTCGCGGTCGCCTGAAAACGTAGTGAACGAAATCGAGGAGTGCGTAAACAAATACGGTATCGATGAGTTTCTCCTTCACGGCGACACGTTCACCATGAAGAAATCCTGGGTAATAAAGTTGTGTCAACTAATAGTCGAATCGGGTCTCAATATCAGGTGGGGATGCAACAGCCGCGTCGATACCTTTGACCTTGAGCGAGCGGAATGGTTGAAAAAGGCGGGGTGCTGGGTAGTGGCGTTCGGCGTCGAGTCCGGCTCGCAACTCCTGCTCGATAACATGAAAAAAGGCACGAAAGTGGAACAGGCAATAGAGGCGGTGAAGATCTGCAAGAAAACGGGATTGCGGGCTCATGCCTTCTTTCTCATCGGGCTTCCATGGGAGACGCAAAAAACCCTCGAGGAGACTTACAACCTTGCCCTGAAACTCAACACCGATTTTTTCGATATCAACATCGCCTACCCGCTGCCGGGAACGGAATTTTACGAAATCGCTCAGCGCGAGGAGCTAATCATCTCGCCCGACGCGTTACAGGAGGGAAGTTACGGCAGAGCCGCGGTGCGCACCTATGAATTGTCGCCGGATGAATTGACCGAATGGCGACGGAAGGCATTGATGCGACTTTATCTGCGCCCCCGGTATATCATAAATACGCTCTCGTTTGCCGCCCGCTCGCCGAACGTGCTTAAACACTATATATCCTCTGGGTTCCGCAGATTCCGCAATCTCCTCTTCGGCTAAACCTCGGTCACGCACGCTCCTTACCTCTTGACTTTTAATCCGTAGATTGTATATCTTGAATATACAATATAACTTATTAAGGGGATACTCATGACAAAACAAATGATAGTCCGCATCGACCCGGACCTGAAAATGAAGATCAATAAATATGCAAAGGCTGAAGGAAAAACCGTCAGCGAGGTCGTAAGGGAATTGCTGGAAAATTACGTTAAAGAACGAGATATCGGCCCTTATATTGATGATTTATGGGAGAGAATCGGTGCAAAAATAAAGAGACGTGGATTCAGCTCTAAAGATATCGCAGCAATAATTCGGAAGGTTAGAGCTGAAAAATGATAAAAGTCGTCATTGATACTAAGGTCTTTGTCTCCTCCTTCTTTGGTGGAAATCCGAGGAAGATTATTGATGTATGGAAAAGCGGGACGGTCACGTCATGCCTGTCGGGAAAAATCGTTGCGGAGTATATTGAGGTTCTCAACAAGCTTGAGCTGCATAATGAAAAAGAGTTGGAGGAATTGCTACATCTTTTTTCAAAAGGGTACAATATTGTCTTTTCCGCATCAACGCCGACTTTGCACATAATCAAGCAAGATCCCGGGGACAATATGTTCATCGAGTGCGCCGTAGCCTTACAATGTTCATACATAATTTCAGGCGATAAGCATTTAACATCACTCAAGAATTACATGGGGATAAAAATCTTGAGCCCGAAACAATTTCTTGATCACATCGCTGATAGTTTGCCGTGACAAATGTCGCCGACGGCTTATTGCTCTGCCGGTGTATTAAAACAAACGAAATCTTCAGGGAGAGTGAAATGGGTAAATTTGAGATCAGGAAGAACGAGTTTTATCTGGAGGGAAAACCTTTTCGCATCCTGAGTGGCGCGATGCATTATTTTCGGGTTCATCCCGCGTACTGGGAAGACCGGCTGAAGAAGATGCTGCTGATGGGATTGAACACGGTAGAGACGTATGTCGCCTGGAATATGCATGAACCAAAGCCCGGCACATTCGTATTCGACGGGTGGATGGACATTGTAAAGTACATCGAGACCGCGGCTGAACTCGGGCTGAACGTTATCGTGAGACCGGGTCCCTATATCTGCAGCGAATGGGATTTCGGCGGGCTGCCTGCGTGGCTGTTGAGAGACCCCGGAATGCAAGTAAGGTGTTGCTATCGCCCGTATCTCGATGCCGTAGAGCGGTATTTTTCCGAACTCCTGCCGCGACTGGCGCCGTTGCAAATTACGCGTGACGGTCCGATTATTGCCATGCAGATCGAGAACGAATACGGCAGCTATGGGAACGATACACACTATCTTGAATACCTCGAGAAGAAAATGCGCGCGGAAGGAATCGATGTCCTGCTCTTTACGTCCGATGGCGCAACAGATTGGATGCTTGAGACCGGCACGCTTCCCCATGTTTTGAAAACAGTAAATTTTGCCTCCGGAGCGAGGGAGCACTTCAGCATATTGCGCAGCCACCAGCCCGAAGGTCCGCTCATGTGTACCGAATTCTGGAACGGCTGGTTCGATCATTGGGGTGAAGAGCATCACATAAAGAAAGCGGAAGATACGGCGGCTGCACTGGATGAAATCCTCAGTACAGGAGCGTCGGTCAATTTCTACATGTTCCACGGCGGCACGAATTTCGGCTTCATGAACGGCGCCAATTTTTTCAAGACATACCAGGCGACTGTAACGAGTTACGACTATGACGCGCCTTTGAACGAGCAGGGTGATATCACGCCGAAGTTTGAAGCGTTCCGTGATGTCATCGCCAAATATCATACCCTGCCGGATACTCCTCTTCCCAAGCCGGCGCTCACCATGAAAATCGCCCCGTTCGAACTCACTGAGGCGGTTGATCTCTTTTCTTCTCTCGATCTTCTCTCGACACCCATTGAGCGCTCTATGCCCGAGCCTATGGAAAACCTCGACCAAAACTATGGCTTCATTCTTTACAAAACACACGTCAGCGGGGCAAGAGAGGAAGCGCCCCTCATCATCAGGGAAGTGCACGACCGGGCGCATGTTTTTGTTAACTGGAAACTGTTAGGCATCATCGAGCGGGAATTCCCGGAAAAGGAACTGAAACCGGTAATTCCCCGGGAAGGGATCGAACTCACAATCATTGTAGAGAATATGGGTCGCATCAACTTCGGACGCAGGCTCATCGACCGCAAGGGAATTACCGAATGCGTGCTGCTTGGTGATCAGATTCTCCACAACTGGACAATATATCCTTTGCCGCTCGATGACGTGTCGCAGTTGAAGTTCGAGCCGGAAGAGCCCGCCCATTATCCTGCCTTTTTTCGCAGTGCCTTTCAGGTAACGACACCACAGGACTCGTTCCTGTCGCTCGAAGGATGGACTAAAGGTGTGTGCTGGATAAATGGCTTCAATGTTGGACGCTACTGGAATCGCGGTCCTCAGCAGACGCTTTTCATCCCGAAATCCCTATTCAAAAAGGGGCGAAACGAAATCGTGTTGCTTGAATTAGACAGCGCCGCACCCCACCGCACCGTCGAATTCCGCACCGAACCGACTTAATGTGGGGTCAGACATTTTCTTATTTTAGCCCAACAAGGGCTTCTGCGCTTACCGCGAGGAACACAAGGGACTGCAGCGACTGCATAGACAGCAGGGACATTGGGTACTCTGCGTTGAGGATAGCTTTTGATAAGATCGATTCTCTATGCGTAAAAGAAATAAGCAAATAAGCAACGGAGCTGGTTACAGGAATGATCTTTGTTTTGATCTTCCGCCGGGGGTCGTTCGGGCCGAACGACCCTACTCTGCAAAGGACAACCGAATGCGCGCACGCTCACGAGTGCGACGGCGAGTACGAGTGCGCGTATGAAGGGGATATTTGCCATGGCGAACCTTCTCCACTCATTGCAGCAATATGTTCGGTCAGGGCTTTAATAAAGCAGGAAGGGTATAATGAGTGGGACGAGAAGGGTGAGTATGAAGCCGCTGAATACGGCGATCATTGCGTAATCATGCCCCGAGAATCGTGTGATTACAGGGAGGGTGGTATCCATGGCGGTCGCGCCGCCGCATGCGATAGGTGCAAGCGGACCGAAATAACGAGCCAGCAGCGGTGTGGTTAACAGTGTGAAGAGTTCACGGATGATGTTCGAAAGCAGCCCGACCACCCCCAATGTCTCGCCGCTGAAGCGCGTGATGATGACGCTGGAAAGGCTGTAGTAGCCGAACCCGGAGCCTACGGCGAGCGATTCCCGCAGAGAGAACGCCGGGACAAAGAAAGAGGCGAGAGCGACACCAGCCAGGGTGCCGAGGACAATGGAGACTGGAACAAAAAGTATTCTGATCTTGATGTTTTTGAGTATATACCATGTGCGCGGATCGGCGCCCACGACAACGCCCACAAGAAAGAGAAGCAGATAGAGGGCATAAAGGCTCATGTCGCGGTGAAGGAAGGCGTCGGGGAGTAACCCCTTGACACCCACGAACACTCCGATAACAAAAAAGCCCAGGATAATAAGACTATTCTTCATGCGCCTTTTCCTTGAACCAGAAGGTATAGAGAATAAACGCGGCGACGGCGCTGCCGACAAGGGCGCCCAAGGTGAGAATCAGCGCCTTGATTCCGAGTGTGCCGAGGTTTCGGACAATCTCCTCGTTTATGCCCACAGAAAGACCCAGAATAAACAAAAAGAGGTAGATGGTCCACATCATGAGCTTATCTGCGTAGCGCAACACCTTCTTTTTTCGCGCCCGTAAAAGATACCCGACAAAAGCCCCGGCAACAAGAAATCCCAGAACCACCACTATGTCGATAATAAGATGTCTTTCTATCATTACAACCATTCCGCCTTTCCAACAAAGAGACACAAGTTGCAGGAGTGTAGCATATACAATCCCGCAGAGTCTATATGCAATGACATCATCAGTGGCTGGTAGTAAGTAAGATTTACTATTAACGACATCAGGACAGATCTGTGGGAAAAGGCAGGATCGACATAAGCGGAAGCCTATTCAGGGAATTGCTCCGTACGGAAAACTTTTTTCGAAAAAAAACTTGACTAATGTTGTTCCCGGATAAATCATTATAGAACTATTGATAAAGGCTTTTAACGAAAAACCCGATTTTATAAGGTATTTTATAAGAATCGTCTTCATATCTCTAAGGTGTGTTGTTGTATAACTTGTTCTTTCTCATAAGCCTTTTTATATGACAACCATCGCCACCCAATCCATGTCGGGTATTCACGTTCTTGAATCTCTCAGGAAAAGATACGTGCTGCACAATCCTAACACCTTCTAAACGAGAAAACCTGCGCATACTGAAACGTTTCAAGGAAAATTAGAAGCTCTTTGCTCAACAATACTTTTAAGCAAACATAATTGGACGTAAAAGCGGCAATGATATTTGTGTCGAAAGGAGGTGAAAAGTGAGAGGCGGGAGAAGTGTTCACATAAAAAGCCCGGCAAATCATCGGTTCAAAGTAAGACGCCTACCCGGCATGTATGAGAAACTTGAGAAGAACATGTCAGCCGGAAATCATTATGACGGGGCGTTTTTTCCGGGCTTAAGTTATGGTTGTAGAAGTACTCGAAGGTGGTACCTTCCTACGCATTATCTGAACGGAAAGGAGAGCGATGAAATGAGTCGCAACCAACAAACAAGACGACAAGTTTTTGTAGGTTTTGCAATGATGGTAATCCTGCTTTTCGCCGGCGTGTTCCTTTCGCCGGTAATGGCAACCGCGCAGGAAATTGTGCCGTTTCATAGCGATGGCGAACCGGGCTTGTGGCCCGGCTACGACCCGGATAAGGTCTTGCCAATCCCCGACCCACCACAGGACAAAGAAAAACGTGGGGCAAAAGCTATTCCGGTACCCTCATCGCTGCAGCGAAGCGACGCCGAGTTTTCAGTCACGGGAGTCCAGCCGGGACCGCCCGCACCTGCGCCACAACAGATAACGGGAGCCTTGACCGGAAAATATATCTACATTAATCCGGGTCATGGTTGGACAGCGAGCGGCAGTGACTGGGTAACCCAGCGCGGCAACAACTGGGAAATGGTCGAAGACCACGGCAATGCCGACCAGGTCTGCTTTTTTGCCGTCCAGTATCTGCGTAACGCCGGCGCTACGGTGATACCTATCCGCGACATCGGTCCTGAGACCGACCTCTATATCATGGACAACGACGATGCGGAATTTTCCGTCACCGGCACCTGGTATCAAAGCACCGGAGAGCCGTTCTGGGGTGATTCCGCAGACCCGGTGCATTACGTATATGCGGAGACCGCCACGACGGAGAACGCCACCGCACGATGGACGCCCACCATAGCCGTTCCCGGCTCCTATCCCGTATTTGTATGGTATCGTGACGGCACCGATCGTGCAACGGATGTAACCTACCGCATTGTGCATAAGGGTGGAACCTCCGTGGTATCACTCGATCAGTACCGTGTAGGCAAAGGCTGGATCTGGCTGGGCACTTTTTACTTCGATGCCGGTACCAATGGCTATGTCGAGGTGAGTAACCAGTCAGCCGACAGCGGTAAAGTGGTAATCGCCGATGCGGTCAGAATCGGAAGCGGCGTGCATGCTGATTCGGGCTATCCCTGGTTCGAGATGAACGCACACGAATACACGGTCTTCTCGAAGGCGCCTACAACTATTACTGATGTAAGCGATGTCTGGTGTCGTCCGAGAATGGCTGCATACATGAATAATGCAGAGATCGACCGCTGCTGTTATTTCAGTTATCACTCGAACGCCTATGATGGAACCGCTCGTGGTCCTATGGTGCTCAAGAACTCTGCGAGTTACGAAGGAGGTCCTGCTCCGTACGTGGATGAGTTCAATTATGCCATCATTCACCAGGTCGATGATGACATGAATTATTTCTGGGGATTGCCCTCGCGCAATTATAATGTATATACCAGTTCATACGGTGAGTTGACCTATAACAACCTCAACGGCGAGATGACCGCTACGATTCTTGAGTTGGCGTTTCACGACAATCAACAGGATGCATACTTGTTGGAAACTGCGGGATTCCGACAGGATGCTGCGCGTGCCGTTTTGCAAGGCATAATCGACTATTTCGCCGATACCCATGCGAGCGCGCCGAAAGTGTATCTACCGGATGCGCCCGGTAACGTACGGGCGGAAGTCACCGGCTCCGGACAGGTTACTGTCTCCTGGGAGGCACCGCCCTACGGCGGTTATGGCGCTCATGCGGCAACCGGCTATATTGTCTACAAATCTACCGACGCCAATGCATGGGACAATGGTATTGATGTAGGTAACGTGCTCAGTTACAATTACAGTGGCCTGAGCGCGGGACAGGACTATTACTTCCGCGTATGTGCGTATAACGATGGCGGAATATCGTTCCCGAGCGAGACCATGGGCACACGCGTCACCAGCGACGGCTCGCGACCCGAAGTACTTATCGTGTCCGGCTTCGAGCGCTACGATAGAACCATCACGCCCATGAATTACGATCCGTTGAATGGTTGGTCGCGTCGTGTCTGGCCCTACGTCATCAACAGCTTCAACTACGTTCCTCTTCACGGAAAATCTCTTGTCTACTCCGGCTACTATTTCGATTCCGCATCCAATGATAAGGTTATCGACGGTTCCGTCTCCCTTGGCAACTACAGTGTGGTTGACTGGATACTGGGTAGGGAGAGCGACATCGGCGACACCTTCAACGCCACCGAACAGTCGTTGGTCTCGAATTACCTGAGCGCAGGTGGAAGAATCCTTGTCACGGGTGAGGAGCTCGGTTGGGACCTCGAACTATGCGGAACCGCCACCCAGGCGGATAAAGATTTTCTCCATAATGTTCTCCAGGTTCAGTGCACCAGCAGCGATGGTTCCGCCAGCAATATGGCAAGCGGCGTCACCGGCTCTATCTTTGACGGGCTTACACAGATCAACTTCGGCAAATACTTCGATCTCGGCTTTTACGATACACAGTATCCGGATGTATTTGCCGGTCTTGGCACGGGTGCGCTCGATGCCATGACTTATGACGATTCCGGTAGTGTGGCAGCGGTCGAATATGCCGACGCGGTCAAAAAACTCGTCATCATGGGATTTCCCTTCGAGATGATTCGCGAATTTCCCGACCGTATCGACATCATGTACTCGGCAATGGCGTTTCTGATAGGAACGGGCGAGACGCCGCCGCCGACACCGACGCCGACGCCGACATCGCCGCCACCGCCCACACCAACTCCGACGCCGGAACCCGGTACAGACGTCATAGTGGATAACGACGATGGCGAGCCGGCTTACACGGAAACCGGCACATGGTCGACCAGCTCAAGCACCGGCTATGACGGCGGAACCTACAGATTCTGCTATGGCGGCGATGCTGCCACGGCGACATGGACCGGCAACCTCGCCTACTACGGCGACTATGAGGTCTACTGTATGTTCCGTCAAAGCACCAACCGGGTAACCGACGCTAAGTTCGACGTGTATGCGGCTGACGGCACACACACGGTCTATCTCAACCAGAACGGAGATAATGTTATCGTGACCCGGCTCCTGGGAACATTTACGTTCAACTCAGGTGATAACTCCATTACGCTCGACGCTGCGGGGAGCACTCCCGTCGGTGACGCAGTCATAGCGGATGCTGTCCGATTTCTACTCGTTATCACGCCCACTCCCGGACCCACAGGAACACCCACACCCACACCGACCGAAACGCCTACTCCTACACCCACACCCACGCCGAGCCCGACACCGACGCCGACCCCTGAAGGCGTGAATTATGCCACTGCGGATTACGCCACTGCCATCGGAACCGTAAGCGGCTCGTATCTCGACACCCATGCGCAGGATGATGTGTATGAGGCATTGACCGAGGCGATATATGATTCGGGTCCTCCCCCGAAACGTCATGATGAGCTTAGCCATATATGGACGTTCAATGTCGCTGCAGGTGGAGGGTACACGTTCTATGTGGATGCGTACAAGACGAGCAGCGCGGACGGCGATAATTTCGTCTTCGCCTATTCAAAGGACAATGCCGCGTATACCGATATGCTGACCGTAACCAAGACAGCGGACGACGACACATTGCAGAGTTACGTATTCCCCGAGGAC
>CAZSMK010000009.1:0-10165 GCA_964608095.1 uncultured Candidatus Sumerlaeota bacterium | reverse complement strand
TAACTTATAAATAATATCATAAAAGATTAAAAATGCTATAGGAGATGTATATTAAGATTATAAAGTATACTATTGTTTATGGTTCAAATCATGTCAATTATAATAGTGCTCGGAAAAGTTTCATTTCTTTCTATCTATTTTAATTCTTAGGCCATCGTCCTAAAACCTTTAAAATTATATATCTTGTATAGCTCCACGAGTGATGCAATTCTTCAGAATGATAGAAACGAAAGATAAATAAGACGAGTGGTAATGTGAGTACAATAAATGTTTTTATGACCAATGACACAATCCGCGTATCCGTTTTGATTAGACTAGATACTCCGAAAAGAATGAGGGTGGCAATGCTGATTTTAATAAGCCGCTTCCATTCATATTTTACAAAGTACAGTCTCGAGGATATAAAATATCGCATGATAACCATCAGGGTGAATGAAAGCACAGATACATACGCAGAGCCCATCATGCCGAATTTCGGGATGAGGAGTATGTTCATTATAACGTGAAATGGTGCGCAAATAATAATCACCAGGGCATTGAATTCCGTTCGACCGGAAAGACCAACTCCAACATTTACCAGTCGCGTGAGGGTGAACATGACACTCGAGAAAGCGATAAAGGGAACCACTTTATATGCGTGCCAGTAGTCCGGCTGTGCTACAATCTTTATGACATCCGGAGAGAGCGTAGAAAGCCCGAGCCAGAGAAACATACCTACCAGATATACATAGGTCAGCATCTTGGAATAATAATCACGCGCGTACGGCTCCTTTGCCACCG
Organism: uncultured Candidatus Sumerlaeota bacterium; assembly: GCA_964608095.1. Classification (GTDB taxonomy): domain Bacteria; phylum Sumerlaeota; class Sumerlaeia; order MWCT01; family JAGHBZ01; genus CAZSMK01. The sequence continues at coordinate 9,385 of CAZSMK010000009.1, read as the reverse complement.
AAAATAACATCGGGCTCCAGATGAGAGCCACGGGTTGAACAAGTAGTACCGTCATTACCATACCAACCTGGGCTCCAAGGTTGTACACGCCGACAGTATCAAGATCTAATTTAGAGTTCAGAATATACCGATCGGCGAAATTCAAGGTCACCCCTCCCACACCGGTTATTACCAACGGTAAGCCGTATCTCAGCAGTCTTCGCGCCTCAGTCATTGATATGCGTGGAATAAGATAATTGATAATGGTTGCATTGAAGACAATGGTGGCTATGAGCGTGGCAAGGAAGTTACCTAATACCACTCCCCATACACCATACCCTGCGTATGCTACATAATAAATTATAAGGGCGATTCGAACGATAATGAAAATGAGTGTGAAGAAGATATAGCGTTGCGAGAGCATCTTTGCTCTGTACACCGCAAAGGGGATGGTCTCAAGAAGCGTAAGACCCGCGGTCCAGAAGATGTACATGCACAACCGGGCATGTTGCTCATTGCCAACAAGAATTTTCGACCAGTATGAAGCGCCCAAATAGCCCGTAACGAACAGGATCAGGTTACTCGAAAGCAGGATATAAAAACTCGTACTTACCACCTTTTTCCTGTCGCTTTCGTTATCGTAAAGATAGTACGACCTGAAAAGAGCGGAATTCAACCCTAAGCCGAATATCGCCACCAGGACTGTAATGGCAAGTGAAAGAAGCGCCCACAGTCCATATTCAGACGTGGATAGATGTTGGGTGTAAAGGGGGATGAGTAAAAATCCAACGGCTTGGGAAACGGCTTGCCCGACGCCATAAACGGCGCCATGTATTGCGGTTTCTTTGATTTTCTTGAGCATCAAATAGTTCTTGTTTTCCCCGATGCCGGTGTATGAATGCTACACACGCGTAATAAATCAATAATCGTGGGTAGTTACAAAACTTCCAACAGTGTAGAGTATTTATCCGTCATGCCGCAATATAGAAAAGACACATAGTCGTGTATATTTGGAGGTCGAAGAGATTATGCGACAACACTTTCTTAATGCGCAGATGGGGTTTACTCCTGTTATGATTCTTCCGAATGGAGAACGATGTCGGCGATGTCGAAGACGCTGGGGCGCTCGGGAACAATACCCGGATTGTGTCGCACAAACAGGAACGCGTCCTTTTGTGTATGCTTGCCGTTGAAGATGCGTTTCGCGTTGAGCGTGCCGGTATTGAGCCGCCCTTTGATATCGAAGCCGGAATGGGAGAGCAGAACAAGGTCGGGGGCATGCTCCATCATCGCGCCCGAGTATAGTTCCTCTTTCCTGAATACTTTTTCGACCACCTTGCCGCCGTTTACTTCGAGAGCGGAACACAGTTGTTCGAGATCGCGCAGCACTGATTCCCTTTCGTTCGCGCCCACGCGCCCACGCGGGTATTTGCCCTTCTCATTGATGTATATCCGTGTTGGGTCCAGGGCGAAGGCGCGTGTGCCGTAATCGATGTCGCCCCAGCCGACTTCACCCGACTTTGAAAACTTCAGGAAACCTTCCTGTTCCAGGAGATAGTTGAGATAAACCTCCTGGTCCAGCCGTTCGAAGCCGTGGTCGGAGTACATCATCAGCTGGTCATCGGGCTCGATCCTGCCAGCAATTTCACCGATCACCTCGTCGATCCTGGCGAAATGGGCGGCAAACGTCTCATGGTATTGGTGGGTTTCCTCCTCGTATGCCTCCCAGAGGAAATGCATCAGCCGATCCGTACCCGTAAACACCAGCATAAAGACCTGCCAGTCCGTGTAGTCCCAGAGAAAGCGATATGCCTTGATACGCGCATTCAGCGTGCGGTCGAGGTCTTCAAGAAAGCGCTCCATAGATTCATGGGCGATCTGGGAATTCACGTCAAGACGGTAGTCCATGCGCTTCAACTGTGGAATCAATGTGGGTGGATGCACGCTTTTATCGATATCGATCGAGACAAAGCCCGAAATCAACACCCCGTTCATTTCCTTCACCGGATAGGTGGCGGGGACATTGATGATAATAGATTTCCCTTTCAACCTGTACCAGAAAGGCGCAGCATTGAGATCGTTATAATTGGGGAAACGCAAAGCGTACGAGTTGTCGCGTAGGTCGGTGAACCCGAATATGCCATGTTCCCCCGGATTTTTACCCGTTATTATTGACGACCAGGCAACCGATGACACTTCCGGGATGGATGACGCCATCTCCGTGAAGACACCGTTCTCGATAAGGCGTTTCGTGTTCGCCATCACCCCCGACCCGGCAAAATCTTTTACCAACCTGAACGGTACCCCGTCCATACATACCATTATGACGCGTCTGTTTTTCATTATTATCCTTTTGTTTTCCAGTTTTTTCCTCGCCCCCTTATCTGTACTCGTTCACGTACACGTACTCGTTCACGTTCACGTACTCGTTCACCTACACGTACTCGTTCACGTTCACGTACACGCACTCGTTCACCTACACCTACACGTTCACGTACACGTACTCGTTCACCTACACGTACACGTTCACCTACACGTACTCGTTCACGTACACGTACACCTACACGTACTCGTTCACGTACACGTAGCCCCAGTCGGACGTCAAGCCGACCTTTAACACACGTACCTTAGATTATTATCCCGCCGGCGCAGATATTCTCGTCCCTGACAAGGACGAATCTCCCGAGCTCCTGGATATCGTTGAATGACGTAATGACTATGGGCTTTTTGGTCTTTATGGTCACCTTGCCTACTTCGAGGTTGTGTAATGCGGCGGCATTTTCTTCGAGTACGTCAAGGCTCGATGAGTCGATACGTTTACTTATCTCTGAAATGCTGCACATCACTTCCTGCGTGGCGCAGCGGAGCATTATCCGCTCGTTTTTGTGAAACTCGCCACGTGTCAGCCAGATCACGCTGGCGTTGAAGGTGTCGGTGAGTGTTACCTCTTTTTCCGGATCGCAGATAACGTTGCCGCGGTGCAGAAAGAGAGGATCTTCGGTCGTAATACCTATGCTATCGCCTGCGTGAGCTTCAGCGACCTGGGTGGGAAATTTTTCTATGGTCTTGACCTTTGTGATTTCTCCCCCGGGCATGACCTTGATGGTATCGCCCTCGTGAAGAACACCCGCTTCGACCCTGCCCACCGAGATTCTTTTATTATCCACTTTATAGACGTCCTGGATGGGAAACGTGAGCCTCTTATCACGGGCGGGGGGCTTGTTTGCGAGATTGTCCATGCTTTCCAGAAACGTGGCGCCCTCATACCAGGTCAGGTTTTCGCCTTTGCGCGCTATATTTTCTCCCGTAATGGCACAAATGGGTATATAACGCAATGGGGTAATATTGATGGATTTGAGAAACGCCTCCGCTTCATCCCTGACGGCGTTGAATCTGTTCCGGTCATACTTGACAAGGTCCATTTTGTTCAACACCACCAGGACCTGGTTGAGCCCGAGCAGTGACAAGATATAGGCGTGGCGTTTTGTCTGCTCCTTCACGCCCTCCGCCACATCAACGATGAGAACCGCGGCTTCCGCCTGCGAGGCGCCCGTTATCATGTTTTTTACAAACTCGACATGACCCGGCGCATCGATTATGACGTATTCGCGTTTGTCCGTCTTGAAAAACACCTGGGTGGTGTCGATGGTCACTCCCTGCTGGCGTTCCTCCTCGAGGTGGTCCAACAGATATGCGAACTCCGTCTCTTTTCCCAGTTTCTGAGACGTCTTCTTTATTTCCTCGATTTTATCCGGAGGAAGCGAGTCGGTATCATAGAGGAGTCTCCCGATCAAGGTGGATTTACCGTGATCGACATGCCCGACAATGACGAATTGTAAGTTCTGCTGTCGCATAAATTCTAACCCCTTAAAGTCTTGATTATGGTAAATAAGCCCAGGCAAATAGTCAGCGCTGCTATTGCGATCTTCAAGTGTTTGGTCGATATCTTCTTTACGGTCAAGGTGGAAAACGGCACGGATGCGACTGCGCCGATGATGATGAAGGGCGCTATTTGTAAATCGAGCGCTCCTTCGCTGATAAATACATAGGAGAGCACACCGACGGCGCAGGTCAGGCTTTCTGCAAGCGAGGTGATTCCGACGGCGCTTTTGCCTTCCACGCCGGCGAGAATCTGCCCGCCCGTAACCACTGGTCCATACCCCCCGCCGCTCATACCTTTATTGAACGACGCCACGAGCCCTAACCCCAAAATCTTTCCCCACGAGAATCTGAATTCCTTGTTGAGCGTCAGGAGAACGACTAAACCCATTGAAAATACAATTGCGCCTATGTACATCTTGAGCCAGAACCGCGGGATATTGACCGCAACCACAACCGCCGCCAGGGTTCCCACTACGCTGCACGCGGCAAGAAGCAGCGCCACTTTTAAATGTAGCGGCAATCCACGGCGGAACGTCTCGACATACCCGAGCGCCTTCAATTCTTTATATATCTCTGTTACGTTCATGGTTTTTGGTTTGAAATTAACGTTCCCACGACGATGGTGGAAATATGCCGCGAGACTGCCCGTGATGAGTTCCGACAAAAGAACCACCGGCACCACCTGGAGCGGCTTGAATCCTATGAGGAGGAGCACCGGTGTCAACGTGGTGCCATACCCCATTCCCAGACTCGAGTCCATGTATTCACAGATAAATGCCGTTATAACAATACCACAAATCGCAATGACGGATAACTCGGAGAGCATCTATTGGACACCTTTACATATAACCTAAAGACCGTAATTTCTGCATCATGTAATCTGATTCTTTGTCCTGAGCGCGTCCGCTTCGTTCCGATACCTTCGAGGTGCGCAATTCCTCGACAATTTTATCTATGGTGTCAGCTTCTGAATCCACCGGCATGCAACATGGCTCGCAACCGATGCTGCGGTAACGTTTTCCGTCTTTAGCGAAATAAAGAGACACAATAGGGATGTTCTCCCGCTGAACGTATTCCCACACGTCGAGTTCGCGCCAACCGAGAAGGGGATGAATCCGAAGATGTTCCTCCTCGCGTGCCTTTGTCTTATACTGATCCCAGAGTTCAGGCGGCTGGTTTTTATAATCCCACTCGAAATCTTCATCGCGCGGACTGAAGATTCGTTCCTTCGCACGAATGCCGTGCTCATCCCTCCGGATGGCAAGATAGAGCGCCTTGAATTTATGCTCGTCGAGCGCCTTTTTCAACGCATTTGTCTTCAGCTCGGTACAGCATTCAAACTTCCCTTTGTCCGGTCCCATACCTCTCTTTAGCGCCTCTTCATTCCGGGCGATTATGAGATTCAAGTCCCATTCCTTCGCGTATTTCTCCCTGAAATCGTAAATCTCCTTGAATTTATACGTCGTGTCGATATGCATAATGGGAAACGGAATCTTACCGAAAAACGCCTTCCTGATTAGCCAGAGCAGGGTGGTTGAATCCTTCCCGATGGACCAGAGCATGGCGACATTTCTGAATTGGCTATATGCCTCCCTGATTATGAAAATACTCTGATTCTCAAGCTTATCGAGATGTTCATTGTTGATGTTCATGTCCTAACGGTTAGCCTCCTCGCGCATAGTACTTACTGTAAGAAGAAAAACACAACTATTATAGATGTCGCTTATTCAAAAGACGATGACTGAGTTTTTGTGCTTTCGTAGAGATACCACGCTACTCACCGAATAAACGTGTAGTGTGAGTTTACTTCATTGAATGCATCCTATTCAATAAAAATATCAGTGGTTCGCGCCATTGTACAATCCGAGAAGAGTGAGATATAGAGGAACAACGGGAGTCTTACATTAAACGTATATTTCAATTGACTATTTCAATTGGCAATTTAATATATACATTTATTCTTTTTGCTTTGAAGGTGAAATTTTATGATTCAACGTAAAGATGGCATAGAAACACGACATCGTATCCTCGATGCCGCACGTATTGTTTTCAGCAGAAAAGGCTATCACGAGGCACGAATCAGCGACATCTGTGAATTGGCGGAATGTAATACCGCTGCGGTGAACTACCATTTCGGCGATAAAGAGACATTATACATCGAGACGTGGCGCGAGGCGTTTCAGCGTTCAATCGAGAAACATCCACCCGATGGCGGCGTGCACCCCGACGCACCGCCCGAAGAACGGCTGCGCGGTCGGATACGCTCTATCATCGAGCGCCTGAGCGACTCTGAAAGCCGTGAATTCGATATCGTGCACAAGGAAATCGCCAACCCAACAGGGCTTCTCAACGAAGTCATGCAGCAAACTATCGAGCCGATTCGGAAAGGAATGACGATAGTCATAAACGAGATGCTGGGGGAGAATGCAACGCAAAGAGACGTCCAGTTGTGCGAGATGAGTATCAATGCACAATGCCTTAATCCACTCATGCACAGGCGGCGCCACCCGATTGTCGATGCGGACCGTCTCATGCCGCTTCCGCAACAGTTTGATTTCGACGATGAGGCTATTGCGGAACATATTTTTCGTTTCTCCTTGGCTGGACTACGCGAAATGCGCGCCTTGATAGAAAAGAGAATTCACGCGGAATAGGAGCCGCACGGTAATGCATAAGCCATCTGATAGTACCTACAGATACCCCGCTTCCTCGGGCGCTGTTCCTTTTGGTTCACACACACGGGAAACTGTACCAAATAAGGGTGATGGGTGTGAGGTATTTTTGCACAGAAAATCTGTGGGCTGCGAAGATTCCACATTTAAAACTATAACCACAGATTTCAGTGTGCAGGCACGACTTTTGCCCATTAAGAAGAGAAGGAGCGGAATTATAGATGACATTAATCAACGTACGTACAATGCGAATTAATATACCACCGCAAATTCGATTATGGGTGTGCTTTTCAGGGCTTATCTTTTGTATGATGGCGCTTTCATCGTGTGCGACCCGCAAGATAGAGGTTATGCCCGAGGTATTGCCGGATTCGTTTTCACGAGAGGGTTCGGCGCCTCTCCCTGAAAAATGGTGGACAGCCTTCGAGGATTCCAGGCTCGATCAACTCATAGAGCAGGCACTCGAGGAGAACTTCAGCCTGCGTGCCGCCTGGGATCGGCTCGAACAGGCACGCGCAATCGCACGAAAGGCAGGCGCAGACCTCTTGCCCGCACTGCAAGCTACCGCCAGCGCCTCACGTACCCGAACCGTTACCACAATGCAGGTGAGCGAGCCGAGTGCCGCAGGCGACTCGGGGACTGATTCAGGTTCAGGCACCGGCGAGGTCGAAACAAAGACCGTCAAAGATACGACATACGGTAATCGCTTCTCGCTCGGTCTTCTTGCCGAGTATGAGCTGGATTTATGGGGACGGATTCGGTCGGCACGCGAGGCTGCCTTGCTTGATATGCGTGCAACAGAGCAGGATGTGCACACTGCGGCAATCACGCTCTCTGCTGAGATCGCAAGCGCCTGGTTTAAATTGATAGAACAATTCGGGCAGCTGAGGTTGCTTGATGACCAAATCGCCACCAATGAAAAGCAACTCGAGGTCATTACGTTGCGATTCCGTCGCGGTCTTGCCGCAGCGCCGGATGTACTGCAACAAGAGCAGCTGGTCGAGGCTAAGCGTGGTGAGCGAATTCAGGTAACTTCTACCATAGAAACGCTAAAACATTATCTGGCCGTGCTGATTGGAGAGGCGCCCGGTACGCTGGATGTCGATGTTCCGACGACGTTTCCCGAGCTGCCGCCCCTTCCCGAGACAGGGCTTCCAGCGGAATGGATTCGCAAAAGACCCGACATTCACGCGGCTGAATTCGCCGTCATGGCTGTGGATAAGAGGGTGGGTGAATCGATCGCAAACCAATTTCCACGCCTCAGCATTTCTCTGAGCGCCGATACCAGCGACGATGAGATAGGCGACCTGTTCGATAACTGGGCTGCAACACTCGCCGCCAATATGGTCGCGCCCTTATTCGAGGGTGGTGCACGTCGTGCCGAGGTTCGACGAACATACGCACTCTTATCCGAAAGCCTTAATTCATATAACCAGACGGTCCTCGACTCTCTCAGGGAAGTCGAGGATGCCCTTACACAGGAGAGTCGGCAATCTGAATACCTCACAAACCTCGATACTCAGATTTCACTCTCGCAAATGTCCACAGAACTGGTTCTGGAGCGATATATCAAAGGGTCTCTTGACTTTACACGCTATCTAACAACGCTGGTATCGTACCAGAATCTTCAGAGTGCCCGGCTACAAGGCAAACGTGACCTCATACAATATCGTATAGACCTGTACCGTGCGCTTGCAGGCAGCTGGGAGCTCGAGCGTCCCGTTGAGGATGAGATTTCTAAAACGAACAATACCGATCACGATTATGCAGATGACGGGCAGGATACAATGCCTGCCAATGAGTCGTCGGCAATAAAGGAGCTGTAATAATTATGGTGGAGCATAATCATACTTCTTCATCATCTCGAGAGCATGGGGAGAATTCATTCTCTCCGATAATGGTCTGGCTGGGACGGATAGTACGCTTTGTCACAGCCGTTATCATTATTGGTATCGGCGTGTTGGTCGCCATGTACTGGCTATCGAATCGACCGACAGCACAACGGCGTCCTCCCGAGATTCAAGCGACCCTTGTCGATGTCACCGAGGTAGGAAAAACGACGGAACGCGTTGTGATACGAACAATGGGCACAGTAACGCCTGCCAGATCTGTCCATCTGTCAGCCCAGGTTCCCGGGCGCGTTATTGATATTGATACCGAGTTCGTTCCCGGCGGTTATTTCAAGAAAGATCAACGAATACTCCAGATTGAACCGCGAGACTATGAATTAGCCGTTCATCAGCGTGAAAGCGACCTGGCAAAGGCACGGAGCGCCCTGCAGGTGGAAATGGGTCAGCAGGCAGTCGCCCAACGCGAGTATGAATTACTCGGGCAAGAGGTAGACGAGGAGGAAAGGGTGCTGTTGCTGCGAAAACCCCAGCTCGAGATGGCAGAAGCGGCGGTATCCGCAGCGGAGGCAGCCTTGAAACAGGCTCACCTCAACCTCGAACGCACCGAAGTCACGTCCCCCTTTAACGCTATGGTTCAGACGCGTAATGTGGATATTGGCTCACAGGTCTCTACTGGCGCTTCCCTGGCTACCCTGATTGGAGCGGATGAATACTGGATAACGGTCTCCATTCCAGTGGATGAATTACAATGGATCTGTTTTCCGTCGAATGACGGGGAGGAGGGGTCTACCGCATATATTTATTATGAATCTGCATGGGGAACGGATGCTTTCAGGGAAGGGCGCGTCATTCGTTTGCTCACCGAACTCGAACCTGAAGGGCGTATGGCACGCCTCGTCGTCTCCCTCACTGACCCGCTCGACCTCAATTCTCCGGCTGACAGGGCTCGTCCTTTACTCCTTGATTCCTACGTCCGTGTCGAGATTCAGGGGAAAATGCTTC
>CAZSMK010000008.1:0-54723 GCA_964608095.1 uncultured Candidatus Sumerlaeota bacterium | reverse complement strand
AAGTACCCCTACGTCATACAAGGACTTGCGGCTAATCATACCCCGAAAAAAAGACAAAAAAAAGGTCTTCAAAGGGTAAACTGTCGAACTTGGGTTAGCCTGTGGAGCAAATGGTAGATAACAAGAGGTTTCTATCGAAGGGCCTTCGATTACGAATTATGCGCGAGTCAGTAAGTACATCTACCGGCATAGCGGCCGGAAAAGTACAGCGACCTGACCTCGATAGGGACGTTGATGTCATTATCAAACGGATCAGGACGGGTGACCGGGAGGCATTCCAGGGTATTATTGATATATACCGGGGACTCCTTATTGCGATTGCTTATAACTATGTCGATGATTTCGATACTGCGCAGGAGATTGCACAGGTTGCTCTTGTGAGATGTTATTTTGAAATCCTCAAGAACGGTAACCTCAAGATAAAACCGTGGTTAATGAAAGTTGTCAAAAATCTATGTATTGACTGGAAGCGCCTTGCACAACGCCGAACCCTATCGCTCGACGAAATAAAAGACTCAGGTAAAGAACCGGCAGCGAGAAAACGCTGGCGACCGGATACGGAGATTATGAGAAAAGAACAACATGAACAGATTCAGAGGGCGTTCGATTCGTTACCCGCGGAACAACGACGCGCCATGGTTCTCAAGTATGTCCAGGAACTCACCTATGAGGATATTGCGTCCATCATGGGCGTATCATTGACAAAACTCAAAAGCCTCCTTTACCGGGCTCGCGTTAGTTTCCGCAAAAAATTACAGGAACAAGAAGGTGAAAGCGTATGAAGTGTCATGAAATAGAACAATCCCTCGTTCTTTATGTGGACGGGTTACTTTCACCTGACGAGAAACAAATGGTGGAACAACACCTGAATGAATGTGCGACATGTCGTGAATTGTTACATACGCTTCTCGCAGATGACGAGGCATTGAAAGACTACATTTCCTCTAAATGTGCGCCACCTGATTTCAATCAACGCGTAATGGCAGCGCTTCTTAATGAATCCTTTTCCTCTCCACAGCATGATAGTGTTATACAGAGATTAGTTCGTTTTTTCATACCTAAAAAATCGAAGCCGTTCTCAATCCTTTATCCAGTTATTCCTTTTGCCGCTCTGCTCCTTGTAGTGATTGGACTCACGTCCTTATGGAACCAGCGATCTCCTGCAGGTGATTCCTTCGGGCGAAATCAGGTTGCAGAGAGGGATGCTGAGCTATATATGGGAACGCGTATCGAGGCTTATACTTCCACGCCAAAAGAGAGAATTGAGCAAGAAGGGGAATTTGGTTCTCCATCTTCCAGCACAGAGTTAGAAGGTTCTGAAGTCGGAGAACCTTATTTTGCGGGTCGAGAGGTGAGGAGAGGCGGTGTTGCGGTGACAGGAGGAACTGAGTTTATCGCTCAGGATGGCGCTTTTGGGTATTACATGGGAGATTTCCTACGGTATACAACCGATACCGCGGTTGGACAACCGGTTCATGCGTCGACCTATGATCCCACTAACGGTACTGTCTCTACGGGGGATGTGTTGAGGGTAAAACAATAAGAAGGTTTTTGTCATAGCGCTTTTCGGTCTATTGTGGTCTGCTCGAGTTTACAGGAAGGTCGGAATTTTGTAAAAAGGAGAAAAAACCATGAGAAAACAAAAACCAAATAATATGCGAGTAGTACTCTTCAGTATCCTTGTGTTGATGTTATGCTGCATTACCATGTCGGTCATGAGCCAGGAGACCGCTGCTCAAGGGACTGTCCTTGGCTATGTAGACGATACAGCCGAGGGGAAGCGCAGCATAGCCGCATCAGGTCATTGTGTAGAATTTTCCGCACCTGAAACCCTTAAATTTGTTGAAGAAGTGTCGATTTTTGCGAGCAGATACGGACTTCCCGAGGCACCCGATGAGGATTTCCACATCTATATTCTCAATGGTAAAAAACAGGTGCTTGCCGATGTGCCGGTTCCCTACGGCGCGGTCGAGCGTGCTGATCTCAAATGGTATACGTTCCCCACACCCGCTGTCGAAGTTACACCGAAATTTTTTGTCGCATTGAGTTTCAATCCGCACCAGACAAAGGGAATCTATCTTGGATTCGATAAGAATGTCGATACCACACATTCCTATACGGGTTTACCTGACTCGGGCTTCGAGTCCGTTCGTGATAGATTCGATTGGATGGTGCGCGTGAGAATGACTACTGTACCTTCTCAAGGCAAGAAGGTGATGCTGCTCAGCGACTGGAAAGAACCTGTTCAGCAGGATGCGTTCTCCGGATGTTTGGAACTTAAATACGACGATACTCAATCAGATGGGATGAGAAGTTACGGCGGCAGGGGACCTGCTATCCGTTATACTCTTTCTGATTTTCCGGACGTTGCCGCGCTACAAAAACCGCTCATGCTCAAAGGATTTAAAGTATACGGCAGCCGCTACGGCTCCGGTTACGACACCCAAAAAACCATGATAAAAGTCTCATTGGTTGATTCGTCAGGCACGGAGTATGCAAAAGAAGAGATTCCGTATGGATTGTTTTCGTATAAGGAAAAGTGGGTAGAATTGGTGTTCCCGTCACCTTTAACCGTTACTACTGCAAATGAGGGCTATTTAATGGTTGCCATTGATCCAGAGGCTCACCAGTATAAAGGCATTTACTTCCATTTCAATGAAGCCCCTCAGGTTTCACATTCTTTCGTCGGCAAGGCAGGCGCAGAATTCAAGCCCGACGCAGAACATGAATGGATGATACGAGCATATCTGGTTAAGTAACAATGGCTGGTTGTTGCCCGGATGATTCATACCTTTTTGGAGTAAAAAGAAACCCCGCAAGATTATCTTGCGGGGTTTTTCTTTTTCAATAGCGATCGAGGTTTGTTTGCTTATTCGCTTAGAGTAACTTCGTTAACGGTCAGACTTTCGAGGTACACCCACGAGTTCACGTCATCAGCGCTCTCGAAGCTCAAGACATCAAAGGAAACATCCATCTTGTTATCTTCTGTATCGGTTACAAGTGGAGCGTAAATCAGGTGGTAGTATTTGGTTGTCATATTAGCCGGCGCCTGCCCGTTAAAGCTGTTCACATCACGTTCGAGTCCTTGCCATGCGCCTTTCTGATTTAGCCTGGTGCGGAACCGGATACATTGATCTGCATCAGAAGTGGTGCTTCCCACTTCGTAACGCACTCGATATACTTTCGCATCTTCAATCGTGATTTCCGGACTAAAGACATAGGCAAAGGCGTTTATTGCGCCATCCGGCGACAAGGCAAGTTTTCCGGATTGGAGCGCTACAGAGAGAGGATTGTACGGCGGTACGGGACCGCTGAATTGCCAGCCCTCGCCATCGCTTTCGAAGTCATAACTCGCCACCTGGGCGCCTTCAGTAACCGCAACTTCTGATACCACCATCTCATCGAGGTAGAGCCATGAATTTGTGTCGTCCTCGGTGTTGAAACTCAAAATATCGAATGAGTAAACGACGACATCGTCTGCTACACCGGTGAGTGAAGGATCAAAGAAGAGATTATATGTTTTGGGATTGCCGGCTGAGGGGCTCTGGCTCTTATAACTGTCCACGATGCGTTCCCACGCCTGCCAGCTGTCTTTCTGGTTTACGCGTAACCTGTATTGTACCGCTAAATTGGGATCCGTAACGCTGCTTCCGACTGTCCACGCGGCTCGATATACTTTCCCGTCCTGAATCGGTAAGTCCGTACTTTCCCAGTATGAGAATGATTTAGTCGACCCGAGCGCGTTGAGACCGAGGTGTCCGCCCTGGTCGGTATAATCAGGTTCATCATACTCGCTGACTTTTCCCTTGAATTGCCAGCCCTGCGAATCTACGTCGAAGCTGAATGCAGCAGGGTAAATGTCAATGACGCCGTTTACGGTTGAGATATCCTCAACGCTCTGCCCGTCTGTGGTGCCTAATGCGCTATCTGTCAATGTTACCGTAACCTGTGAACCCGGTGTTGCAGATTGGCTTATTGTACCCTTGATGTAGCCGACATACCCTGCGCCTGAATTGAATGAAGCCGTTGGATTTGCGTAGGCGAGGAAACGAAATTCCATCGAGGACACGGTATTATAATCCACCACATGCGTGTTCAGGAGATCTCCCTTCACCATCGAGATGTTGCTGATCACGCCCGGGCTGAAATTTACTGTCGCGTTGATTCCACCTATACCGCATCCATCACTGAGATGAACCGGAATATATACTATCGCACCCGGTCCCCCCTTTGTTGATTCTATTGTGATGGTTTGTTGCGCTGGTGCTATACCACCCAGTAGTAGGACTACGGTAATCAAGGAAATGATGAATGCGAATCTCGCATTTTTTACGATTTTCATTTTTTCACCCTCTGGACATGTTTAAGTAAGTTTTATGATAACGGTATTTTTTGTGATGGTAAAGCATAAAGTCAACACAAAAAACAAATCTGAAGCACCTCGTATTTTATCGTCCATATCTCGATGGTATAAATCGAAATTATCGTTTTTTTTAATTTTGACACGGCGAGTCTTCGATTCGCAAAAGATACACATCCGCCACGGCGAATCTCCGATTCTCCAGAGCGAGTTTACGATTTCGCTAACGCCGAATCTACGATCCGTATTGATAATCACAATATGATATTTGTTTTAATCTTCTGCCGGGGTCGTTCGGGCCGAACGACCCTACTTCGAAAAAATAACAGAGAGCGCGCATCCTCAGGCGTGCGAACGCGAGTGCGAGGATGTTACAAATTTTTTTACGGCAGATTTCCAATCCTTCCAGGGTAGAGTTTACAATCTGCCCTATCTAACGCCGTAACATCACGTTCAGGATAATCGTCAGAATTATACTCAGGAGTATGCAGGTAGCTAAGGGGAAATAGAGGGTAAAGTTGTCTTTTTTAATTTTGATGTCGCCCGGAAGATTGCCAAATAGTTTAAAGCGTGAGGCAAGAAGGAGAATACATCCTATAACGATGAAAATGATGCCGAATATAATAAGGATCTTTCCCGGAGAAGTATGAAAATTGTTGAACATCGCGCACGTTATGCTGGAAAAAATGCAAAGTCTAAAGGTTCACATCCAGTAGTTGGTTATTCAATTCGCGCACCTGAATGAGAATTTAATGCACACACTCAAAAAAGCTGGCGGAGAGGGTGGGATTCGAACCCACGTCTCCCTTGCGAGAGAAACACCTTAGCAGGGTGCCGCCTTAATCCACTCGGCCACCTCTCCATCCAACGTGTTTTTTGTCCCGGCTTCGCCTCAAAAACAACGACTTATATCTTATGTGACGAAACCCATTCTCAAAGAGCCGATTGATAATTTCTAAAAAAGTTATGGCGGTGGGGGTAGGATTCGAACCCACGGTCCCGGTCAAAGGACAACGGTTTTCAAGACCGCCGCTTTAATCCACTCAGCCACCCCACCACACGCGTTATTTCTTCATGCAGGGGCGTCTACTATACTTACACCATCGATACAATCATCTATAGTATTTTCCTATCTCAACCTCGTTTCTGTCAATACCTTTATGTTATGAAAGTCTACACTTGACATTGAGGGCTGAAATGTCTCGTTATGTTGCGATCAGATGACTTTCTTTATCCAATTTGTCCTATCTGACCTGTCCTTTCCTCTTGCTCCTATAGAAAAGCGCCTGTGAGATGTTCTCTATAAAATGGGTTTCAAAAAGTCGTTGCCTTTACCACAATACCACAAGATGATGAATATTTACATTCAAAAGACGCAATCTTTTCAATGGAAATAAATCGTCACAAACTCCCTGGATTAATCGTGCGATTGGCAACGCCTGCAATCCTCGAAAACCTTTCCCACAGTTTCATCCATCTTGTTGATGCCTTGATGATCGCTTATCTGGGTTCGCTATATCTTGCAGCTGTCGCAGTAGCGGGTGTTATCGTCTGGCGTACTATTGCCACTCCGGCATGTATTTACGCCGGTGTGGTGGCGATGGTTGCTCGCTACTATGGAGCGCGCGATTTCGATAAGGTTCGCATCGCCGTTGCTCAGGGCATCATTATGGCGCTCGTTATTGGCGTTTTTGTATCGATAGGGGGCGTTTACTTCGCACATAAGTTCATGATGTGGATGGGAGCGGAGCCCGAAGTTGCATCGGCAGGTGCCCTCTACCTGAGGATTATCATGCTCTTCGGCTTTTTGTATTTATTTCAGATCGTTGCGGCGGGCTGTTTACGTGCCGCGGGTGATACCAAAACCCCTATGTTCATTATGATTATCATTAATTCCATCAATATCGTCTTCAGTTATCTTTTCATCTTCGGGCCCTGGATTTTTCCCCGTATGGGAATTGCGGGCGCCGCCGTGGGGAGCGCCATCGCTATTATCCTTGGCGCATTACTTTATGGCTATACCCTCTTCTCGGATGTGTCCCTCATCAAGATATCATGGAAAGACCTCTGCAAAATTCGCGTTGACTATATCAAGACCATAATCCGGATTAGTATCCCCAACGGATTAGAAGAGATAATCCGAACCGTAGGAGTTCTGGCATTCGTGAAGATGATTGCGGCGATAGGTACGATAGCGCTTGCTTCACACGTGATCGCGCTTCGTATTGAATCGGTCTCGTTCATGATCGGATTTGGTTTTTCAGTCGCCGCAACGACGCTAGTCGGGCAAAGCCTGGGGCAACAAAAGACCGATCTCGCACGCGTCTCGTTTAAACTGACCACCGCTTTAGCAATGATTATTATGACCGTCATTGGATTCGGTTTTTTTCTCTTTCCCGGCTTTTTTCTTCAGTTTTTCAAGCCGGAGCCTGATGTCGCTGCTATTGCAGTGATACTAATCAGGATTATGGCGCTCGAGCAGCCCCTTCTTGCAATGGCGATGACGATCTCGGGCGGAATTCGCGGCGCCGGCGATACTCTCAGCCCCATGATCACAGGGCTGCTCGGTATCGTGTTTGTCCGTATCCTTCTTTGTTACACCCTCGCCTTTACGCTCAATATGGGAATACAAGGTATTTACTTTGGGATGGTTATTGATTGGGCGTTTCGTGCCGCCGTTATCTATGCTCTATATCAACGCGGTAGATGGACGCGTATCGCCTTATAAGGTTCACTCCTGCAAGTCTTCTTCCTTCGCACCTTTCTTTACTCACGCGCTTTCCGATTCCAATATTACGCAACGAATGCCGTCCGGGCAGTAACATCCATTACACGAGATGCAATCCCCTTTTTGTTTTTTGCCTTTTTTGAGTTTCAAGACCAGATCGGGTTCACGGATAAAAGGCCGGCTCATTGATACAATATCGGTGTTCCCGTTATCCACCATACGTTGCATAACTTCGAGAGAACGAAGTCCTCCAACCAAAGCCACTTTTGTGCGCTCGCCAACGGCTTGTTTAATGAGCCGCGCCCCGGATGCGAAATAGGCTTCATCTTCAGGTTGAAGGATGTACGACCGTGCAGCAATTTCGCCGGCTTCACCGATTCCGCCGCTTACTTCGATTAAGGACACTCCTGCGGATGATAATAAAGCCGCAACACGAGCGCTTTCTTCTGCACTTAATCCACCTTCTATCCCATCGGTGGAATTCAATTTGGCGAAAATGGGGAAGTCATCGCCGACTTTTTTCCGTGCCCCTTCTATAATTTCAAGAATCAACCTGCAGCGGTTCTCCGTCGAACCACCCCATCGGTCATTTCTCCTGTTGGTATAAGGCGAGATGAATTCACTCAATAAAAACCCATGGGCAATGTGAAGTTGGACTGCGTCGAATCCCGCCTTACGACTCCTTTCAACTGCTTCCACAAACTTTGTCTTTATGCGCGCGATCTCTTCATCAGTCATCTCTCTGGGTATAATGCCAGTAGAGCTGTCCCTTACCTCTGAAGGTGCAAGTGGCGCGTCACCCTCTATCAAATCGGGTTTGACCTGTCGACCGCCATGAACGATCTGAAGGGCAATTGCGCCGCCCTCCTCGTGTACCACGTCCGTCAGTTTCTTATATCCCGGGATGAACGAGTCATCATAAATGGCGCCCTGGCGTTTGCTTGATTTTCCGGTCGGCTCGATATACGAGTATCCGGGCACAATCAAGCCGATTTCTCCACGCGCTAATGTCTGATAAAAGTCGAGCATCCGATCTGTCACGTATCCTTCATCCGATGCAAGCCATTCATGGGTGGCTGAACGCATAAAACGGTTCCTTAACTCGACACCACCCACTTTAGTCGATTCAAAAAGGTTGATACGTCCCATAGTTCTCCTTCCTTTTTATTAGTAAAAAGTTATATCGCCTACTTTGAATTGCCTGTTATGTAGAAATTCGCTGTACCGCCGTGGCGCTGCCAGAGAGAACGCCAGATGAAGCAGCTGCTTGACCTGTCCCGGGCTAAGTTTATATGCCTGCCAGAGATACGCCCGGGCTCTTTTTTTGTTGCCGGCAAGAAAATAGAGTTTTCCAAGCCGCGACAGATGAAAAGCATGAATCGACGGATGGTTTGCAAGTTCTTTTGCATATTTTCCCCTGATCATTTCACGGCTTCGTATTTTGCGTTCAAGATCAGAGGTGATCTGCCACCCGTGAACCCATACGGTGGCGAGAACCTCCTCTAAGTTGGCGCATTTAAACTCACGTGAAACCCGCAGCCAGAGGTCCCAGTCCTGACACCCGGGCAAGGATTCGTCGAGACCGCCCACTTTTTCTACACATTCTCGTCTCACCAATGCCGCATGCATGACTATAAAGTTGCTGTGCAAGAACCGGACAAACACATCACCGGAATGTGTGGGCATACTCCGGTGAATTATCTCGCCGGTACGTTCGAGTCCGTAACAGTACCCGCTATAAATCATGCCAGCATCGTTATGCGTACCTTCAAGCAAGGCGATCTGTTTTTCTATTTTCGAGGGCATGAGTTCATCGTCATCGTCAAGGAAGTTGATGTATTTCCCCTGAGCGGCGTTAAGTCCGGTGTTTCGTGCGGCGGATGCGCCACGATTGGTCTGGTGTCTTATGAACGTCACGCAGGGATTTGACAGCTCCTTTACCATGCCTTTCAGGTCTTGAGAGGAGGCGTCGTCAACAACGATTATCTCGACCTCAGAATAGGTCTGGTTTACTACACTAAGGAGAGCCCGACGCAGGTGTTCCGGACGATTGTGCGTAGGGATTATCACACTTACTAATGGTTTTTCACCGGTTGGACACATGTATTCAGCCCCTGCGTTTCTTCAGTATAAAAAAGCGGTGATAGGGATATTCGAACACGCGATACGTGTTTATAATATCGAGCCCCGTTGCCGTGAGATCGGTTTTGATCTTTTTGAGTGGATAGCCCTGCATGCCTATTTCCCATTGATGCTCTTCATCGTGTACCCGTAGGGGATTTCGCCTACGCGGGACTTCTATCAAGCGTTTGACTTCGCCGATTTTCGGTATGGTTATAAGAAAACGATAATGGCGGCTGACATCCGGGAGAGAGATAACGATATTCCGCGTTACCACACGCTGGATTTCCGCGAGAGCGCGTTGAAACTCTGAGTAGGGAAGATGCTCGAGAACCTGAAAACAACAGATCGTGTCGAATGATTCATCGCGAAATGGCAGGGCGCGAACATCGCCCACAACATGAGGTTTCACCGCCGGCTCGATATCCATCGTTATTGGTTCATAGCCCCATTTCCTCAAGTAATCGGTGAGAAATCTCGTCCCTATACCGATTTCCAGAATGCTGCTGGGTTCAAGCATCATAATCTCGTTGAGTTGATGCCAATAACTGCTAAACCGTCCTTTTTTATCATAGATATGAGTATATGGGCGCTTCTTCTTTGGCGCTGGGTGTAATGGTTGCATCTTATATCTTGTTTTTCAGTGTCTTGATAGTGTCGGTAACTAATTGAATGATACGGTATTCGAACAATTTCTGCCAGATATAAATCGTAACAAGATAAATCAGACTGAAAAGCATAATCAACAACACAAATATAAAGCCGTTTATGGACTCGAATTGGCGCTGTGCCATAATAACACCGTATGTTGCGATTAAAGAACTCAGCAACGGAAATACCAGAGGGACAAAAATAGCCTTTATATTGCATGAGGTGATTTTTTTAACGAAATAGCCGAATCCGAGCATGGTTACAAAGATACTCGAGACGACCGCCCATGCCGCGCCTGATACGCTCCATTTCTGGATAAAAGGAAAAATCAACAGCATCATTATTGCAAAGCGGACTACTTGCCAGTGTGTATCAAGTTTCGGTTTGCCTATAGCGTAGAATACGGGACCGGCAGTTGCGGCAAGCGACCTGAACAGACCGGCAATGGCTAATACTTGAAGCACTGGTATTAACGGAAACCATTTTTCACTCATACAGAGAGCAACAAAATTATGTGCAAAAAGGATGAGGGCGGAAGCAAGAGGGATCGTCAGAAATCCGACTATGGTGAGGACTTTTAAATATGCCTCTCTAAGGCGTTCAATATTGTCCTGCAACTTCGAATACGCGGGAAAAGTAACCTGTGAGATGATATGGGTGATTTCAGTCGCAGGCATGTTGGATATGCGATACGCCAACTGATATAACCCCAGCGCAGTGATACCTACGAACTTTCCGACGACGATACTATCGCCCTGCGTGATGAGAAACACAAGTACCCCGGAACCCAACACCCATTTGCCGAAGTTGAAAAGCTCCTTGAGCCGGGAGGAATCGAGATTGAATCGCGGACGGAAAGGATGGATGACATAACTTATCACCATACGCGTGAAGTGTCCTGCCAGTAGTCCAAAGACGAGCGACCAGACACTGCCGGTGAGAATCGCGAGGGTGAGAGCAACCACAAAATCGACCACTACACCGCTCAAATGGAAGAAGAATTGTTTATGAAAGTCGAGATGTTTTTGAAAGAACACCACGCCGATATTGGTGAATGCCTGAAAGATAAGGGAGAGTGCGATGACCTGAATCAAAAGGCATGCCTGGGGAGCCTCGAAGAACCGGGCGCCCAGCGGGGCGATGAGCAGAAGCACAAGGAAGAGAATACTTCCTCGTAAAACAAGCAAGGTCCACGCAGGATTGAGATAGTCGTCAACGTTTTCCTTCTTCTGCACCAGTGCCTGGCGAAAGCCCGGTTGTGAAAAGGTGTCAATCGTAGTCAGAGTAAGTAATGCTACACCCATAAGTCCAAAATCCTGTGGAGCGAGAAAATTGGCGAGAATGATAAGGCGTATCATACTCAAACCACGTTCGATCACCTTGAGTATGGACACTATCACCCCGCCCTTGATAACGAGGTAGGACAGACTTTGTTTCTGATCAGTCATACTATACCGGTGCGTGCTCTTTTCCTTGCTTTTTTAACATCAGACCCGAAAAATGGTATTATCTTACTATGAGAATGCAGTTATGTATCTTACTGAAAAATTACGCACGATTATTCAGGAAGCCGTCCATAAGCTCAATAAAATAATTGTTTCAGATATTCGGATCGAAGTTCCGCGTGTTAAGGATTTCGGCGACTTCTCGACGAACGTAGCAATGAAGCTTGCAAAACCGCTTCACCAATCTCCCATGAAGATCGCCGAGCAGATCGTGGCTGAAATTATACAAAACAAACCTCTTATACTCAAGGCGGAAGCGGTCAAACCGGGTTTTATCAATATCTGGATTGATCCCGAGGAGATGGCGACCCTCATTGAGAAAGTCATCTCCGCCGGGGATACGTATGGTGCGGTAGATGTGGGAAAGGGCAAACGCGTTCTTGTGGAATTTGTCAGTGCAAATCCAACCGGTCCTCTTCATATCGGTCATTGTCGAAACGCCATAGTGGGCGATTCCGTTGCGCGCATTCTTGGTTTTTCTGGCTACAATGTGGAGCGGGAGTACTATTTCAATGATGCGGGGGCACAGATGATTAATCTTGGTAAATCGCTCCGCGCTCGCTACCTTCAACAACTTGGCAACGAGGCTGAAATACCCGAGGATGGTTATCACGGAGAGTATCTTGTCGATATCGCACGAGAACTTGTTAATGAACATGGCGATTCTTTGCTCCATAAGGATCTTGACTTTTTTACTCATTACGCTACTCACCATATTCTTCAATTTATCAAGAAAGACCTCGCGGATTTGAAAGTCGAATTCGACCATTGGGTCAGCGAAACATCGTTTCACGAACAGGGGAAAGTCGATGAGGTTATTAAGAAGCTCAAGGAACGCGACCAGGTGTATGAGGATAGCGGCGCACTATGGTTGAAAACCTCTGAGTTCGGCGATGAAAAAGACCGGGTACTTGTTAAAAGCAACGGATTCAAGACCTATCTGGCTCCCGACATAGCCTATCATCGCGATAAATACGAACGTGAGTACGACCTTCTAATCAACGTATTCGGTGGCGATCACCATGGCTATATCCCACGCCTTAAGGCCTCTATGCAAGCCCTGGGATTCGACCCAGACAAACTCCTCTGCCTTGTTATTCAAATGGTTACGATTAAAAAGGGGGAGGAGGTTATGCGATTTTCAAAACGAGCCGGTGGATTCATTACTATACGCCAGATGCTCGATGAACTCGGCTCCGATGTCGTTCGTTTTTTTTTCCTCATGCGCTCTATCGACAGCCAGCTGATTTTCGATTGGGAACTTGCAAAGGACACATCCATGAACAATCCTGTGTATTATGTCCAGTACGCGTATGCGCGTACCTGCAGTTTATTCGACAAGGCGCGTGAGGAGAGCGTTGATTTATCAAAGGTTGACCGGGCGGATGTTCAGCTGCTCAATCTTCCCGAAGAACAGGATATAATCAAAAATATCTCACTGTTTCCCAATGTTGTTCATAGCGCTTCGGAACTACTTGAACCTCAACTTATCACCTCGTATTTAAGGGATCTGGTGTCGAGTTTTCATAATTATTTCACCGCAGGAACAAAAAATTCAGAGTATCGCATTATCCTTCCGGACAAGCCTGAGCTTACGCGTGCAAGACTTGCACTGGTGAAGGCGCTGCAAATTGTTATACAAAACGCGATGTCGCTGATATCTGTTTCAACGCCTTCAACAATGTGAACAACGTAGGCCGTCCCGCAAAAAAGGAAAGGAACTACTTGCCTGAAGTGTAAATCGTAAGGGAGTTACCCACCTTCTTTATTCAAGAACACGTAATTACGTAAGCCTATAAAAATCAGCATACTATGAAGATAAATTTATGGATGGGTATGAAAAAAGATGGGCGTTGAGGCAGGGGTGGGCTCCTCAACGCCCGGTCGCAGTGTGGTGGATCAGAGGTGCAGTATGGCAACAGCAAAGAAGTTACACCTTTATCCATGTTCTTATTACACTAATTCTATAATCTTTTGACAAGGGTTTCGTCAAAAAAAAATTTCAAAATTTTATAGATCATTGATTTTAAGTGAGTTACGAAATGGGCAGATTTGACACAGTCTTTGGGCTCACGGCGGAAAATAGGAGTCGAAAACGTATATAATGTTGGAGATTTTAGAGTTTTACACTACATGTTGCGTTTTCGCTTTTTGTTCACCATCTCGCATTTTTTATTCTTATGTTTCATCTCGCGACTTCCCACTTTTATTTATGTTTAATACTCAAAAATAAAGACTTATATTTACAATCCCTATGTTCCGCTATAGAAAATGACGTAATTCGAGCAAAAATTTTGAACTCATTCAGCCGTGTCATTTCATCAGCTCAGAGCGTTCTTTTTTTCCTTCTCGAACCTGCTTGTTCGTTGCAAGCCACTGGCTTGGATATAAAGATTTGACTCGCGCGAAGTCCACCGACGAAGTTCGATACCGCCTGTCGCAATATCTATAGCTTAAGTTATCGCACTCGTACTCGCACTCACACTCGCGGTCGTAAACACCCCTGGCGTTGTTCGCGCACTCGCACTCAAAGTAGCAGCTGATTTTTCTATAAGACCTATAGGACCTATACGACCTATAGGCCTAATAAAATTCACTTGCAGAATAATACCCACATCCTCTGCTCCTTGCATTTTCACCACTCTCAGCACACAAGATAGCAACAACATAATCCCATTCGGGGAAGGTCTTTTTTCTATCCGATTGACAAAACCATTGACTTTTCGAGGTTCTGAGAAAAAACTGTATACTATATTCATTCAAAAAGGAGATGAAGAGAAATGGCGACCATTTTTTATGACAAAGATGCAGACCTCAAATTTTTCAAGGGTAAAAAAATCGCCGTCATCGGTTATGGTTCGCAAGGACATGCGCAGGCGCTCAATATGCGAGACAGCGGTGTCGAGGTTATTGTAGCTGAGCTGAAAGGGACAGAAAATTATGATCGAGCGGTGGAGGCAGGTTTTGAACCCTTAAGCGCAGCCGATGCGGCACAACAAGCTGACGTGGTTCACTTTCTGGCTCCCGACCAGGTACAAAAGATGATCTATGACAACGAGGTCAAGGCGCATCTCAAGCCCGGCAACGCCATAGCCTTTTCTCACGGATTCAACATCCATTTTAATTGTATCGTTCCTCCCAAAGATATCGACGTGTATATGGTAGCGCCGAAGGGACCCGGTCATCTTGTGCGCCGTCAATTTGAAGAGGGAAAAGGGGTGCCGTGTCTGGTAGCGGTGGAGCAGGATGCGTCGGGCAATGCGCTCAATCTTGCTCTTGCCCATGCAAAAGCAATCGGGGGTACCCGCTCGGGTGTTATTCAAACCACCTTTAAAGAAGAGACGGAAACCGATCTGTTCGGCGAACAGGTCATTCTGTGCGGAGGGTTGACGTCGCTCATTTACGCGGCTTATGAAACGCTCGTCGATGCCGGGTATCAACCTGAGACTGCATATTTTGAATGTCTTCATGAACTTAAACTCATCACCGACTTGATTCATGAAAACGGCATATCCATGATGCGATATTCTATCAGCGATACCGCTGAATATGGCGATTTGACGCGTGGGCCGCGGATTATCAACAAAAGCGTTCGCGAGGAGATTAAAAAAATTCTTGCCGAGATTCAATCAGGAGAATTTGCCCGGGAATGGATACTCGAGAATCAGGCGGGGCGTCCTATGTTTAACCTTTTACGCAAACAAGGTCTTCAGCATCCTATAGAGAAAATCGGTAAGGAATTACGAAAAATGATGCCGTGGCTGTCAAAGACGAAATAGACGGAATATAGTTCTATGCAGAAGGATCAGGACAAGTTAAGGATACTTCCACTCGGGATAGGAGACTATTTCTCGCGCATTTATTATTGCACAAGTCTACTTGTTTTTGCGGGAAGCAAAAAAATCCTCATCGATTGTCCGGATCCGCTTCGGCGCATGATTAATGACGCATCGAAGAAAAGCGGAATCACCCTCGATATTACCGATATAGACGATGTTATCCTGACTCACGTTCACGGCGACCACTCAAACGGACTGGAAAGCCTCGGCTTTTTCAAGCGTTTCCACCAGCACCGTCGAGCCAGGTTATATACCATCAGCGAGGTAGCGGATGTGCTCTGGGACAATAAGCTCCGCGCCTCCATGGGATGCATGAATGAGCTCAATGTTCACCATAAGGAATGTCCAGAATTCGAGGACTATTTTGATCTGCATCTGCTTCACTTCAATACACTCAACTACGTCCAGGGCATTGAGGTAAAAATCCGACTTACCAAACATTATGTTCCTTGTTTCGGTATGATTATTACGTATAACGGGAAGACGTTCGGGTATAGCGCTGATACCGCCTTCGATCCCGCTCATATCGATTTTCTCTCCGGGTGCGATCTCATCATTCATGAAACCAATGTCAATGGTCATACGCGGTATGAGGAACTGCTCACGTTGCCGGACTCAATAAAACAAAAGATGCTCCTTGTCCACATACAGGATGATTTCGATACCGAACACAGCGAAATCGAATGCGCTAAAGAAGGAACAATCTACGAAATATAGCATAATACTGAAGAAAGACTTCGAGGCTGATTTATGGAAGATATTAAGATTAAAAAACCCACAGAAGACGAACTTGAAGAACTCCAGGTCTCGAGCTGGCCTATATGGGAATGCGATCCCTCAACATTTGATTGGGAATACGTCGAACGCGAAACCTGTTACATTCTCGAAGGTGAGGTTAGGGTTGAACCTGAAAAGGGCGAGCCGGTTCAGATTAAGGCCGGTGACCTTGTTGTATTCCCCCAGGGGTTAAAGTGCGTGTGGAAAGTCGCAAAGAAAGTACGCAAGCATTACAAGTTTGGAGATTAGTATGCTCGAACTCGACCTGATTTTTTATCTTCTTCGTCCTTATGCTGCTTTTTTGAATTCCATGAGTTCCTTTTCTTGCAAAAAAACCAACTTTTTCATTGAAATATGTCTTGACAAAACATAAAGGCCTATGCGAAATATGATATCGCAAATGCAGTGATGGTGGCATTCCAATTTTACTTTTTAAGGCAATAATGAAGGTATGCCGCAGGTATTGAAGTGTCAAAGGAAAGGAGGCGTAGTGTGATGAACAAGGGTGGATCAATCGTGTGCAGTGTGCTTCTGGTTTTTCTTCTTGTCCTTGGAAGCGGCTGTACGTATGTTCAGCGAGGTGCGGCGCTCGGTGCGGGCGGTGGCGCCATAGTCGGTGGTTCTTGGGCGGCATCGCACGGAGTTCTCAGTGCGGCCGAGGGAGCCTGTGTGGGCGCTGCAGCCGGTGGTCTTGCCGGCGCGTTGGTTGGCGATGCCTTTGAAGAGAAAAAAGTCAACGAGCTCAAGGCTGAAATCGAGAATCTCAAGGTATCACTCTCAGCAAAAGATGAATTGGTCTCTCAGAAAGACGCATCTCTCGAGCAACTCCAGAACCAACTGGCTCAGAAGGAACAACAACTTCGCGACTACATGCAGCAAGTGCAAGGAAAAGACCAGCAGCTCGCCCAGCGAAATCAACAGCTCGCTCAAAAAGACCAGCAGTTTTCCCAGATGCAACAAGAATATGAAGAGAAGCTCGCTAAACTCAAGTCGATGGAAGATCAGCTCAAAGAACTTCAAGTCCAGCTTGCACAAACTCCAAAAGGTGTAGAGCTTACCATGCTTGGTGAGGCGCTGTTTGCTTCCGGAAGCGATGAACTCACATCCGAGGGAAAAACGTTACTCACCCAGGTAGCCCGGATCGTCAAGCAATACTTTCCCGGCAAGGAGATTGCTGTGGAAGGACATACGGATAGCCAGGAGATTCAATACTCTGAGTGGGAATCGAACTGGGAACTTGGGGCTCATCGTGCACTCTCTGTGCTGCATTATCTGGTCGACAATCACGATTTCAGTGCCGCGGATATGAGCGCGGTGACTTACAGCTATTATCGTCCTGTTGCCGATAACGCAACACCGGAAGGCAGAGCACAAAATCGCCGTGCAGTCGTGGTAATTCTTCCTGAAATGGAGAAGGATTATAAACCTTTTGCTGCTGAATAGTTCTTCAACAGGACAAGAAGTAAGTATGCTCAGGTGAAAGCACTTTCATATGAGCAAGAGGTGAATATATGTTTGTTCACATCACCCTCTTGTGCGCTGCAGATAACGTCGAATAGAAACCTCGTTGCCCCTGACGTTGAAAAGTTCTCTGCAGCCGGTACCATCTGAGGAATCTTTTGTCCGGTTTATGTTCTTGTACAGTGCGAGTGTGCTGGGTATAAAAGAGGTGCATCTCCTTCCTGGTAAGGTTGACAAGCCGGGTCTCTTTCGTTGAAGTAGCAATAAGGGTTGGAAATTGGAACCATAGATATCAAGGGGTGTCCATGAAGAGAGAACGCTCGGTCATAGTTGTTTTATGCTTTGCGGTTGTACTGGTATTTTTGGCTGCTATGCTGTTCTTGACCGGCGGTCACCCCATGGCGCCCCTTGATGATACCTTCATTTTTCTTCAGTACGCTAAAATGCTCAGTCGTGGTTTCCTGTTTGAATATACACAGGGAGCAGGCTATTCTACAGGGGCTTCAAGTCCTCTTTATCCTTTTCTACTGGCGCCTTTCTTCTGGCTTGGTCTCGATGGCGTTAAGATGATAGGAATTACGTTTCTCTGGGGCGTGGTGTTTTATACCGGCACAGCGCTCTTGATCTATACCCTTGCACGTGAATGGTTGCCATGGAAATCAGCTTCATTGGTAGCGGCGTTTCTTTTTATATTAAACGGTAATCTCGCATGGGGATTTCTTTCCGGGATGGATGTCGGGCTGTTCGCCTTTCTTATCCTTTTGACACTCTATCTCTTTCAATGCTGGCTGAAACAATCTACCTCTGCATCATTTCGGCTTTTTCTTCTTTCGCTTGCATTTACTTCAATTGCGCGACCCGAAGGGATTGTCATAGCCGGTATAACCGTTATCTTTTTTGCATGCCTGGTTTCTTTACATAATCTTCGGCTTAGAGATTTCTTTTACCTTTTTCTTGCTGCTTTCCTTCTCCCTGCTCTATATATCGTTATTACCTGGCTGCTAACCAGCTCCTTTACTACCAATGGTATGCTTGCGAAGTCTGCGCCTTATCACCCTTACTACACTATTTTCGACGTCTTCAGGCTGGTGGCAGCGAATTTCAACGGTATTCTGGCGGGCTATTACCACAATATCATGCCCGACGAGTTGTACCGCTATTTTACACAAACCCTTGTGTTTCCTTATTTCCCTCCGTTCGCGCTTCTCCTTTTTGTTGCCGGATTTCTTTATATAGCGCTCAACAGTGGACAGGACAAACTTCATTTCGCTCCTTTGTTTTCTCTCCTTATTTTCCTCGGTGGGATGTGTTCATTGACTATTTTGCAAACACTTTTTGCGCATAGTCAGCGGTATTTCCATCCGTATCAACCATTGTTTTTACTGGTAATGACCGCAGGTATATTCTGGGCGCCATCGCTTTTTAAGTTCCAACAGCCGGAACGTTTCGGCAGAATCCTTGGCGTTCTACTCATTCTCGCTTCTCTTCCCTCTGTTTATTTCTGGGCGGCTGAATATGGAGAAAATTGTAACGATCTTTACAACCAACACCGCCGGATGTCATGGTGGGTCAAAGATACCACCTCTCAGAATGCGGTTATAGGTCTTACCGATTGCGGGCTCATTCCTTATTACACAGACCGGCGGACAGTTGATTTTGTGGGTTTGGTGACTAATGATATGGCGCGCTGGTGGAGGAATGGTATAGGAACGACATTCGAAAAGATGGAAACCTTGAACGCAACCTGGCTTCCCGATTATATTATTACCCATCCTGCAGTATGGGGAACACCAAATTTCTTGGGCACACCTGTGTACCAGACCTTTCTCCTGGATAATACGGTCTCTCTCGGCTCGGTCCTTATTGCGTTCGAGCAAGATTGGTCGCTTCTCAACTCCGGGGTTCTTCCCTCACTCGATCATGATTTCGAACTTGAAAGAGAAAGAGCAAAAGCAAAAGTGATCGATGCGGTAGACGTTGCAGACCTTGAAAGCGAACGTGCGCATGGCTACGTGTTCCTATCCGATCCAGAGAGGCGTAATCCCGACGTATGGCCTTATCCCGGAAATTTCTATCAGGAGACCCGCTATCTTGATACACAAAGGGTCGTGGCGGATGGTGGACGCGAAATTTCTGGATTGGAAACATTTTCGCTCAAAACAATCCCCCATCAGCCTGCAATACTCGTGATGAGAACCGATGCATCATCAACGGTCTCTCTCTCTGTTTCCGTAAACGGACAATCAGCAGGAGAATGGACGATTACGCCTGTGTCTCGACCTTTATCGGCAAACGGTTCTCAACATTTCTGGCAAGAACCCGAATTCTTTATAGAAAAGTCTTTTATACAGGGCGACTCCATCGATGTCGCCATTCATTGCCGCTGGACTCATATAGGGACAGGCGATATACATCGTTCCTTTCACTACTGGCTTTTACATCCTTTTCAGCACCCCACGTTATCAGGAGAAATAAAAGAATGAAGATTGTGAGGATGACGAACGTTTTTCTTATCATTGTTGCGATGGTTTTATTTTCAAGCGAACAAGGTAGCGGTTCGGGAACCCTGACACAACTCAAGAGGCAGTTGTTCTCCACCAAAAGTATATTTCACGGATCGCGGGATATGAAACTTGTTGCGCTCAGTTATGACGATGGACCTAACAGCCGGTTTACTCCACGCTTGGTCGAATTGCTCGAACGAGAACACGTGCCTGCAACCTTTTTCTGGCTGGGCGAACAGGTCGAATATTATCCCTCTGTGGCGCAGCTCGTTGCTGAGAAGGGATTCGAGATAGGCAACCATACGTTCGATCATTCCAATCCAACAAAACTAAGTACAGAAAAACTCCACGAGCAGATTTCTTCTACTCAGGAGATTATCAGGCAAACGACCAACGTAACTCCGGTGTTGTTTCGCCCACCTTATGGTTCAGTGAACGCCGTCGTTCGGCGCGTTGCGCATGATTTCGGTCTCGACCTGGTGCTCTGGAGCCTCGATACCGAAGATTGGCGTAGCGGTATGACCAGGGAACGAATAATCGAAACCGTACTCGACAAGATTCGTCCGGGCGATATTATTCTTATGCATGATAGGAACAGCCGCACCATCGATGCCACACAGGAGCTTGTTCCTCTTCTCAGGGAACAAGGCTATTGTTTTGTCACGGTAAGTGCACTCTTGCATGCTGAAAAAATATCGCCCGAAATCGAAAAGGTAGGGCGCAGTCCCCTTTTGAATGTCGTTCTCTTCACCCCACCTTTTTTACTTTCAACCCGATGATATTTCAGTTGACTTTAAGAATCGAAAAGGAAAAAGTACTCCTTACCTGTTGCGTTGGGTTGCTAACAAGAACGATGGTAATTTTTTAAACTTTTATTGCGGAGGGCTATAATGATTATCGGCGTACCGAAAGAGATCAAGAATCATGAATATCGTGTGGCGGTTATCCCTTCAGGTGTTCGTCAATTAGTGAAACATGGTCATAAGGTAATTGTTGAGGCAAATGCCGGGAAAGGCAGTGGTTTCTCTGATGAACAGTATAAGAACGAAGGAGCGGAAATAGCCAACGACGCAGAAGAAGTCTTCGGAAAAGCAGAAATGATTGTGAAGGTCAAGGAACCTCTTGCACCTGAATTCCCCATGATTAAATCATCGCATATTGTGTTTACGTATTTCCATTTCGCATCATCTAAAGAACTCACTGAAGAGATGATGAAGACGGGTGCTATTTGTATCGCTTATGAGACAGTGGAAACGGATGATCATCAACTTCCTCTGCTCACGCCGATGTCGGAAGTAGCGGGGCGGCTTTCTATTCAGGAGGGGGCCAAGTATCTGGAACGACCTTTCGGGGGGCGCGGTGTGCTGCTTGGCGGTGTGCCCGGCGTGGAACCTGCCAATGTCCTCATCCTCGGTGGCGGTGTCGTTGGCACCAATGCCGCAAAAATGGCAGCCGGACTCGGGGCTCGTGTCACTATCCTTGATATATCCATTGACCGGCTTCGTTATCTGAATGATGTTATGCCACCGAATGTATCCACCCTTATCAGTAACGAGTACAACATTCGCGAGAGACTTAGCGATGCCGACCTTGTTGTCGGCGGTGTCCTTATCCACGGCGCTCGCGCTCCTAAACTCATTACGCGTGATATGCTTAAACTTATGAAACCCGGCTCCGTTATTGTGGATGTCAGTATCGACCAGGGCGGATGTATCGAGACGTCAAAACCCACTACTCACAGCGATCCCATCTATGTAGTGGACGATGTAATTCATTATTGTGTGGCGAACATGCCCGGCGCAGTCAGCAGAACATCGACATTTGCATTGACTAACGTGACATTACCCTATGCCGTGCAAATTGCAGATGATGGTTATCCTGCGTGTCTCAAAAACACGGCATTTGCTAAAGGTCTTAATATGGTCGACGGTAAAATTACGTATAAACCGGTTGCCGACGCCTTCGGGATGGATTACACTCCGTTGATGACAAAATAAGACCTGACGGTGGGTAGGCACGAATCCGTCGAGTTTAATCAGATATCAGATTGGCGTTTGCTTCTTTTTTCCGCTGCTTTCTTGATTGCACGAATGATCTTTACATATCCCGTGCAACGGCATAAGTTGCCGACTATGGCTTCTTTAATATCTTCTTCATCAGGGTGGGCATTAGTTCTGAGAAGATACTCGGCGGTCATTATCATCCCGGGTGTACAGAACCCACACTGAACCGCTCCCTCTTCTATAAAAGCCTCCTGGAGATCGGTCAGTTTTCTTTGCACGGAAAACCCCTCGATTGTTGTAACCGAATGTCCATGTACCTGTGGTATAAGGGTGATACAGGATTTTATTGCTTTTCCGTCAAGCAATACGGTGCATGAACCGCATCTACCCTTATTACACCCGATCTTTGTTCCTGTAAGACCGAGCTCTTCCCTCAAAAATTCTGATAGGGTCATGGTGGAACGCACCGTGCGCTCCACTTTTTTTCCGTTGATTTCACACTCGATATTAAATTCTTCAGGCATTGCTCCGCTCATTTTGCTATTGAATAGGGACATGGTTCAACTATTTATGATAAAAAATCAATAAAAAATACTTGAATTTATCATTCGACGGAAAATATAACTATAGCATTGTTCAACTTGAAAAACCAGGAGGATCTGTAATGGGAAAATTATCCAATGAAGAAATAATTGCGATGGTCAAAGAAAAGGTAAACGAAAAAAACGACGTCATTCGTGAACAGCAGATCCAGATCCAGGAACTTCAGGAACGAATCGCTGAGCTGGAGTCAAAAGTCTCCGAGTTTGAGCAGACGGAAAAGGATCGGGAAGAACTGATTAACAAATTATCTGAAGTACTCGAATGAGGATGATTTTCAGTATTTCTGTTCGTTCCATGGAGCGATTATGTGTCTTTGTCGACAATTGATAAAAGTGTGCTCGTATTAGTTCTGATCCTTGGGAGTACAGGTATTTTTTTTCTCACCCCATCAATTCATGGGAATGATGGGGTGTTAAATTTTGTGTATCTCAGGTCTTTAGTGGAAGACGGCGATCTCGATTTTGCCAATGACTATGCCGTGTTCGATCGAGTCAAGAAGTACCCCTATAAATTTACCGACCTGCCTGTTCATTCCGAAACCCAGAAATACATGAATCGTTACGGTATTGGTAGCTCCATCTTGTGGGCGCCCTTTTATCTTTTATGCAGACTCTATTATGCTCTTTTCCAACCCGGAACAGCTTTTGACAGCTATGGGTATCCAGCTGCGCTTGCGGTTTCTACCGGTTCCTTTTTTTATTCCAGCATGGGGCTTCTTCTCCTCTTGCTCTTTTTTCGTAAGTTTTTCCGACCCATTGTATCTCTTGCTGCAGTGCTCTTTATTTTATTTGCCACACCCCTGGCATTCTATACCTATCTTCATCCTTCAATGTCACATGCAAACGCCTTTTTCCTGGCAAGTGCAACGCTGGTTTCATACCTGATGTTGCCTCGAAATCCGACAAGGCGCTTTTCTTTTTTTCGATGGCTGGCGCCGGGATTCTTTGCCGGACTTCTCGCCATTACGCGCTTTCAGGATGCAATAATCGTTGTGGCTTTTATAATCGGTGAGATACATTACCTGAGTTCGGTCAAGAAGGTTGATGTTAAGGTAAAACTCAAGACGATAACGACGTGCTACGTCGCTTTCTTCGTCGCGTTTTTTATTGCCGCCCTTCCCCAGCTTATTGCATGGAAGTATCTTTATGGATCGTTTTTCAGCGGTCCTGTGCCTTACCTCGAATACGAAGGGTTTAATCTCCTTTTTCCACGGAATATTTTCAAGGTATTATTCAGTCCCTGGCACGGGCTTTTTTACTGGCATCCGTTCCTTCTGCTCGGCGTTATAGGCCTGGCTGTAGGATTCTTTTTTCCGTCACGATATATCAAGCGGGATGCAACGTTGTTCAGGGCGCTTCTGATTTTCTCCCTTTTCTTTTGGTTCGAGGTGTACGTGACCGGCTGCTGGGAGGTATGGCATGGCGGGGCAAGTTTCGGTCAACGACTCCTCATCAGCGCGTTCCCCTCTCTAACTTTTGGGATTGCCCTTCTCTTATCGCGAGCAGCGCGGAAAACAGGGGTCATAATATTCGGAATCATTTTTGCCCTCGCATTATTATGGAACATTAATCTGGCGATAAAGTACGGCAGAGAAACTATTCCGCGTCAGGAACCCGTCGCCTGGCATACAATGCTTGGATGGTGACTCTTCCAATCTTGCATTTATGAGGTATACATAATACATTATCATTTTTGCAGTATGTGATTCAGGTGTAGCATTGGAGCAATGATACAATTTTCAGTTATTATACCAACCTTCAACCGGGTCGACGATTTAACCCGTTGCCTCGAATCGCTCGTTAAACAGCAGATTGACCATACCACGTATGAGGTAATCGTGGTGAACGACGGCGGCGCTGGTGAGGTAGAAAAGAAGCTCAAGGATTTTCGGCTCTACCTCGGTGACAGGGTGCATTACATTTACCAGGAGCAAAGCGGTCCAGCCGCTGCCCGAAACCGTGCACTCGACCGTGTACAGGGTGAGATTATCTTCATCTTGAACGACGATGTGATACTCGAGCAGGGGTACATTGCTGCGCATCTACGCGCTCATCAGCGGCAACCCCGACATGCTGTCCGGGGCAATACACGCTGGCACCCTGAGGTTATTACAAGCCCCTTCATGCACTGGATTTCTCAGAACCTGTTTTTCTACTACCTGATCGAAGACCCGATGGACATTGGCTACGAGTATTTTCACACCCTCGATCTATCCATACACCGTCGCTGGTTTGATGAAGACAGATTCGACGAACAATTTAAACATGCCTCCCTCGAGGATACCGAACTTGCCATGAGATTGATCAAGAAAGGGCTGAAATTACAGTTCGCTCCCGATGCTTTTTCATATCATTATCATCATTACACCCTATCCGGGTATCTCGAGAAGATAAAGATAACGGCACAAAGTGCGCGCCGGGTGGTGGATATCCATCCGGAGTTGCGTCAACGACTTATCGGTATGTATTCTGACCAAACGCCTCTTCAACTATATCGGGATTACCTGAAGATTATTTTTTTCGAAGGAAAAGAAAGTCCTCTCTACTGGTCGTATATCACCAATCACATCATGCGGAGATATTTGAGGTAAAAAAACCCTCCCCAAAACAGCGGGGAGGGAGAATCTTTTGTATGAAAAATCTTTATTGAATTTTACCAATCGCCACGGACGTATTCGTCGTTGGTCTTTTGGGTTCTAAATATATTGCCGTAACTTACTGTCCCGTTTGTCGGGTCATAGTTTAAGTATACGCCACCGTATGGTCCATTAAGCCAATCCCTATCAGGACCGGGCGAATAAAAAAGCCACGCTCCTGCGTCGTTTGCACGATTGTGAATAAGGGCGCTGTCACCATATGTGACAAAGAAGTACTCATAATTATAATAAACGTATCGTTTGCTGACTTCTTCGGGAAAGGGAGGACCGAGAAACTGTTCTTTGTCAGAGAAAGGATCGTGAGGGATTGAGGTAATAAACGAAATGGGTGTAGTGAGATGACTTGATATACGTGAGTGAAAGGGTGGAGCGATAGAACCCCAAGTGCCGCCTGTTCCATAATCGTACATCGGGGGATACCCATTATTATCCACTCCATAGGCCTCGAGCGCGGTTGAAACTGTTCGCATATCTGCTTTGGTACGAGACACCTTACTTCTTGTTTGGGCTTCGAGGAAGTTTGGAACTGCAATAGCCGCAAGAATGGCTATGATTGCAACGACGATAAGCAATTCAATCAAGGTAAAACCTTTTGACCTTCTCATAAAATTCACCTCCTTATATTGGAGGAAACAGGCACCCAGGAACTGCGGGTGTCCCGTCCCTTTATTTAATTTAATAGCATTTTTAAAAACAGTAAATTTTCAGACTCAGAGAGGACGTTGTCAAGCATAAAGTCTTTGAATTCTTAACGTGTATTCAGATATAAAACGACTTTTGAGGGATAAGATGGGAAACGCTATGAGGAGCGGATTTTTGCCCTGATCGGTTTTCTTGATGCTCATACTATTCTCCTTGTTGTTTCATTACCTCCTTAAGATGAATATATAGACGTTTATATTCCTGCAGGGAGAGTTTCTCCGCCCTGATACCCGGATCGATTTCCGCTTTCACAAGTATATGATGTAGGCGATCTTTGGAGAGAGTTCCACGATATTCATGGCTGAGTGAGTTTAAAATTGTTTTTCTTTTTTGCGCGAATGCTGCAGTCACCATTTTATAAAAGCCGGGAATATCATGGCGTGAAACAAGGGGTTGGGGGTAGGGGAGGAAGGTTAGTACTGCTGAGTCCACCTTCGGCGGGGGAATGAAATTTCGGGCGCTTATCAAGAACTCTATTCGCGTTTCTACAAACACCCTGACTTTTATGGTCAATGCGCTTATTTTTTTTGTGCCCGGTGATGCCGTCAGTCGTTCTCCAACTTCCTTCTGCACGGTAAGCACCATTCGTGACCAGAAGATATCCTCACTTATAAGCTTCATAATAAGCGGTGAGGTGATCTGGTATGGAATATTACCGACAATGATGACATCTTCGTTCAGCTGAACAAGCTCAGATAAATCGAGCTTGAGAATGTCGGCGTATATGAATCGAACGTGATGGAGGTGTTTGAAAAACTGTTCGTGTAGAGGTTGGAATCTCTCATCGAGTTCTACGCCGGTATATTTTCTCGGTTCACGGTTAAGAATCGCCTGGGTGAGGTTCCCGACACCTGCGCCGATTTCTATTATATGCGATTCCGGTGTGACATGACAGCGCCGGGCGATTTCTCTTAACATTCCCTCGTTTGCCAGCAAATGTTGCCCCAGCCGTTTACGCAAGTGCAGGGGTTTCTGTTCATAAAATTTCCGGTACTCGCGTAATAATTTGCGGGTAGATACATGGGGGAAATTCTCAGTCATGTGTGTCCTTTTTTGCCTGAAGGGTGCGCTTGTTAGCGGCGAGAGTCGTGGCGAGATTTGTCGCCTGGATCAGGCTGTCCGGCCTGGCTATTCCTTTGCCGGCGATGGGAAACGCAGTGCCGTGATCCACCGATGTTCTTATAAAAGGTAAGCCGAGTGTAATATTTACCCCGCCGAAGAAATCAAGCGTTTTTACCGGTATAATACCCTGGTCATGATACATGGCGACGATAACGTCGAAATCACCTTCCCGCATACGGTGAAATATGGTATCAGCGGGGAAAGGACCTTGTACGTCGATACCCTCGTTGCGCGCTTGTTCCATTGCGGGGTGAATTATGCGTTCTTCCTCGTTGCCCAGAATTCCCTCCTCGCCGGCATGGGGATTCAGTCCGCATACGCCGATCCTTGCACGTTCGATCGATACATCGAATAAAGGCATATAGGTATCCACAAGTTTGAACAAGCGAATAAGTCCTCCTCGTGTAATAGAATTGCTTACCTGGTTTAAAGGAATATGTATGGTGGCGAGGACGACCCTGATTTTTTCCGCGGCTAAAACCATTGCAAAATCATCGACACCTGCATAATGGGCAAGCATCTCTGTATGACCGGGGAAATTGATGTCGGCTGTGTTCCAGGCAAACTTGGATATAGGCGCGGTCACTATCCCATCAACTGTACCTCTCAGGGCATTGCGCACTGACTCGGCTACATACTTAAACGATGCGAGCCCGGTCTCGCGGCTTTGATTCCCTGCAAGTTTTACGAAAGGGGGTAACGATATCCCCTCCGGCTCGAGCACAAAGATAGCGTCGTCAGATGGTGTGAAAGTCTCCAGCTCATCCTCTTTCACTGCGTGTATGGCTATATCGAGTTTCAGTGCGTCTCCGTAAGATTCAAGAACATCCGTTGTACCGCACACCACAGGAAAATGTCCCTTCAACCACTCTCTCCTCGTTGAAAACGCCTTGAGGATGATCTCCGGACCCACTCCTGCCGGGTCTCCCATAGAAATCATAAGCCGAACGTCGCGCGTATCCGTTGATTCATTCGGTCGTTTGTGTTTGTTCATTTTTTGTCCACCGCCCTCACATAAAGAATGTCAATAAATCTTAATGCAGGTTGTGATAAAGGGAAAGAATTTATTTTGCAGAGGGAGAATATTACAAGTCGGGAAATCTTGAAGATTTCAAGTCGCCGGTCTCGGGATTATACACCCAGGGTTCTCCAAAGAGGTCAAGACCGCTCCATTCACCGGTCTTGAAAAGGTCTTTTAATTGTGCGGGATAGGTCCCATGTTCTTCCTTGTATTGGGTGAGCAGATTACGTATTCCCACAAGAAAACGCTTCGTTCGTTCTCTTGCCTCGACTCCTGTGCTGATAAAATAATCATCTTCGCTCGTTTGTCCGTGAACGACAAAATAAAACGTTCCCAGCGGTTCCGGGGGGATTTCGTTGGTAAAGGTATCCATGGTAGATTTAACAATTTCCTGAAAATGAGGCAAGAGCTGTTTCTGCTGTTCTTGGAGGCTCGCTACTTTTTCCCAGAAACGATCATAGCGTGGGGCAGAGTATGTGCCGAGAACGCCGCTTTCAATGAGTTGTGATAGCGAGGTGATATCTTTACTGAATTCTTCTTTATACTTTGTTGCAGCAGAGGTAAGTATCGCAATGTGCCATTTTTGGATTACATCCTTCACTTTTCGCTCGGCAATGCTTTTGAGGATATCGTCGTTATTATCAATTGCCCGTAAGTAATCTTCGATTCGTTTCTCAAACGCAATGTGAAAGTTTCCCATTTCTTCATCGACGTGGGCGAGAAGCCGGTCAACGTAGTCGGGACAATCAGGACATTTCAGCGCCATGCGGTAATAATATTTTGCACGCAGGTAATCTTTAAGGTTCCACACGCAGTCGTAACCGCCCCAGTAACCCAATCGGTAGGTTCTCCGCAATGTTTTAATGATTCCCTTATCTATGAGGGCTAAGCCCTTCCTGAAATCGCCCGATTCTTCGCCCACAACGGTATCGCCGAATAGATACGCATCGACAAAGTAAGGATTCAAATCGGTGATGACGTTAAACAGGTTGATAACATTAGAGTAATCTTTGTCAGACATAAAATGCCCGCCGAATGCTTGAATTGCTCGTAGCCACAGAAAATCCGCCATGACCATGTCATAACCGAGCGATATCAACTTCACGTATTCGCCGCGGGGCAGATACAAAGAATCCCTGTACGGACGCCATTTCCGGATTTTTTCCAGATACCTGTGTTGAAATCCCACTGCTATGAGAAGCAATACGAAAAACAGGAGAAATGAGGTCAGTTTATGAACTATGTTTTTCCCTTGAAACAACTCTCGTTCTTGCCTCTTATTTAATATCTCTTCTTTTGAACGTCATTGTTGCCAGTTTTATGATGCAAGCGGTGTATACGATGGCGTAGATAACGGCAAGTTTATCGAAAGTAACGTTGCCGTATACCGCTTCAAACCTTTTGTTGAATAATTCCAGGTTAGGTGTGATATGTGCCGCGATGTATGCGAACGCATATCTTACTCGCTCACTCAGACTCATTATTCCCTCGCTTTTCTCCTGAATTCGCCATGCGTATCTGATGATATCTTCGTTTAGCCTGCCTATGATGAATGTTAATACGGTCAGGATAGCACTGAGTGTAGATGATGTTATAGTCGAGTACAAGATCGCGAACGATGTCAGAATCGCCAGTTCGAGACATGTATAAAAGACAACGGGGACGATATTCGCCGTGACGTTGCTGGGATATATAAAAAGTAGAGAGCCGAATGCGCGGAGAATGGATATCGCTACCGCCTTGATGAGGTACCACCCATACACCAGGAATGAAGTCCGGACAAAGCCCTCATCGCCCTTTTTCCACATTACTTTCTCCAATACGTCCATCGAGGTTAACGATTGCATGTGGAGAACAAACAGAAAGAACAAACACATGAGAATCACTATGACATAGATAGTCAGAAGGAGTCCGAGGAACTTCCCGAGGATAAAATGATGCCGATCGATCGGTTTTGAAAGGATGGTATAGATGGTTTTTTTATCCATTTCATTGTAGACCAATCCGATCCCAACAAAAACTGCGATCAGGAGTCCAAAAAAGCTGATACTGGCAAGTCCGAGATCGCGGACTATGCGTTCCTTGTCTGCAATGGTGAGATCGCTTATAATCCCTGTTCCTGCCAGTATTAATAAACAGAAGATCAGGATGATATAGAGAATCCGGTTACGAATCGCCTCTTTAAAGGTATTTAATGCGATTGCAATGACCCTGGTCATGATTACTTGTTCTCCTCATTACGAATTTGACGGATAAAATATTCTTCAAGCGATTCCTGTCGAGGATTGAACGATACCAATCGGTTTTCTCCTTCCTTCACGAGATGCGACAACACCGTCTCCGCTGCTTTCTGCGTTGGGACTATGAACATGACTTTATTCTCTTGACGGAGGACTTTGTCCGCTTCTGCTCCCAACACCTTTACCTCCTCCTCGCTAAGGGAAGAGCCTACAATCTCGTATTCTTTTATCCGTGTGGACAATAAGTCTTTCAATGCCCCGACGGCAATAAGTTCGCCGCGGTGTAGTATTCCTACGCGGTCGCAGATCAATTCGGCGTCTGAGAGGATATGCGATGAAAAGAAGACGGTTTTGCCTTCTTCCTTGAGTTTGAGGATAATATCGCGGATTTCTTTACGTCCGAACGGGTCGAGCCCGGATTGTGGCTCGTCCAGGAACACGAGGCGGGGATTATTGATCAATGCCTGCGCAAGACCGATTCGTTGAATCATGCCTTTTGAATAACCTTTCAGGGGCAGGTTGGCGGCATGCGTCAACCCTACAAGGTTCAGGAGCTCTTCGATTCGCGCGCGCCGCTGCTCCTTGCTCATACCATACAGGTGTCCATAATAATCCAGAAATTCCCAGCCCCGCAGGTAATCATAGAAGTTCGGGTTCTCGGGCAGGAAGCCGATCTGCTCCTTTACCTTTTTGTTGCCCAGTGGTTCGTCCATAATGGTTGCGCTTCCCCGCGTGGGGAATATTAAGCCCATCAAAATTTTCAACGTCGTCGTTTTGCCCGCGCCGTTCGGTCCGAGCAACCCGAAAATCTCGCCTTCTTCAACTGACAGGTTCAAATCCTTCAACGCGGCGACCTTACGGTTTTTTAAACGAATCTTTAACCTGCCGTATTCTATGTCCAGAACATCGCGGACATATATTTTCGTCAGGTCTTGTGTCTGTAGTACAATCATAGTCTCCAACCCGATTGTCGATTTTTTTAAGGATTAAGGGAATGAAAAAATTCCGTTAACATTATATGTATGAAGGGTTGTTATGTCTATCATGAAATGAAGCCCGCAACAGCGTGAGTTCCATCACCTGCGTGGGCGAACGTTATGTTTTTGGCGCTTGTCTTCGCCGATCCCTTCCTCTTTGACCTATCTTGCCCTATGAGGCGCATAACGAAAAGACGACAGCGCTCGGATGAAAATTCTTTACCATTTCAAGACATATTCACATCTATAATACCTTTGCAATTGCTTGTCGTGAAGCGCCTTGAACGACCGATTGTCATAATCGAAATCTCGGATAATGGCTTTCTCTACAAGAAGGTCCAAAAAATCGCCAAGAGCGTTTCGCTCCCTTGACTCTATCAGGACTGTCGCCTGGTTTGCACCTTCTTTATACGAGATGATCTTGACATCTAACTCGCGCGCGACTGCATAAATATCGCTTCGTTTGGATACCGTCTTTCTCGATGAGGATGGAACCTCGGCAGGCGGTCCCTGCAGCAGGGTAGGGGACGGCTGGAT
Organism: uncultured Candidatus Sumerlaeota bacterium; assembly: GCA_964608095.1. Classification (GTDB taxonomy): domain Bacteria; phylum Sumerlaeota; class Sumerlaeia; order MWCT01; family JAGHBZ01; genus CAZSMK01. The sequence goes on along the minus strand of CAZSMK010000008.1, from coordinate 22,916 downwards.
GCGCTCAGGCGATGTCGTTTGTACCGCCACTGCCGGTTCGTCTTCTTCATGTGAATTTATATAGAGAACCCACACGATAATGGCGGCGATAATTATAATGAGAAAAGAGAGAAATTTCTTCATCTCAAAAAACATCCCCTTGTTTTATTAAGAGTAAGAACAAGAATACGCTCTCTTAAATAGGTCGTCAATTTTTCTCAAAGCAAATGAGAAAAGGCGATTACGACAGAAAAGCATGCGCACAAAAAGGTCTCTAAGATTCCTTCAAATAAAAAGATTCCCATCTCCCTGAAGCCTCTTCGTCTGATGGTCATCGCGCTGTTAAGATACAACTCAACTTAATCTATCCACTTTCTCTCTTCCGGCTCAATCCCGGGATGGGGTGTATCGCTGGATTCCCTGGAAGGTTTTGCTTCGTGTGGCTCCCCAGATATTTTAGATTCTCCGGCGCCCTTAGACCCTTCTACCGACTCCTCTTGTTTTGCACTCGTCTCCTTGATTGGTATTCCCGGAAAAGCAACTGATCCCTCTTTATAACATCGCATAAACTGGATCTGTGTACACACCTCGACGAACGTTATGTGCTTTATCCGTTTTGGCGGTGGATTATGTTCGAAGAAAAAGTCGACATTCCTTCTAAGACGTGATGGTTGAAACGGTTTGGTCAAGTAGAGGGTTGCACCAACGTGATACCCGTATTGGATGTCCCGTTTTGTCTTTTTCGCCGATAGAATCATTACCGCAACACTCTTCATCGAACCTTCACGATGAAAAATGTCTAATAGGTGGAAACCATCTACTTTTGGCATCATGAGGTCGAGCAGAAAAAGGTCAGGCTCGAATAGTTTCGCAATGTCCAGCGCAACTATTGGATTGGTCAACGTTATAAGATCGTACGCGTCCTCCAGCGCCATTGTTATGAGCTCAAGGGTTCCCGGATCATCATCGATTGCTAATATGCGCCATTTTGTACTCATATTTTTTGTATCGTAAACTTACTGAAATTACTTAATCAATTTTAACCTTTTTGTCAAGGTGAATTCCCCGAATTCGTATCATATACGGGGAATAGAACAAAGGTGAACGAAGTTTTGATTGAGACGCACACTGCTATGAAGGTACAATGTATGAGAATCATGAGTAGCGCCATCATCGGTCTGTTAGGTGAACAAGGCAATGGGTGAAAACAACGTTGAGCCTCGTAATGAAGCGTCGGGAGAGATGATGGATGATTCCACCAAGGCATCGTCCAGTGTTTGTCATATCCTCCATGTCGATATGGACGCTTTTTTCGTCTCTGTTGAACAGGTTCGCAATCCTGATTTAATAGGTAAACCGGTTATTGTAGGAGGCAGGGCGCAAGAACGACATGGGGTGGTTTGTTCCGCGTCATACGAGGCGAGAACGTATGGCGTTCGCTCAGGTATGCCGTTGGTGACCGCCTTACGTTTATGTCCACGCGCAGTGGTGATTTCAACCGGTCATAGCAATTACATCGAATATTCCCACCGACTCGAAAATATCTTGAAAGAGTTCAGCCCTCTGGTTGAAATGGCATCCCTGGACGAAGCCTTCATCGACATTACCGGTACTGAATGCGTTCACAAGGCATCACCGCTCGGTATTGCACACGCCTTATGTGAACGAATTCAGGCGGAGCTCTCCCTGCCTTCTTCGTGTGGTGTGGCGTCCTCGAAGGTTGTGGCAAAGATTGCGTCGAAATGTGCCAAACCTCGAGGTGTCTTATGGATTCCGCAGGGGCAGGAACGCTCCTTCCTCAGAGGACTTGAGGTGGAAGCCATGCCCGGGATCGGGCCTTGTTCTGCTGCTACTCTGCATAAACATGGTATCACTACCCTTGGTAACATTCAGGATATCGGCGAAGCTTGGATGGTGAAACATTTCGGCTCTCACGGGCGCGGGATATTCGAGCACGCATGTGGCATCGATACACGGAAAGTACATAGCGATGACTATAGACCCAAATCGGTCAATCGTTCGTATACCTTTCCCCGCGACCTTACCCGGAGAGATGACATCAATGCTGCTCTTTCCTACCTGAGCGAACGCATCGCCATGGAGTTAAGGCGCCTTCGCGCACGCACAGCAACCATTAGCCTCACGATTCGATACCATGATTTTCGTACCATTTCACGCTCGACTACCCTGACCTCTCCTGTTGATGATGAGAGTGAACTCCTTCACACAACTGCCGGTTTGTTTAAATCTGCTTCAGGGCATGGTCAACCTGTTCGATTGCTGGGTATAACCGCAGGGGAACTTTTTTACGATACCTTGCAAAGAGATATGTTCGAGCCGGTCGAGAAAGAGAAAAAACGTCGCCGACTCAGATCCTCGATCGACCAGATTAAGAAACGCTACGGGTTTGATTCTATTATCAAGGGGACGACGTTTCCTTACCTCGACGATGAATAACGGGGTGGCAGGCCTTTAAATTTCACTTCTCTTATTATATTGTTAACGCGGATATGCTTACAAGCCATAGGTTCGGGAAGAATAGTTAATCATAAGAGGGGTGGGTTAGAAAGCCGTTCCTGCGTTTGCCTTATAAATAAGAAGACAACAATTTTTCATAGCACCACGGATTGTCACTCATCCCTATCGCACTCGCGTTCGTACACGCCATCGGCGTTGTACGCGCACTCGCCGTCGCATCGTGATCATTGTCGTTTAATATTAAAAAAAAACTATAAACGAACCACGGATTTTCACTCATCTCCACTAATTTCTTTAAAACTTAAAAACCTTTTTTCTTTACCCGCGAATTACGCGGATTACACGAATAAAAAAAATTTCTCATAATTTTTTAAACCGCACTCGCACTCACCGTCGCACTCCTGCGCACACTCGCGACCGTGTCGTGCCCATAATAAGTGGAGATCAGTGGAAATATGTGGTTAAAAACAATATCTTCTTTTATCAACGAATCTCCTTTTACGGAAGTGACCTCATCTTAACGCCAAGAACGCCGAGTTTTTTAATCTCTGCATCTGGTTCTTTCTGCGATCTCCCCCCGTAGTTCTCTGCGAATTCTGCGTTGAAATCTATCTTAAAAAAATTCCTGAAATGTCTAATCCTATGGTTATAGATAATCGTTCATTGCAAGAGCAAAGCCTCATCTTAACGCGGAGAACGCGAAGGAACGCCAAGAACGCAGAGTTTTTTAATCTCTTCACGTGGTTAACTCCGCGACCTCTTCACATAGTTCTCTGCGAATTCTGCGTTGAAATAGATACTAAGTAAATTTCTCTTATCCTTTTTTAAATCGCACTCGTTCGCGCGTTCGCACGCCTGAGCGTGCGCGTAGCCGCATGGTTTTAACGGCTATGAGCAAGGCAGGATTCGTCAAGAAGTTTGGCGACTTCAGCATTGTTTCGGGGCGCATATCCCATGACGTCTCTCCACACACATGGATTCTCCATACAAAAATAAACCGCTACATCCGGTGCGTATTCCCTTATCCATTGATACATACGCTTGTATATCTGAAGCCTGATGGGCATGAAATATCTTGCCTTTCCGTCTCCACCGATAACGAATTCTTCATATACTATCTTCGATGCGGGGAATCGCTTATGTATGATTTCTTTCAATTGTGGCGGAAATCGTAATGTTCCAAGGCTTATCCAGTAGATTCGTTGTTTATCAATTGTTTTGAAAAGAAGCCTGACAAGCTCGTGATATTCTTCTTCCCATCCTTGATAGCGTATAATAGGGTCGAAATGAAATCCTAGACCAAATCCCCACTCCTGGCAACGTTGTGCCGCGTTTAATCGCTCTCTTAAACTTGCCGTTTCCCTTTCTTCATTATCAATAATCCGTTGTGGACTTAACGACCACGAACAAATTATATGGGGATCGTGAGCGAACTCTTCAAGAGACGCAACACAAGTCTGTTTAGACTTGACCTCAAAGTATACGTGTTTCCACCTTTTCAGGAATGGGAGTACAAATCTGTTGAATTCAGTAAGTTCGTCAAGTGCAAGGCTGTCGGTAAATTCACCGGTACCGATTCTGAGCGCGGGGCGTCGCCATTTCTCGAATACTCGAGAAAGCTCTTCGAACATGTCATCTGAATTTGCATACAGGGTAAGAAGGGGATTTGTAAAATAGCCCTGCAGAATGCAATAGCTACAATCCATAGGACAGCCGGTGGCAAAGTTTAAAATTTTGTAAAGGCAGCAAAGATAGTTGGGAGTACCCGGACAACTCTTAAAAAAACATCCTTTATTACGCGTAATAAGGAGGTGTTTTTTTCCTTCACCGACGGGATCCTCGAGGAATGTTCGAGACATAAAGTCATTCAGATACAAGTCGGGATTATGGATATACTCTCTCGCTATGTCCCGGTCAAGATTGCCAAGAACATTACGCGTGAGAGGTTCGTCTGCAACGGAACGATCTATTATGACTTTTTCTATCTTTGTCGACACAGAGGGCATACATAATTCTCCGGTGTGGAAGTCCAGGTGGTTATAAATTGGTCAGAAGGAAGCGTTGAACTTTTCCCAGGAAGTTTCTTGGTATTTCATGGACAAAGGTAAATTTCCTGGGTATTTTATAATCGGCAAGCATCGTGGCACAATGATGTCTCAACATGCGTTCATTCACATTCTCTCCACTTTTCGCCCGTATAAAGGCGATTACCTGTTCGCCCCGTTTGGGATCTATTTCGCCGACCACCGCCGCGTCCTCGACCATGGGATGCATCATCAACACGGTTTCCACCTCTTCGGGAAAGATATTTTTGCCGCTTGACACAATCAGTTCTTTCTTCCGCCCTGTTATGGTCAAGAATCCGTCACTATCGAGGAAGCCAAGGTCGCCTGTATGCAACCATCCATTGGGAGCGATGGTTTTCGCTGTTTCCTCCGGCAATTTATAGTATCCCTTCATTACGTTTGCCCCTTTGACCATTATTTCACCCATTTCGCCGACATCGAGGGTGTTACCGGTTTCGTCCCATATACTTATCTCGACGTCTGGTATTGCCTGACCGATAGTGCCCTTTTTATAGGCATGCATTTTGTTGGCTGATACCACGGGCGATGCTTCGGTCAGACCATATCCATTATCTATCCTCTTATTGAAAATAGCCGGAAAATTCTCTTCCAGCAGGGGAGGAAGAGTCCCTCCACCAGACACACAAAATTTTACCGATGAAAGGTCTGTTTTATGGATTTTCCCGTATTCAGAAAGTATGTATATAAATCCGGGGACAAGTAAAAGCGCCGTAATTCGCTGATTCGCGACGGCGTCCAGGACATTTACCGGATGGAAGGATTTCATGATGACCATTCGTGCACCCGTTAGTAAAGGCAATAAAAGCGATGTGGTCATACCAAAGGAGTGGAAAAAGGGTAACACGCAGAGCAAACAGTCGTCTTGATTGACATCGAGGTGACGGCGTGAACTGTCCTGGTTGCTCAATAAATTGTAATGAGAAAGAAGCACTCCCTTGGGTTTGCCGACTGTTCCAGATGTATAAATCAGACATGCGGGATCATGTTCGTGAGTTGGTTTGGGAGTAGAAGGTGTTGAAGATTCCTGAAAAATTTCTTGCATTACGTCTTCGAGATAGAGTGGGCGGAGAGAAATCTCAGGATTCATGTTGACGGCGTCAATAAGGGGTTTAAAAAAGTGTGACGTCAGGATAACCTCCATAGAGGAGTTTTTTACAAAGGATGATAATTCCGCCGGTTTAAGAAGGCAATTGAGGGGTACGACGGTTCGTCCCGCCATCAGGATACCGAAAAAGGAGAATATGAATCCGGCTGAATTGGGTAAAAGCAAGCCGACATTTTTTTCAGGGCTTTTATCCGCAGATTCTATAAGTCTACTCAATGCTGAAGCGCATTTGTATATCTTGCCGTATTTCCACCATCTTCCCTCGTCGAGAAGAATCTCCCGTTGGGGATTAGGGCTGACTTTATCGATAAATGCCTCAACAAGGTTCATGCTTCATTCATCCTTTTCACTTGCTGAATGTTTTGACAATTCTAACGTTTTCTGAAGAAACTTCAACACTAATGTGAGGGACTCCTGTCCGGCGAGAGATAATCGCAGAATAAACTCACGCATTTCTTGGGAGTTTTGAGAAGTCAGTTAGCGATGTGTCTTATAGTTGTTCTTCAAGCAGGAGGTTTTTTTGTGTATCGACCAGGGTACTTATTCCTGAGGGACCGATAGTCCTCTGGTCGCCGAGGAAAGGCGTCTTGAGCTCCAAGGCGAAGCGAATGTCCCATTCCCAGTCCTCGCCGCGCCGGCCTTCGTCATCGTAGGAGAAAAGGTCGCGTTCCATGCTGAACATTACCTGTGCGATAAAGTCATGAAGATCGCGCTTGAGGATAATTTCAAAACCCCTTATGCCATCATAACGCGAGTGGTATTGCATCCCGGTTTCAAGCACATACTTCGGTCCGATTTGTCCGCCGACTCGTGCGTCAACCGTGACCTCGGTGTCCTCTTCTGAAAAGCTGGATTCTTCGTCGCGTCGGTCAAATTCAGAGTCCCACCAATATTCGCCCTCTGTCCGGAAAGAGTCTTCTTCGCCGAGGATATGATAGACGGAAGTCCCCAGGCTCGCCCAATACCGGTGGTGCGGTGGAATAAACATTAACCCGGAATATCCGTAGATAATATCTTCCTCGTACTCCGCAGGATCGGTTGGGTCGAGAATCTGGCGTTTCTCATAGTTCATACTGGCTGACCAGGTGAAGGTTTCCGGTTGATTTTTATAGTCGCCGCCGATTCCGATATGGGTCAACTTCTCATTTGCGTAAATATCTGATTCCGATTGCAGGTTCTGCCACGCGTTCAACCAGAGATTGATTTTCGGGAACGAGGAGGCATAGTTGATTCTACCTTCGATAAAGTGTTCTTTGGTGCGAAAGTTGTAAATATCTTCTTTTGCTAATTGGTCGCCAAGACTCTCATAATATTCTCCCATAGAGTCATCGGTGCTTTCCCGTATCTTGTACCGCAGAAAGGCGGAGACGTAATCCGTAAACCGTGCATTGAACCTGACTTCAGCGTCGCCGTATGCTGCAAACGGATCGATATCCTTGAGGCTTACGCGACGTGTCCCCAGAATGAAGGAATTCTCATCCGCAAAGGTGGTATTATCTATAGTTGCAGGAAACACCGTGCCCGGCGGGAATTTATAATTATAATCGTCCGATTCTCTACTGAAATAAGAGATTCCCGCACCCAATTTTGTCAGAAGTGTATAACGAGGGCTGAATCGTAAGATATGGGTGAGTGTTTGATAGAGATCGCCTCCTCTTACAAAGGCGTCGTCTCCGTCGTCGATTAAGTTTAAACCCCGGTCAAGGTTATTGATAATATTCAAATCCGCATTATAGTAAAGAGGGAAATCAAGTATCTTCAACTTATTTGTCGTAAAGGTAACCTGAGGTAACCGTTCAGAGACCCTTCCATACCTTTTACGCCTGAGTCCTTCATTGTCGTCGCTATCTTCCCAGAGATTGAGGGGATCTTCATCGAAGTCCAGATCGTTATCACCGGGATTTGAAAAATTGGTTATGCGGTTGCGTGAGAGGCGGTCTTTTGCTTCAACAAGAATCCGTGCGATGAAGTCATCGCGTCTCAAAGTTAATGCTACCCTTGAGCGGCGCTCGGGGAGCCGACCTCGTTCGATAAGGGCAAACCGGTCGACAAAATCCCAGTAGACTTCGGGATCGCTTAATTGGTCGATATCCAACAGGAGAACAAGGTCATTCAAGATTTCCGACCTATGCATTATGCGGGCAACCCATCGGTCTTCGTCTTGCTCCTCACCCTCGAGAATGCGTCCCTCATCGTCGATGTTATAGAGCAGCAGTTCACCGCGATGTTTGTCATAGTGAAAACGGTATTTGTAGGTAAGGCCATAGCCGATACCACGGTCTGAAAAATAATCCAGGTGAGCGGCAAGATGACCGGTGCTTCTACGGATAGTCTTCGATTCATCCCCGACCATGGGTTCATCGAGACGGTGCCAATAATCGTAGCCTATTCGGAGGTAATAACCGAGCCGTGATGAATAGCCGAGGAAAAAGCTCCATGGCGAGTGTTCGCGAAGCGAGCGGGAATAAACGGGGAAATAGAATACAGGAAATTCCCACACATAGAGTACCGCACTCCGGGCAAAGATACGCTCGTTTGTATAAATCAAAAATTCCTTTGCCCTGACTCGATAATGAGGCGTACTGAAATCGCAGTTCGTAAATGAGGCATCACGCAGTAATGCTTCATCCTCGCTCAGTCTCAAAAAGGCAGGCTCTTCTTCATCTTTCGGCGACTTGAAAAAGAGATAATTGTGCCGCCCATACATGCCCTCAGCATATCCACGGTTCTGGTCGAAATTGTAGCGGATATAGTCAGCCTCGACTTCATCGAGAGGAGAACGCAGAATAACCGATCCTCTTGCCTGAACTTCCTTTGTTCGGTCATTCAGAATTATCTCATCCGCCTCGAGATAATACTTTCCATAATAGACCTTTGTTCGCTTTTTCCCGTAGACGATTCCACTCTCTGCATCATAATCGAGAAGATTGTCGGACTCGATTCGGTATACTTCAGGGGTTTCTTCCGTGGTAAGGGGCGTAAGAGCAAAAGAAACGGGCGCTTCTTCTTCCGTCACAGTTTCTTGCGCATTGCATAAAGTCGAAGGCAAGTTTGTTATAAGTAAGAAAAGTAATAAAAAGCTAATGAATCTCAGGCGCTTCACCTCGTTTTTCTCCCTCGGGCAGGTTTTGTTTCCTTTCTTTTATTACTGTTCCAGAATCGGTCACAATTCTTAACCTCCAGAGATGACGTAAGGATATTTCTGCCCCCAGTATGTACTATGCCATATATAATATGCCAAAAGGGTATATCGCCGGATTGGAATATTCAATCATTATTTTCGTATCTCGAAGTACATCAAGATACTGCCGATTGCGCCCAGTATAATGTTCGGGAGGAAGATGGCGATCCAGAATGAGCCGGATCTCTCCTCAATCAGGGTGGAACCCCATTTCAGCATGACGAAATAGAGAAAGAGCAAAGCGAACGATAAGGCAAAGCCGGCAGATTTTCCGCTCGGGCGGATTATGAGGGCGAGGGGTATGCCTAACAATACGAACGCCACACAGGCCATTGGAATAGACAGGCGCTGAAAAAGCTCTTTCTGGATTTCCCTGAGACGTTTCAGGTCTTTGTCGCGACCGCGTTCGCGGTATGCATCCATCTGAGCCTGCATCTCGTCCAGTGTCATCTCACGAGGACGTTTCTGGTATTCACCTCCTTTGAACCCCGACAATTCAGGCGTCAAGGTCCGATGAAGCTCCTCGAAATGAATAATCGTATTTTCTTTTGAGTCGTGCTCGGTCAGCGGTATGATGCTGCCGTTGGTCAAATATATTCGCAATATTCGTTCTTTTTCACCCGGGATAATCTTTCCCTCCTTTGCCATTATGAGTATCTGACGTTTCTTTTTAATGTAGGTAACTTCGCCATTCTCATCGGTCTGGGGTATATACACCGATTGCGATACCTTTAGTTGTAGTTCTTTGAGCGTCTGGTCTTTGGTTTTGTCGGCAAAATAAAGGCTTAAATCCATATCTCCGGTTTCGATGTTATCATAAAAGCGGTTTGGCTCGAGGGACGTTAATAGCTTAAACTCGAGGTTGTAAACAAGGTCTGTGATGCGGAGCATCAGCTTAGGCATTACCGTAAAATTGGAGACTATCATAATGCAAGTAAACAAAGTTGCAACGGCGATAACGGGAGAAAAGGCGCGGAACAGGTTGATCCCATTGATTCTCAAGGCAAGCATCTCCTTGTCCATAGTTAATCTGCCCAAACCTATCAATACTCCAACAAGGCTTGCCATGGGAATGGTAAGAGAAAGAAGGCTCAGCATGAGGAGGAAGAACAAGTCGAGAACTGAGCCAATGCCGATCCCGTGTGCGATCAGGAGGTCCATATAGCGGAACATCTTGTTAGCAAGGAGTAAAAAAGTGAAGGTGAAAAGACCGAGTAAAAAAGGACCCGATATCTCTTTCAAAATATAACGCCTTACTATGCGCACAACTTTTCTCCTGATTCTTCAAACTCAACAAACTTTAAAAAATACCATTAACCGTTACTCTACGTGATACTGTCAATACGTTTTTCCATGCCGTCTCAATTAATGACGCTATATCCTTGCGAAATATGAGGAGATGTATTATTGACATTGTATATTAATCCCTGCTCTATCACTGACGAGATGCTACAAGGATGGAAGGCATGAGAATATAAAAGAAAACGGGCAAGAACTCCTTAAGCGAGTCCTTACCCGTTAATATCATCCTACCTTTCGCGATAAATTATTCACTTCTTCTTTGATTTCTTTGTTTTAGCTTTGGATTTTGACTCATTTTTCCCTTCAGCGGTCTTTGCTTCTTCCTTTTCGAGCTTTTCAAGTCCTTCCTGGATCGCTTCATTACTTACAGCGTCAATCTGACGATATTGTGGGAGACCCGTACCTGCGGGTATTAAGAGACCCATTATCACATTTTCCTTCAGCCCGTAGAGATAATCAACTCGACCTTTAATCGCAGCGTCGGTAAGCACGCGTGTGGTCTCCTGGAAAGAGGCGGCGGAGATAAAAGATTCAGTTTCCAGCGATGATTTTGTGATACCGAGCAGTTTGGGTTTTGCCGTGGCAGGTTGTCCGCCCTCGGCTATGATTTGTTCGTTTTCTTCCTGGAAACGCCATTTGTTAACCAGCTGTCCGTAGAGGAACCGGGTGCTTCCTACGTCATCGATAACGACCTTGCGCAACATCTGCCGGATGATGCATTCTGCATGTTTATCGTTGATAGTCACGCTCTGTAACCGGTAAACGCTCTGTACCTCGTCGAGCAAGAACTGCATAACGGCTTTCTCGCCTTTAATGCGGAGAATGTCGTGGGGATTGACAGAACCGTCGGTGAGTTTATCACCTGCTTCGACTTGTTCACCATCGCGAACGAGAAGATGTCGGGTGATAGGAATGGAGTATTGACGTTCGTCCCCGCTATCCGCAACGACGGCGACCTTTCGTGCACCGCGCGCTATTCCTTTAAACTTGAAGACGCCGTCTATTTCACTTAAGTAGGCGAAATCTTTGGGTCGTCGCGCTTCAAACAGTTCATCGATACGCGGCAATCCACCAGTAATATCTCGACTTTTGGCTTTAACGCGTGGCAGTCGCGCAAGGACCTGGCCAGCCTGGACACGAATACCGTCGTTCAAACCTCGGCTGATAATCGACGCTGCAGATAACGGATACTGAAAAAGAATTTCACCTTTCTCGTCTACTATAATCAACTGAGGATGGCGCTCTTCTTTATATTCGCTGATCACCATCTGCGCAACACCCGTCATCGGATCAACTTCCATCTTCATCGTTACACCTTTAATGATGTCATCGAATTTGAGTATTCCGTCGCAGTCAGCAATGATCGGAATATGGTGTGGGTCGTACACAACGATTTTTTCACCCTTTGTCACATGATCGCCATCATTCTTTACGATGCGAGAACCATAGGGTATAGAAGGAATTGTTTGCAGGGTATTGCCGTCTTCGTCTTGAATTGTGATACTCCCACGGCGGTTGGTGACGACCTTCCAGCCCTCGGCATGTTGCACAAGGCGCAGGGTTTTGAATTTAAGATAGCCTTCCGCGGTTGCCTGGTACCAGCCTTCGACTTCACGGCTTGCCGTGCCGCCGACGTGGAAGGTTCGAAGCGTCAACTGAGTACCGGGTTCCCCGATTGATTGTGCGGCAATAACACCCACCGCCTCACCAAGTTCGACCATTCTCCCGTTCGCCAGATTGCGTCCATAACATTTCGCACAAACGCCTCGGCGAGTATTGCAGGTCAGGACTGAGCGAATCGGGATTTCCTCGATGCCGGATTCGGTAATATCATCGGCGATATCTTCGGTTATTTCTTCATTTCGGGGACATATAATTTTATTGGTAGATGGATGAACAATGTCTTTTGCAACAACACGACCAATTATTCTATCGCGTAAAGGCAAGAGTTCTCGTTCGCCTTCAGGAGTAAGTTCTTTCAATGCTTTGACCAGGATGAAATTGAATGTGCCACAGTCTTCTTCAGTTACGATTAATTCCTGTGAAACGTCAACAAGTCGCCGGGTAAGATAGCCTGCATCAGATGTCTTCAATGCAGTATCGGCAAGACCTTTTCTTGCACCATGTGTGGAGATAAAATATTCAACAACAGTCAGTCCTTCCCTGAAGTTCGACTGAATCGGCGACTCAATAATTTCACCAACGGCGCCGGTGATTCGTTTAAGCGGTCGTTGCATCAACCCACGCATACCTGCAAGCTGACGAATCTGGGTCTCGCTCCCTCGTGCACCGCTGACCGCCATCATGTAAATGGAGTTGAATCCTTCTTTGTGCTGCTTCAAATACACAAGAAGGTCGTTTGCTATCTGGTCCGAGGCTTGCGTCCACAAGTCTATAATCTTATGATAGCGTTCTTCATTAGTGATAACACCTTTTTCGTAAAGTTGCTGGACTTTAGTTACTTCTTTCCTTGTATCTTCGAGCGTAATCGGCTTTGTTGGCGGAACTACAAGCTCATCAATGGCGAAAGAAACGCCGGACTTTCGTGCATAGTGAAAGCCTAACTCCTTTATCTTGTCCATAACAATCGTCGCACGCCTGGAACCGCATTTGGTGTATAATATGGTTATGACATCACTCAATGACTTCTTGTCCAGGACTTCATTTGAGAAAGCATACTGGTCATCGAAATAACTCACTTCCGGGAGTAACACCTCGTTGAATATGAGTCTTCCGGGGGAAGTTTTAATCCTGGTACCGTTTATGCGAACATTGATTTCTGTCTGGAGTTCAACTACGCCACTTTGATAGGCGAATATTGCTTCTTCAGGTGATGCAAAGAACTTTCCTTCACCGCGTCCGCCTCGCTTGATTCGGGTGAGATAGTAGCATCCAAGCACCATATCCTGAGAAGGGGTGGCAATGGGTTTTCCATGTGCCGGTGAGAGAATATTGTTTTCTGCAAGAAGCAGAATCTTGGCTTCGAGTTTTGTCTCTGCGGATAAGGGAATATGAACCGCCATCTGGTCGCCGTCAAAGTCAGCATTAAACGCAGCGCATGCCAGGGGATGTAACTGTATTGCTTTCCCCTCGATAAGGGTAGGATAGAAAGCCTGCACCCCGAGCCTGTGCAAGGTAGGCGCACGGTTAAGAAGCACCGGATGGTCTTTAATGATGTCGTCCAGAATATCATAGACCACCGGGTCTTCGTGTTCGATCATCTTTTTTGCATTCTTAATGGTGGCACAATGACCGCGACGGAGTAATTCCCTGATTATGAAGGGGTCGAAAAGTTCGAGACACATCCTTTTGGGGAGACCGCATTCGTTGAATTTCAGTTCCGGTCCTACTACGATAACCGAACGTCCAGAGTAATCTACTCGTTTCCCGAGAAGGTTCTGACGAAACCGTCCCTGTTTACCTTTCAACATATCGCTGAGGGACTTCAACGGACGGTTATTGTGTCCCTTAATGGGGCGAAGACGCCGTGTGTTGTCAAACAAGGCGTCGACTGCTTCTTGAAGCATTCGCTTTTCGTTTTTGAGAATCACCTCCGGCGCTCTTAACTCTATCAAGCGTCGTAATCGATTATTACGGTTAATTACACGACGGTAGAGGTCATTGAGATCCGAGGTGGCAAACCTGCCGCCGTCAAGATGGACAAGGGGACGAAGATCAGGCGGGAGTACGGGAAGTACCTCGAGCACCATCCACTCAGGTTTGTTACCCGACCCGCGGAAACTTTCCACCACTTTAAGACGTTTGATGACTTTGGTTCTTTTCTGGGCGGAGGTGGACTCTCTCATCTCAATCGCCAGGCGGTTACTCAACTCCTCTATATCCAATCGCTCGAGCATCTTCTTTACCGCTTCCGCGCCGGTCATTATAACTACTTTGTTGCCATACATCTCTTTATATTTTCGGTATTCATCTTCAATCAGGAGCTGTTTTTCTTTGAGTGAAGTCTCACCGGGATCGACGACCACGTATTCCTGGAAATAGACGATCTTGTGCAGGTCCTTCGAGCTGACATCAAGGAGATTGCTGATCTTTGACGAGGTGCCTCGATAGAACCAGATATGGCAAACAGGTGCGGCAAGCTTAATATGCCCCATTCGAATACGTCTGACACGTGACTCAGTCACCTCTACTCCGCATCGATCGCAGATGATACCTTTATACTTGACGCGTTTATACTTTCCGCACGCACATTCCCAGTCCTTGACCGGACCGAAAATTCGTTCACAGAAAAGCCCGTCTTTCTCCGGCTTGAATGTCCGGTAATTTATGGTCTCCGGTTTTTTTACTTCACCGAAGGGACATTTTGCCTGTTCTTCAGGCGTCTTACCACACCGACAGCGTCCGTAACGGTCCGTTTGACGACAATGTCGTCGCGACCATTGCAAGATCTGCTCAGGCGAGGCTAAACTTATCTTCGCCATTGCATGGATCTTGTTCCAATCCACCTCTTCCGTATAAATGTCGGAATCAAGTATGACTGAATGCATATTCTTTTTTTCTGCTTCTTTTTTCATGGCCGTCCCCCTTAAGGACTTATTGTGTTATATATATGCTTGAAGTATGTGTTATTATACTTCTTCTTCTTCATATTCCTTGTCCGAGTCATCGGATTCCGCCAGAAGTCCCTCATCCGTATCCTCGAGAAAAGAGCTCTTGAGAGCGGTTTCTTCGAGTTCCAGATCAGGAGCCTCGGTCAGTAGCTCGAAATTCAGCCCCAGACTTTGAATCTCTTTAACCAGGACATTGAACGATTCCGGGATACCCGGCTGCAGCACATTTGAACCTTTGATGATAGATTCATAGATTTTACTTCTACCGACGACGTCGTCAGATTTCACGGTCAGCATTTCCTGGAGAGAATAGGCGGCGCCATATCCCTCGAGCGCCCAGACCTCCATTTCGCCGAATCGCTGACCGCCGAATTGCGCTTTTCCGCCGAGGGGTTGTTGGGTCACGATAGAGTAAGGTCCAATAGCCCGTGCATGCATCTTGTCATCTACCATATGGTTCAGCTTCATCACGTAAATATAGCCGACCGAGACCTTTTGATCAAAGGATTGTCCGGTATGTCCATCATAAAGTACGGTCTGACCGGTTTCGGGCAGCCCTGCTTTTTTCAAATAGCCTTTAATATCCTCTTCAGCCGCACCATCAAATACGGTCGACGCGAACTGCAGTCCCAATACTTTACCGGCCCAGCCAAGATAGGTCTCAAAAATTTGTCCGACGTTCATACGTGAGGGGACACCGAGGGGATTCAGAACCAGATCGACAGGAGTGCCGTCCTCGAGAAAAGGCATATCTTCTTCAGAAAGGATTTTCGCTACTACGCCCTTATTCCCATGACGACCGGCGATCTTATCTCCGACTGATATCTTACGTCGTTGGGCAATATAGACTTTCACCATGGTATTAACACCATGAGGGAGTTCATCGCCGGTTTTAATTCGTTCGATCTGGTTTCGTGCCTGGTCCTCGATCTCCCGTTCCCTGATTACTTTTTCCTGATACAACTTTTTGATGAGGTTTCCACACTTGCCCTCGACAGGCAACATTCCTGTCTTCAGGCAGTGTTTTATATAACTCAGGGCTTTATCATCAATCTTTTTGCCCTTCTTGTGAATAATTTTACCATCTTCAAAATTGGTCACATCTGTAGTCAGCTCATTTTCGAGAAGACTTATCAGCTTCTCCTCAAATTCCTTCTCGAGTAGTGAAAGCTCTTCTTCACGCCATGCGTTGATTTCTTCTGCTTTTTCACGATCAAGGCGGTCGGTTCGCGAGGAGCGTTCTTTCCGGCTGAATATTTTGACGTCAATAACTGTGCCCGTGATTCCAGGCGGAACTCGCAGAGAAGAGTCTTTTACATCCGAGGCTTTTTCACCAAAGATTGCCCGGAGCAACTTCTCTTCACTTGTCAGCTCGGTTTCGCCTTTTGGCGAGATTTTTCCCACAAGGATGTCGCCATGTTTGACTTCCAACCCGACGCGGATGATACCGTTTTCATCGAGTTTTGCCAGCATATCCTCGCTGATGTTGGGAATATCGCGTGTGATTTCTTCCTTGCCTTGTTTCGTATCACGCGCATCGATCTCGAACTCTTCAATGTGCACAGAAGTCAGCACATCGTCTTTCACCAGGCGTTCACTTATGAGGACTGCATCCTCAAAGTTATATCCACCCCAGGACATAAACGCTACAAGGACGTTTCTACCCAGGGCGAGCTCCCCATCTTTAGTCCCCGGTCCATCGGCAATAATCTGACCGCCTTCGACCTTATCGCCTTCGGACACAATTGGTTTCTGGTTGAGACTCGTGTTCTGGTTTGAGCGATTAAACTTTTTCAACACGTATTTGTCCCTGCTGCCATCACTTGTTTTGATTATAATCTTATCCGCTGCAACTTTTTCAACAACACCACCGCGCTCTGCGACTATGCATACCCCTGAATCGTGTGCAACCTTGCCTTCGATGTTGGTACCCACAATAGCCTGTTCGGTAAAAAGCAGGGGTACAGCCTGACGTTGCATATTCGAACCCATCAATGCACGGTTTGCGTCGTCGTGTTCGAGAAAGGGGATCAATGCCGCAGAGATACTTACCATCTGCAGAGGAGATACATCCATAAATTCCACATCGGGTGGTTTGATGCGAGGGAAATCCCCGCGGTAACGACACAGCACCGTATCCCGGATAAAATTGCCGTTTTTGTCAAGCGGCGCATTAGCTTGTGCGACTCGATGGTCGTCTTCAATGTCTGCGGTAAGAAACTCGATCTTTTTGCTTGCTTTCCCGCTGCCTACTTTACGGTAAGGAGATTCGATAAACCCGAAATCGTTTATCTGTGCGAAGGACGCCAGTGACTGAATCAGTCCGATGTTCGGTCCCTCGGGAGTTTCAATGGGACAAATTCTGCCGTAATGGGTGTGGTGAACGTCCCGTACTTCAAAGCCGGCTCGTTCCCGGCTAAGCCCGCCCGGTCCCAATGCGCTCAAGCGGCGCTTGTGTGTCAACTCTGCAAGTGGATTTGTCTGATCCATAAACTGCGACAGTTGGCTTCGTCCGAAGAAATCCTTGACCGCAACAATAATGGGTTTCGCATTTATGAGATTTTGAGGCATCAAGGATTCCAGTTCCGTAATGTTCATACGTTCACGAGCGGTTCGTTCAACTTCGATGAAGGCAAGCCGCAACTGGTTCTGAAGAAGCTCGCCGACACTTCGTACACGGCGGTTCCCAAGATGATCTATATCGTCCACTTCCAGCTGCTCGCGCTGGAGGCGAATCAGTAACTTGACGACATCCACCACGTCTCCTTTCTCAAGGGTTCGCGAGCCATCTACGGATGGACGTCGCAGACGACGGTTTATTTTGTATCTGCCTACTTTGCCAAGGTCGTAGCGCCGGACGTTAAAGAACATATCGTCGACCAATCTGTGGGCTGCATAAATATTTACCGGATTACCTGGGCGCAGCCGCTTGAAGAATTCGAGCAGGACTTCTTCATAGGATTTATATTTGTCTTTTCGCCACGTCGAGAGAATAACGTCTGCTTCTGGATGTTCACAGATGATACAGTTGATTGTCTTGATATTGCAGTCGGCACATTTGTTAAGTACATTTGTAGTCACAGGTTCAAAACATTCTGCAATGATTTCACCGGTCTTTGTATCGACAACATCCTTGGATAAGAGACGGCCGATAAGGTGTTCAAAGCCTTTGACCTTTGACAGATATGCTTCTTTAACATCATGACTTTTCAACTGTTCGATCAAGCGCCCTGTGACTTTTTGCCCTTTGTCGGCAATAAGTTGCCCGGTTTTTGGAGACACTACAGGTTCTACAATAGTCTCGCCTATATAGTTTTCCATTTGAGAAACTTTCGTGGTGCCTTTCTTGTACCCGCGAAGGCTCAATCGCTCGGTGGAGAAAAATTCATCGGCGATTTGTTCATCTGTTTCAAGACCCAACACGCGCAGGAGCATTGTACCCGGCATACGTCGTTTTCTATCGACCAACACCATAAGTATGTTGTTTACATCAACTTCAAATTCCAACCATGCACCGCGGTAGGGGATTATCCTCGCAGAATAGATGGTTTTTCCGGTGGTATGCGTGCTCTGGGAGAAGCTCACACCCGGCGATCTATGCAACTGGCTGACAATTACACGCTCCGCTCCGTTTACGATAAAGGTACGCTTATCGGTCATGAGCGGCATTTCGCCCAGATAGACCTCTTGTTCCTTGATGTCCTTAATCTCTACGTCTCCCGTCTCTTCGTTACGTTCCCGGACGATGAGTTGCAGATTAACCCTTAGGGGTGCGCCATAGCTCATTCCGCGGTCTATACATTCATCAGGCGTATATTTGGGGCGTCCAAAGCTGTATTCAACAAATTCAAGGGTGGATAGTTCACCCGGACACGTTATCGGAAATACTTCCTTGAAGAGCTCCTGAAGCCCGGTATCCTCTCGTAACATCGGTGGCGTGTCAAATTGCAGAAATCCATCATAGGATCTTTTCTGTATCTCTAACAGATAGGGAAGGTCGAGGACGGTGGGGATCTTCGAAAAATTGATTCGCTCATTGTTTGTTTTCTTCATTGTAAGGTGTCCCCCTTTGTAAAGTTCAGAATAGGTGACCTCGTAGTTCGGTCAATGAAAAAACTAAGGGTAAGACTGGTAATAAATCGCCTCTTGAACATTTCAGTCTTACCCGAATAGTCATCGTAATACTCTAAGGGATTGTTCATGTAATCCCTCTTCTTCTCCAATAATAGACGTTTACATTCGTGAATAACTATGGAGAATATGTTGCTTTTGTTAGTGATTTTAATACGTGTTCTTCCTTGCTAAGCGGCAAGGAACGGAAAAAGTTTTATATTACCTTTATTTTAAATTCGATACATGCGGAATTTATTTGATCTCGATGGTTGCGCCGACTTCCTCGATCTTTTTCTTGATTTTTTCCGCTTCTTCTTTGCTTACTCCAGTCGCTATCTCCTTGGGGGCGCTGTCGACCAGATCTTTTGCTTCTTTGAGTCCCAGGTTGGTAACTGCACGAACCTCTTTGATGACCTTTATCTTTTCGCTCCCAATTTCTTTGAGAATTACATCGAATTCGGTTTTCTCTTCCTCAGCGGGTTCAGGTCCCCCTGCAGCAGGGGCGCCTCCTACTGCTACCGCAGGCATCGCTGCACTCACGCCGAACGTCTCTTCGATTCCTTCGACCAGCTCGTTTATCTCCAACAATGTCATGTTCTTTAACGCTTCTATTATCTGGTCTTTCGTTAATTTTTCTTCCGCCATTTTCTTTACCTCCGCGATTTTGGTCTCTTACTGTGTTCTTTACTGGTACTCTCTCTTCATTGTTTTGTTTCGGCTACAGCTTTCAGTGCCCATGCAAGTTTCCCTGTTGCCGATTTCAATCGCCAGACAACGTTTAAAAGCGGTGACTTCAAGCTACCCACTATACGACCGTACATCTCGTTTATGGTGGGGAGTTTGGCAATCTGTTCCAGTTTTGCCACGTCCAGCTTCGTCCCCTCCATCAAACCGCCTTTCAACTGAAGAATCTCCTGGTTTTTCCTGAACTCGACAAGCAACTTTATAGGTTCTACCGGGTCATCATAGCCGAAGGCTATACCTGTTGGACCGACCAGCAGTTCATCAAGGGTATCCTGTTCTTCCTCTTTCAAGGCTCGTTTGGTGATGCGATTCTTTACCACACGAAATTCGACATTTTTATCATATAACATTTGTCGAAGATCGTTTAATTGTTCCATGGTCAAGCCTCGAAAATCGGTCAGGACAAGAACCCGTGCTTTGCTGATCTTCTCTCTCAGGTTTTTAAGCAGCTCGACTTTATCAGCCTTTAGCATGAAGTCCTCCTTTCTCTGGTGGTTTGACTCTTATTACAACCCTGAGGACTATAAGACCTGCCAGATTAACCCGCTCTGCTGGAAATAGAATTCGTCACTGGAGATTTGCCTGTTCTTATTCTATGGAGGCAAAGAACGTTTCCCTTTCGCCTTGGTAGGTGTGGTACGATTTTTCACCCACATTATCCCTTATTTGATCTTCTCTTTCAGGGACCTACGGTCTCTGGCAAGGGTTGAATAGTAATGTCAAAAGAGCAAAAATGTATAACAAAACACGCCTTTATCAGGCGCTATATTGTATCTTGATTCCCGGACTCATGGTGGTCGCCAGTACGATGCTCTTGATATAGGTTCCTTTTACCGCGGGTGGTCTTGCCTTGATAACTGCGTCGAGGAATGCCTTGATATTTTCCACAAGCTGTTCATTACTGAACGACAGTTTACCGACTGTTGAATGTATGATTCCGCTTCGGTCGAACCTGAACTCCACTCGTCCCCGTTTAAGTTCCTGAATGACATTGGCGACATCCGTGGATACAGTGCCGGCTTTCGGGCTTGGCATTAAGCCGCGAGGACCGAGAATCTTACCCACTTTCGCCACCTCGCGCATCATATCGGGTGTTGCAACTGAGACATCGAACTCGAGCCAGCCTTCCTGGATCTTTTCTATTAAATCCGCCTCACCTACAAAATCAGCTCCCGCTTCTTTTGCCTCTTTTGCTTTGTCGCCCCGGGCAAACACCAAGATACGCTTCGTTTTACCGGTGCCATGAGGCAACACGACTGTGCCACGCACCTGATGTTCTGAATTTCGGGGGTCCACGTTAAGGCGCACATGAATATCAACACCCGGATCAAATTGTGCAATATTAACCTCCCGCACCTTCTCGACTGCTTCAGGAATCTCATACTGCGCCTGTTTATCCACCTTTGTCGCTACTTCAGCATATCGTTTGCCTCGTCTCATAGTTCATCTATCCTCTTTATTCTGAGATTTCAATACCCATGCTTCGTGCAGTTCCCTCAATAATACGCATGGCAGGTTCTATTTCCCGTGCATTAAGGTCAGGCATCTTGGTTTGTGCAATTTCTTTTATCTGGTCTCGCGTTACTTTACCGACCTTCTCTTTATTAGGTACGCCTGAGCCCTTGGCGAGACCCGCCGCCTTCTTTAACAGCACGCTTGCCGGCGGGGTTTTTGTTATGAAGGTAAAGGATCTGTCTCCAAAGATAGTAATAACTGCAGGGATGATAAGCCCTACGTCATCCTTGGTTCTTGCATTAAATTGTTTGCAAAAGTCCATGATATTGACTCCGTGCTGTCCAAGAGCGGGACCTACCGGTGGCGCAGGAGTCGCTTGTCCTGCAGGTAGCTGAAGTTTTACTTGTGCAAGTACTTTTTTTCCCATCGTTCGCTTCCTCTTCTTCGCTCTATAATGATTCCACCTGTGTGACTTCGAGTTCGAGCGGGGTTTGTCTGCCGAAAATGGTGACAAGCACCCGCAGTTTTGCTTTATCCTCGTCTATTTCATCGATGACGCCGATGAAATTGGCGAATGGGCCATCCGTGACCTTAACCTGTTCTCCTTTTCGAAAGGTAATAAGTTTTTTAGGACGTGTTGCACGTGATTCCACCAGGTCAAGCATGGCTTCGGTATCTTTTTCAGACAATTTTTCAGGATGCCCGCCGGGACCCAGAAACGCGCTTACGCCTGGAATTTTCCTTATCTGGTTGAAAATCTCCTCGTCTTCTCCCAATTCGACAAAGACATAGCCCGGCATAAGATTACGCTGTCGTGTTTCAGGCTGGGTAGACTTCTGCATGACGACTTTTTCGAGAGGAATGACCACCCGACCGATTCGCCCGCGCCAATCCTGAACCGTCGCCAGATACTCGATGGTCTGTTTGACCTTGAGTTCAAATCCTGTATATGTATGTATTACATACCAATTCATTATCTTATTATGACCGCTATAATACTACTTATTATTTTATCCTCTATTCCGATGATGACACTTAACAAAAATACCGTTATGAGTACAGCAAGGGTATAGCTGAAAAGCTCTGTCTTCGTAGGCCAGGTGACCTGCTTCGTCTCTCTCTTTACTTCCTGGAAGAAACCCTTTATTTTGCCCCATCTCTCTTTAATCTTTCCCATGGCGATACTTTTCCTCTTTATAATGGTGTCAGAAAGCGCTTACTACTTTTACCTGGCATGTTAAGTATATTCCGTAATCATAGCTGGAAAGGAAGAACAGCGGTAAATATTACGATGTAAAGAGGGCTGAACCGTTATTTCCCCTCTTGTGCAGCACACCCGTTTTGCTATATTTTTTTGTGCCTTTTTAGTTTCGTTCAATGATGACTCTCGTATCTTCGTCTTAAGGTTCTGGCAGACCAGGAGGGACTCGAACCCCCAGCCTGCGGTTTTGGAGACCGCTGCTCTAACCATTTGAGCTACTGGTCTGCTATCGAATCTCTTTATGAACGCGATGACCCCGACAATATGGGCAATATTTTTTTAATTCTAATCGTTGCTGCTGTTTCTTTTTATTACGAGTCGTGGTATAGTTACGCCGCTTACAATCACTACATGCTAATGTTATAATATCTCTCATTTATCTTTTGTCCCCGCCTGAATATGTTGTTGTAAAACGTTGTTTTTTATAGACTTATAGACGTAGTAACTCTATAGAGAAAATTATTGTATCTAAAAAAGGGGGTTCACGTCAACAGAAAATATAAAAATTTTACACTTTTTTTCTGTGTTCAGCTCGATTTCTTTATTCAATGATACTGGTGACCACGCCCGCGCCGACGGTACGCCCGCCTTCACGAATGGCAAAACGCAGTCCTTCTTCCATGGCGATCGAGTCGATCAG
>CAZSMK010000007.1:0-27263 GCA_964608095.1 uncultured Candidatus Sumerlaeota bacterium | reverse complement strand
ACTGAACCACCCGATGAACCTGCTGCATCCAAGGTTACCGAACCGCTATCAACATCAAACTCCCATGTACCAAGCGTGACCCATGTGAGATTATTCTGTGTTTGGTCAACATACACGGTGTGCTGCGCGGAACCGGTATCGACGACGAACTTTGTCGAGGTGCATCGGTTGGAACTGGCGCGGTAAATGACTGATACTGTCCAGCTACCGGAGCGTTTCAGATTGAGATCCCATGTTGCTGTGTTGCTTTGCCCCGCATTCGCCCAGCGATAGGTGCCGTCATTGTAGCCGCTCGAGCCGGAGGTGAACCATGTGCCGGTCTCTGCATAATCCGGGGCACCGTCATCATTGTCAACAATCCGTGGACTTTCGTAGATCCGTATATCCTTGATGTACGAATTCGAGCCGGAGCCGGCGTCGAAGTCATTAATCAGGCAGAAATAGGCGTAGCTGCCGGTGATGTACTGCCCGACGGGAATGACATAACGCGTCCAGCCGTTGCCGGAAAACGCATAGGTGTCGTAATCCAGAATGCCCCAGCTCTGGGTGCCGAAGACTTTCCACGATTGTTCCGGGTTGATGGAATCGTCGTTGTCAAAGGCAATACCGCCGATCTCGGGTTCTGTCTGGTCGGACTTGTACCAGAAATCGACCACGGTGTTCTCCGTGATGGTGTAATTGAGCGTGATGCGTTTCCAGCTGTTGCCCCAGATATGGATACAATACCCGCTGTCCATAATTTCATAGGCATTGGGTTCGCTATCCTGGGCGCCGTAGCTCGAGACCGTGTAATCATCAAAGTCGATGGCATCCGCGTGCGCCACGGAATCGAATTCAATCCAGTCGACATTCCAGGCGGAGGAGTCCATGACGAGTGTCACAGTATTGGGACCGATAGGAAGCGTGAGCGTGCCTGCATCAACCGTTGTCCATGTCTGCCAGCCGCCGGTAGCGGGGAAGGTCACCTTGCCGGTGACATCGACACCGTTGACTTCGATATGGAACGTGCCGCCGGCACTCGATGAGGCAACCTGCAGGGTAACCGCATACGAACCGCCATTGCCGTAGACCTCTGAGAACTTGAGCCACTCGCCTTCGGCAATCCATCCGACATTGTAGCCGCCTGCGGTGCAAGGCTCGATATCAACATCATCCGTGCGGTATGCGCCGCCGCTATTCCCTGCCGTCGTATCGTGATAGGCGACCCCTTCGCCGCCTTCATCGTAATCCTCGGCTTCTATTTTGATATAATCGGGCGCAGGCGTGGGCGTCGGGGTTGGTGTGGGTGTGGGCGTCGGGGTAGGCGTGGGTGTCGGCGTTGGAGTAGGTGTAGGAGTGGGGGTAGGTGTCGGGGTCGGGGTTGGTGTTGGAGTAGGCGTGGGCGTGGGAGTCGGCGTCGGGGTGGGTGTGGGAGTGGGAATTAGCGGCGTATGTTCCTCTCCCTGGTACAGATCATCAACGAAGATTTCAATAGTAGCTGCAGGCGAACCGCTTACCGCTTGAAATATCAGCGCTTCGAGTGTTCCCCATTGTCCGTCAAGCACGCCGTTGCCCGTCACCGCTGTATAGCTCTCGTTCGGAATATCCAGATAGAAATACTGCCAGTTCGGTGAAGCAGTCAGGCGTACCCAATTAGTACACTTCTCGATGGAACCGCTTAATCCGCCATCGTCGCCGATGGTGCCGCTCACACCGGTCTCCCTGACGTAATAGGACATATCCACCTCGCCCTGGGTTACTTTCACATAAATCGAGAGCCCTCTGGTGAAATCAATAATGGGATTCGGTTTATTTGCGGCGTTATATGAGGTTGCCCGTACAAAACCTGTTCCCGGTGTAGTCCACTGCCAGTATATTCGATACGATTGGCTTCCGGGGCTGCCCACATTCGGGTCGAGAATATCGTTGGATTCGGCATTGCTGACCTCGGAAACGTCGGTTGCGGTATCGATACCCGAAGTCGAACCGCTGAAGCCGGGTTCCTGGAACATGACTTCGGCGCCAAGGGCATATCCTTCAAAATCCGTAAGGAGCACATAGGGTTCCGGAGTAGGTGTCGGAGTGGGTTGTATATCGATAAGAAAATCCATTACCCGCGCCATGACATTCGCTCGTGCTGTCTCGCTATGGATCATTTCGAACGGAAATCCGATGACGACAAGGCGCTTCATTGCATCCACGTATTCGATGGCTGCCACAGAACCTGTGTCTGCATACGTCATGGCGTTTGACGCACCGTCGCCTATACCGCTATAGGCATCCGGGTAGACCACTTCGTAATAGCCGTTATCGAAATCAGCGGAGAAATCCAGCTGAGCAAGTCCGTCAAAGATAGAGCCCGCAACACAGTTTGCTTTGTTGGTTGCGGATGCATCGTCCTCGGTACACTGAACCTGAAGTGTATAATGTAGGAAGTCCTTATCTGATTGAGATGCGCCGCTCCAGATTTCGAGATCCCATCCTACCTCTTCGCTCGTTACAAGCATTCTTCCTCCATTCGAATTGAGATATTCGGTGACCAATGCTTGCTCAGTCGAGTCGAAGGTTTCGTCAGCGGTGTTCTCTCGTCCGAGTATCCAATCCACGGCAGCGTAATCAGCAAGAAGAACCGTACCGTCGATCACACGTTCGTTGCTTGCGGATTCAAAATAATAGCCTGCGTCGGTGATGGCTTTACCGTGCGTTGCCACGTAATTGAAATTATTGATAAGCCATGGCCAGATACGGCGCGATGTTCCGTTATACGCATCGGTATAAGGGATGGAAATGTAGCGGTCGTAGCGGCGGAAACCCGAGACCACGAGAATCGACGGCTTTGAGCCGTCCGGTGTCATTCTCACGCCGACGGTTTCGGAAGGAAAGGATTCGCCGCCTGCGTTATAAGCCGCAATGCGGAAATAATGGTCTTCGTCAGCGGCAAGTCCTGTAAAGTTGTAGCTCAAGACATTGCCGACATCGATGCCGTTATTCCAGGCGATTCCGTCGCTGGAATAATAGACTCTGTAGCCGGTGGCGGGATCTGCGCCATAGCCTCCTGAAGGCGGCGCTGTCCACTTGAGCGTTGCCTGTCCCGCACCGCTCACCAAGGCGCATACTTTCCCCGGTGCGTCCGGAAGGTAGGTGCTATTCGGGCTGCCATGGATGTTGGCGAAATAATCAACGATGCCCTGCAATACGGCGCGTGCCGAATCCTGGCGAAATCCCGCCGTCTTCAGCAGGTTCGCATCGTCGACATTATCATGGAATGCAATCTCGAGGATGGTCGCCGTCATCTCGCCATTCAAGTTATTGTAAGTCAACTCACCATATGAACTGGTGTATATCTGGTAATTACGTGATGGCAAACCCCAGAAATAGTTCAGATCGTCATCCACCTGGTATATGATAGAGTTACAAAAGTCGACGGCGTATGGCGCTGGTCCCCCTTCCCAGCTGTCGGAGTTTTTAAGCACCATTGGACCTCGTGAGCTTCCGTTCGAGCCATTCGTGTGGAAGCTTATGTAGCAGACATCGCTGATAGGTGCGTTATTCATATAAGCCGCCATACGTGGACGACACCAGACGTCGCTGGCGTCCGCAACCGAGCTCGGCGCGTTTGAGAACGCCACATAATCCTTCGCTTGCATCTCGTACCATGGGTATCCCGAGCCGGCATGGGTGCCGCTACCGAATCGGGCTGCATCTGCAATCACATATTTGCTGCCGGTATCTGTCGACTGGTTGCTTACCTCGAGATAGCCCGCGGTTCCTGCGTCGAAATAATAGTTACCGAGCCAGATCCATCCCTTCCCTGTTCGATATTGATTGAGTTTGACAACCGATGTGCCGCCCTTATGGACAATTCTATAGGTGACATCGGTACAGCGGTTGCTGCTGTCGAGATACCAGACAAAGACGGGATACAAGCCGGGCTGAGAGAAATTGGGCGTCCACCGCGCAATCGCGGTTTCTGTGGCTTCCGCGGGTGCATACACGTAGTGCACCGCATCGCCCGCATCGCCCCAATACGGAGTTGTCGTACTTTGATACCATGTCCCGCTTACTGAGAAGCCTGCATCATCATTGTCAATGATGTGCAATTCCGTCTCCGGACCCACGTCGCGAAGGGGTATGACCGTCGCCCCGGCGTTCTGAAGATACTGGAGCATGAAAAAGCACACCTGGTCTGCATTTTGATGATCCTCGACTACATCGTTGTAATCCACGCGCTGGGTTTTGTATGTCCCGCTGCTGTAGAACCACCCGTGACCGGGATTGACATAGACGATCTTGCCGGTCAAAGCGCCGGTGCGTTGCGTTGATGCACCCGCAGGTGGACCGGATTGAATCTTTACGTCCTCATCTTTCTTGATAATTCTCTCGGGTGGGAATTGAGCGACCCTCGCCTTCTTGCCTTCGATATCGGCATCATCTACAGGCTCCGGTATAGGATCAAGCACCGCAGGGTCAAAACCGGGCTCAAGACCGGGTTCGCCCTCACTTTCAAAGGGGACTATCTTCTTTTCCACCCCCTCCTCTTGAACGAACACATCTTGCGTCGAGACCGGACTCGCTGGTTCGTCCTTACCCGGCTGATCCTTTCCTGCTGCATTTACGAGCATAAAACAAACCAGGGTGAACAGGAGGACAACAGGAAGAATCCTTACAACCGTAACTGCACTTTTGTTGAGATGAAAACCACGAAACCTTTTCATTGTCCCTTCTCCTTTAATGATGAAATTTGGTTGATAACCATACATGGCTTATGTCGTTTCAAGGACATAAAGCCCAACAGGGATATATATCCCTGCACATTGCGAGCACATGAGATTTATACGGTGGAGAGTGTGCTGACTATCTCAATGGAATTACAATGAGAGGAAGGTTCAAGTAAAATAGACGGAGAAAGGAAGGATACAAAAGTATTGCGATGCTGGAAAGGTAAAAAAGGAAGAAGCAATAAGATGACGGTGGAGAGAGCCACGCCTCCACCATATAGGCATGATGAGATTAGAGGGGAAAGTGTTAGACTTTTTTCTTGTGCGTTTTTTTAATTGTACCGTCGCTTTTTGAATATCAGTCGCTTGCTGTGTTACTTTTTTCTCAAGATGTCATGTCGGCACTTTGTCAATAGTTGTGAGTACTCCTTCGTAGCCTTTTTGCGCGACTTCAACTTTCCGCTATTGAACGAGCATTAGTATAGAGATAACGGTGAATACCAGAGGTGTTGCGAAAAATGATACGTTGCCCGGGGGAAATCTTTCACATATTATGGTTATTCTTACAAGGGGTGGTATCAAGAAACACGATGGAGATAAAGATTAAATGATGGCTCGCAACAATCTATCTCTATTTTCAAAGAACGCGTTTTTCTGTGACAGCTCACGTGCACCTTAATGATACGTTCTTATAAGACTGATGCTATAAATATTAAATGAATGATATGTACAGCAAAGGATCGATTGTCAATGAAAATCATAAGAAATTTAAAGAGTTTTGTTCCAGGGATCACAGAGGATGTAGCATTCGTTCTTTGACTAACTGAAGAAAAAAGCAGTAGAGAGTGTACAGCAACCCCTGAAGAAGAACCTCAATTACCTTATTGCGTTCTTTCACACACCGGATGCACTCGCCAACCTGCTGTCACTGCATGGACCTTTTCCAAGTGCCCGGGTTAATACCACGTTACTCTCGACTCATACAGCGTATACGGCTTTTTGCCATCGACGCTATATACGCCTACCTTGCCCAACATCAACCTCGGCAATGTATATGTGTGCGGACGTGGAGGATGTGAAAAGAGAGGCAACATCGTCCGTGGTAGCTTAGAGGCACGAAATACGAAACGAAGTATATGTATCTCCTTTGTTTTCATGGCTTCCACCCCAGACTGGAATTTTCCTCAGGAGATGTCAAATAACTAATGTTTGCAAAAAAGCAAAAGAACTAAAAAAAACACTTGATTTTTATTTGCCATGGTAAATATCATTAGCTTAGTCTTATAAATATTGAGTTCTCTAATAATTGTCTTGAAAGGATTTCATGATGGTCGAAGCGATTAGCGCAAGTATGGAAGATTATCTCGAAACGATATTTCGCATCGTCAGCAAGCAAAAAGTTGCACGCCCTAAGGATATCGTCGAGTCACTTGGTGTCACCGGCCCATCGGTCACAAAGGCGCTTCATTGGTTATCGAATCATGGACTGATAAACTATGCCCCTTTTGAGCTAATCTCACTCACTGAAAAAGGCACGCAAGCGGCAAAAGATGTGGTTCGTCGGCATGAGGCTTTGCGTGATTTTTTTGTACAAATTCTGGCAGTAGATGAAAAAAGCGCCGAAGATGCGGCATGTAAAATGGAGCATTGTATTTCAGCAGAAATCCTGGAACGCTTAATACAATTCTCGGAATTTGTACAGGTCTGTCCCCGTGTCGGTACTACATGGATCAAAGTATTCAGTTCCCGCTACAGCCGGGGAGAAGCCCCTGAGGATTGCGAGGAATGTGTATCTGAATGCCTGGAGAATGTTCGTCAGAAAAAAGAAGAAAGAGCAAAGCAGGGTACACAAACAACACTTAGAGATCTGCATGTTGGAGAAAAAGGACGTATTGTAAAATTCACAGGAGATAACCGGGCGAAAAGGCGTATCGTTGAGATGGGCATAAGTACGGGTGGGGTTATTGAAGTTGAACGTGTGGCCCCCCTGGGGGACCCAATTGATGTAAAGATTAAAGGCTATCATCTCTCTCTGCGCAAAGAGGAAGCAGCACATATTCTGGTCGACCCACTGTGAGAATGAAGGCAAATATGAAGGATGTGAGGATAGAACAGGTGAGACTGATAATGAGGGAAGATATTTCGATTGCATTCAAATTATCACAGCGATGTATCGATTTTTTTGCCATATTTCTTAGCTGTGGCTAAAATAATTCGTAAGAATATAGTAATAGAATGTGAAAGGATGAGCATGAATTATAACTTAACAATAGCATTGGCGGGAAATCCCAACTCCGGGAAGACAAGCATCTTTAACTCACTAACCGGTACGAGACAACATGTCGGGAATTATCCGGGAGTTACCGTCGAGAGGAAAGAGGGTACGTGTCGTTACAACAAGATGCTTATTCGCGTTGTGGATTTGCCGGGGACGTATAGTCTCACAGCCTATTCCATTGAAGAGGTAGTTGCCAGAAACGTCATCATTGACGAACACCCCGATGTGGTGGTCGATATTCTGGATGCCTCGAATCTGGAGCGCAATCTCTACCTTGCGGTTCAGCTCATGGAATTGGGTACCCCGCTCCTGCTGGCTTTCAATATGTCAGATATCGCGCAACGCCGCGGTATTGGATTCGATCTCGATAAGCTATCCAGTCTCCTGAACTGTCCCATCATCCCGACAGTGGGACACAAACGCATTGGCATAAACGCACTTCTGGAGGCAGTAATCGTACAAGGGCAGAAGAAGAAACGTAGAGTTCCCTTAACACTCGATTATGGAAAAGAGATCGAGCAAGAACGCGACCGAATCGCTTCGCTGCTCCAAGCCAAATCCCTTACCCTTGATGGTTTTGAACGGTCTTGGGTGGCACTCAAACTGCTCGAGCAGGATAAGGAGATCCACAAAACGATAACCGACCCTGAAATTCACCATGCAGTGGAGGAAAGCATTTACCGTGTAGAAAACATCCTGGGCGATTCACCGGAAATCGTCATCGCCGACCATCGTTATGGCTTCATATCCGGAGCGTGCCAGAAATGCATGCGGTCAACAGCCGAGCAACGTCGCGATTTCTCAGAGCGCATCGATGCGATTGTGATGAATCGGATTGTAGCGCTGCCGCTTTTCGCAGCCCTTATGTACCTCGTCTTCCATTTGGTCTTCACGTTTGGTGGACCGCCGATGGAGTGGCTCGAGTCATTCTTCGGCATGTTGGGCGATAGCGTGGGGGCTATCTGGAGCAAGGGCTCTGAAAGCGCACTTAAGTCGCTCCTGGTCGATGGCGTAATCGGTGGGGTCGGCAGTGTAGTTATCTTTTTACCCAACATAATGTTTCTATTTCTGGCTATTGCCATCCTTGAGGACTCAGGTTATATGGCCCGTGCTGCTTTCATTATGGACCGTTTGATGCATAAAATCGGGCTGCACGGCAAAAGTTTCATCCCGATGTTGATAGGTTTCGGCTGCTCGGTGCCGGCGATTATGGCTACTCGTACCCTTGAAAACGAGCGCGACCGATTGACCACCATGCTGGTGGTGCCACTGATGAGCTGTGGTGCACGCCTGGCTATTTATGCCCTAATTATACCTGCTTTTTTCCCCACGCAATGGCATGCTCCCATGCTCTGGATTATTTATTTTATCGGCATTGTTCTGGCGGTCATCCTGGCAAAACTGCTGAGAAGCACGCTCCTCCGCGGAGAGACCGAGCCTTTTGTGATGGAATTGCCGTCCTACCATCTTCCAACCCTTAAGAGCGTGTTTCTTCACATGTGGGAACGCAGCTGGCTCTATCTAAAAAAAGCCGGGACGATAATTCTTGGGGTCTCCATTGTCCTGTGGATTATGACCAGTTATCCGAAAAAGAGTGAGTTCTCGCAAGATTACAATACCCAGATCGCTAACGCCCATGCCGCCGGAGCTGATGCACGTGTTGAAAAACTTGTACAGGTACAGCAAGCGGAAGAACTTTCATACACCGTCGCAGGACGTATCGGTCACGCGATTGAACCCCTACTGCGCCCTATGGGTTTCGACTGGCGTATCGGCACGGCGCTCATCGGTGCCTTCGCTGCCAAGGAAGTATTCGTTGCCCAGATGGGAATAGTGTATTCGCTGGGCGAGACCGGTGAGGATTCAGAATCCCTGCGTGTTCGACTCCGGGAGAACTACTCGCCACTGGTGGGATTCTGCATTATGCTCTTCTGCCTGATCAGTGTCCCCTGCATGGCAACTATCGCTGTTACACGACGTGAGAGCAATTCCTGGAAGTGGGCGATGTTACAGCTCGTCGGGCTGACTGTAATCGCCTGGGTCATCACAATGCTCGTATATCAAATAGGTCGAGCCTTCGAGATAGGAATATAGAAGAAAACGTACATTACGATGGACACTATTATCAATGAAGGATACCCAGTCTCATGGTGAGGAATAATAAAGAGCAACGCAGCGAATCGCTTAATGAAACATTTCTGACGCAATTAAAGGGTATTGTAAATTCTGAGGCTTTACGCAAAGAGCGGCTCTTTCGCTGTCAACTCGAGCGAACCGTCGAGGTGCTAAAGCGAACTCGTCATGCCTTTCGCTCGAAACAACTTAAAACTCTCAGGGAGGAGATTGAAAGCGTTCTGAAATCTAATTAGAGACATGCCAGTACAGAGATTCGCAGTCTCTGGGTATTGGACACGGGGTGTTTGGCGGGCAGCGGTAACAAGTCCTGCAAGTCGAGACGCAACGTTTGTGGCGACTTCTCTTCGGAAGGCGCGGGTTCCATATTAAAAGTCGGGCGCTTCAGCGCCTTTTTAAAAAGGAGAATCGACTATGCGTCTTAAAAAGACCAACCTATTGTACCTCAGAGGGGGATTCACTATGATCGAATTGCTAATTGTAGTCGCCATCGTATCTATCCTGTCGGCTATAGCAATTCCAAACTTTCTGGAAGCACAAACAAGGGCAAAGGTAAGCCGGACTATGTCAGACATGCGCTCACTTGCAACTGGACTCGAATCCTATTGTATGGACTACAATCGTTATCCCTTCCAGGGTGCCGTTACGCCGGAAAAGAATCCAAGCATAGTAGTTATACCAGTCGGCGTGTCGGGGACTTCTGATCCAAACGACCCGATGAACGGTTCACCACAAAAACGATACAATAAGTTTATCCCCTACATTCTAACAACACCGGTTGCATATTTGTCCACTCTCCATAAGGATCCATTTGCCCCGCAGGTGAACGGTCCGCAACCCGAATCGTCGTATTACTTTTACAATTACTTAGACGACTCGATCGAGTGGATGTTGACTGATGGTGGAAAGACAAGGCAGCAAATCGTAAAAATGATTTATAAGCGTAGTACCTGGGGGCCATGGACATTAATCAGTAATGGTCCCGACCTGGATAGACTGGATATTGAAGGAAGCATCGTTGGCAATGATTTAACCCTTGGGTATTACGATCCGACAAATGGGACAATATCCAACGGCGATATTCTAAGAGCTCAGAGGAATTCTGCACCGCATATGTAAATGAACAGCACTTGAATCTACGGTGAAATAATAATATCACTCATAAAATCGGGGAAAGGAAGAAGCTATGAGAAACGTGAATACACAAAAAGTAAGAAGTATGATCATCTTGGTGTATCTTCTCGTTCTTACTTGTGCGTTGAGTGTAGTCAAAGCTGAAGAACTGAAAAATGCCCAGCAGCACGACCCTTTACAACCGCTTGCGAAAATGCTGACCCACTCAGTGCTGATTACACGACGTGATGCCGGAATCAAGACCCAGGAAATTTTCGAACAGATCAATGCCACACGAAGCGAGTTGACAAAACTCGTGGTGCAATTTGCTGACTCAAAACCTGAACCCTATGACGACGATATGCGTTTTTATGGAGAACTTGGGGAGATGATTAACATGATCGAAATGGCTCGTCATTCCCTCGACTATAGTGACAAAGACACAGTCCACCACACTTGTAAGACCTTACGCCTTATGATTGGCGAATTGCGTTCGCGAAACGGCGTTGTTACAGTAGGCGACATGATGTGGCGTTACAATTGTGCTTTCCATCCTATGATGCATGAGATAACGCACCTGCCGGCGGATGCTGAAATAACCCAATCGCAACTAAAAACCTGTACACGAGCGATTGAAAACGCTCAGATGGCTCTGGCGGCACTCGAGGCGGTTGCAGCCTTTCGACGCTTTGAAGATGAGCCCCAATTGCGCTCCCTTGTCAGCGAGTGTAAGGCATCACTGGATGCTCTTGCCGATGTCATCAAAAGAGAGCAGTTCCCCAAAGTCAAACCATCGGTCAAGCACATTAGAAAATGTTTCATCAATCTTGCTACCTACGAAATGCAAGAGCCAAAAGAAATTGAATAGTATAAAGTTACAGAGATGATGGGGCTTATAAAACCGAGGTTCTCCCGGAAATTTAGCACCTTTTATGCATTAACTCTCCAGAATGGATTTTGTTTGGAACTGTTGCCGGGTCGTTTGGTTCGGACGACTCTACTCCGAAAAACAATAACCGAGTTCGAAAGTGCACACGCTCACGCGTGCGCGTGCGAAGTACGAAGGACTGGATGTCCAACTTCGCAGAGATGACAGATAAGAGGACATCTTGATCTTCTTCTGAGTTTATACGAAAAATCTATTAGCATAGCCATGTGGAGTGGGAGGTACTCAAAGGATTCCGAGCTGGTGAGGTCTAAATCTTTTGCTCGTCGATTTCTTCGCTCATGAGTTGGAAATAGTTGCGAATAGCGGCGATTCTCGCCTGTAACTCCTTGAGTTTTACCGTGGTCTTGTAAAGGTGTTTCGCCATATTCTGCGCGAGTCGGAACGCAAACTCCGGCGCACACGTGAGAAAATCTTTAAAATCTTTCTCTGCTATTTTGAAGAGAATAGATGGACGCAGTGCGCGGACTGTCGCGGTGCGTTCGCATTCCAGAAGTGTTGCCATTTCTCCGACGAACGAGCCGGTCTCGTTTATGGCAGCTACTTTTCGACCGGCTTTGAGCACCTCGAGCGAGCCGGAGACGAGAATATAAGCCTCACGAGATTGTTCGCCTTCATAAAACAGTACGCTGCCGGAAGCCATCATGACCGCTTCGCCCGGGATTTGCTTATCCAGAATAAGGGCTCTCATCATCGGGTCTTCAATTGCTTCCGAGGCTTCCTTTAACCGCTCCTCGAGAAGTGCTTGTTGTTCATCGCCCAACCGTACAGGCATCGCCGTATGATCGTAAGAGTAAGTAACCTCGAGCGTGCCGGCAAGAAAAGCGTCGAGGTCTTTTATCAAATCTCCGGGATTCTGGTAGCGTTCTTCAATATCGCGTTTGGTCATGCGGTCGATGATGTAACAGACCTCATCGGAGAGGTGAGGGTTTTTAATTTTAGGAGAAGGGACGGGATCGGTGGTTTTTTTAGTCAGCATCAAGGTGGTATTGAATTCACAAAAAGGTGGTTCGCCGACCACGGCATGATAAAACGTGATGCCGAGTGAATAGATATCGCTTCTGACGTCGATCTGAATTTCGCCGCGGGCTTGTTCGGGCGAGAGATAACACGGCGTCCCGAGAATGGTGCCATGAACCGTTATCGAGGTATCCAGTTCTTCTTTAGCCAGGCCGAAATCCATCAACTTTTTTTGATTGTCCGGCGTGATGACGATATTTGACGGTTTGATATCGCGATGAACGACTTTGATTTTAGAGGCGGCTTCGAGCGCGCGGGCGATTTCGAGCGTTATTTCCGCAGCGGTTCGTTCCGGCAATGTCCCTTCTTCCTTGAGAATCTGGCTCAATGCCTTGCCGGGGACGAATTCCATCACGAAATAGAAATGATCGCCGGCCCTGCCGAATTCATAGCCGGTCACGGCGTTTTTGTGACGAATCCGGCGCGACAGCTCCGCTTCCCTGCTTACACGCCGTAAATATTCCTTATTCTTAGCATAGTGGGGAAAAAGAACCTTTATCGCCACCAGTTCGCCGGTGGTATTATTTCGGGCGGCATATACTATGCCGGTTGCGCCCTTCCCTATTTCGTTTAAGATCGTATAGCCGGGGATGGAGTCGCGGCGAAACAAGTCGAAATCCGTTATTTCATCGTATGGCGTAGGTAAGGTCATTCTTTGTTCTCGGCCTAATCGTATACTACGGCTTATGCCAATTTGAAAATGCGCGTTTTTTATGCGTGTTCGATTATGCATATTTTATTTTGCGTGTGCAATTAAAACTTATATAACTTGTCAAAGGGTTGTCAGGAGTGTACTATCTGGTCGCTTGGTTGTATATGAGGGGGATATGGACTTCAAAAAAAGGAAAGGAAACACAGATAGACAGCGCAGGATACCACGTAAACTTGTTCGGGACATTTAATGCCAATGGAAGGTCTTACTAAACATCTTGACCCGGCGCAGCGGGATAAGATTGTAGATTATGTTGTAAACGGAATCCGAGGTAAGTGTATATCGCCATATTGCAACCTCGATATCAGGCGAATTCCATGGGATAGAATCAAGCGGGAAAACATAGCGGGCTTTGAGTTGGTTAAATCCTCGCATACGCGCCGCGTAATCAAGATGACATTTACGCCGGAAGGGGCTTTAGAGCCGGTTAACCTCTATGCAAAACGTATGAGAATCCGGCGCGGTCGACAACGAATCGGGTCGCTGTTTGCGCGTTCCAAAGGCAGGCGCGAATGGCGGATGGGACATCGTATACGCGCTGTCGGCATTGACACACCGTTGCCCGTTCTCTATGCAGAGGAAAGAAAAGGGTTATGGCTTCGTGCGAGTTACGTCGTTCTGACAGCCGCAGAGGGAAAGTGTTCCGCGCTGGCGCTGTTGAACAAGATCGAGTCTGCCGGTGTGAGGGCGAAGATACTCAAGACCTCCGCACAATTTATGGCATTGGTTCATCAAAAAGGTATCTATCACGACGATTTCAGCAGCGAACATATCTTTTTGCCTGAAGAAGGCAATGCATATACACCCGAGCAAGGAACCCTTATCGATCTGGACAACTCGACTCTTTCGCATACCCCGCCCGGTATGTGGAAACGCTCGAAAAATCTATTCCAGTTTCTTCGGTCGGTTCCTTCCCTGACCCGCAGGGAGAAACTACGTTTTTTAGTGGGGTATTATAAAGCCGGCGCTATTAAACAGTCGGCAATAAGACGGTACATATTCATGATTAACGTGATAGCGCGGATTAAGGGCGAAGCGAAGATTTTTTAAGGAAGGAAAAAGCAATGATGCAAAATCCTATGAGAATCCATATCGCTTTCATGGAAAGCATCTTTCCACAATCTCAGGTCGAATGGTATGCATCGCTTCTCATTTTCATCCTTTCTATTCTTATTGCCTTCCTGGTCAGAGCACTCTTTAAAGGGCGTTTAAAAGGACTATCGAACAAAACCGCAACACCTCTTGACGATCTCTTTCTGAAGCATGCGGCAGCGCCTCTTTTCTGGCTGGTGATACTTTGCGGTGTCTTTATTGCGGGGTCGGCGTTACCTTTACCGGCAAAGCCTTACGATTGCAGTCACATCTTCAAAAAAGTCATGGAAACCCTCGTCGCCCTGAATGTTGCGTGGCTTTTGCTCCGCACGGTGAATCTTTTTCACACCTATCTCATTCACCTCAAGAACATTTCCCGCGCAACAGTCGACGACAGGCTTCTGCGCGTTATCAGAAAAGTTCTACATATACTCATTATTATTATCACGGCGCTGCTCGTTATTCAGAACCTGGGATATTCCGTCACAGGACTTTGGGCGGGACTCGGAATCGGGGGTTTAGCGGTCGCGCTTGCCGCCCGCGATACACTTGCCAACATCTTTGGCTCGATTATTATATTTACCGACAGGCTTTTCAAAGTCGGCGACACCGTATCCGTAGCCGGGGTTAAAGGTACAGTTGAGGACATAGGATTTCGCAGTACCCGGATTCGGAGCGCTTCTCACTCGCTTTTCGCCGTGCCCAATAGCATCATGACTTCCGCAACGGTTGAGAACATCTCCGCGCAAACCAAACAAATAGTCGACCTTACGTTCACCATCCCGCCTGCTCGCTCACGCAACGACATTCTGGAAATGAAAAGACGGATAAGCCAGGTATTTGTTCGAAACCCACTGGTTGAAAAAGACACTATCAGGGTTTATGTTTCGGCAGTCTCGAACAATGCTATTACACTTCAGATCATGTGTGATATTAAACCGCCGAAAGATGAGGATGTATGCAAATTCCGCGAAGCCCTTTATCTTGATGTGCTTGATGAGCTCAAAGAAATGGGCGTTATATCGAGTTGAGGCGCGTCTTTACCGTTCAAAAAAGCACCACAAATATGAGTACGCGTCAGGGTGTGCTGTATGCTGTATTTTTTTTGTCGAGTTTTGTGTGATGTTATTCCTGCCAGAGAGTTCGAACTGAAGGCGAGTGATCGAGCCACCGGTCAAGCCACGCAACGCTGAAAAGTTTTGCCACAGGGGGGAAATTATGTTCTCCGGGATAGGAAAAGAGCGCGATTCTGTCATTTGAACCTTGGAGATGATAGACATGTGCAGCGCGACGAAATTTCTCCCCGAGACGCTGTTCTTCTATTTCATTTTCGCTCGCCATGATGAGGAGCGGTCGAGGTGAGACAATCATCATGAGAGAATCGAAATCCACGGGTATAGGTCGAGTGGTATCATCGATGTAGACGCGAAAATTGGGGATATACACATACGCGGCAGCGGGTCCCTTGTCGCGCTCAGTGAAATCCGCGGGTCGTGACCAATGATCCGTATGACGCGCCCATGTGAGCATCCCGCCGTTACACACCGCCGCCGTAATGCGTGGTTCGAATGCAGCGGCAAAAAGCGAGCTATGCCCACCGAGGGAATGTCCCATACATCCGATTCGCTCCGGGTCGACAAAGTCGAGGGTTTCGAGAAAATCCACGCTCCGCATAACGTCCCAGATGTTTTTCCCCACAATAGACCAGTCGGGATGACGCTTATTGAATTCCGTGGTATCGTAGATGTGTTGCCCTTCAAGCACCCGCTCGCCGTCGCAGAGAAGATCGATTGAAAGCGTTACATACCCCCAGCGTGCAAGTTCAATTCCATAAGCACGGCTCGTTTCAGGAGGATCTGGGGGATCGCCCGGTCGCAACCCAGATAAACCCACGGTTCGCTCTTTACCGCTTCCCCACGTGGTGCCATGAATACAAATAACTGCAGGCGCAGGTTTTGGTGTCTTCTCCGGGACAAGCAAGTACGCGGTAACGCGGTCATCGGGTTCCGCTTGAAAGCTCACGTGATACCACACGATGCCGTCTTTACGGCCAATCTCGCGCCTGTCCGGTTCAAGAGGCGGTTTGGTTGAAGGAAAATCACCAAGCAGTTTCAACCATTCTTGTTTCAGCCGTTCGCGTTCTTTGCCTTTACCGGCAACAGGGGCGTCTGTCGCAAAACCAAAAGGTGTTCCGCTACATCCTATCATGGAAACGAGAAGGCATATCATGAGAACACTACTGAGAATATCACCTATGTTTATACGTGCGATCATTCTGTATATAACTTCTTGATTTCCCCAATCTATATTCATCTTTTTGCTCCCTCCGGTTTTTTGCTTCGTTATTACAATAATCTTTTCGTATCCGGCTCATCCGGTTCAAGAGATTCTCATGTAATATCGAGAAAAAGGAGATTTGTATTCTTGACCATAACGGAATTACCCATCTTTTCTTTCAACCATTATATTTCATGCTATCGGATAAACGGCAAGAGCCTTCGCAATTTCCATTTTGACCGAAATGGCTTTTTCTCTTGTTTGGTTCTTTTTTCGAGCGTATAAACGTTAACAGCCTATATCATTTAACAGGAAGGATTAATCAATCATGTACACTGTGCGATACATACTTCTAAAAGCGAAATGGGTGAAGATTATTTACACATCTTTACTTTTTATGGCTGTTTCTTTTTCCGCTTCAGCGATGGACGGAAAAGGCAAAGAGTTCTTGCTGAATACCTATTTGATAAGCGAACCGTTCTACGACAGTGGCTGGGTGGACATCGCGCCGGGCGAACTCAAGACGCTTACACACAACCTGGGTGGAAACGTCGACGAATATGTAGTTCATATGCAGTTCAAGAATCTCGATCAGCGGGTGAATCAGTGTTTCTATGGTGGTGCAGATTATGGTGCGAATCCCGAAGGAGACGGTACGGAAGACGACCGTGTCGGCGCGTACTGGCGTTCATTGGATAATTCCACTATTGTCGTATATCGTCGCCCGGAAGACACCTATGCACGCTCCGTCAGGATTCGTATCTGGCAGGATAACGCTCCGGATTATGACAGCGGCTGGATTGCCTTGACCAAAGGTTCTATCACGCAACTTGATCATAACCTCGGTGGCTCGTTGGATGATTATGTGGTCGATATGCAGTTTAAATCAAAGAGCAATGGAATAAATCATTGTTTTTACGGCGGTGCGGATTATGGTGCGAATCCCGAGGGAGGCAGTACGGAAGACGATCGTGTCGGCGCGTACTGGCGTTCGTTGGATATGTCGTCCATTGTCGTATATCGTCGCCCGGAAGACACCTATGCGCCGGAAGTGAGGATTCGTCTATGGAAACGCCCGACACCCACATGGGACAGCGGCTGGACCGAGGTGAAGCAGGATGAGGTAAAGGCGTTCTTCCATTCAGTTATGGGCCACGAGGACGATTACACCCTGGATGTACAGTTCAGAAGTTCTCTAAACGGTGTAAACCACATATATTACGGGGGGATGGATTTAGGGGCGCTTTACGCAAACGAGGATGATTGTGCAGGGGCGTACTGGCGTGGTTCAGGCACTCAATTGGCATACGCAAAGAGGCGCATAAACGATTCCAACGCCGAGGAGATGCGTGTACGGATATGGAACATCTGGACACCTACCCCGCCGGATTATGACAGCGATTGGGTAAATATCCCGGCGGGCGGCTCCGCCACACTCGTGCATAATCTTTATCCTGCTACCGACAATTTTCTCGTTAAAATGTGGTTTAAACATCCAACCTTTGGCATCCACACGGTCTACTACGGCGGAATACACATAAACGACGTGGCAGACCCGTTAAGTGCAAATCAGCGCCTTGGGGCGTATTGGAAAAAGCTCTATACCGATATATCTGTCGTACGCCTCGATGAAGATACCATGGCGCCGGATTTACGCGTAAAGATATGGGATATGCCCACACCGGATTATATAAGCGATTGGCAATATGTCCCTCAGGGCTCTTCCAAACAGTTTGTCCATAATCTGGGCGGCAGGACTGAAGATTATCTTGTGGATTTGCAGTTTAAGTCAACACTTGCAGGAATAAATCAATGTTATTATGGCGGCACAGATTTCGGGATAAATCCCCCGGAGTATTCCGCTGAAGGCGACCGAGTCGGCGCTTACTGGCGTTCACTCGACCCCTCGAGCATAACCGTATACCGCAGACAGGAGGATAGTAATGCCGCGTATGTTCTGGTCAGAATATGGCGAATTGCCAAACCTCATTATGACTCCGGCTGGATAAGCATCAACCCGGGTGATGAAAAGGAATTAGTCCACCACCTGCCCGGAAACCATGAGGGATTATTGGTGGATATGTGGAATTTTTCTTCAGGTCCGGGAACGAACACATGCTACTACGGCGGCGCGGATGCGGGCCCGAAAGGTTCTCCTTCATTTCTTGAAGGTTCAAGAGTGGGAACCTGCTGGTATTCGCTGGGTGAAGATACGATAAAAGCCAAGCGGCGTGAAGAGGACATGTTTGCCACCTACGTCAAAATTCGTATGTGGCAACCGTATCACAGGGCGGCACGCTACACATTCGAAGCCTCTCCCGAAGGGTGGGGATTTGCCGGGGAGGTTCCGCCCTATGATGAACCTATACCGTTCGGTCAGATGGGCAAAATTGCGCTCTCACCCGATGGATCGACCAATGCATTTTCGTATCTGTACAGCCCTGAGGTGCTTATACGCGATGAGGGAACGTATCGTGCGCGCTGGAGCGTGGGCAGTACCGTCACAACTCCCGATGATTGTGTGCAGTTCCGCCTGAGGGCGAATCAGAAGATTGCCTGGGCGGGGTGGGAACGCATTGTGAACAGCTTTCTCTCTCATGCGCCGTGTTCGCTCGCCACCAAAGACTACGATCTCTTTTTCAATCCCCGTGTCCTGGGGCAGGAAGACGGTAAGATGATCTTCTCCTTCGATATACTGAGCTTCTCGCCGGATGATGATTACAATTCCTGGATATACCTTTCGGAATTGGTAGTTGACGAGGTATGTGCGATGACGATCAACGAGGTTCTGCACCATAGCTTTCATAGTGACGCCTGTGGATGGACGTTCCAGGGCGCTGTGCCGCCGTTCGACTGTCCGATTTCCACGGCGCCGCCCCCTCATCTCGGTCTTACCGCACCCGGAACGACCAACGCGTTCTCGTACTGGTACAGCCCTGAGCTCCCTATTACGCCCGATACGATTTACCGGCTCAAATGGTCTGTGGACAGTACGGTATCCGATCCCGACGATGCAGTACAGCTTCGTTTGCGTGTAAATCAGGTCGGCTCATGGTCGAGCTGGGTCCGGGTTGTCAACAGTAACCTCGGCCTGGCTCCCTATAATAGTTGTCTCCCACCCTATGATATGATAATCAGTCCGGCAGTGGTGGGAAGCGAAGACAACCGTATAATTTCTTCTTTTGATCTTTTGAGTTTCGATCCCAACGACGATATTAATTCGACACTAAGGTTTTCAAATTTCTATATCGAAGAAGTAAAAATTGTTCCGAATTCGGAGTAAGGCGCTATATTAAAAAATAAGGCTTTTCCGTAGGTCGGGATGTACTTTTATCCTCAAGGCTTGTTGTTCATGATAAGGGGGGATGAGATAAAAAGGCGCGGTGGTGGGTCCTTTGCCCTCGCTTCGGTGAGTGGCTTCCAGGTAAGCGAGAGTGATAAGTCAATCGCTTTTTGTTTCCATTCAGAGAGCGATATGTTTTTTTCTTCCGGCAGCTCAACGTCATTCTTTCTGCTATCGTACTCATACGTGAAAATGGAAGCGCTTGCAGAGGTTTCACCATCGACGACCGCTATCTGATACTTCATGGTACAATCTTGAAGATAGGATTCAGTCCACCAGGGAAGGTCAACGCCGGAAATAAGCGCCGGGTTATCGCCGAGCTGGACATGGTCGTATGTCAGAGTGACGTTACCCTCGAGTGCGATTCCTACGACGTCATCATCGGAAATCCATTTGCGCGCTTGATATGCGCCTCCTTCTCCGCCGGCTGTCTGTACCTCTGCGGTATCAAACCGTTCATACAGGCTGGACACGCCTCTTCGCTCCATCAAGATCTCGAGTTTTTTATTCACCTCTTCAGCCTTTATCAGTTGTCCGATTTCGCTCTGGTGTTCGTCGTACATGCCGTAGGTTACGAACAGGGCGTTGTTGTAGTCCATGCATTCTGCAAAGACCGGCATCAAGTCGACATATTCGATTTCTTCTTCATCGAGAATGGAGATAATATGATCCTGAAATCCCCGGACACCCTCGAGAGCGTAAAGGGGATATCCCCACTCATAGAGCTGATACTTGTCCGGACTTATGACCACGATAAGGTCAATCTTATGTTTTTTTACGGTTTCAATGAAGGTTTTCAGTTTTTGGTCAAAGGCGTTCCATCCATCAGGATATTTTTCGGGATTAAGGGCAAGGTCGGCTTTGTCAAAAGGATTTTCAGGGAAATAGCGTCCAAGCCGGATCAGCACCTGCACGCTTATGTTCCGCAGGAGATGATAAAACGCAGATTTAAGGAGAAGGCTTTTCAGTGGCGTGTAGGGTACGCTCTTTTTTCTGAAATCGCGCTGCGTGACACGTTCTCTCGTAATTTTTTCGATTACGTCATTAAAAAAAATCTCGAGCACTACAACGTCCGGAGCATACGCGAATCCCTTCTCCACCAGGTAGTCGAGCTCATCATCGATTGTATAGCCGATAGTGCCGGCGTTGAGGACATCGATCTTGTGGGGAAACGAAAGAGCCCGGAAGGAAGCAAGTCGTGCCGGATAGGTCTCGTCATCATCCATACCGTATCCCATGGTTGAGGAATCACCGAGACATAGGACGCGAAAAAGTGCGTCGTGAGTCAGCTTACCCGGATTTCGAAATCCCTGTTCATTGATGCTTATTTCAAACGATTGGTCGATATACTTAAGATGCCACGTGATGTTCTGACGCGGCGTTATATCACCCGGGACGTTCCGGTATACACTGAAATCTATCTGGTATGAATTGAAGCCCAATACACGGAGGGATAACTCGATAAGGGCGAGAGTCAACACAACAGCAAGTAAAATAAACAATACTATTTTAGCAGGCGAGATGCGTATCTTTTTATTTTCTTTCTCTTGTGCCAATACGTTATACAACCGGGAGCATAGTTATTTATAGACCGATTCCTTGAGAATACCGATATATTCGAGATTTCTATATTTTTCATCAAAATCAAGCCCGTATCCCACCACAAAAACATCAGGTACACTAAATCCTACGTACT
The DNA here is from genome assembly GCA_964608095.1 of uncultured Candidatus Sumerlaeota bacterium. GTDB lineage: Bacteria > Sumerlaeota > Sumerlaeia > MWCT01 > JAGHBZ01 > CAZSMK01. Next base: position 5,956 of record CAZSMK010000007.1, on the reverse strand, counting down.
TTATTGGTATCGGCGCTGATCTGTTCCCCTTCTCCTTTTCAAGAAGCACACACACCTCGATACTCCGGGGTGCATGGAGCTGGATAAGGTCTTTAACCGCTTTTAACGTCAATCCCGTGTCGTAAATGTCCTCAATAAGGAGGACGTCTTTCCCACTGATATCGATGTCGATATCTTTGGTTATAATTACCTTACCTGATGAAGTCATTGAATGTCCGTAACTCATCGCGCCGACCATATCAAAAGTGTGCTCGATAGAGAGTTTACGCGATAAATCCGCGAGGAAGATCAATCCACCCTTGAGAATGGAGATCAAAACCAGATCGCCCTTCGCATAATCTTTTGAAATTTGTTCCGCAAGCTCTGTTATCTTTTCCTGTATCTGTTCCTTGTTGATGAGGATTTTTTTAATATCTGCTTCAGATGACATCAGGTCCCCTTTTTTTTGTGTATGCAGACACTATATGACCTGTCCTATCCGCTCTTCAAATGTTTTGTAGAGATTTCCCCTTGCACACAATGAAAATATACGTTAAAATAAAATTGACTTTTTCATTGTGAGTAATCTGAAATAACTATTCAAGAGCCGAAAGTAAGGGAAGGTGATTTTTTTCGAAAGGGCGAGTGGTAAAAAGACGTCGTGTACATGGGCGTTTTTAAAGAGAGTTTAGTAAGAGAAAATCAATAAGGGCTGAAAGGTATTTAGGAAAGGTCAATCATGAGTGCTGCAAAAAAGTTTTATTCGACACAGGAAGTTGCGGAAAAGACCGGTCTGAATCAAACAATGCTGACTCTGTGGTTACGAAATAACATTATCGACGATAAAAAGATCAAACGAGATCCCGAGGGGCGCCGATTATGGACACGAGCCAACATTGACGAAGTTTTGAGGGTAAAAAAGCAAGAGGGGTGGTCGTGAGATTACTTTTGACCGGTTTTTTCTCTTCTCTTTCTCTTCTTTGGTGTATTTAAAAAAAAGCATAAAGATATAATACTTTTTATCTTCTCCGAATTCCTTCCCACCATATTCCTGAGAGTTACAACCGGTTAAAGGACTCTTCGCTGGCGTCTGAGGAACAATGGAGGAGAGCCGCCTGAATGGTCACGTGAGAAGATTCCTCGACTCGTCGCTCAGCTAGGCCCGTTTCAAAAAACTTGTCGTGTTATACATAGTATACTTCGCCCTGTCAGGGCTTACGTTTTTTTGTTTTTTTATCAAGGACCCATATCCGCTACTGGCGCATTATAACCATTGGGCTGGGTATAGTAGGTACTTTAAGTGCAGAACAACTGACATCACACGCGGAAACACATATTATAACGATGCAACTTCATTAGATTCAGCATTAGCACAGTACACCTTCGATTCTGTCGTAATCCTCATGTTCTTCACACATAGTCCCATAATCTTTCAGAGTACAGCGACAAACACGTTGCTGTTATAGAGTTGCAGTCCACTTATTTTTCATTGCGCCTGAGCTTTGTTTTATATAAAGTAGCGGAATATTTGAGAAGACTTTTCAGGGATAAGTAAAAATGAACTATCAGCATTATATAAGTCCCCGCGCGGTTCACTCGGGAAAATCAATGATAGGCAAAATGATAGCTATTCTTGTCGTCACTATTATGATTCTTATGGGGTACTATGCCTATACGAGTTACAGGATGCAACACGAGGCAGAAGAAGAGGAAGTTGAGACTACAACGATGGATATAGAGGAAGAGGACAAAGCGGCGGAGGGAGGAGTAGACGGACACCGCAGGCTTCATGAAATGGAAGGCATTGTAGAGTTGTATTAATAATTCCAGCCACTCGTCCAAACCTGCCCACCAGTGCGCAAAGATCTCCATCAAGGGAGGCTTTTTCCGTTTTTATCTCCCTTCGGAAATGCAGCTACACTTGCTCCTGCACCAAGCAGTACGAAATGGCGTTTAGTCAAATTAGGTTTGATTGTAGAATCTTTTAATCGTGTCATTACATATGTCCTACGTATTTATTTTTTATTTCTTCACTATAACTTTCCTTATAATAACCGGTCGTTTTCATAAACATATATTCGAAATATATCGATAAATCTTTTTTTATCGACATATTGATAGTAGATATAAACCGTAAAACATCCTTGTTAAAGAGTCTCTTTGATTCGTAACCATATATTTTTCAGTGGTAAACATTCTTTTCTCGGACTTATTTTAATATTTTATGAGCCGGGCACATATATTTGAGCCAGAGGCTCATAAATCCATTTTGGGAAGTTCATAATACGCTCCTTTTTTCTGTCCTTTCATAACGATTTTATGTGACCTTTTTAACTTTTGAAGGAGTTTTGCGGCTTGATCTTTCGTTATCCGATATAATTCAATTACCTCTGCGCGTTTGATATGACCGTGCTTTTCAATATATTGCATAACCATCTGTTCTTGCTGAATAGACTCGAAACCTACCTGCCTGATGTAATCGGCTTTCTGTCCTCTTGCACGATAAATTCTTGCACTAAGTGTGTATGAACGACCTCGCCCGGAACCATGAGCTTCGATAAGCCCGCTTTCCACAAGTTTTTCTACTGTTTTTCTTGCATCCATCTCGCTTTGTTGGATGCTTTCTGCAATGTCGGAGATCTTCAAGCGGCGTTCCTCACGAAGACGGGCTAAAACAATAAGACTGTTTACAGGCATTGGTTTTCCCATTCGTTCTTCTTGGTGAAGGACTATTTTTAAGAATTCGATATCGGCTGCAGTATTGCTTATCCGCAAAATGACGGATGAGTAATCAGAGCGAGAGTAATCGGGCTAAGGCCGGCCAAAACGCAACAGACCCTGATAAATCAGGTCGATTCCTCGACCGGTACGCTCGGCCAAACCAATACGTTTTACAATATCAGCTAATAAGGGATTTCTCGGTCGTGGTTCTGTAGTCAACAAATTTGCAAGAGTAACTCCTTCAACAAATCCCCCGGGATTGGATATTGTCATCCCATCGTTTTCCAAACGCACATGAACAGAACCTAAACGGCTATAATCCCTGTGTATCAAAGCGTTAATCAAAGCCTCGCGAAATGCTCGTTTATCATAATTTGGAACAGGAATACGAAACAAACCATCCTGAATTTCTTCTTCTTCAAGATATGCTTCAAACGACGGCATGATGATATCAAAGGTTTTTAGGAGGGGGCTGTGATAGAAGTTGTTTACTTTAACGGTAACGCCGTCCATTACTTGAAATGCCGTCTCGTGAGCAGGAATAAAGCGACGAATAACCTCTTCATATCCCAGGAGAAGTAAGCCTGCCAATGTTGGTCGACGGACATTCTCTACTGTTATTGTCAATCCAAGAGCTCCGTCCAATTCATCGTCGGACAAATGTAATAGTGTTTTTCCCCACCATAGCGGAGAATTATTTGACGTAGTCGCTCTCGTTCCAGCGGATTTAAATCCTTCGAGGTTGATTCCAGAATTGGTAAAGCAGATTGATCAATTAATCCCAAGGACGATGAGCGCTGAGAATGTTCGTGTGGATAAAACGGAACTGTTTCCGGTTTGCCATCAGACATTATTCTGCGTCGAACAATCTTTCCATCGGAAGTAGCGATTAATGTTCTGGATTTGGGAACATGAATAACCGCTATGGATTTATTCTGGACATTCTGCAGGGAAACTTCGATTAAAAGTGAGGGACATGTGCGATTAGCAATTAGCGCAGGTAGATTGCTGATATCAGAATGTTTTGAGTGTAAGCCTGTAGGAAGGCCGTTATCTTCTACTCCAAGATAAAGAACTCCGCCATTAGTATTGGCAAGTCCAACGATTTCTTTTAACAGATCCCGGTCAGGCAAACAACTCAAATCGCTTTTAAATTCAATTGTTAAAGACTCTTCTTTCGGCAAAGTATTTTTCATTCATTCAAATTCCCTGGCGCTTTGTTCACCGAGGTAACTTTATATTCGGAAGTTCTTAATCTCAACTTATGTAACTTTTTGGATTGACATGTGAAGTAATCGAGCCATTGTGTTCTTTGAAAAACCATAGTTGAATACGCTCTCCGGACTTGATAAAAATAGTGTTGCAGTATGGAAGGAGGTGCAGGAGAGATGGTATGTGTGTGCCGATTGTGATGGTGCCGAAATTAGCATATGTCTTTCTTGAGCGATTTAAGAGGTATATCCACAAGGCTGAGCGAGCGAATCCGGGACAGTACCTTACCGGGCTTATGGGATTGGTCAACAAGATAGCGCGAGGCATAAGTATGAAGATGTTTAATGTATCAGATTCGAGTAATTTGACCCGTTGTATTTCCCGCGGCACGTGGGAGAGTGATGAGGTGAACAGACTTCGTCTTGAGAAAGAGCGTGAGCGGTTCGCCGAAAGTTCGCCTCGCCGAGGGACTCTGGCTATCGATGATCTTCTTGTTGAGAAGAGTGGCAAGCATATAGCACTCTGCAGCACCCATTATGAGCATGGTGAGGGTTGGAGGAAATGAGGGCATTATTATGTAAGTTCGCTTCTGGTGGATTATAATAGCATGGTACCGGTGGACTTGAAGGTCTATACGCGTGAAGAAGACTGCGCAAGGTATGGGAGACCAAACAACGCTTTATCCTCGCTCAATTCGTACGTGACTTTGTCCTCTGGCTCATGACCTTTGTCGGAGTGGATGAGGCAAACTCTGAACGACTCTTCGAATCTCTTCACAACCATCTCGATCGCAGCGAACTCGGTCAATTCCTCAAGGAACTATATCACCAAAGCAGGGACGATATGAACGATGTCAAAGAACAAAACGGCTCATGATACTCTTGACTCATCTATTGTATTTAAAATTATAAAGGGAAAACTTACATGAGTTGAGTTAGAAAACAGTTCTTTTCCGCGCGAACTCCCTTGTCGGTGCTTAGTTGAAGACGCAGTAGGGTAGGCGACTTCCCTTCGCTCAGTAGATTTCCATCTCGTTGAGTTTTGTCTGTACCTGGTCGAAGATCTCCTGAAGTTCTTCACGGAACTCGGGCATGTTTTTATCGTACACATCCATGGTCAGGGCGTAATCAGCAGCGCGGCGGACTTCTTTATAGAGTCGTCGGGCGGTTTCCCGCTCGCCTTTCTGTTCATAAATCTGCGCCATTTTCAACGGATAGCGAATTTTTTGGAGGACATCATATTCGCTGCGGATCTGTTCTTTTTTGACTTCATCGGGGAGTTGTTCGATAACTTCCGAGTTCAAGACCTCGCCTGCCTGCCCCATGGCTTTTTCGTAATGTGCAAGGGCATCTTCGAAATTTTCCTGCTCCAGGTAAAACTCCGCAGCCTTCTTGTTATAATTGGTAAGGGCGAGTTGGAACTCTGCACGTTCTTCCGGTGTGAGTCGTTCATCGACTGCGGCGGCGTTAATAAACTCGCCCGCCTCACGCAATGCCTTTTTTGCTTTTTCTATATCGCCCTGTTCCTCGTAAGCGGTTACGAGGTTGAGGGCGAGCTCATACTTTGCTGTTACGGTGTCAGCCGGATTTTTGCGTTCAAATCTTACCGCGCTGTACGTCTCGGAAGTCAAAAGATCGATACCGCGGCTGAACACATCAACGGCTTTCTCTGTCTTGCCGGCGTGTTTGAGGCACGTGCCCTTGGCTGTCATTGCCTGTAAGAATTCTTCGGAATCAGGGGTGGCGTGGCTCAAAATCTCGTCGTAAACCTGTACTGCCTCTTCCCATTTACCCTCTTTGCATAAGGATTCCGCCCGGCGTTGCGCATCTTTAAAATTGTAATATTCGGGCGTCTCCTGGGCGACAACACTGACCGCCAGACTCAAGAGGATGATTATGGCGATGGTTCTATACATGGCTGCCTCCCTTAAAGAACGTAGCTGTATGATAAGCCGAAGCCTTCCATAAGTCAATAAAAACAACCATAACGTATATTTATGGGGAGCGATTCGCGAAATCGGGAACGTAGCATCAGATACGAATAC
>CAZSMK010000006.1:0-3657 GCA_964608095.1 uncultured Candidatus Sumerlaeota bacterium | reverse complement strand
TAGATAAAGACGGCCACATTTATAACAATCAAACTCACCGTCACGATCGGATACGAGCGTGATTTAATGGTATCATACAGAGGTAACATAACATAAAATTATGACAAGGTGATTAAGAGAGGTCTATTGTTTTTTAGCCTTGTAGAAAGTTCCACCGTCGAACGTGAAAGATATTAATTTCTCCTGCTGTTCCATCTGGTGGAGTTGCTTGAGAAGTTTTTCGACCGGGACGTGAAAGGCGTTGCTGAGCTCCATGGCTGTTGTCGGGCGGCGCCTCACGAGATCAAGGATATCCGAGTCGGGGATGGTTTCCGGTTCACTCGTTTGCTGGATACCGGCACGACCGATAACCTCCGCACCACTACCGAACTCCTCGACCACTCTGTCGAGGAATTCATTGTCGACCGGCTCTAAACCTTCAACCGCAGGAGGACGAACTATTGTGCCAACCTGTACCCTGTCGGGTTTAATTCTTTGCACTGCAGCCTTTATTTTTTCGACCTCTTCCTTCGAGTCGTTTATGCCCTTACAAAATAGGATTTCAAGCCAGAGATCGCCCTTGAACATCTTGCGAAACTCGATGTTGCCCTGTATGATCGACTCAGGGTCAAGACCATGCGCAGGGCGATTGATCTTTCGGAAAACCTCCAGCGAAACAGCATCTAATGATGGTATCACAAGGTCTGCAGCCTTCAGTTCCGACCGCACATCGCTATCGTGCAGAAGTGACCCATTGGTCAGCACCGCGGCTCGAATGGACGTTCTCTTTTTTGTCTCGTTAATCAACCATCCGATGTCGCGGTTGAGTGTAGGTTCTCCTGAACCTGAAAAGGTGATATAATTGGTGGGAATCCGGCGCGATAAAAAATCCTCGATCTCAGCGAGGATTTTATTCTTATCCACCCAGCTGCGTCGTTCCGTCGTCAATTTTGTGGTAGCGCCACATTCGCAATATACACAATTATAGGAGCATGTCTTAAACGGCACGATATCTACGCCGAGAGAAAGCCCAAGACGCCGGGAAGCCACTGGACCAAAAAGATATTTATATCTATGAACCATCTGAAAAGTCTTTGAACTATGATGAACCTTCAAATTCATGAAAGACATGTCGATCAAGCACGCTCGACATATTTCCCGTCACGCGTATCTACTACGAGTAACTCTCCTTCATTAATGAAAAGAGGCACCTGTATTTCAAGCCCTGTCTCGAGGACCGCCGGTTTAGTTACCTGGGTGACCGAATCTCCTTTCACACCCGGTACCGTGGACTCGACGCGGAGTTCCACTTTTGGGGGGAGCTCGACTCCTATAGCCTTCCCATTATGCCAGATCACCGTAATCTCCATGTTTACTTTCATGTAATTAGGTGCATCCCCAAGGAACTCTCCGCTCAGGTATACCTGTTCATAAGACGCCATATCCATAAAGACATAATTGCCATGTTCTTTATAAAGATATTGCATATTTTTTCTGTCGATTTCGGCGCGTTCAAGAACTTCGCTTGACGAAAAAGTACGATCAAGCACACGCCCTGTTGAAAAGTTTTTCAATTTGGTACGAACGACCGCACGCCCCTTTCCCGGCGTGATATGCATAAAATCCACCACTTCGAACACTTCGCCATCAAGCTCGAGACGTGTTCCATTTCGTATTTCTATTGCCTTCATTTTCATAAAGATTTTTTATCTCCTTGTCTGATTGAGGATTTCGTGAAGAGCATGAAGAACTATTAATAAATTTTACCTTTGCACTATTTGAGTCTGCAAGCTAAAAGCAAGCAGTATTATGCGAGCCTAAAATCAAGCACAAAAGGTGAGTGGACAAAGGAACTCTCTTTTTTTCTTTAACCTCTGCAAAAAAATATTGAGATTATACACACGGTGAATGAAAACGTATAATTAAAAAGTGCATGATAAAATCTTGATTCAGGAGAATTTACGAAATGACCTACTTCCCCGACATGGAAAAAGCCTGGCAGGACTATACTCTATGGCTGAACCTTATGAAGGAACGAAACACGGATACTTCTGAATTTGAACACGCAACAATCGAGGCGCTTACGGAATGGACACAAAACGTGTCATCAGCGGTTGAAGAAACCGAACACAATCCTGCGGAAAGTTCGAATCTGGAAGAAATCCGGCGTCAACGTCCTGATGGACCACGGCGTTTGAAACTGAGTCTAACTGCACCCGAACTCGAGGATAAACTGCTCGGCGCATGGCTTGGACGCGCCGCCGGTTGCATACTCGGCATTCCCTCCGAAGGCATGACCAAGCAGCAGATAAAGACCGCATGTGACAATCTCGCCCTCCCCTACCCTCTTTCCAGTTATTGGGAAATGGACCCCCAGAACCTTTCACAGGAGCATCTCCATTATAACACGACACCGCGAAAAGAGTTCTTGAAAAAGAATATCAACCATATAGGTGCAGACGATGACCTTGCATATACCATTCTTGGCTTATTGATCCTTGAAAAGTATGCTGTGGATTTTTCCACATCTGACGTTGGTAAAGCCTGGCTGCAATATCTCCCCATAGCGTGCACCGCAGAAGAAGTTGCACTCAATAATCTCAAGAATGCTATTCCTGCCAACGACTGCGGCGCGCTCAACAATCCGTTTCGCGATTGGATAGGAGCGGATATCCGGAGCGATCCATGGGGATACGCCGCTCCGGGGTATCCAGAAAAGGCGGCGGAGTTTGCATACCGCGATGCATACCTTAGCCATCGGGGAACAGGCATACATGGCGCTATGTTTTTCAGCGCCGTAATAGCGGCAGCGTTTGCAGTGAACGACCCTATTAAAGCGCTCGAGACCGGTCTCGCGGAAATCCCCCGTGAGTGCCGACTCGCTCACACCGTTAACCAGACGCTCCAATGGTGCGAGCGGGATAAGAACTGGGATAAAACCACGGAGCGCATCCTTGAACATTTTTCTGGTATGAGCAGGGTGCATACGGTGAACAATGCGGCGCTCACTGTTGCGGGTTTATATTATGGTGGGGGTGACTTCGAAAAGACTGTCACGTTGACGGTCATGGGCGGGCTCGATACCGACTGCACCGCAGCGACCGCAGGCTCTATCATGGGCGCATTCCATGGCGCGAAGCGGCTCCCCGCACAATGGATAGAACCGCTCGGTGATTTGGTCGTGACGTATTTGAAAGGATATCCAACATTCAGCTCACGCGATATTGCTCAACGCTTTGCTCGAATTTCATCAAGCGTTCTCAACCAATGAGACACGATGACTTTTGAATCCTGCCTCCGAGCTATTCGCGAAATAGGGGCTTCTGAGGAGAATGAGTTAAAATATATCGCGTGAGGTCTCACGCCGATACAAAGCGCAGTTATGCCTGCGCAGTCCAAAATTGATTCTCGGACAACCTTTAAGGCATTACATTATTCATTCGTGTAATTTGTGTCATTCGTTGTTGAAAAAAAGAGTGATTTTGTTTTTTTAAGAAATTAGTGGAGATAAGTAAAAATCTGTAGTTCGATGAGAAATTTTCTTAAGGCGGTCTCAGGAATGATTTTTGTTTTGAACTGTTGCCCGTAATCGTTCAGTCCAAAACGACTCGACTATACAATGCAATCCTATAAGGCTTGCACTCCACAACGGCTGTTCTGTGTTCTTCTGGTTATAGC
>CAZSMK010000005.1:0-49130 GCA_964608095.1 uncultured Candidatus Sumerlaeota bacterium | reverse complement strand
TTAAGATTATATCAAAACTTAATAATTATATAAACTTTTTCTCCCTTTGAGGATGTCTTAAACTTAGTTGAAATTGAAAGGGCTCCCCCCGATCTGTTAGATTTAAAAAAATCACGACAGACGAAAGGAGCACCAAAATAAGTAAGAACAGTGTAGTAAATCGCAGGAGAAAAAGCAAGAAACAAAAGGTTCGGAAGTCGAGATATCTGCAGGGAACACATAGACATGTACATCACCCCACCTCTATGTATAAGGTTTTTTCAAATAAATGGCTGATAACTCTACTATAGAGAATAGTAAGCTGGTAATATCTAATGTTTAGAGGATTTTTAATTTAAAACCAATTTATGTTTGCTCAATACTTCTATGAATGATAGGGTGAATTCATTGTTTCATGGGCATATAACCTTTTTTAGTTCAGGCTGTTTTTAATGCATCAACGTTTTCTTTCTTTCATTATCTTTTTCTCTTCATGGATGTTGTTTATTGCCGCGCAGGTATTTGCAACAACGTCCGATACGAATAATACAATAGCGCTCGTAGTCGTAAGGGAGAAAGGGATATACCGCGTCGGATTCAGCGACTTGAAACAAGCCGGAATAAATCCCGAAAAACTCGATCCTCGTGATTTGAACCTTATTAACCGCACTACACCGGTACCAATAAAATTCAAAGGTGAAGAAGACGGGAAGTTTGATTCGGAAGATTACTTTGAATTCTGGGGTACCTTCAACGAAGGCACCTACACGTTTAAGGATATTTACTCGGACGATAATATCTATTTTCTGATTTCCGATTCAAAAAAGTCTTGTCGTTACAGGGAGTTGACAGAACACGAAGTAGACAAACCTGACACCTATCAACCCCCCGAAGGTATCCTGTATAAAACAGAGCACTTCGAAGAACTTCGGGAGAAGAAGTGGCACCATTTCAAGAATTTCGGTGGCGAACCAACGGATTTTGCATTCTGGAGCTGGGTGGACTCACGTCAAAGGACGTTCCGCAACCGATTCGATCTCCCAGCACTTGCGCCCGGCAAAGGACCAAGTGTGCTCCGTGTGAAGGTCTATGGAAGAAGTAATCTTCCGGTAGAGCCGGATCATCATGTGGTTGTGACGCTAAATTTCAAGAAGATTGGAGACTTTACTTTTGATGGAACGACCGGCTACCTTTTTGAATCAAAAGAAATCCAGCCGACCCTGATCACGGGGCAGAATGACCGTATAGAAGTTATTCTTCCGGGCGATCTGGAGCATGCTAAAAAGGTGTCCCCCCCGGATAGCACCAACGCGAATTCAGACGTTGCCTTCGATTGGGTTTATATGGACTGGTATGAGATTGAATATCCCATAAAGTTTATAGCGAGAGAGGACCTATTCGAAGGGTACACGCGCGATTTTACCAGCTCGCCCATACAAGCGCTGCTCACGGTAACTGGCTTCAGCTCAAATGAGTGTACTGTTTTCGATATAAAAAATCAGATTACCGCTACACCACGAGCCCTTCAGGAAGATAGCGGTGCATATTCTCAGATTTTTCCCGTACTTCTTAACAACATGACCAGCATTTACATAAGCGCAAAAGATAAAATTAAAAAACCCGAAAGAATTGCACTGTTCGAGAAACGGGATCTCCTTACCCACTGCAAGGATGCAAATCTCGTAATAATAACACACGATGACTTCTATCAGGAATCAGCTCCCCTGAAAGAATGGAAAGAAACCCAGAACAAGAAGACTGCTATTGTCAGAATCAGCGATATTTACAACGAGTACAATTTCGGCTTGAAACATCCCATAGCTATTAAGAATTTTATTAGAGAACTTATGAATTCACCTGATTCTGCTCTCCGCTATATTTTACTTTTAGGAAGCGCCAGCCAAGACCACAAGAACCTCTTCGGAAACGCCCGCAAAGACCTCATTCCTGCATATTATTATAGTTCCATTCTCTTTACCGCATTTGCCACCGACAACTGGTTTGTAAACATCGATAACGATGAGAGTGGAGTCCCCGAGCTCGCAATCGGACGCATCCCTGCAGGATCAAAGTATCAAGTGCGTTCAGCTATAGAAAAAATCATTGTATTTGAACGGAACGCGCAGTCAAAGCCTTCATGGCTATCAAAAGCGCTCTTGATCGCCAGCTACGAAGAAGGAATGACATTTCGAACCGATAGTGTCGCTAAAACGATCCTTGAAAAGGCAAAGGATTTTCATGTGCTTAAGGCTTATGCAACTGAGGACACTCTCTTCAAGGATGATCGAGCTGAAGATATTATGAGGCACTTCAACGATGGTATTGGCTTTGTTTATTTTATCGGTCACGGGGGTAATAATGTATGGCAAGCGGGTCCTACACGACTAAAAGCAAAGAACCTGTTCGACCTCGATCATGTCGAGGCGCTAAAAAATAAAGGCAAATATCCCATTGTTATCACGGCAACATGTTATACCACAGCGTTTGACACACCTGCAGATGAGGAAAGTATTGGGGTCAAACTCGTTCACCGGAAAGAAGGAGGCGCGGTGTCCGTTATCGGCACACCTCAAAGAAGTCTGCTTGAACACGATCTATTATTTATGAAGACTATCATCGGTTATCTATTTGAAGCAAAATGTCAAACACTCGGCGATGCGTTCATACGCTCAAAACAAGAGATCAAATACCGTGACATTATGGAATCCGTAACCCTCCTCGGCGATCCCTCGCTTGATACCTCGTGGCTTGTACATTAGATATTGCCTCTATAAAAAAGTTCGATGAGTTTGATAATTCATACCTTATCGCCTGTATCCAGAACACATTGTTTCATACGAACCTATCGTAGATCTCTTTCTCGTATAAAAGAATAAGCCATGAATATCCGTCTGCCCCGACCTACAACAGGAAATTATTGAAGTCTGCGATATCTCATTCTGGTATGATTTTCATATTTGTGAATAGACTACTGTTTCGAGACAAGTTGGGAATATATGTGTTCAGTGGTGCTGAGCATTGCTTCAAGTGAGAAAAAGTCAAGTGCTCGCGCTCGACCGGAGGCGCCCATGCGTCTACGTAGTCCCGGAGATTGAATCAATTCGTCAAGACGTTCTGCAATTTTGTGGCTATCTTCATAGGGAACGAGAAAGCCGGTCTCGCCGTCGCTCACCGCTTCAGGGGTTCCGTCAACGGGCGAAGCAACCACCGGAATACTGCTCAACATGGCTTCTTGAACCGTGAACGGCAGTCCTTCATGAATCGACGTCAGGAGCAGGATGTCCGTTACCCTGAGAATCTCAGGTATATCTGAGCGAAATCCGAGGAACCGGACCGTAGTTTCTATCCCTAGCTCCTTAACCTCACGGCGGAGTTCCTCTTCGAGTCTCCCTTCTCCGACAACAATAACCACAAAATCATTTCTTTTTTTTGCAAGCTGTTCAATTGCTCTAAATGAGTAAATATGCCCTTTTTGGAGCGATAGGCGTCCGATTATTGATATGACCGCTTTCGATTCAGGCAAATCAAGCTCCTGACGTTTTTTCTCGATGTCTACCGGCTCTTCATAAGGATTGGTTTCAAGTCCATTATAGACAACGTCTATCTTGTTAGGTTTAACCCTATAGAGTCTTTGCAATTCTTCGGCGCAGGCACGGGAGACCACAATAATGCGGTCAAAAAGAGAAAAGTGAAACCGGGTATACGATAAGACAATCTCCGCCTTGAGCGGATAATGCGATTTAATTGGGATTGAAAGATGATTGGTGGTTATGAGCGGTGTGTGGCGGCAAAAGAGCCGAGCTAATAACACCGGCAGAAAACATATATTCGGTCTAATAAAGTTAAAGTGCAGCACATCGCTTTCTTTTACCATGCGAATATAGTCACGCCCCTGTTTAGGTGAACGAATTGGTTCTATAAGTCGGACACCATCGACAAAAGGTTTCATCTTTTGAAATATGTCGTGCATAGCGGGTGCTCTGTGTCCGACGAGGAAAAGAGTATGCCCTTTCCGTTTCATACCCTCAATGAGAATTTTGAAATATTTCCACGCGCCACCGACGACAAAATCAGGGGCGTAATACAGTATCTTCATGTTTCTTTATCCTGTTTTCTATGGCGATGACCACACCGCACAACATAAAGAATAACGAACTGACTAGCGGTGCAAAAAAGGTGTGTTCAAAAATCATGACAAACGTCAATCCGAACAGGCCTGCCATGAGCGATTGTGTCAAGATTATAGTTGAAGGTGATAATTTCTCGCTCATAAAACGAAGCCCTTTAAGCACAATCGAGCCGAACCATGCAATAAAGATGGCACAAAAGATGATACCCCATTCAGCGGCAATGGTCAGAAACGTGTTATGGGCATGCAGGCGGCGGTACGTGACTTCCATTTCCATAAAGTATGCGTCGGAGAAGAACCCGGGCCCCACACCCAGAATCGGGTGTTGAGCGATTATGTGCAACGCAGCAGACCAGATGAAAGGACGACGGGAAAAGTCCGATTCCTGGAGTTCACCGAATCGTTCCGACAGCAACTCGTAAAGCGAGACATTCAGAAGAATCTGCGAGAGGATTTCGATGATAAGGTAAAATCCGAGCATTGCGAGGACAAGTCGAAAAACGCTCCGGCGATTACGCAGGGCAACTAAAAGTATGCCGCCGACAGTTGCAAGCCAGGATGAACGTGAAAAGGTGAGCAGTAGGGCGATGCTGCCGGCAACACCTGCCCAGAATCCCACAACTTGCATGAGCGCACTGGGCGCGTATACAATGGCAAAGAAAGCGAACGGCAACGTGAGTACGAGAAATTGCCCCAAAATATTGGCATGATAGAACGCATAATTGCTGATCCGAGCTGCACTCTGTCCCCTGATCGCCGCCCATAAATCGAAATCTTCGAAACTTGCCAGAGCCCAGATAGAAGATATAAGTACACTAAGAAGAACGGCGTAAAAGACGTAGCGCAATAACTCCTCGCTATGGAGAGTTGACGCAATAATTAAGAAGAGCAGGATTAAGACAAGCATGTTCTTTATGTTGAACGCCAAGATTCCCGGATCGGAAACGTATGAATAATGATACAGCCACACGATAAGTCCGAAGCCAGCAAGAAGCCCGGTAAGGATGAGAATTGAAGGTGATGGTAAACGGAAGTCAATGGTTCCGAACAGAAGATGTAGCAAAATACTGCCCGTCAAACCGACGGTAAAAATATCCACAAAACTTAGGTCAAAAGACTCGCTGAGATGAATATTCGCCTGGGCAAATGAACAAAATATAAAGAGCAACACAAGACTCAAGCGAGGCAGTAGCATAATCACGGGTGCGAGAACCAGTCCACCGACTACCACGACGAGTTTACGTGGTTCCAGTCCCGCAAGTATGGAATACCCTTTGAAATACGCCGCGATGATAAACATATCCAGCGCAACTATGAGAAGGACATCGTATATATTTATGCGTTCTTTTTTTCCGACAATCATAGATCGTTCTTTAACTGAGTATTTTAAGAATCATCTGGCGAAACGGAATACGCGACATGGCGATATAATTCCTGACATCGGGCGTTAGCACCTTGAAAATCTTTATAAAGACACCATATATCACGATTACGCTGATTCCTGCAACGAGTAAGAACGGGAAGTTCGTAATGTAGGGTCGCGCCAGAAGCAGGGGAAATGCCATTGCAGCGGCTGCCATACATTTTAGATTGAACCGCCAGGGTATGATGATGGTTGCAACGAAGCGTTTCAGGATGACGTATCGCAGAAAGGGCGAAAGAATCACGGCAACGGATGTGCCGACAACAGCGCCGTAGAATCCATAGCGTGAAATGAAGACGTAATCGAGAGTTATGATTATGAAGGTGGTGATTGCATAGAAGAGGAAGTTCCACCATGTCTTGCCGATGGAATAGATGGCAAGGCTGAGTGGCGCGCCCCAGAGCGCCACAAAAAGTACAAAGCTGAAAATCCGGCAGATAGGACCGCCGGGCGCCATATCAGGCGAGTAAATAATGCCGATTGCCAGGTCACCGAGCAGCACACCACCCGCTGACAGCGGCGCCGTTATCATGAACAGGAGCTTATAATGAAGCACGATAGATTCCGTGATATGTTCCGGTTTTTTAGCATACGCTTCGGCAAACGCCGTGAACATGAGCGGGAGAATTGCCAGTGGGAGGAAGTTGATCATCAGGTCTGCCAGGTTGTATCCGAGATCGAAAAAGCCCGCTTCAGTCTCGCCCACAAAATGCCCAATAAAGAGGACTTCGGATTGTTTCCACGAAATATACGTCATAAGCGCGATAAGGAAAAAGGGCACTGCGTCAATAGTCAGGTTCCATATAGTGGGCGCCGAGGATTCTTCTATAGTAGATGGGCTCGTCCCCTGCATCCGGTGATTTTTACCGGAGAAGAAAAACCACCCGAGCATCAGAAACACCGCAAAGTTACTCAACGCGGCGGCGGCGAACACTCCGTTAACTCCAAGTTCGTTGACAAGAAAGATATAGGTAAGTAGCGTGACCACAGCGCCGCCGATGATGTGCCATTGCGCCATCACTCGCGTCTGGTAGATCGAAGTCACGCCGCTCGAGATAGTGTTGAACAATACCGTGGCTAAGACAACGGCAATGGCGAAGAACAGGTAGGGAAATATCTCGGCGCCGTAAAGTCTCTCCACTGTGCCTTTCAGTAAGAGAACCGCTAACAGGAGCGCTATCCAGACTATTATTTCTACAATAACAGCCGAGATCAGGATATAGCGTGAACGCCGTTCGCCGTGCTTTACACGAATCTCCGGAATCTTTCTCAACAGAAGTTGGTTGAATCCGAAGGTAACGATTGTCATGCCGATGATCTGCATGGAGTGGACAACGCTGTATATTCCGTACGATTCTTTCCCCAACAGCCGGACAACAATAATCGAGGTGATAAACGCCATGAGGAATCTGCCGATACGGGCGATCACCGTCCATGGCAGGGCATGAAGAGTCTTCCGCTTTACACTATCGTGTTCCTCGTTGGTCATCTGTTTGTTTCTTTGAGTACAAGGTTTCGCATAACTGTATAGATGTCTTTGATATGCGCCGGTTGGAATTCGGGCGCCGACGCCGATGGCGCTACCGTCTCCGCCTCCGGCACCGAGTCGGTAAACAGAACGGCATCTGAATCAGGATCATCGGGGTGAAATCCGTGCATTCCGTTTACAGGATAGCGCCCCATAAAACTTGGCAGGATAAGATTTCCTGCGTCACAAAGAAAGATAATCTCCCCGAACCGGTTATCCTTGAACAGGATTCCCTCCTTTTCCAGCTCCTCTGCGGACAAAATCCGCCCCCACTCCTGTGTGTCCAAAAAATCCACAATTGTCTTTCGTGCTCGTGCGTTCGAAAACCAGAACCGGCACATGGTGGAATCGTAAAACGGAAGATAATCGACGCCTTCTTTCAGGGGCAGGCGCTTAATCTCCCCCCAAAGGTCATGGATTTTGCGAATAGGCGCCATACCATGGTCTGAAAAAAGAATAATCCGCGTATCACTATAACTTTTTCGCGCCAAATCGATAGATTTTTCCACCGCATCCTTAACCGTGGTATATCCTCTTCGAACCTGTTCCGGCTCCTTCCGGTGTTTATGAAGGAACCCATCGAGCCATGCCGTGTACAGAAACAGGACATCGTATCCTTCCAGCGACTCAATGCACTCGTTGAGTTCTTCAAATGCTTTGGTGAACGGATCGCGCCATGTCCAGACACGATAGCGCAACCGCCGGTTGCTGAACAGGTCGAAAATACCCACGCACTTATCGAACCCGCCGGGGGCGTAAATGTCGCGTTTCTCGCAAATATCGAATCTTCCATAATAGCGATAGGGAATATTGTAAAGGTTGTAATAACCTGTGTAGCCCGAGAGTTTGCGATGGATTTTCATGAGCTGGCGACGGAATCTGCCATGATTCTTTACGACTGATGGTAATATCCCGAACATCTTTAACCATGAAAACGGTGAGCCCGCGTCGGTACGTTCGTACATTGCCCAGTGACCGTGTTCGGAAGGTATCTTACCGGTCAAAATAGTCGGTTGTGCCGCACAGCTATAACCGAGAACCGTGCGTAACTTGAACCGGTGCGGCAGCTGCGCTCGCAGAAAATCCGTATCTTTTATGATTTCCCACCCAAGTGCATCAATAAAAAAAATCAGTATGAGTTCTCCCTGTTTTTTCACGTTTTTGTCTCTGTCCCTTTCTCACCGGTCAGACGGTTCAATATTACCGCCCGGTAAAAGTTTTCAAGCCGCTCGCATACATAAAGAATCTGCTGCTCCGCAGACGAGGTGGTATAGTCATCCGGCAAGTCCATCGGACAATAGCGCCCCGCTATATCCCGGTATTGTTCGGAATCCTTCGTTTCTGAACAAGAGAGAAAAGCCGTTATGGCGCTCAGGTAAACAAGCAGCCGAGGACTTGCCTTACCTGAAAGTCGCAGGATTCTTCGCCATGAAAACCACCGGCTTCGGACATTCGGGTGACGCAGCGTTTTTATCCACCTGACCACTTTTCGTGGATACGATTCAAGACGAAAGTAACACGCAGTTAGGTCGGCAGGTTTCGCAGATTCTTTTATTGCAAAACCTCGTTTCCTGAGAAACCATTTCCAGAACCACTCAGCATACGCTATTGACTCGAACCAGATTTTTCGAATGAGGGGCTCGAAGGCATGCGCCTGGTTATCACACCCATAAAATTCGTAAATCTTCTCTGGTTCCCCGTGCAGCTTGAAATCCACCCATAACTTCAGGCGCGCAAGAAAATCCGGTCGAAGGTGCTCGAACTTTTCATCTTTCTGCCGGCTCGATATACGCTCGAATGCCTCGACTCTCTCGCTATATTGCAGCGGCGCCCCGCCCTCGACATAGAGATACGCGGTCGCCAGGTCAAGAACAAGTTTGCTGGTGCGGTAAAGCATCGTAAGGCGTCGTTTCATATCGTCGGGAATCTCTTTCAACGATGGATAGACCAGAAACTGCTCGACTATGCGGTTGTGAAAGTAAGTCAGGCAATCCATGAAAGGAATGTCGCAGGGCTCGAATTGAGGGAGCGAACGAAGGACTTCCGGTTCGCCCCATATAAGCGCCGGGGATTGTGCGGTTTCATACACGCTGATAACATGCGGAAGTGTCCGGAGCTGTTCTTCAGTACGAACAATAACGTCCACCCCTGTCGACTTATCCTGGAGACGTTCGTTTATGGTACGTTCCCATTCTCGGATAGAAAAAGAAGCGTCAGCGCGTTTTTCAGGTTTAACCACGGCAATGAATTCCATGTCGCTGAGTGAGAAAGGAACGTGCTCGAGCTCGACGACGGTGGCTTCGTGCCGTGCCGGCGCGCCTTTCAATATCAGCGCGGTGAAATCCTTCTCTTCATAACGGCCAAAGAAATCTTCGACCACTTCCTTCACCAGCTGGTTGTAAAACGCATTTGCGCGAGAATCGTCAGAAGCATGTATTTTCTGAACTGCCATTTAGTTACTTTGTCGGACGCAATAAGCGGAATTCTTTCATAAAAATGCTACGGTCGAACCGTCCTTCAAGATAAAAATTATTAGCCAGTCTGAAGGTCAAGGAGTAACGACCCGGCTCCAACACAACAGGCATCGAGAACCACTCGTAGTCATCTGCGTCCACGTAAACCTGCCTTGTTTCTTGTTCTCCTGTCCCTGTGTGTTCAAAGGTGAGCAATAAGATACCATAAATATCCAGGACGGAAGTTGACCGGAGCTGAAACAGGGGGATTATGCGCGAATCCTGGTGTATTACAAAATCGACTGTGTATTTTCTGCTGTAGCTGTTAAGGGGAAGATAGCCGGCACCTGCCTCGGGTGTTCTTTTTGCAAGTACCTCATACGAATTGTTGAGGGTTTCCTTTGCGTGTTTGAGTACAAAGGGATCGGTTGTAAGGCTGTCAATAGTCACAAGCCCCATCAAGGGGGGATTTTCCGACATGATAGATTGGCGAATAAGCGGCCGGGCAGTCCATTGTTCACCCATTGCCTGCATGCATACGCTGATCAGGTACAAATCCTCGGGATTCTTCTGTGGCTTCTTCTCGAGTATTGTTCCCGCATCTCGATAATACCCCTGACGTATCAGGTAATGAATGAACGGCATGGCAGCCTGCTGCAATCCTTCCCTCATCAATCGAATCGAGAACGTCTCTATTTCTTGCTTCTTTGACGGATAGACGTCTGCAAAGATGCACATAGTTTCAGTCGCCTGGTCGAGATAAAAGTTCTCAATCTCATATTTAATGGTATCAATATAAACAGGTGCGGGCGCGGTGAGGGGAGAATTTGTCAGATACATGCGCAACGTGCCCTTTATCAATTGGTCGTAAAAGAGTTCCTTCTTTCCCCACTTTTCGTACATATCCGCCGCTTTAAAATAAATCCGGTGAGGTACGAAGTCTCCCTCCTCCAGCTTTTTGAAAAATTTCTCTGCGGTTTTGAATTCGTTCTTTTTCGTGTAGAATTCCGCCAACCCTTCGTAGGTCACGGGATCTAAATGAATGACCCAAAAAAAGACCGGCTCGATAAGAAACAAGGAGGCAAAGAATAACATCACGAGTATGATAAGTACGATAAGGGTTGTCGTAATATTTTTTTTCAAAACTGACAACGCTCGAGCTCCTTGATTTGTATCACCTATAAAGCCAAACTCTTATTGAAGTTTTTCATTAAACGGGTGATTAGGCACCTGCATCTGTGCTTTGCGCTGAACCAGACCCGGTGACAATGACTCGGAAAGATTCTATGGTGTAATTCAACGATAACTCAAGACAAATCCCGAAGTCGAAACCCATACGGTCGAAATAGAACGAGGAGTCGATTTACAATCTATGGGCGCTTTAGCAAATGCGGTCATCTTGTATATTCCTCCGCCAAAACCAGAAAAAGATTGCATTTTCAAAGCGTCGGAGGTTATGAAAGGAGAACAACCACTTAAACGAAAGGAGCGCGTGGTACGATGAAGACCGCACTTATAACAGGTATTACAGGACAGGATGGCTCTTTCCTGGCGGAATTTTTACTCAGCAAGGAGTATAAGGTGTTCGGCATGTATCGGCGACGCAGTATGGAGAATTTCGACCGGATTCAGCACCTTCAAGATCAGATCGAATTGATGCCGGGCGATTTAATCGATCAGAATTCATTGGTCAGTCTCCTTGCCGAAGTAAAACCACAGGAGGTCTATAATCTTGCGGCACAATCGTTTGTTCCCACATCGTTTCAGCAACCGATTCTCACAGGCGAGGTGAACGCCCTCGGGGTCACGCGTATCCTCGAGGCGATTCGCGTTATCGATAAGACCATCCGTTTTTACCAGGCATCCACCAGCGAGATGTTCGGTCATGCACAGGAGGTGCCACAGTCCGAGACCACCTCTTTTTATCCACGCAGCCCTTACGGCGTTGCAAAAGTATACGCACACTGGATCACGGTCAACTACCGTGAAAGTTACGGCATGTATAATTGTTCGGGGATTTTGTTCAATCATGAATCACCGCGACGCGGGCTCGAGTTCGTCACACGTAAAATCGCACATGGAGCGGCGAAAATAAAACTCGGCCTTGCAGATGAACTTAAACTCGGAAACCTGAAAGCCAAACGCGATTGGGGATTTGCACCCGATTATGTCCAGGCAATGTGGTTAATGCTCCAGCAGGATAAACCGGATGATTATGTCGTCGCCACCGGTGAAACGCATTCAGTCGAGGAATTTGTCGATGTTGCCTTTAAACATGTAGACCTTGACTGGCATGATTACGTAAAAACAGACCCGAAATTCGTCCGACCCGCTGAAGTCGACCTGCTGGTCGGCGATCCTTCAAAAGCCAGAGAAAAACTCGGATGGACGCCGTCGGTTACCTTCAACAAACTTGTCAAGGTTATGGTTGATGCCGAACTGGAACTCCTCAAATCAAAAGAAAGAAATAAATAGCGGAATAGGGAATTACTGATTTTTCAACGGCGTCGTTGTGAGTCCCGGGCTCTCCGACCCTAATAACTTCTTGCCTGAACCGCTGTGCTGCAACACTAAAAATACAAAACTGCAAGAGGGAACCGATTCGTCTATTCTTGTGTCTAAAAAGATGAAGGTGTATTGTTTGTGTTGCCATCATCTTTATGGTTTTAAGACACGTTTATTTTTAATGTGGCATCAAGGCGGCGCAGCACCTATTACAAAAAATCCGGGTTTAAAAAGAAAGAGAGTCCTTGCCACCAAAATTATATTGCATTAAAGTAGTTATCACTTTTAAAATCTGAGGAAGTTTCAGGTATGGAGGAAAATTATGTTTGATTATAAGAGATACAAAGCTTGGGTATTAGTTTTCGTTTTTATGTCCTGTTGGCTTATGGCTTTTTCCGTTCAGGTTGAATGTATCGCTCCCCGGTCAATATCTCTTGACGAGAGGGATACAGAGAGAACGCCCGCTGAGGCCACCGATCACATGATATACCTGAATCTTGTTTCGTTCGACCCTGTGCGGGAAAAACAAACCCCTCCCGGATTCAAGATGCCCGAGCTTACGGATACTTCCATGTTCCCCGTGTCCGACAACTATGGCTTTTATCTGGTTCAATTTACCGGTCCTGTGATGGAACAATGGAAAGAGGCGCTGGAAAGCGAAGGAGTGGTCTTTTACGATTATATACCCAACCATTGTTTTCTGGCAAAACTTGCGCCCGGGCAGAAAGACCTCCTGCCGGAGATTTTCCCTTTTATTCGATGGGTGGGGGATTATCTCCCCTATTATAAATTTTCTGAATCGGTTCTCCGGGATTATAAACATGCCGGCTGGGTAAATCCCTCGATTGCCGGTAAGAAAATGACTACGCGCAACGTCAAGGTGCTTATGAAAAAAGTCCCGGAACTTGAACACAAGGAATACCAGGTCATTGCCTATCCGGATTGTGACATTGAAGAGCTCGAACGACAGATTGAAATGGTGGGGGGAACTGTCCTGAGCGTCACTCAAACCAGCTGGAAAGCAAAACTACGTGTTGATGTTGCACCCGAGCGGCTCGGGCAGCTGGCATCCATCCCGGACGTCAAGTTTATTGAACCCAAACCACAATGGCAGCTACACAACAATATCGCCGCCGATAAAGGCGTATGTTTCACGCGCTACGTCTGGGACGATCTTGGCTATCATGGAGAAGGACAGGTTGCCGCGGTGTGCGACACAGGAATCGACCAGGGAAGCAGTATAACCGCGCTTCTGCACGACGATTTTCAAGACGAGAAAGGGGATTCGCGGATTCTTGCCATACTTGACTGGAGCGGTGACGGGCCACAGGATTACAGCGGTCATGGCACACACGTTGCCGGTTCGGTACTGGGCAATGGTATAATGTCCGGGGCGGACCCGGGAACCAACTTTTTCCCGCGAGCGTGCTTCGCCGGCAGCGCACCTAAAGCCAACCTCGTATTTCAATCTGTTGAAAACGACGCCGGCGCTCTCATCGGCATTCCCGACGATCTTAACTTTCTCTTCGAGGAGGCGTATAACGAGGGGGCTTACTTTCACACGAACAGCTGGGGATTGGTCGGCGCTTTTGGTCTTTATCCCTCCTACAGCCAGGATGTCGACGAATTTACCTGGAATAATCCTGATATGACCATACTTTTTGCGGCAGGCAACGACGGCATTGACGCAGACGGCGACCACATTATCGATCCCGGCTCAATTGGTCCTCCGGCTACGGCAAAAAACTGCATTTCCGTTGGCGCATCAGAAAATTATCGACCGGAAAAGGATGTTTTCTGGGGTGGCTATGGCCCTGATCCCTTTTTCACCGATAAGGTTTCGGACAATGTAAATGGCCTCGCGGCATTCAGCAGCCGCGGTCCTGTACGTGACAACCGCTATAAGCCGGATGTCGTCACTCCCGGAACCTATATTCTCTCCTCTAAATCAGCGCTTGCGCCTGTCGAGAATTTCTGGCAGGAAGCCAACCTGTATTATGGATTCATGGGCGGAACCAGTATGGCATGCCCTCTTACCTGCGGTATGGCCGCCCTGCTCAGGCAATTCCTTGTCGAGGATACAGAGATAAGCAATCCCTCCTCTGCCCTGATCAAAGCGCTCCTCATTAACGGTTGTACGGAAATATATCCCGGGCAGTATGGCGTAGGGCTCTGGCAAGAGATCCCCACACTTGCGCCGAATAATGTCGAGGGCTGGGGCAGGACAAATCCGGCAGTCTCTATCGCAGGAAGCCCTACTATGTTACTCGACGACCAGCGTATCATTACAAACCGCCATACCAACACTTACAATTTCTGGGTTCTTGAAAACATCGACCCGCTCAGGGTAACGCTCGTGTGGAACGATTTTCCCGGCGGTATCGAGGCAAACGGCGCACTCGTAAACGACGTTGACCTGACAATGATGAATCCTCAGGCAGAAATCATTTATCCTTCCAATCCGGCTCAGCCCGGTGCTAAAGTTAAATATTCCTATACCTCCTCGTACGACACCGCGGTGAAACCATTATCCCCGGGCGACGGTGTCGCGGTTAAAATCGAACCGCTCCGGTATCCCTTTGAACCCCTCTTCATCGAGTATCAAATCGCTTCACCCGAACAAGGCACCTGTGCCATGGACATCCGCGTTTACGATGAAGGACCCGATGGGATGCCCGGTAACATCATAAAAGAGATTCGCGACTTCTCCGTTGAATGTAAGGACTTCGACGATACATGGGATGCATATATAGGAAATGCTCGTCTGCCGGTTACAGATATTCTTGTAGATTCAGGAAACCTGTTTATTGAAGTCAGGTGGACTTCTAAGCAAGAGTTTTGTCTCCTTAGTGAAACCGCAACGGAAAGCACGGACAAAAGTTTTATTGTTTCCAATACTGCAAAGTCATGGTCGCCCTTCGTCGAGGAGACCTCGATAAAGCCGGGAATCGAGCTGCTCGGGCAATCGGTGAAACAGGCGTCCGGGCGTGATTCAGTAAATAACGTTGAGGGAATCAGGATTGAACGTCCCGATCTCGGTATGTACCAGGTGCGCGTCTACGGGGCGAATATTGCCCAGTCGCCGCAACGCTATGCACTTGTTATCTCCGGCGACATCACCTTGACCACACCAACGATCACACCCGTGCCTACCATCACGCCGATGCCCTCCCCCACACCTACGCCGACACCCATCTACAAAGGGTACACCTTCCAATCGAGTAATGAAGATTGGTACTATATCGATAATGTGCTGGGATTTAATTCGCCGATGTCGGAATCATCAGGGGGACACCTCGGATTGAATGCCCTCGGCTCACTCAATTGTTTTGGGTACTGGCACAGCCCCACTATTTATCTTGACCGGGTGAACCTGTATCGGGCGAGTTTCACTATGCGAAGCACGATTGGCAATAAAAATTTAGTGCCGGCTTTTCGCCTCCGCGTTAACCAGATGGACAACTGGCTCAGCTGGGCGAATATAGTCAACAGTAACATGAACATTGCCCCTTCAAGCCTCGATCCTGCGTTCTATAACATCTTCTTCGAGCCGGTAAGTGATACGACTCCTGTCCCCATACAGATTGCGTTTGACATCACCAGTTTTGATCCTTTGGATGACAGCTCCGCATGGCTCTATCTCGAAGAGGTAAGCATTTCGGAGATGCAGGTTCAAAGTATTCCCCTGAGTCCGTATCATTTTGAATATACCTTCGCGACCGGTGACGACGGCTGGCAATATGAGGCGCCGGAGAAGTTCTTTGATGTGCCGACCACTACCACCGTGGGGGGTCACCTTGGCTTGAATCCCAACGGTTCGTCGAAAAGTTTTGGCTTCTTTTACAGCCCTCCGGTACCCGTCGAGGGGAATAC
This sequence comes from uncultured Candidatus Sumerlaeota bacterium, assembly GCA_964608095.1. Taxonomy (GTDB): domain Bacteria; phylum Sumerlaeota; class Sumerlaeia; order MWCT01; family JAGHBZ01; genus CAZSMK01. The sequence goes on along the minus strand of CAZSMK010000005.1, from coordinate 33,240 downwards.
CCTGTATCGTGGCACCTTCACCTTGACCAGCAGCCATACCGCGCCAGATCTTGTCCCTGCATTCAGGTTACGCGCCAATCATCTTCAGACTCAACAGACATTCAGCTTATCAGTAAACAGTTACGGGCAGATAAGTCCGACAGTGGGGCTGCCGGGTGAGTACGAATTTTATATAGAACCAGCCGCAACAGGTCTCACGGAAAGCCTTGAGCTATCGTTCGATCTTACAAACTTCGATCCTGAAGATGATCCCCATACGTGGGTATACCTCGAGGAAGTATCTATCGATGAAATTTCCGTACCCTGAGGACAATGTCTCACGCGGAGGATACCATTTCAGGGGATAGTGAGCGATTGCGCTGGGAAACATGCTCCGCCACACCAACCTTTACAATCCGGGGAATAGTGCCAGAGAAAGAGGAGAAGAATATCTACAAGTAAGGGCATGAGGAACAAGACACTCGCCATAATAAGCGTATCCGCGGGAACCGGGCACGTCAGGGCGGCGGAATCGCTTAAAGAAACCGCAGAAAGCCTCTATCCGGACGTCACTACCGTTCATGTCGACGTGATGGAGATGGTCTCTAATCTATTTCGCAAATTATATGCCGGCTCTTACATCAAGATTATCGACCGTCACCCCGCCCTGTGGGGTTACCTGTATGAAAAAACCGACAAACTCAAGAATGAGCCCTCTCCTGTCGACCGGTTAAGGTTGAGTATCGAACGCTTAAACCTGCGAAAACTCAAAACCTGGCTTAAAGAGACCAGACCGGAGCACATCATCTGTACGCATTTTCTACCCGCGCATCTCCTTTCGCGCATGATTCTTAAAGGAAAATATTCACGACCCGTCTGGCTGCAAGTGACGGATTATGACATCCATGCACTTTGGGTGATTAAAAACATAACCGGCTATTTTGCCGCGAGTGAAGAAGTGACATGGAGAATGATCGACCGCGGGCTTGAGCCTGATAGAATTCATGTCACCGGAATACCCGTCATGCCCGCATTTACCCGACCTTTGTCCCGCAAGGATTGTGCCGCACAATTGGGCGTGAATCCCGAAAAAATGACCATCTTGATGATGTCTGGCGGCTCAGGCGTAGGAGGGATGTACAAGGTCTCCGAGCGCGTTCTCAAGGTTAACGGTGATTTTCAACTCATTGTCCTTACCGGCAAAAACGAACGCCTCCTTAAAGACCTCAATGAACTCGCCAGTAAGTATAAAGGCAGACTCTTTCCCCTTGGCTTTACCAATTCGGTCGAACGTGTTATGGCGGTGTGTGATCTTGCCATCATTAAACCCGGCGGGCTGAGTACGGCGGAATGCCTTGTCATGGGTCTTCCGATGTTGCTCATATCGACTGTTCCCGGTCAGGAAGAACGCAATGCCACGTACCTCCTCGAGAATGGCGCGGCACTGAAGGCGTACGATGCTGCGGGACTGGAATATCGACTCTATACCTTGCTCAAAGACCGCAATTTGCTTCACCGTATGCACGAGAACGTAATCGGGCTCGCAAGGCCCGATGCCGCCCAGAATGTTATTCGTACCGTTATGGAAGATCATTAATAGTCAGAATTGGGAATAGTCGTTTTACTTCTTGATTAAGCCCCGAAAAAGATTCGAGTAAAAATCAACCTCGTACTCACGCCATGGGGCATGTTTTTTTAATCACTCAAAAAAGGCTCTATCGCCGGTGGATTAGGATTTTTTTTTTAGTGTGGTGATATCTGTCCTATTACGTCATATTTGAACCTGCGGAGAAATGCCTGCAATAACTGCGGTTTCTTGCCATCAAACACTCGCCCTTTTTCCTCTTATCTCTTTACTAACGGCTACAACAAGACATAACATGTACGGTTCTTGATACCGTACATGCTTTTCCTTATAGTCGAACAAAGATTTTTCAAGGGTACATGTGAGGATTATAAACGGCAGTCATAAAAGGAGCGAGCTATGGGAAAATTAATCCTTATTATAATAGTAGTGGTTATAGGCGTGGTAATCTGGACGCAGGTCAGCCAACCGCCGGATCCCGCAGAAGTGAGAAGAGATGCCCAGGGAGCAGGCTATTCCGTGGTTGAGTACTGGCTGAAGGCAGCGATGGAAGGAAGCGTCGCCGATATGAACTCCGTGTGCGAAGTCGAGGCGAAAAGCGATTCTGAACGCACTCTCAAAGCAATCAGGAACGAAGAGACAGAAAGTGGCTGGCAATTCAATGATTTTTCCGTCTTTTCTATGGGTGGCGGCGGAGGGTACAAAGCCCTGATTGCATCAAAAGGCCATGGTGTTCTCATGCAGATTACGTTTATTACTAACGAGAAAGATGGGCAGTACTGGATCACTCAGATCACGCAGGATTGACATCCGGCATTTAGCCTGCCCGTCATATTCATCCAACGATCAGCATTGACCTCAATCCGGAACCTTTCCTGGACTCTCCGCGTAATCAGGCGTATCCATCCGATATGTCCGCTCCGTCCGCTCAGTCCGATATGTCCGATCTGTCCCATCCGTCCCATCCGTCTGCTCCATCCGATATGTCCCCTCCGTCCTATCTGTCCCCTCCATCCGATATGTCCGATCTGCCCCATCCGTCCCATCCGTCTGCTCCGTCCGATATGTCCGATCTGTCCCATCCGTCCCCATCCGTCTGCTCCGTCCGATATGTCCCATCTGTCCTATCTGTCCCCTCCATCCGATATGTCCGCTCCGTCCGCTCTGTCCGATATGTCCGATCTGTCCCATCCGTCCCCTCCGTCTGCTCCGTCCGATATGTCCCATCGGGCTCATCGGTCTCATTCGTCCCATAGGTCCCGTCGGTTCACCCCCTAAATGTGCCGGGGTAAGAAGTGATTGAAATTTCCCACAGCGTAACGTCATACTCGTTTCTTCATAAGAATATGCATCGTCTGGTTAATGCTGAATCCTGGATTTTAGTATGAGATGAAAAGATTATGATGGTTTCGGTTAAGAAGTCACACCAACAGGATTCCTATATAGCAATCGCGCTTGTTGCGTTGGTTGCGGCAACGGCGCTCCTTATCTATGCCCATAGTATAACGCACTATTATCCTGCGGATAGTTATTTTTACCTTTCGAAGGCACGTAACCTGATCGAAGGGAAAGGATTGACCGTCAACTGGAATGACGGCGTGGACCGAAAATATTTTCCCGGTTATTCGGTCGTAGTCGGACTGGTCGATTTCTTGTCGGTAGGTTCCGTCCCACCGTGGTTTCCCTTGCATATTTTGTTTCTGTGGGCATCGGCGCTTCTCGCATTCAACGTATTCAAGAACGCGGGGATCGATTCGTTGATATCCTCCAGCGCCGTAGCCCTTTTCATACTGCATTTTCCCGTCATGAAATGGAGTGCGGTGCCATCCGCCGAACCCTTTGCCTTGACCGCTATTCTCGCGAGTGTGTGGTTTTTTCAGTCTTACCTGAAGAGCAAACAGGTTGCTTTTTCCGAGGATAGGCATGAGTGCACCTCGCGCGCTGCTCTTTTGTACTGGTTAGGCGCGTGTGCCGCTGCGGGAATTGCCTTTGCCACTCGCGCAGAATCTATTTTTTTATGCCTCATCGCCTTTGCATACATCGTCATGTTTAAGCAGCGAAGGCATCTTCCTTCACCCCTTATGCTTATCGCAGGCGCGACACTCTTCGTATTGCCATTGCTTGTGTGGATTGTCGGATACCGGGGTGAGGGCAGCGTCGTCTCCCTTTCTTACTTCCGTGAATTTTTCGCACATCTCGACCTCAACGATTCGATTCGGAGCTTTACGTTCTATATACTCTCACCGCTTTTGACCAAAAACGTCTATCCACAGTTTGTGCTTTTCCAATTAGTGATTTACATTGCCAACTCAACCGCTATAGTAAGCACGTTCTGGTGTATGCGGGGTATGGCGGGGCGAAAGTTTGTTTTCATCGCCCTACCATCCACATGCTTCTTCAGCGCTCCTTCATCAATCTCGATCATCTTTCCTGCAACTTTTTCTTTCGTTTCTGACCCCGTTGTAGTAGCCTTCATTAGTGTAGTCCTCCTTCTTGGTTAGCGGTTTGAGTATTTTTGACTTCTTATTCAAACTGTAACCTGATCGAGGACTACAATCCATTCAAAAGTGCGAAAGATATCGTACGTTATCAAAGAGCCTGTTACTCATATGTAAGGGTACGTAAAGGGGGCCAAGAAGTTCACGTATAATACTATTCCACGCTTCATTTTCCGAAATTTCAAAATTCTGTAAAGAGGTTGGGAAACTCGATTTTAACACCAGAATGGAATACGGGTCTGGAATATATACATTCAGAGAATTCCGAATTTTATGTAAGTTTAAACCATGGTTAATCTCTGGTGTATTGCAGAAATTGATGCACGGCTTAACATATTTTTCTCTTACTTCATTAGCATCATCTTCCTTAAGGAACATGATAGAGAATCCTACTATTTCAATTGGGGCTTCCGTTAAGTCTTCTGCTTCGGAAAGGTTACTATCGATATAGAATTTTTTTAGAGTGTATTCTCTTTCTACACAATAATGATTATAAATGTAATGAATTTCAAAAGTCCTATTATGGGTGTTTGAAGGATTGGAAATCAAGAATAGCATTCGTGTAAGTATCTGACCCAATACGCTGGGAACGTTACAGGGGGCAAAAATAATGCGTATTTGTGCTTTGGTATATGATTTTGGTTTATCAGTTATTGTTTCGTTTGTTGTTTTGAGAAATTTTTTGTTCGTAAAAGCTCGATAGAGATTTGGATCAAGAAGTGCAAAATCTCTTTGGATATTTGATAAAACACCGAAAGGACAAAAATCACCTCGCGAATTGCAAGGTATTATTTGACTATCTTGATCTGATTCAAGGTTCATTGTTTTTATTACATCCCTTAAAAAATTCCCAAATTTTTCCCTATCCGAGAATTGAGTATTCAATGCAACATATTGAATATTTCTTTCTATATTTTCAAAAATCTCAAGAAGAGAATCGCGATTATTTTCCTCAAATGTCACATCACTTACAAATATGGCATGATTTGGAATACTTCTAATTCTTCTACAGTAATAAGAATTGAAAGATGGTAAAAGTTCAGGTTTTGGGTTAAGGCTCTGGTATATTTCATTACTTTTCTCTTGGTTGACAACGACTTGTCCAAGTTTACAGCATACGGAAGCAAGTGAACCGGGTTTATCAATCATGCAAAGATCAATTTCACCAGGCAAACTTTGTTTTTCTTGGGCATAACGAGTTAATCCTCTTATTAATGCTGTTATCTGCTGAGCCGCAAAAATTTCTCTATTAGAGACATAAAGGCTTGGTTTTCTTTGTTCATTTCTCTGACTAACCAAGGGTTGAATTTGTTCCCAAATATTGCTAAATACTTGATAATTGGAACTTATTACAAGTCCCAGACATTTACTTCTACCCTCTTCTTCTAAAACAGAGACAACATCATTAACCAACTTTGGCATTATGGCAACCTTGAGTCCTCCAATGCACAGTACAAATTCTTTATTTCCTTCACTATAAGATCTAACCACATCTCTGAGTTTTGTTACATTTTTAAAAGAATCGGTTAGGTATATATTTTGGGAATTAGTAATTGTTTCTTGCAATGTTGAGCAGAAAGGGAAGTCAAATGTTTTTGAATCAATAAAACTTACTATGTTAAATTGAAAATAGTTTTTTATTTTTTTCTCGTCATCGTAAATTTTGCGTAAATGTTTATATTGCTCTATTATGAAGTGCTCAAACGTCCGTGATGAACCTATAAAAATAATGTATGGCAAATTTCCATCATCTTTTTCAGGGATGATATCTGCAATAGATGTAACCTTCCGAGCTAATTCGATAGCTTCAAGATGATACTGATTAATGAAGAACATGAATCTCTGATGTCGTTGTGTCATAAGGGATCTAAATTCGTCTCTTGTGTTTATCAGAAGAATTATTTTTTCACCCCAATTATGAATGTTTTGAGCATTAAGATCCTCCTTTCCTGCAGAAATAATTTCTTTGATAGCTGTTGAATCCTCTTTTCTACCGCTAATAATTAAACATTCAGACTGCGAAATATTGCAAACGTCCTTGACCGTTGGATTTTCCCACATTCCTTTTACTGCAAGTGCGGCATATTTTACACCTTCTGGAGCAAAATCTCGCAATGGCGTTGAAACATAAATAATACCAACAGGTATATCCCCCAAGGTTTTTGTATAAATTTCTCCAGACTGTTCTAAGTTCTCGTCAATGATAAGGATTCTTCGAGAGAGGAAAATATACTTACCTTCTCTATTAATGAAGATTCGAAAAAGGGAGAAGGCTGATATTAAATCAGTTTCTAAGAGGGAATGACTTCTTTCTACATGAATGGGTTCTTTACCCATATGTATATTATTCCATATATTTCCGAGGATGCGCTTTCCCTTTGCACTGTATCCAATAAGAATATACAATTTTCTCAACTTCATCCTTATCTGATAATCAAGAACCCCTGAAAAGAAAGAGTCTAGAAGTTTCCTAGCATCACGATATTTTATAAAGAGAATAGGTAATAAAGAAAGCAATGCCGTCATCCATACTATTTCAAGAGAAACAGCCTGGGCGGTAGGAGTATTAATTTTGTTCCATAAAACCAGAAGCAAAAAAGGAAAAACACTAACAAAAAGGCCAAGGAGAATTACGTGAGGGCTATCAAGTAAAAGTGCTTTTACAAAGTAGAACCATATTTGGTGTGGAATAAGGCTTCTGCTCCTTTCAAGACTCCTGAAGTCGAAATCATAAATATTGTATTCTTTCGCCAAACCATATCTTAAGAATTCAGCAAAGTAAAAAAGAAGAGAAAACAAAACGCATATATAAAACCCAACCATTAGGTAGTGGGGATTAATTAAATAATACTTGAGAATCTCAAGATTTATAGTTGAAAGGGGAATAAGAAAAAGAAAGATAAGGACAACTATTCCAATAAAGATACAAAAAGTTGTTAGTACCTTAACCAAGTAACGGAAAAGCGTGAGTGTTCTTCTCTCAAGGAATAGTTTTTCGTTTGACATAAAAAAATCTCTTACTTTAGATTGTTTGCGAACAATGTATGAAAAAAAGAAGACAATAAGGGGATAAAAAACTATCAGGGCAAGCATATCCCATCTTTCAAGGAAGAAAATCTGGTTGTTGTGTGTTATTGTTTGAGGATATCTAGAATAAAAAAAAGCAAAGAGTAAACCAATATATAAATATCCAAGAGATCGGAATCCGTAACGAGAAACTCGAAAAGCTGCAGATAATTCTTGAAAAAAAGCCCATCTATATTTTTCCTTTGTGTCATCTAAAGAGGTAGGGTCAATGTCTTTAAAACAATTTGCTATTCTGGAATAGAATCGACTCAATTTCTGAAAAGAATAGGTAGGGAATTTACCAAGAATAAGAAAGAGACCTAAAAGCCCCATTAAAGGAAAAAAGTAACCATTCACACCATATAAAAGAACGACACTTTTCCAATATTCTAAACGTGTTATATTGGGTAAGAAAAACGCAAATCCTATCCAGATAAAAAGAGTATAAAAATAAATAGCCTTACAATTATTTTCAAAAACATATAAAAGATCCCAAAGATGAGGCTTCTTATGGTATTTCTTGGTTAACCAAAGAACCAATGTATCCTCATTATACCAATAAGGATCGTCATGATTATTGTCATCAAGAATATCTTTAATATTTTCAAATTTGAATTCTCTAAAGATCTCAGTTTCTTCTTCTTTTGAAACCTGATCTTTTCTCTCAATGCTTGAAGATTTGAATAAAACGACCTTTCCATCATGTAAGGTGGCAATTTTTCTTTTTGGAATCTTTTTACGTCGCCTCTCTAACCGGCTTTTGCCATAAATTTTATAAAAACAACATTTTTGTGTTTTTAGATCTTTTTCAACATAATAGAGAATATTACCATGTTTGTCTTCGTAGAGAGAGGTATTCTCTGTTCGTGTACCCCTTCCCCAAAAATCTTTTTTACCATTTTCTTGAATATAGATTTTAAAATCGTAAAAAGAACTCGACACAACTAAAAATTTTTCCATTTTTAACTCCTTTATAGATTGAACGGGATTAATGTCCTATTTCAGACATCGAAAAGATCTTTAAGAAAGAAAGGAAGATACGAAAAGAAAAAATTAAAGATTAGAAGAAACAGTTTTTAATTTAAAAAATCACTGATTGCAGATACAAATTCTATACTAACAAATCTTCTCCCCTTCTCCTTCTATTTTTTCCATAAAGAAATTTGTTTAAATTAAAGGCAACAATAAAAATTTTGTCAATAAAAAAGTCCTTTTATTTAATAGCAATTTTTTTGAAGAATCCTTTCGTAGTACCAAATAATCATTGGATATTTAAAAAGATGAATTATTCAAGGATTTCGGTATTTAGAGTGTTTCTTTCGGGTAAACGCAAAAGAGGCTTGCCTTAGATTCAGCTATCTTTTTATTATTGTGTTAAAAGCATGCGAGGTGATAATGAAAATTCGCATCACGGCGCGAATCTGTGTTCTATCTCTTTCTGTCCTTTTCCTGGGGTGTTCACTGCCAGCCCGGATCGGCATAATTAAAGAAGAATTCAGCCCTTTGCCGGAAGATCTTCCTGCGCCGCTCTCGCCTGAAGAGATGTTGCTGGTGCTCAACGATCGTGCGCCAGAGATTAATACGCTCTGGGCGGAATTAAAAGTCAGAATCAAGGGAAAGACTAAAGAGGAGAGTGGTTTTTTCATCGGGACGTTTTTATACGCTCCGCCGGAGCGGGCACGCCTTCGGGGGTATCGTACCGGCACGCCGACTCTCTTTGAAATCCTCGCCGTTGAACACAATCTCTTCTTTCATCTTAACCGCGAGAAGGAACTCTACCTGGGTTCAATAGAGGAATGGAACGCATCGCCGGTTATTTTTTCAGATGTGGATATTCGTGATGTGGGGCTCGTACTTGAACCACTTCAGGTCTTTCGTACTGCGTTAAAAGAAGGAACGTACCGGCTAACAAATACCACGCGTCAATATTATATGTTCGAGGTTTCGGAACTGCCCGGTGGGCGGTTATTTTCCGGCAAACTCGAGTTCATTGTACGTAAAAAAGACCTCCTGGTCAGGGAGATGCTTGTTCATGATACTTCCGGAAAGGAACGTGGTTCTGTCGTTTACGAGACCTATGATATCTTCAACGGTATCTATACAATGCCGACAAAAGTTTTACTCAACCTTGACAGACACAATACCCGCATTTTGCTATATAATATTAATTACAAAATAAATCAACCATTCAGCGAGAAGGTCTTCTCCCCGCCTGAGTACCGGGGTATCGAACTGTTGCCCCTCAGAGACCTGTGGGAGAAGAGCAAAAATCAGGAAGATCGATAAAGCGTTTATATCATGCGCACCTGGATATTGAAAAATATTGCGCGAATCGCGTTCAAGTATCCCCGCGGGATGCTCCTTATCGCATTGTTGCTTACGGTCGGCGCAATCCACGGCATTATGCAGTTGCATATCGATTCCAATGTACTGAAACTCTTGCCGGATGATTCCGCGGCTGCGAGGACGTTTGTGCGCGCACTTCAGGATTTCGGCGCATTCGATTATATGCTTGTCTTGATCGAATCGCCTGAGCCTCACCAGGAAGATAAACTCATCGAGGTCGCCGACTCCTTTGCCATGACCATTAACGACCGCGCCTACATCTCTTCGCTCGATTACAAACTCGATAAAGAGATGATCGACTTCTTTCAGAAGTATGCAGAGGAACGGTTTGTCTTTTTGCTGACCGAGTCTGACTGGGAGGAGATAAAGACCCGGCTTGAACCGGAAAACATAAAGAAAGAGCTCTCCCTGCTCAAACATCGTATGATTGCGGCAAAAGGATTTGCAGGAAGAAGAATGATCGAAGACCCGCTGAATTTCTCCGGTATCGTGCGAAAACGACTGATGCACAGCTCCGGTCCTACGGAACTCAATCTCCGGCGGGGGTACTTTATCAGCAGACAGGGTTCCATGTTAATGATGATTGTGAAACCGTTCAAGCCATCCTCGGATGTGCTCTTTTGCCGGAATCTTATGGATTTCCTGAAGCGCTCAAAAAAGGCTGAACTTGCCCGGCTGGGAGAAAAGGATAAGGGAATTGATATCCACTTTGTCGGGAGTCATGTCGAGGCGTATCATGACGCACAGCTTATCCGACGCGACCTGTTCACCACTGGATTCGCCTCTTTCGTGTTCGTCCTGGTATTATTTATCCTGGCATTTCGTCGGCTCGATTCCTTGATTTTTGTTGCCATACCCCTCTTTGTAAGTATCACCTGGACTCTCGGATTGACCGGGCTGCTTTTTCAACATCTGACAATTGTCACCTTTGCGTTTATCGCGGTCTTGATCGGGTTGAGCGTGGATTTCGCCATCCATATCTATAACAGATTCGTGGAAGAGCTGGAAAAGGGAAGACATTTGTATCCAGCGTTGCGACTGGCTATTATTCGCACCGGCAAAGGCATAATCACGGGTGCGCTCACGACTGCAGCCGCCTTTTACTGTTTGAACTTTACCTCGTTCAATGGATTCAAAGAGTTGGGGACAATCGCAGGCAATGGAATTCTCTGCGGCATGGTCGCCATCTATATGATTCTGCCACCCCTTTTGGTCTTGCGATGGAGGAAAATAATAACGCGGGAACCACTTGTTTCTCAGATAGGAAGTTTCCACCTCGACTGGATTACGAACCGTCTGCTTAACTATCCTCGCCTGGTCATTATTCTTGCAATGATTATTACCGTATACCTCGGGTATTTTGCAACCGGAGTAAAGTTCAACCAGAATGTACGCAAGCTGCGCCAACCCAATCCCGACTACCTTGCACTGAAACGCAAATTGAAAAACCATTTCTCCCTACCCGGCAACCAGGTTATTGCCCTTGTGAGCGGAAAAACTATTGAGCAGACATTGGAGCGAAACGACCTTCTTTACGAAAATATCGAGAATGCGAAAGATACCTATCCGATATTGAGTTGCGATTCGCTCAGGACCTTCCTGCCTTCGAGGCAGACACAGCTTAATGCGCAGAGACTTATTCTATCGCTCAATATCGACCGGATACGAGAAGATCTCCGCCGCGAAGCCGCGGCATTGGGATATGCGGAAGGCACCTTCGACCAATTTTTCAAGCGTCTCGAACATCTGCAAAGTTTCGCCTATCATGGCGAGATCATGACTTATGACTCGATCAAAAGTCCCACCCTTTATAGACTTGTGCAGCGCTACATGGTTGATGCAGGTAATGCATTTCGTATAGTGACCCATATTTACCCCTACGAGGGGAGCTGGTACTTTCAAGTGCCGCGCGAGGCGCTCAACACCTTCAGCGATGGTGTTCCACGTGTTCATTTTACCGGTGTCACGATTCTGTCGAGCGCGCTCGAACGGATGGCTATGAACGATCTGGCGCTTGCCGTCATTCTTGTCACCCTCAGCGTGTTTCTCATCACCCTGTTTCATTTCGGGAACATTACACGCACACTCATGGCAGCCGCTCCTATCATGTGCAGTATGATCTGGATGTTGGGCACCATGGCAATTCTGGGTCTGGAATTGAACTTTTTGAACATTATCGTAGTCCCGATGATAATCGGTTTATCCATTGACGATGGGATACATCTCGTGGGCAGGTACTACGAACTCAAGAAACACAACATCCGCAACGCAATCGAGTTCACGGGTAGGGCGGTGGTGTTGACATCATTAACCACCATGCTTGCGTTTGGGTCGCTGGCATTGGGAAACTATCGCGGAGTCAGGGAGATGGGATTGCTCGCCATCATCGGCCTTGGCTATGCCCTCTTCTCTTCGTTAATCGTATTGCCCGCAATTCTCAAAATCTGGGGGAAGAAATACCGCCTCAGCGAGTTCCTCGCTGTCGAGGAAGGCGAAATTCATTAACCTTCACTTATGAATCGCCATTTCACGGAATGACATGAAAATGAACCTGCGACACGATTAAAAAAGATTCCTTATCTTGAGGGCGTTACTTCTTTTCGAGCCATTTAACAACCCACGCCTCGGGTACGGTGGATACGGTGCCCTGGTTGTCGCGGACCTCATAGACCTTACCGCCGTCGGGGTGGCGCCAGACATCGACCACCTTGCCCGTCATCAGACATTTGCCCTTGAACACCAGGGCTCGTCCTACGTCGCCTTTGAGGATATATTTCAAGCACGCCTTTGCCGCTTCTTCTCCGTATTTTTCACGGTAGTAAGTTTGCATCGCCTTGATCGATGATTCCTCATCGAGGTTCATGGCGAAATATTGCGCGCCCTGGATGTCGCTCATCCGCTCGAGTATATCCACCACGTCTATGACACCTTGTTCGTTGACCTTGCCTTCCGCATAAAGCTGGCGAAGCGCTTCCTGGGCAAGAGCGTGGGATTTGCTCTTCTTTACGACGTAGTACTTGTCGTAAAACATGGATTCGGTTATGTCGGATTTCTGCTCCTGATCTTTTTCTTCTTGTTCAGCCACAATTTTACCTCCACATCCCTGTGTTTTTAAAATTGCTCAACAGGATTACATTGTTCGAAAGACTATGCAAGAAAAGATTTGGTTAACACAGTTTTTTCTTACAAACGGTACGGATTCCATTGGACAGAAAGATTCTGTTCCCTCGGGCACCTGCCGACTATGGCTTTCATTGACTCTTTTATTCCCGCGTTTTAGGATACGGTGTTTGCATGAAGGAGAAGGTGCTACTATGGCTTACTCTGATCGTTGGTGTTAAAGTGCGCCCCATAAGTACAAAATTTAAGTACAGGATAATTTCCGGATGGACGACAACGTATTATACGAGATCAAAGGTTTGGAAAAAGAGTACTTGATGGGCGCGGTTACGGTGCCTGCGCTACGCGGAGTTATTCTGGACATATACTCGGGAGAGTTTATGGTCGTTCTCGGTCCCAGCGGTTCAGGGAAGAGCACGCTGCTTAATATAGTCGGTGGAATGGACCGTGCAACGCGCGGGACCGTATTGTTCAAGGATACCGACATTACCAGATTCAGCGATGCAGAACTCACCCATTACCGGCGCGAATATATCGGGTTTGTATTTCAGTTTTATAACCTTATCCCGAATCTCACCGCAGAGGAAAACGTCGAGGTAGCAACGGACTTGACAGAGAACCCGTTGGAGCCGGCAGAAGCCTTGTCGCTGGTCGGTTTGACTGAACGAACAGGCCATTTCCCCGCCCAGATGTCGGGCGGCGAACAACAACGGATTGCCATCGCCCGCGCCGTGGCTAAACGTCCGAAAATCCTTCTATGCGACGAACCTACCGGCGCGCTCGATTACCCCACCGGAAAGATTGTCCTGCGGGTACTAAAAGACGTAAACGAGAAAACCAGCACCACGGTTGTTATTATTACGCACAATGTTGCCATCGGGGAGATCGGCAATCGGGTGGTTCGGCTCAAAGACGGAAATGTCTCGGATATAAAGGTGAACGAGAAACCACGTCAGCCTGAAGAGATTGAATGGTGAAACCGGGAGTGCTCAATAGAAAGATTTTGCGGGATATCTGGAATTTTCGGGGTCCTGCGCTTGCCACCATGGCGGTTATCACCGCGGGAATCACAGCCTTCTTTTGTTTTTATTCCGCCTTCCTCAACCTCGATTTAACCCGCAGATCATATTACCGGCAGTACCGGTTTGCCGACCTCGAGGTAATACTCGAACAGGCTGCTTCCCAGGAGGTCATCCAGCGGCTCTCATCCGTAACAGGGATTCAGCGCGTTGAGACGCGTATCGTTGAAGACGTTAACCTCGATCTTGAAGGCGTTAAACAACCACAAACAGGGCGAATCATTTCCCTTCCCAATGTTCAGCGAAAGATCATCAACGATATCTACCTAACAAAAGGAACCTATTTCTCCTCTGACCGGATGAACGAGATTATTGTTAATGAGCGTTTTTTTGCCGCCAATAACCTCACACTCGGCGATATGATCCATGCAGTTATAAACAACCGCAAACAACCCTTGAAAATTGTAGGAACCGCCTTGTCGCCGGAATACGTGTACGCAATCCCGAGCGCATCGGAATTTGTTCCCGACGACAAAGGATTCGCCATACTCTGGGTCAAACGCGATTTCGCTGAGATGTCGTTCGACATGCAAGGATTGTGTAATAATGCGATTGCCCTGGTGTCGAACAAACGACAGCTCGATGTTATTGCAGAGAAAGTAGAAACGATTTTAGAACCTTATGGCGTATACAGCGCAATCACGCGCGACGACCAGGTATCCAATTATTACTTGAGCAGCGAGATTAAGTCGCTCAAAGCCTCTGCCGTGGTTATCGCGTGCCTGTTCCTGGGTATTGCCGCCCTGATACTCCTTATCATGATGCGCCGGATGGTGAAGTATCAACGTACCCAGATCGGGGTACTCAAGGCGTTCGGCTATTCGAATAGCGCGATTCTGATGCATTTCTGGAATTTCGGACTCATAGTGAGCGTGGCAGGAGCTACGCTCGGTGTGCTTGCCGGCTATGGGCTCGGTAGGCAGCTCATGGCGCTTTACAAGCAGTTTTTTCAGTTCCCCATACTCGAATACCGGGGATATCCCACCATCTACGCATCATCGTATCTGCTGAGTGTCGGTTTCGCCCTCGCAGGCGCGACTATGGCGGTACATGAGATTGTCCGTCTGCCTCCCGCTGAAGCCATTCGACCCGAGGCGCCCGTATCTGCCCACACTACACCGGTGGAAAAATTCCTTTTTTTGTGGCGGCGGCTCTCTTTTACATCGAAAATAATCGTTCGGAATATGTTCCGTAACCGCGGCAGGTCTATCCTTTCCGTGGTCGGCGTTATGTTAGCATCGGGTATCGTTCTTATGGGCTACTTTTTCTTCGATTCGAGCAACGAATTGATGCGCTACCAGTTTCAGGAGATACTACGCCACGACGTACAGGTAACTCTCGCTACAGAACACGATCATTCGGTAGTGTATGAAGCGCGTAATTTTCCGTACACGTTGTATGTCGAACCGATGTTGAACTATGGTTTTGAAATTCGATCCGGCTGGCGAAAAAAGAACGTGGTCATTACAGGCGTGCCGGAACGCCTGAAGTTGAGACGTCTGCTCGACGCACAGGGCAACAAGATAGAACCGCCATCGAGCGGACTTCTTCTCGGCGAACAGGTAGCGCGTTCCTTACGAGTCAAAGCCGGCGATTCTCTCTACATAGAACCGCTCTCCGGCAAGATCACGCGAACCTACGAGGTAAAAATCGCCGGTATTGTAAAAGAATATCTCGGGTTGAGCGCTTACGCAGACGTCCATTTTCTGAGCAGGCTGTTGCAGTCCGAATCACTCGTCTCTTCTCTCCTTCTACGCGTTGAAAAAGGCAAAGAAAGAGAACTCACTGAATGGCTGAAAGATCTCCCCGCCGTGAGCGGAAGCAGTATTAAACAGGATACCTATGAAAAATATCGCGAGATGCTCTTGGAGTCCATGGATATATGGAACGTGTTCCTGCTTATTTTCTCCGGCGTTATTGCGTTTTCTATCATTTACAACTCCACGACCATATCCGTGATGGAACGCAGCCGTGAACTTGCCACCCTGCGCGTTATGGGCTTTACCGTAGACGAAGTCGGCGATATTGTGTTCAATGAAAATTATCTGCTTTCATTCGTTGGGTTGATACTCGGCTACCCGTTCGGGCTTCTGGTCTGTCTCTGGTTGATCAAGGCGTTCGAGACAGACCTTTACCGGTTGCCTTTTTATATTCATCCGAGGACGTATCTCCTTACAGCGATATATACCCTGGTTTTCGTCACTGCAGCGAATCTGATCACTCGACGAAAATTAAAACGTATGGATTTGATCGAGGTGCTAAAAAGCAGAGAATAAGGAGCAACCATGAAAAAACATACCCGGAAAAGAGTCATAATCGGTATATGCGTCATTGTGGCTCTTGGCATTATATGGTTGATAGTGGTTCGTGAAAAAATGGAGGTCGAGGCTGCGTATGTAACCCGCGGATATATCGCCGAGTTTGTCCTCGAGGAAGCAAAGACACGTTTGCACGATGAATATGACGTTACCATGCCGTTTACGGGGATACTCTTTCGACCCACCCTTGACGTCGGCGATATGGTGACCAGCGGTCAGGTGGTTGCGCGCGCTGATGACTACAAGTTGAAAAAGGAGCATGAACGAATCCTTGCACAGATCGAAGAATTGGAAGCCCAGCTCGAGGTTACTATTCGCTCAAAACCCAAACCAGAAGATATCAAGACGGCACAGTTAAAGTTTCAGCAGGCAAAAATCGCCATGGAAAACGCAAAAAAAGCACTGGAAATCGAACGAACTCGGCTCAATGAATTAGAACAGCAGTACCAACGCCGCAAAGAACTGTACGATCAGGACGTAATCGGCGAGGAGGATTTCGAGCGTGTACAGACCCTTTACAAGCAAAGTCTTCAACGAACAGCAGCGGCAGAAAACGAATATCTTTCAGCCCAGGACGATGTCGAGGTTGCAGGACTTAACTACCAGAAGGTGCTGAAACTGGTCGAGGATAACGCCTTCAAAGAACAAGCCATCAAGGCGCAAATCCAGCAGGTCGAACGTCAACTCAAAATAATAGAATACGATCTTGAACGAGCAGCGATTCGTGCGCCTGTGACTGGTCCGGTTTTGGAAAAATACGTGGATAGCGAGGGCACTCTTGCCGATGGGACGCCCATATACCGGATTGGCGATATGGAATCTATCGAGATCGAAGCCGACATCCTCAGCAGCGATGTTCGAAAGGTACGAACCGGACAGGACGTCATCATTTTCGGCAGGGCGCTTGGCGAAAATGAAATCATGGGCGAAGTCAGCCTCATCTACCCGTCCGGTTTTGAAAAAATCTCCACGCTCGGTATCGAGGAACAGCGCAACCGCGTGCTTATCGATTTCGACAACTCGGAAGTGAACTTGCGCCCGAAACTTGCCGTGGACGTGAAAATCATTGTCGGCGAAAAGGACAATACCCTCAAAGTCCCCGAACAAGCGGTATTTAAACAGGAAGGCGAATGGTACTGTTTCAAGGTTGAAGAAGGAAAGGCGGTAAAAACAAAGGTAGCGGTAGGATTGAGAAACAACGATTATGCCGAGATACTTTCCGGACTCGAAGAAGGAGACCTCGTAATAACCGAGCTCACTTCAGACCTCGAACCAAATATCGGGGTCAGACCTTCAGTTTACAGTTTAGGAAGAAACTGAGCCGTTTAATTATTCATCCCCCCTGATTTTGTCTCTTGTTATGCCGACAAAACTGTAAACTGAAGGTCGGACCCCGGCTTATTGGAAAAACCTAAGTTAAAGGTTGACTCATACGATCCAAAAAGAAGAAAAGGAACTTATAAGAAGTTTAAAATACGAGGTATACGGTTTTTGTAAATAAAGTGGCTAAGTATTCGATAATAGAATGGACAGAAGTAACGTGGAATCCAGTCACCGGATGCACCAAGATCAGTTCGGGATGTAAAAACTGCTACGCTGAACGTTTTGCCAAACGGCTCCAAAAAATGGGAAATAAGCGGTATCGAAATGGTTTTGCGGTAATGCTTCAACCGGATATGCTACACGTACCTTTGTCGTGGCGTGCACCGCGCATAGTGTTCGTCAACTCCATGAGCGACCTGTTTCACGAAAAAATCCCTCTTTCGTATATTCAGGACGTGTTTGGAATAATGAACGCGTGTCCGCAACACATTTTTCAAATACTGACAAAGAGAAGTAAGAGACTCGCCGAGGTAACGCACGAGCTGCATTGGTCACCAAACATCTGGATGGGGGTTTCCGTAGAAGAAGCAGCTTATTTATATCGTATAGACGATCTGAGACAATGCCAGGCAACGACAAAGTTTATCTCGTTCGAACCGCTTTTAGGATTTATCCCCGGACCGAACATCGATGGAATGGATTGGGTCATTGTCGGTGGAGAATCAGGACCCCGCGCACGACCAATGAAAAAAGAATGGATCATTGATATCCGCGATGCATGTACCCAACAGAATATTCCTTTCTTCTTTAAACAATGGGGTGGGGTAAACAAAAAGAAAACCGGCAGGATGCTTGAAGGCAAAACATGGAACCAGATGCCGCAATGCCTTTTTAACTCCAGAAACCAATCAAAAATCAAATCCTTCCAACCATCCCTATCCTTTTAATTCCAAACATCACCACACAGCAAAGAGCATGGATTATATGTTGAGAAAATTCAGTTTCAAATTAACTGTTGTAAGAAGTGGGTGGCGAAGTGTTTGGCTTCGGTGGTGACTTCTTCGGGGGGACCGACACACGAGGGACAACCGGTCGTACATGAGCAGTTGGTGACGATTTCGTGCGCGGCTTTGAACAGTCGCCGGTCAATGGTGAAGATTCGGCGTGCAAGGTTGATTCCGCCGGGGTAGCGGTCGTAAATAAAAATGGTCGGCGCGTCTTCGTGCGTCGAGCGCAGCATCGGCACCACAGCGAAATCTTTCGGGTCGCACATAACATAAAGCGGCACGACATTGGCGAGCAGGTTCGCCAGAGCCTGAAGAATGCGCGCGGGATCTTTGCCTTCCGCTTTCAGCCGCTCGCACACCTCGGGTTTCAGCACTATCCAGTAGCTTTCGGTCTGGAGTTCGAGCGGTGGAAGGTGAATCTCACCCCAGCCGACGTTCTCGTGACTGTCGAACTTGATCTTCTTGTATTTGCTGACAATGGTGGTGACGTTGACGTCACCGAGCCGTCGTCTGAGCAGGGGAAAGTCCGCTCCACGTTCCTCGAACCCGCTGGTCAAATCCGTCACCAGCACCTTGACATCGGTTTTCGCCTGGGCTTCAGTGTAGTAATCAACGTCCTTAGGGCGCGCAAACGCAGTACGGTTGTCCCAGTCCAGCTCCTCGATGATGAAGGTCTGCGATTGGTGCTGGTACACGGCTTCAGGGAAGATAAAGTACTGGGCGGAGTCGTAATCGATCTCGCCGATGGTTTTGTTTTTCTCGGCGACGTTAAAGATGACGAAATTATCCGCGGACGCGCTGCGAAGCGAGATATCTTCCGCGGGGTAGCGTTCGCTTGCCCAGTGCCATTTACCGCCCACGTGCCGCAGCACGCTGTTTTTCTCGAGGTATTCGAGTATGGGTTGCGGGTTGTAACGCCCGAACGACTCGCCGTCTTCGAACGGGAGTTCGAACGCTGCGCATTTTATATGACTGGCGGCAATCGCGGGGTTGCCGGGGTTGATGATGCCGAGTTCGGGCGATTTGCCGAAAAAGTAGTCGGGGTGCGTAATGATGTACTGGTCGAGCGGCGCGGAACTTGCAATAAGAATCGCAACGCTGGTCTCAGTTTTGCGCCCTGCGCGTCCCGCCTGCTGCCATGCGGAGGCAATGGTGCCGGGATAGCCCATGAGTATGGCAGCCTTGAGTTGCCCTATATCGATGCCGAGCTCGAGCGCGTTGGTCGAGACCACGGCGATAACGTCACCTTGCTTGATTCCCTTCTCGATTTCACGCCGTTCTTTCGGCAGGTATCCGCCGCGGTAGCCTTTGACTCGTTCGGGCGACTGGCTCAGGCGCACCATGGCTTTCTTGAGATAACGCGTCATAACCTCGACATTGATGCGCGACCTGCCGAACAGGATGGTCTGAACGCGGCGCGCCAGAAATTCGAGCGAAAGCCGCCGCGCTTCCGTCTTTATCGAACTCCTGATGCCGAGCTGGGGGTTCACCACGGGCGGATTGTAGAACATGAAAAATTTCTCGCCCCGCGGCGCCCCGTTCTCATCCACAACCTCGAACTCTTCCTCGACAAGGTTTTCGACCAGTTCCTTCGGGTTACCGATGGTGGCTGAAGAACAGATAAACTGCGGTTCGGAACCGTAGAAATTACAGATGCGCTTGAGACGCCGCAACACATTGGCGAAATGGCTGCCGAAAATGCCGCGGTAATGGTGCACCTCGTCGATGACGACGAACCGAAGCGCTGAAAAGAGTTTGTTCCAGAGCGTATGATGCGGAAGGATACCGGCGTGGAGCATGTCGGGATTAGTGAGCACGATCTGGCCTGCAAGGCGCAACGCTTTACGCGCCGATTTCGGTGTGTCGCCGTCGAAGGTATAAGTCTTGATATCCGCTTTGAGCAGGTCTATGAGCTCGTACAGTTCATGATACTGGTCGTGCGAGAGCGCCTTGGTAGGAAACAGATAGATGGCGCGGGCGTCGTCGGGCGATTTCAAGAGCTCGTCTATCACGGGCAGGTTGTAGCAGAGTGTCTTACCGGACGCGGTCGGCGTAACCACGACGACGTTCTTGCGCTCGAGGATTCTCTGCATCGCCTCAGCCTGGTGCGACCAGAGCCTTGCGATACCGCGCTGCTTCAACACCTCGACCAGCTTCGGTTCAATCCCCTCAGGGAAGTCTCGTTCCTTCGCCTCCTGCGACAGAATCTGATGCACATAGACAATATTGCGCCGCATATACGGATGATGCCGAATTTTTTCGAGCACCGCAAGCGCATCGTCCGTTGAACTTCTATCCTTGAGGATGTCGCTCTCTTTTGCCATTAAAACTACCCCGGTCGTTCAGCGAAAACGGTGAAGATTAAGGACTCATATCGCACAAACGCTTTTCATGTTATAATGTGCGCTTTGCCTGAAAGTCAAAGAGTAATTCGCGTAAGGGATTTGTAGCAATTCAACAGGTAAACAGGTGTCTCTCTCGATGTAATTTATGGGAGTTATTGATATAACGTCCAGCTGGAGTCTGCAGGAGTCATGTACTCGGAGGCGATTTCCTTCAACGCAAGAAAGATCTGGTCATAAATTGCGGCATGGCCCGGCGTGACCGGATGTATGTCAAATTCCCTGAGCGGTGTAAGCACATAATCCGGATCCTTATGGAGCTCATCTCCCAGCTCTTCACCATAACAATGGTGCATGAAGCTGTCATATATACCGTCGATCAGAACGAGGTCATTTTCGTGCGCCACATCCCGGATGATCCGGTGGCCTTCTATTACTCCTTGCGACATGGAGCGGTACTGCGAGAATAAATCGGGTAAATTCATGCTCAAGCCATCAAAGAGATCGTAATAATACACGATGAGAATGCGCGCCTCAGGGAGATGCGTCTGCAAGGTAGCGATTATGGTTCGCAGGTTTTGTTCGACCTCATCAAGTTCTGCTTGTGAGAGTTCACCATCATCAAAATACGCCAGAAAATCATTCCCGCCTATGAAGACTATGACGATATCAGGTTGATTAGAAAGCACTCGTTGCATCGGTTCATAGTCGGGAGATGCCCAATCCGATGCCCTCGAACCTGAAACAGAATGGTTGTGTGTCTCTATATCCGGGAAGAGCGTATATATGGTTGGATAATCGCCGAACTCGCCGTAAAGCATCTGCGCCCAACCGGCATATTCCGGTTCATAAGGATTAGCGCCTTTTGAGATGCTGTCGCCGATAATGTCGATGACGTCTATCTGGCTGTAAAGAGAAGAACAATAGAGCACAAGGACAAGAAAAAGTCCAAACAGGCGCTTCATATTGGGCTTGTCGTATTTTGTTATAACACTACGCATAAACATTTCAAGGAGTAATACGGGGCGGGTACAATCTCCTTTTGTCTGGTTATTTAATTTCTCTCACCCCTGTGTCTCACGGTGAAACAACGGTTTTGAAGGTATCCCACTTCGCTTCCTTTTCGAGATACGTGGCATGGAAGATTATGACACCCAATGACGGCGGTTCAAGCCCCGCCTTTACCGCCTGGGCAAACTCTTCATTACTCAATGTGTTCGGAATACTGCACGCCTGTACGATAGGGACGACACTTTTTCCCGTGATCGTGTGGAAATAATCAGCCACCTCTGCAATCCATTGAACATTGCGATAACACAACCCGTGGTACACCATAGGCGAGAAGATATCGACCCCGCTGCGAGCAAGAAGCTCAAAGTCCTGCCCCACAATGGCATGAATTGCACCGTCGTACTCGTCCATTCGCCACGGGACACCGAACAAACCTAATATAACATCAGGATTTTCCTTTTCGATAGTTTCGGCAATCTGCCGCACAAATCCGGCAATGCGTTGACATTTAAATCGTGTCCACTCCTGTTCGTAGTTATCGAGTATATAACGGGCAACCTCTTTCGTATTATGAGAAACGGAGAGCGGTATGCTGGTTCCGGTCTCCTCAGTGAACAAGTCGATACAGGTATCACAAAAGCAGGACTGGTAAAGGTTGGGCTCTTTAACTTCCCAGTGGCATGGATAGCGAATAAAATCCAGCCACACACCATCCACCTTGTAGTCAGTCACGAGTTTTCGCGCCTTTTCCAGAATCTCGCGCCGGAGCCATTCCTGGTTAGGACACACACCGCAGTACCACTCTTCCTTTTCGATGGGATTGCCATCCGCGCCGATAGGACGACTTTCCGGATGTTGTTTCCAGTACTTTTCGCCCTGGAAACAGAGCAAATCCGCGAAGACCTTGATGCCGTTTGTCTTACAGGCGTTGCGAAAATCCACGTCGTCATAGCCGCCGAACACGGCATTGACGTTGTGCTCCTGCAGAAACGAGACGATCTCCTCCGGGCTTTGAAAATCTGCTTTTTTGTACCATCGGTCAACAGCATAGACGGCGATCATGGGTTTAGTATCCTTCTTGTCGATTGTTTGATTCGAGACGGCGGTTACAACCAGCGCCGCAAATACCATAATAAGAAATAGTATAAAAAAAGTACATGTGAGTTTTGGATTCATTATCGTGCCTTCCCCTGGAGAAGAGATTTCAATGTTCTCTTGATCGCGCGCGGCGCTTTCAACAGTGCAGACTTGCGGAGGGCTACTTTTTTGTATTTCGCGCGTGCACCGCTCTCCGCCCAGTCGTGAATCCTGTAATAAAAATCGGGCGACGCCAAATAGAAATTGAATGCACATGCTGTTCGCTCGAGGCAGAGTGGCATAATGAACCGCCGGTTACGCGGAAGAAGCGCTTTGTCCGCCCCGGTCAGCAGCAGGTGTCGCATCTCGGTTCGGAATTGCTGTGCATGAGGTCCGTACCAGATTGTCTCGAGCGATTGTTCATGCAGATTCCCCAGCGACTTGTTCTTATCAACGGCAAAGTGACAGCATGGATATACATCCCCGCTCGCCGCTATCACGGGCGAGTACCAACCGACATAGCAATATTCGATTCGTTCAGGCGTCTTGCACAGGTCGGGAACATCTATGGCTTCAGGAGAATATTTGTACTGTTCTTCAGCAGCGAACTGGTCAAGCCTCTCAGCCGCGAGATTAAACCTCAGGATAGGCGCCCATTGTTTCACGAC
Source organism: uncultured Candidatus Sumerlaeota bacterium (assembly GCA_964608095.1). Lineage (GTDB taxonomy): Bacteria > Sumerlaeota > Sumerlaeia > MWCT01 > JAGHBZ01 > CAZSMK01. The sequence goes on along the minus strand of CAZSMK010000005.1, from coordinate 9,821 downwards.
CTCGCGAATAATTTCCTTGAACTCCTCGCGTTCCGATTCGGTCAGGCGTTGTTCCTCCGGCAGCTGATCGATCGAGTTCACATAAATCAGGTCAGTGCCGGTATCTTTCAGCGCCATAATCATCTCGGGAACGCGGCGGAAGTTTTCTTTCCATGCAAATACCTGGATGCTTATTTCGCATTCAGCATCGGCTTCCCTTTTTGCATCGATAATGTTCTGGATTCCTTCCATCGCTTTCGCATAAAGTTTTTTGGAACTGCGAGCAATCTCGACAAAGGCGTCCGGATCGGGATCGTTGAGACTTATCGTGATACGTTTGAGACGTGAACGTATAAGGCTTCGGGCGATTTCGGGTGTCAACGCAGTTCCGTTCGTCTTGATCGAATCAACTGTGAGCGAATGTGTTTCAATGAATGCAAGAAGTTCGTGGATGTTGCGATAGATAAGGGACTCGCCACCGCCACCGAGACTCACCCCTTTCACGCCCAGCCGGATTCCTTCCTCGAGCGCGGGTTTTAGCACTTCCCATTCCAGCTCGTCTGCAATCTGTCGCAACTCTTCGGTGTAACAAAAAAAACAGTTCAGATTGCACCTATCCGTAGGGAACAGCACGAGATGAAAAGGACCTCCATATATCTTATTATCTTTGATTCCCTGTTCGATCAGGGATTCCTCTTCTTTTGTCAATAATTCCCAGCCGTATTGCATAATCGCTTAGTCTTTCACCTTATTATATATCATTATCGTACTCGCACTCGCACTCGCGGTCGCATAATGTTGTTAGCGAAACCCGAAATCCCCTCTTGGAGAGGGGTGGCTCCCGATTAAGATCGGGAGCACACTAAAAATTTGTATTCACCTGCAATGTGCGAAATATTCACGATAATTTCATTTCGCCGGGGCTGTAGGTAACGCCGATCTCAGGCGGCTCGGGTAATACAATTCCTCGACCCTCGAGTTTCTCGACGTAAAACTCGTCGCCCTGCGTAATACCCCATTGCACAGTACAGGTACGGCAAAATTCCGGGGGGTTGTTACTATTCACACTTGCCCGAAGCTTCACATAATGCTCATTGTTCCAGATCGAGCGGAAACTTTGTTCCATGATGTTTCCCATCCCGATCCATAGTGCGCGACAGCAGGGTCTGACCCAGCCATCAACATCTATGTAGACAAGGCGCCATGGGTCGTAACACTTTCCCGGAAAGAGTCGCCCGGCAGGTTCTTCTTTATGTCCAGTTGTGTGGTCATTGTTTCGGGCTTGTAGAGTCTCATTTTTTTTCGGCGTTACAAATCCCGGATACACCAGGTCGATTCCGAGCTGCTCCGCCTTATCAACGAGTTGTGCGATTTTTTGTCCGAGCAATTCAGGATGACGGCTGATAGCCGCGCGGGCGAATTCGTCGTCGCGTTCGCCCACACCCGGATTGATCAGGTTCACCACCTCTGCGCGGTAGCGGGACGCTATCTCGAGAATCCCTTCCAGTTCTTCTATGTTCTTCGACGTGACAACCGTGTTGATGTTGAGGGAGAAGTCGGTAGCGGTTTTCTCGCGTTCATCGCGAAATTCCTGGAGCACGTTCATGATCGTCTCAAAACGAGCGCCCGGTCGCGCCTCCTCATGCGTCTTTGGCATTGCACCGTCCAGAGAGACCGTGACCGACGCGCCTGTTTCTACAAGTTTTTTTATCATGCCCGATTTAAACAGTACCGCATTGGTTACGAATTGTATCTTCAGATCGTAGACTCGAGCATCTTCGATCATCTGCGGCAATAAAGGCGACATCAGCGGTTCCCCAAGCCCTTGAAGGTTAAGAACCCGAACATACGGGAACAGCTCCTTCTTTACGCGCTCGTAGATATCGGGATGTAAATGCCGGTCATCAGTTTTATAATAGGTTTTGGGGCAATTGCGGCAACGCAGGTTGCAGGCGTTAGTGGGAACAATCTGGAGTTCGCGTGGAAAGCCGGGCACCCGCGCCCACTCGAATCTTCGCCCCAAGCGGTTCAACAAACCGTGGTATTTTCGCACAATGCGCACTATGAACGTTTAACACACCTAAATACACAGTATAGCGCATCGCCAAAAATGAAGTCACGTAACTTCTTTTCCCGAAAGCGACCGGTTTATCAGTAGAAGGATGTAATTCGGCAAGGACACAAACGACTGAAAAGGTCGCAAGGATTTGAACCCATGCCGAATCAAATGAAGTTGTGTGGCTGTAGGATGTGTTTTCGCATGTAATGTAAGTTGTTCTGCACTGAAAGCGGGTACTATACCCAGCCCAATGGTTATAACGCGCCTGCGGCGGGTCGAAGATTTCGCTTTAACAGATCTTCGACCCCTGTTTTCTCGCACTCGTACTCGCGGTCGGTTATCGAACAAAGAAGATAGCGCGACACGGTCGCGAGGCGTGAAGTCTCACGCCGATACAATGCGCAGACGCGTCTGCGCACTCAAAAATTGATTCTCGGATAGCCTATCTCTCACCCTGTATTGGGGATCATAGAATGAAATTTGTTTTGAGCATCCGTCGGGAATCGTTCTGGACGAACGACCCTACTCCGCATTGAATAAAAATAGATTAGTGGAGATGAGTGAAAATCCGTGGTTCTAAAAAGAATTTTTCTTTATACCTACTTTAACGCAGAATTCGCAGAGAGAACCACATTCAGAGATTAAAAACCTCTGCGTTCTCCGCATCCCTTCGCGTTCTTTGTGTTAAGATGAGGTTTTTTCCGTAAGAGGAGAATCGTTGATAAAAGAAGATTTTGTTTTAAACCACATATCTCCACTGATCTCCACTGATTATGGGCACGACACGGTCACGAGTGCGAGTGCGGGTACTGTTGAAAAAAGGATATGAGAAAATTTTTTATTCGTGTAATCCACGTAATTCGCGGGTAAAGAAAAAAGGTATTTTAAGTGGTAAAGAAATTAGTGGAGATGAGTGAAAATCCGTGGCTCGCTCATTATTTTTCTAAGATTTTTCAACCGCTCTTTTCGCACAAAGGCACGGAGCGCACAAAGGGAAAACTTTGCGTATCGGATCATTTATATATCAGCCTTTCAGGCTAAGGATTGGTGGGGCGTATGTTCCCCAAACACCACATGGTATAGTCCTTATCAAAGAAGCTCAGAACCGAGGTCTGACCCCGATAGTTTTTGTTTTTATTGAGTAGCAGCACCCCGATCATGTATGAATGTTTCAATGGAATGGGTAGAGCACATACCAGCGCTGGCGAAAATTTTTCTCGCCCTCGCCGTCGTACTCGTTGCCCTGAAGCTCAAGATCATACTCAGCATCTCGCTTCTTATCGGCGCTGTCTTTTTAGGCATATCGTTTCGCATGCCGCCGCGCGCGCTTATCAATGCAATGGTGGATGGGACCCTAACGCTGGACACAATATCCGTTGTCGTCATAGTTGCCGGAATTCTCATCCTGTCAAACGGAATGGACGTCTCGGGACGTCTGAAACGAATCGTAGAATCGTTCAAACAGATGGTGGGTGAGAGCAGGATAACGCTGGTCACGTTTCCCGCCCTGATCGGGCTTCTTCCCATGCCGGGCGGCGCCGTGTTTTCCGCCCCCATGGTCGGCGCCGTCAGCCACAACTCTACACTCGTCCCCCAGCATAAAACCATCATCAACTATTGGTTTCGCCACATCTGGGAGTACTGGTTTCCGCTTTATCCGGGCGTGATCCTCGCTATCTCGCTGACTCGAGTGCAGCCATGGAAATTCATAGCGCTCAACCTGCCCATGACGTTCGTCAGCCTGGCTGCCGGCTACATCGTCACCCTGCGACACGTCTCACTGGGCGATAAAAAACATCGCAAATACTCAAAGAAAAATATCCTCCGGTTCCTGAACGAACTCATCCCTATCATACTTATGGTCTCTACGCTCATTTTCCTGGGCGTGATTATCAGTGTTATCCAGAAAACGGCGGGATTCGAATCGAAACTGCTCGAGCGGTCACCGATTCTTGTTGGGCTAATCCTCAGTTTCTCATGGGTGGTTATTGCAGACAAACTCACCTGGCGCCAGGTCAAAACAATTCTGCTGAAAAAAGCCGTCTGGCAAATCAGCTTACTCGTCATCGCCATCATGATTTTTCGGAGCGTGCTCGAACAGAGCAACGGCGTGGAAATACTCAAAGAAGAGCTGCTTACATACCGGATTCCCCTGGTAGGATTGATAATTGTGTTGCCGTTTGTGGCGGGTGTAGTAACCGGGATTGCCATCGGGTTCGTGGGCGCCTCGTTCCCCGTCGTCATTGCATTGATCTCGTCCGTCGAGGCGCCGGGTATGTCAGGCTATGCGCCGATCTTTCTCGCCTATATCTCCGGCTATCTCGGCATGATGCTCTCGCCTGTTCATCTCTGCTTGCTCCTTACCAAGGATTATTTCGAAGCCAACCTCATGAAGGTCTACCGCGAGTACCTTATCCCCCTTGCCATACTCAGCTTCATCCCGGCCATCATCCTCTACATTATCTACCTTACCCTCTCCTTGTAATTTCAAGCATCTCCCCTCACAGATTGCACTTCTTTTAAGCTTCTTCTTCACCATGACTTGACGATAAGATAAATAGGAGCAATAAAATTAGTGCATGACTGCGAATGGGGAAGATTATTCGGCTTATTTTGACCACGAAATATTCAAGAAAAGCTTGATATTACAATTTTCTATTTGAAAATAATATGTTAGAAGTTTTGGATTTAAGGGATTAAACATGCGATTTAAGGAAAGATGTGCGGAAACAAGAGGTCGTATCATTATTCAGGAATTGGTTTCAGTGGCTATTCTTTCTTTTTTTCTCCTCGTGATAGGTATGTGGTTGCATGTCCCTGCTCTTATATCTTCTTCCGGTAATATACCCTTGAATCCGGCTATAAGTACTCTGCTTTTCCTTATTCTTGTCCTTTCCCTTGCCGCCCTAATCTCCTTGATTCTCAAGTGGGCGAGTCCTCTCGCTCTTTTACGTGGTACACATTACACGACCTCAATGGAAACTTTAACAGATGAACAGCTTCGTGCTGCTGTTCCCTGTATTCAAGAGCCCTTCATCGTACTTAACCCCCATGGAGACATTATGTTCTGGAGCCCTGAGGCAAAGGAACTGTTTCAATATTCGTCGGAGGAAAGCCGTGGAAAGGCGTTTCACCATTTATGCCTGATTGAATCGGATAGCAACACATTCGCTACCTTCCTGCACACACCTCCTCAAAACATGAATGACCCGAGTTCACCTTCTACTCTCGAACTTACCGCAAAGAGACAAGACGGCTCTCACTTCCCCGTCGATGTTTCACTTCGTTCAAGTGATATAAGCGGCACACCCTGTTTTTTCTTGACCGTAAGAGATATAACATCGAAAAAGGAATGTGAAGAGAACCTTCAGGAGAGAGAGCACCATTATCGCACGCTGGTCGAAGGCGCACAACAACCGATATTCAGCATCGATAGCAAGGGGAAATATCTCTTTTTGAATGAATATGCCGCCCGAACACTTGGAGGAAAGCCTCAGGATTTTATAGGAAAAACCCTGTGGGATGTCTTTCCCGAATATATAGCGGATGACCACATGAAAACCATTTTACATGCATTAGAAAAGGGGCATAAAGTCGCGCCAGAGAGAAAGTCCATCATTCAAGGGGAGATTCGATGGTATGAAGCGAGTATTCAAAAATTAAGCGATATCCCGGGCGAAGACACCGTTGCCCTGGTCATCTTAATGGATACCACAGAACGACACCGGGTACAGGAAACATTACGAGATACTGAAGAGATTTATAAAAGCCTGATTAAAACTTCTCCGGACGCGGTAGTCGTAATGGACATGGACGTTCGTGTGATATATATTTCCGAGCGTGCGAAAGAATTATTCAGAGTTACCGATCCTGAAAAACATATGGGCAGGTCTGCCTTTGAATTTATCGCAGCAAAAGATCGAGACAAAGCCCGACATAATTTGCAAAGTGCATTTAAATCAGGATTTTCTGAGCGAACTGAATACACAATACGCAGGACAGATGGAACATCCTTTATCGGTGAATTGAGCTCGGCATTGATAAGAGATATTGAAGGAAAGCCGCGCGCCCTCATGACGAATATCCGGGACATAACTGCGCGTAAAAAGGCGGAGGCTGCTCTTCAATACCGAATTAAAATGGAGCAATTGATCAGCCTGCTTTCTACTCATTTTATTCAGATTCCCTCTCACAGGATAGACACCGGCATTAACTTAGCCCTTAGAGCGTTGGGTAAATTTACACGCATGGGGCGAACCTACCTGTTTCAGTTTTCTGCGGATGGCTCAACTTATAGCAATACCCACGAATGGTGCGCAGAAGGGGTAGAAAGTGTGCGCTCGAAATATCAAGAAATACCGGTTGAAAACATGCCATGGCTCATAAGCCGCATAAAGCAAGGCGAGATTGTTCATATATCGCGCGTCGCTGACATGCCGCCTGAAGCCGAGAAAGAAAAAGACGAATTCATGGCGGAAGGAATTAAATCACTTGTTAATGTACCCCTTGTCTATGGCGAGACCGTAATCGGTTTTTCGGGCTTTGCCTGTATCGCGGGAGAAAAGAACTGGACTGACGAAGACACCCGTCTTCTCAGGATGTCGGGTGAAATTTTTGTCAACGCCCTGGTAAGAAAAAGGACAGAAGGTCAATTATTGGAAAGCGAAGAGCGCACACGTGCAATTATCAACGCCATACCCGACATGCTCTTCACCTTAGACGGGGACGGCAGATACAAGGAGTTTATTGCCTCAAAAGACGAGGCACCCGCCATACCTGCGGAATCTTTTCTGGGAAAAACTATACCGGAAATGATGCCCCAGAATCTCGCCAATCTGTTTATGAGCTACATCAAAAAGGCATTACGCACAAAAGAATCGCAAGTCTTCGAATATCAAATACACTCTCCCCTTCCCAACGGACCCCTGCTCGATTATGAGGCGCGCTTTGTCGTCACCGGAGAAAACGAAGTCCTTTCAATGGTCCGGAATATTACAATCCAGAAACGGTTTAAAGAACAACGTTTGCAGTCTCAGAAGATGGAAGCGATAGGAAATCTTGCCGGCGGCATTGCCCACGACTTCAATAATCTGCTAACAGTCATCACGGGATATGGGGAAATATTGCTCCATCAAACAGATGTTCCAGAGGCAACAAGGAAGAACATCAACGAAATATTAAAAGCGGCACATCGCGCATCCTCGCTGACTAAACAGCTCCTCGCATTCAGCCGTAAACAAATGCTCAACCAGGTAGTACTCAATCTCAATAACTTGATATACGATATGGAAGAAATGCTCAGCCGCCTCATCGGTGAGGATATTGAAGTAACCACAAATTATGATTCAAATCTCAAACCCGTAAAAGCCGATAAAGGACAGATGGAACAAGTCCTCATGAATCTTGTGCTCAATTCCCGCGACGCAATGCCCCATGGTGGAACAATTACCTTGACCACGACTAATGTAACGCTAAAAGAATACGACCTTGCTCTTAATCCCCTGGCACATTCCGGAGATTACGTATGTCTCGCCGTCTCAGATACCGGTGAAGGAATAGAAGAAAAGATGATACAGCATATATTCGAACCCTTTTTTACCACTAAAGAGAAAGGTAAGGGGACTGGGCTCGGGTTGCCCGTGGTATATGGCATAGTCAGACAACACGACGGGTGGATTGACGTCGATACTAAACCGGGTGAGGGAGCGACATTCAGAATTTATATCCCTGCGTTCACTACCTTAATGCCCGAATTCGACCAACCTTCTCCTCCAAATCTCGAACGCGTTGACGGAAAAGGTAAAAAAATTCTGGTCGTTGAGGACGATCCTGATTTCAGGTTCCTGCTGGTTCGTGCACTCACAGACAGCGGCTACCGGGTTATAGAAGCGGATAGCGCAGAAAGGGCTCGTGAGATCTTCGACAGCGAAAGAGGAAACTTTGATATGGTGTTCAGCGATGTGGTCCTACCCGGGAAAAGCGGCGTAGAGCTTATTGAAGACATTCGGTCTCTTCACCCCGATATCCCTGTCCTTCTCAGCAGTGGGTATCCCGACAAAAAAGCCCAGTGGTCGTTGATTCAGAACCGCGGTTATCCATTTCTTGCAAAGCCCTATACCATTAATGACCTCTTTCAACATATTAAAAAATCGCTCTCATGAGCAAGGAGCCTCTTCGACTCCTCTTTCACTCCTCACCTTACCACGGTCCAAATATCCTTGCATTACACTTGAATTATCAACTATCATCTGAGATTCACCTATTCTATGATTCCGAATAATCTATAAAAAGAGGGAACAATGAGCCCATTGAAATCTATGGATACACTCGTATCGTTATGTAAACGTCGCGGATTTGTATTTCAATCCAGCGAGATATACGGTGGTCTCGGTAGTGTATGGGATTACGGCCCACTGGGAGTCGAGTTAAAACGAAACATCAAGGAGGCATGGTGGCAAGCAGTTGTCCGTGAACGTTCTGACATGGAAGGACTGGATGCAGGTATATTCATGCATCCGCGGGTTTGGGAGGCTTCCGGGCATGTGGATAGTTTTACCGACCCCCTGGTAGATTGTAAATCGTGTAAACGCCGTTTTCGCGGCGATGACCTCATTGACCCGACAACATGCCCTGAATGTGGCGGCGAACTGACTCAACCAAGAAAATTTAATCTTATGTTTAAGACATTCATGGGCCCTGTCGAGGAAACCGCTACAACCATTTATATCCGCCCGGAAACCGCTCAGGGTATCTTTACCAACTTCGATAATGTGATGACCTCGATGCGGCGGAAGATTCCCTTCGGTATCGCTCAAATCGGCAAAGCATTCCGTAACGAAATAACACCCGGCAACTTCATTTTCCGCACACGCGAATTCGAGCAAATGGAAATCGAATTCTTTGTTAAACCTGGCACCGACCAAAAATGGCATGAATACTGGGTGCAGGAACGCCTGCAATGGTATAAACGGTTCGGGATAAGTGAGGAGAATCTACGTCTGGATGAGCACGGTCCGGAGGAGCTGGCACATTATGCCCGTGCATGCTTCGACGTTCAATATAATTTCCCTATGGGATGGTCGGAGCTCGAGGGCATTGCTAATCGGACGGATTACGATCTAACCCAGCACGGCAAAGTGTCGGGCAAGGACCTCAGCGTCTATGACGAAGAGGAAAAACGCCGCTATATTCCGTATGTCATCGAACCGTCTGCAGGAGTTGACCGATCGCTCCTGGCGTTTATGTGCGATGCCTATCGCGAAGAAGAGGTAGAGGGACGACAACGTGTAGTGCTGGAACTCCATCCGAGCCTGGCGCCCATAAAAGTCGCCGTGTTTCCACTGCTTAGAAACAAACCCCCTCTCGCGGAGACGGCAAAAAAAATTGCAGACGATCTCAGACCGCATTTCGCCACAAGGTACGACGATACCGCCGGAATCGGGAAACTCTATCGCAGGCAGGACGAGACCGGCACGCCATGGTGCGTCACTGTGGATGTGCAATCTCTCGATGATCATCAGGTCACTCTCCGCGACCGTACTACTATGGAACAGATTCGTATCCCTGCAGAAAAAGTCAAAGACCTAATTGCAGACCGATTGGCTGGAGCATGGAAAAAGACCTGAGGCTGATGCCTATGCAATTCCCTGTATGTGTCAATCTCATATTCCCACGAACCTATAAATGAGAGATTCGCGAAATAGGAGTTTTGCGGGAAACAATTAGACTAAACAATCGGTTTTAAGATTGAATGTTGTGCTCATTATTGTTGTAAGATACCGAT
>CAZSMK010000004.1:0-1516 GCA_964608095.1 uncultured Candidatus Sumerlaeota bacterium | reverse complement strand
AACATCATAGAGTCGCTTGGCTATGGGACGGGCGTACCTGGCAATGGTCCTTTCCAACTTGAATATCTTTTTTATGTACCATTCGAGGGTGGTTGGAATGCTTATGAACCTGAGCGATTCCCCCGTGGGTGCGCAATCAAGGATGATGACATCGAACTTGTTTGTCCGCACATAACTGTTTTTGTTACATGGCGCTGAACTCAAAGCGAAAGCTGACTTTATTACCTGGGCCAAGTACCTTAAGCAATCTGAATTAGAAAGCTTAGAGTACCGCAGTTGCCTAAAATTCAAAGATACAAAATACCTCATCGCCGAAAAGCAAAAGGTTGTCAAAGAATCCTTGAAACCAAAACTGAAAGGGCGCATGGAATTTGACCTATTTTTCCGGGTTTCATCCGAGCCACAATGGGGAAAATAACCCGGAAAACGTGATGCACCATTTCTTTTGAGAAAAAATGTCATTTGTTATGCGCAGAACTCTGATCTTTGGTAGTGAGCGGTGAGAAAGTTCCGCTGTCTTCTTCAACTTAATTCTTCGAAAGTCTTCTTATCCTATGACCATCTGGCTTAATGCTAACAAACGCCATAGACAACTCCTCGCCAGTATACGTTGTCAGCACTCGCTCAAGTTCACCATGAACGGCGTTCTGCGTCGAAGGAAGGATACGAAGGTAAATGACCCCTGCTCCGAGCAGCTTCACAAAGACCAGTCCACCGAAGTCCCTGTCTCGCGTGACGAGAATCCGCCCCTCTCCATTTGCCACACGCAACAGTTCTTCATCGCTCGCGCCCGACAATCCCATCCGCGAGGCTGAAATCACGTCGTGACCCAATCCCTCCAGAAAACGAGCGGTGGTCATGTACACGTCCTGGTCAAGCATAAACATCATGCCTGCATAGCCTTAAGATGAATTTCTTCAGATGCTACCAGGGCAATTGCATACTGAACACACGCACGGATATCCTCGATTGTCAAGGCGGGATAGTAGTCGCGGATGATCTCCTCAAATGAGAGCCCTTCATCGACCAGCTCGAGGACGTCTTGCACCGTAATACGTGTGCCCGCTATACAGGGCTTGCCGAAATGTATGGTGGAATTCACAACAATTCTGTCCATTTGTTTTGTTCACCTCGTAAATTATGTCGTGACTTCATATTAACCCGGCATCTACTGTGAGGACAACAATTGAACTACCTTAGTAAGAGCCTCGAAGCCCGCCCAGCGAACTACGGAACAGCAGTATGAGGGGCCGAGAGCTTGATAGCGGAGCCGATCTCCTGGTACACCTGAGTAAATTATTTCAATTATACCCCGGTAAACTCGCCGACTCAACCATTGATCGCAGCCGGCAAAGAAGCTCGAAAGGCCTTTTCGGCAAGGTGCAATGCCACTCGTGCAGGCAGTTCCAGGGGCGGTTATCGCCATCCATTCGTTCGGCGATTTCCTTGGATGGCATCCACACCCTTATCAACTCCGGCTGGAGTAGCTCCAGCCACGGTTTTCTCACTCTTGATT
>CAZSMK010000003.1:0-96316 GCA_964608095.1 uncultured Candidatus Sumerlaeota bacterium | reverse complement strand
GTTCTCCCGCACGTCCTCATTTCGTGGGGTAAACAGCATTTCCGGTTCCTTTCGTATTCGTATCTGATGCTACGTTCCCGATTTCGCGAATCGCTCGGTATAAGCAGAATATCTTTTTTTAACCTTTCTTTTTCTCCTCCTGTTGTATACCCTTTTCCTTTTACACAACGTATTAAACTCTGTTTACTGATTCGTGAATCTTAATTTTATCTGAAGTTCATAATAGCTCATGTTTGAACCGGCTTTAATAGATAGTCACGCACACCTTGGCGACCAATGGTTTAAAGAAGACCTGAATAGTGTGCTTGAACGTGCACAATCCGCCAATGTGGAACACATCGTCAATATTAATGACCTCGTCGATCCGGAGGCGGAAATAAGAGAGACTCTTTTTGAAAAGTCCTGGATTTCACATACGGCGGGTATTCACCCCCATTTCGCCCACGCGGTGACCTCATCCGCGATCGAGACTCTCAAGACCTTTATCAAACATCACAATATAGTCGCATTGGGTGAGACCGGTCTTGACCTTTACCGTGGAGGGCGCAGTCCCCTTAATGAACAGATCCGTGTCCTCAATGCACACCTGAATCTCGCCCTCGAATGTAATCTTCCCGTAATCTTACATTGCCGGGATGCGTATAGCCGCATGTTCGAACTCCTTTTTAAAAAGCCTTACAAGGATATACGAGGCGTGGTTCATTGTTTTTCTGGAGACATCGCGGATGCCATGACACTTATTGAAGCAGGCTTTTTTATAGGTATCGATGCGCCGATTACGTACCCGAATGCCCATCCGCTTCGAGAAGTCGTCAGCCGTCTACCAATCGAGCGATTGTTGATCGAGACCGATTCTCCTTACCTCCCACCACAACGGTATCGAGGGAAAAGAAATGAGCCTGCATATGTCAGGTATGTTGCGGAAAAAATCGCCGAAATAAAGCATCTGAGTGTCAAGGACGTGATGAGAGTGACCCGGTGGAATGCTATCCGCCTTCTTGCCTTGCCCCTCGATACACCACCCGAAATCGCCTATGAACTTCGTGACAACCTTTATCTCAATATCACGAATGTGTGTCCAAACCGATGCTGGTTCTGTCAGCGTCAATTCAATTGGGTGGTCAAGGGACATAACTTGAAACTCGATAAAGAGCCCTCGCTCGATGATATTGTCAGCGACCTTCCTGACGACCTATCCGGGTATCCTGAGATCGTGTTTTGTGGACTCGGGGAACCTACCGTCAGGCTCGATCTCATAAATACGCTTGTCCCCCTATTGCGTCAACGCGGCGCTAAACGATTGCGCCTCGATACCAATGGTTTGGGCAACCTGATCAATGGAAGAAACATCATAGAAGAATTAGGTGCATTGTTTAACGCGATTTCAATAAGCCTGAACGCCGCCTCTGATGAAGAGTACATTCGTATTTGCGTTCCTGAATATGCAAATGCCTTCGAGAATGTTCTCGAATTTATCACACTTGCTTCGTCTGCCTTCAATGAGGTAACCGTGAGCGCCGTTGATATTCCCGGGGTCGATTTAGACGAAATTGAAAGATATGTAAGGGATCATCTTGGCGTTACATTTCGGCGCCGAGCCTTTATCGATCCCGCATGGTGACCTTAGCAAACGAATACTTCGAGCAACGAACTTACATTTGTGAAATCCTTGACTTTTATCCGGCTTTCTTTCGAACGTGCAAAACATACCTTAAAAAATCTTTGTAGTTCTTTTTTCATGATGATAGCATCTTTTTGATTTAATGGTTGCGATTCAAGAATTCACATGATCGAAACACACGACGATAAGATTACCGTAATTGGTGCAGGGAGTTGGGGGACAACCCTGGCATGGATGCTGGGCGATAAAGGTCTCGACGTCAATCTCTGGGATATCGATACAGACCTTCTTCAAACGCTTGCTACCACCCACCGGCATTTCAGGATTCCTGCTATTTCTCTTCCTCAAAATGTCACCATCACTGAGAATATTTCCGACGCATTGAACGACCGTAATATCATCGTGATTGCGGTTCCTTCCAGGGCGTTTCGGTCTTGTTGCCGTACGCTTCGGAAAGCCCGCACACTCAAGACGGATACTTTTATCGTCGTATGTACCAAGGGTATTGAACCGGGCTCCGGCTCGACCATGTCTTCAATTGTAATGGAAGAGTTAGGAGCAGAAACGAAAGACCGAATATGTGTGCTAAGCGGACCCAGCCATGCTGAAGAAGTGTCGAGAAAAATGCCGACCGTCGTGGTGGCTGCCTCGTTCACGGAAGAGACCTCCACCCGCATTCAGTCTCTATTTATGACCCCATTTTTCCGTCCCTATCGTCAATCGGATATTCTCGGCGTGGAAGTCGGGGGCGCAGTAAAAAATGTGATCGCCATCGCAGCGGGGATGTGCGATGGATTGGGGTACGGCGACAATACTAAAGCCGCGCTGCTGACTCGTGGGCTGGCTGAGATAATTCGACTTGGCGTCAGCATGGGGGCGAATGTGGAAACTTTTACCGGTCTCAGCGGTGTAGGTGATTTAATTGTCACCGCCACCAGCCATCATAGCCGCAATCGCAACTTCGGAGAACTAATCGCACAGGGACTGACCGTGGATGCCGCTACCACTCAAATTGGAATGGTTGTCGAAGGGATTACGACCGCCGAGTCAGTAATACAGATTGCACGACGATTTGAGGTTGACATGCCCATATCACAGGGCGTCTATGAAGTCGTCTATGAGGGCAAGGACCCTCACATCACTGCGAAGGAGCTCATGCTTCGCGAACCTAAACCTGAAATATACGGTTTTTAATCCCTAAAATTTAACCGTGTAATCTACAACCTTTCCGATTTTACTTCATTGATTTTGTACATCGCGTGAACTCTTATAATACCTTAATGTTAAAGACGTTCCAAAGAAATATAGTTCTTTAAATGGTTCTGAAAGGTTAAAAGTGTGAACAAAACTTTACACTGTGCAGAAAAGTTTACACTTTTTCGAAAAGTGAACCTTTGGAAATGGGGCTTCCGATAGGCAAAAAGACGGAAAATATGCCTCTAAGTTACTTATTATGAGCATTCTTCGCTACACTCCCCTGAATTCCCACTACAGGGCATAGATATTGCACTTTTCAATTACGTACGCAATCTATTTGGGGAGTATAAAATATGGTTAAATTTGAACAAACCTTAAAACCCTACCTTGATGATATCTCTCACAATGAGGTGTTGACAAGGGAAGAAGAAGTTGAGTTGTTCAAACGATATGAGAAAGGGGATGAACACGCACGACGGGAAATTATCGAAGCTAATTTACGCTTCGTCGTTAAAATCGCCGTCTCGTTTATGGGGAAAGGACTCTCGTTGCCTGACCTCGTCCAGGAAGGGAATATCGGCTTATTAGCCGTTATCGACAAATATGACTGGAGAAAGGGATACCGTTTCTCCACCTACGCCGCTTTCTGGATAAGGCAAACCATTCAACTGGCGGTGAGACGCCAAAATTCACTGGTCAAATTGCCCCTGAGAAAAGCACGTCTCATGGGGAAGATTACGGAATACATTAATACCTACAGGGTACGTCACGGCAAAGATGCGTCAGAGAAAGAAATCGCGGACGGCTTAAACGTCGATCCGGAACAGCTAAAGTCCATTATGACATGGAGAGATTCAATACTCTCTCTCGATAGTCATCCGGGTGAAAGTACGGACTGCACCCTCTATGACTTCGTTACAGATTCTGAGTCTATGAATCCCCATGAAATTTGTCTCGAACATGAGCGTCAGGAAAAAGTTGAACAAATGTTATCCACGCTCACAGAACGTGAAAAGAATGTGGTTAAATTACGGTTTGGCTTTGATGGAAACGAACCATTGAGTCTCAGGCAAGCAAGTAAGAAGATCGGCTTGAGTCAGGAAGGAGTAAGAAAAATCGAGAAGCGGGCACTCGAAAAATTACGGAGACCAGCCACCAGGGCTCAACTTACCGGCTTACTTTAAAATTCTATAGAGCTACCACTCACACATCACCTATCCCCAAAAGGCTGTGGATGGAAGGGACCTGTTCTTTGAACATAGATTCCACGAGAGGAAAAAGGAACATTGTCAGCCGGGCTCCGGTTCCCCATCCACAGCCTTTCAAATTATACCACTGAATATTCAAATTTTATTAAAAAACATCTGCTTTGTTGCAAACATTAGTGCTATAGATTAAAAGTGCGAAAAAAGAAAGACCCTCCCACCGGGTGGGTCACAGCTCACCGCATAGCAGCTCATTTCCGGGGTCGAACCTTAAAGTTTGCACTTCTTTATCTCGACTGGAACGACGGAATTTCTTAATTGCGCGCAATCCTCCATTGCGCACAATCTCGGAGGGCTTGTGAAAGCATTTCACGCGCACCCCACAACGGCTGTTCTGTGTTCTCCTAATTATAATGGTACGAGCACTCCAAACAGCAATTTAATTATTCTTCCGGTTCTGGGCGGAAAGTCTATCGGTATACCGGTGTGGAGTGAGGGCGCTTTGCGACCGTATTTATAACCATAAGATGATATTTATTTTGCCTTTCGGCGGAGGTCGTTCGGGTCCGAACGACCCTACTCCGAAAAAACAACCGAGTGCGCATACAACGCCATGGGCCTGTACGAATGCGCGTGAGCGCGCGGGGACGATTCTGGTTATTAGTGGAGATAAGTGAAAATCCGTAGTTCGATTATTGTTTTAACGATTTTTTAACCGCGCTTTTAACACAAATGTATGGAGCGCACAAAAGGCAAAACTTCTGGGTATCGGATCATTTATATATCAGCCTTACAGGCTGAGGCTGGTGGGGGGAACGTAACCCAGGGCGACATCCTTCCGCTCACAAGTTCGCTCAGGATTTGCCCGCCACGGCGCGGTATACCCCTGGGCTTGTATATAAGAACCTTACAGGTCCTTGAGTTCGTTCGGCATCGAACGACCCTACTTCGAAAAAAGCGAGTGCGAGGATGAGAAAATAACCATCCGCCGGGGCGAAGGAAATTCTTAAAAAAACACGATTTCGATAGCGATAGCGATTACGCGCACCCTCAGGCGTGCGAGTACGAGTGTGGAAATAACGGAAAGCAGGTGGTTCTTGTAGCAACGCACAAAAGATCTGTTAATCCTGCAAAGGAAAGCCCGTATACGAGCCACCGTCTATCCAGAAATAATCGCCTGTTGTCCAATAGCATGAATAGCCAACCACTATAGGAACAGCGTTGGATTTTATCACTCCTGCCACATTCGCATTTCGGCAGAAGTCAATTTCATCTACATAAATCGTTCGTCTTCGACGAGCAGGGACGCTATAATCCAGGATTTGTGAACGGCTGATGGCATCATAAATGGTCAAGGTGATTTGGGCATCTACTGTCCCCGGATTTAAAAGCATAATATAATCATCCGTATCCGCCATACCGGCGACAGGAAGATACCATGTAGTTGCAGGCACGGAATTCCCTCTCTCTGCATGAGCGGCGGCATTGAGCAATCCGCTTACACTCCAGCTCATCAACCGTTCCGTAACAAAAGGGACTCCATTGGTAGTTTCAAGAGACATGGCGAGGGCGGGAGAGATCGCTAAAGAACTCACGTCAAGATTCAACCTGTTCAAGGCATCAAGGGTATAAGAATACGCACGTGGTTCACCAAACGTCGTGAAAACAGAGACACTCAATTGAAGCGATTCTGCGCCGGGATTAAAGACCACGATTGATTCATCAAAGCCGACTGTCGAACCTTCAGCAAAATAATATTTCTGCGATAAGCAAGGAGCGGCAAATCCTGCAGTTCCCACGGCATTGTCCCAACTTCCTGCATCTGCAAGGCGCTCATGCTCAACTACTACCGGGACATCATTAATAGATTCTACAATGCATGCGTAGCGTTGATTCACAGGCAGCTCCGATAAAGAGACACGTTGAAAGGTCTTCGGTTGAAGTTCTCTCTGAAAAGTGATGGAAGAGCCGGCATTGGGAATCATCTGAAACGATACCGTTGCGGAATCATTCGTATGATTATACACGCACAACAGATCAGTAATATGCGCGTCGGTTCTTACCTCGGGTAAATACCAGATGTCCGAGCTTATATGATGTCCGAGCGAAAGACTCCCTGCAATGTTCGGGATGCCGTTATCAGTCCACCGAAGACGACGTACTGGAAAAACGGATGTGCCACTCGTTTGTGTTATATACACCGCTGCCCTGACATTGCTCACAAGGCTACTTATAGTAAAAGTATCCTGGGAATGTGCCGCAATATTCAGCGAAGTTGAATGACTATTTCCTCCTTCATCAATCACCGTAAGAGTAACGTCGGCGTCGACATTGCCGGGATTAAATAGCCATATAATTTCCTCGGCTACCACGGAATCGATTGTTCCGCTACGCCCGACAGGGAAAAACCAGGTTGAAGGAAAGGTGACGTCAACTATTTCTGATGCCGTCGCGCCGAACCAGCCGTCGGTGGATTTCACCATACGCCAATCGGAGGTAAAAGAACCCACGGAATAAGGCGCGCTAAGGTCTATCGTAAACACTATGGTATCTCCCGGCTCAACGCTCGTTGTCGAGGGAACCGGAATTCGCAGCGTTTCGCTGAAGGGATCCTCTTCTCCAACCGCAGCCAGCGCATATTCATCGCCAGACGTCCATGTAGTCGTCCCTGTGTTTTTTACTTGTATCTCAGCCTTTCTCTTCTCTCCCACAGAGAGTGATTCAGGAAAATCCGCCGATACGATCTCTGCATCGTCTTTCTGAACAATCGCATCCGGATCAATCACCTTTGCTGCATAAATTTCTGTATTGGCGCCGCTTCCTTGTTGCCACGCAAGCACATAATAAAAGTCCGACCAGACCGCATCTGGATACTCGGAACTCGTTACCTTTACCACCGACGCGGGATTTACCACCCTCTTTCCCAGGGCATCGATACTCGCATAGTAGACGACAGAATTGCCGGGAGTACCTTCCTGCCAGAAGATGCCGACAACTTTTCCTGTCCAGCAGAGGCAAGGTCGGTGCGAATAGCCGGTTGAAGAAAGGCTGTAAGGACCAAGAAGCACGTTTCCGGCAGTATCCAGAAGACAATAATATAGGGAAGAATTCGAGCCGTCCTGTTGTTCCCAGCAAAGAAAAAAAGAATAGCCGGTCCAGACTATACGCGGATTGAACGACCCTTGCGCAAGTGGAGAAATTGCTATTATATCAGTTTCCGCCGTACCGCTCGAGTCCAACCTCTGGTAATAAATATGATAAATTCCGGTTTTGTTATTATGCCAACAGATACCATACTTGCTTCCTGTCCAGGCGACCGAAGGACCCCCTGAGTTTCCCGCCTCGTTTGACGTGATATCTTTTTTTGTTCCGCTGACCGCGCCTGACGAATCAAGCGTGGCAAAAATAATATCCGATTTCGCTGACACCATGTTCTCGCTTACCCATGCCGCACCGAATCCCCCGCCGCTGGCTACAAGAGAAGGACGATAACCATAACTTCCCGTAAAATCTATTATGCTACTCCCTGAATGTGCTCCATCGTTTGATATGGCTATTGAATAGATATAACCGGAACCGGCAAGATAGTTCCAGAGTGAGATAAATTTGGTGCTACGTCCCAGAACCGGCTCAGAGTCGAACGACGCGAGAGGAGATATCTCCATCATCGTATTTTCAACAGTGAGGGCGTTTTCATCATCAAGACCAAGCCGGCCATACAGAATCTCCCAGAAAGACATGCGGTAATCCAACCATATAACTCCCCATTCTTTTGCGGATTTATCAAAACTGATGGCAGGATGAAAGGAGTAGCCGTCGGCATTTGAGATCTGGACGCCACCCGTTGGTTCAAGCGTTATAAGCGCATATCCATTCAGACACATGCACAACAGAAGCGATATAAATCCGAGCCGTTTCATCAGTAAAAAACCCAACCCCTTGTTAACGGAATAAGTAAAGGAAAGAAACCTGCGAAAATATTTCCACTTCCCCGCTACAAGCCGAACGACCTTTTTTCAACTTGAGGGGACTCATCCAAACCGGATGAATCATAACCCAGTCCAAATTCGGCACGGAAAAAGTGGCACCCGGATATAGTTAATATGGGAGATTGAGCTCCATTACCTGAACTTCATCGACGTAAAGAGATGCCGTCGCACTATCGCTCTGATCAAAATTTATCATATCAACCGCAAGTCGGATACCATTGTCTATACTTTCCTGGTCCGGGCGGAAGTACACATAATAATATCGTCCTTCGGGCAACGGATATATCCCGTTTCCATTAGAGCTATTGAAAACCTTTTGGGCGATCTCGTTTTCAAGCGTCGAGTGAACCCGAACTCGGAATGTCGGAAAATCAGTAGGTCCTGCATTAGACCAGATACGCAATCGCGCCTGATAAAGTCTGTCTGCAATAAGGTTGATAGAGTTATCGGGCAAAAATTCGACAACGGGACTGACCCAATACCCGAAGGTATTAATGTTGGATCGAGCCGTCATCACCAGGTTTCCGGGCTGCCACGTAAACTGTGGTGCGGTAAATCCCGGCGGCGCCCAATTTTCCCATCCTTCCGTACCGTCATCGAAATTGTAGGTTTTTACCCGGTTAGTCCACCCTGTGTTTATCAAGCTATCAAACACCGGATACGCGATCATTCTTCCCGAACCTGAGATATTGTCGAGTCCCGCAGGTGCAAGGTCATCGCAAAAGTAGCGAAGGAATGAATTAATCTCGTCGGGGCTCGCAGAGGGCAACAGTTCGTGAAGTAGTGCGGCAACACCCGCCGCATGCGGCGCTGCTGCTGACGTACCATAGAAAGATTCAAAACCCGGCACGCCGGTTGGCACACCATCATAATTAGCCATTTCAGGCTTTATCCTACCGTCGAGAGTCGGACCACGGCTCGAAAAATCTTCAACGGTTAGACGTCGTGCGCTATTCACATCTATCGCCCCTATCGACATCACGCCGCCACCCGCTTCGTTGTTGTTCACCATGCTCGTTTCCGGTACGATGTGCTCAAGCATCTCTCCCCACCCATAGACAAAAAGATCGAGCCTCCTCGGGGTTAAATCCTCATGCTTTCGGACAATAACCACACTTACCACTGCAGTATCACCCGTTAAGTTTATAACGCCAGCTGCTTCAAACGGTTCATCATCGCCGTTCTGGATATCAGTGCTGTATGCTATGGGATTATTGAAATCAAGAGACTGAGAATCGAGGATGTACAGATCAATATCGTCACTGGCATAATCCCATGGTTCATACCACCACAGATAAAATGCGAGGACCCCCCCGGGATAGACTCTCGCCTCTATGGTTTCGTCATATCGATTATTAGCGGGATCGAACACATAATTGTGAATCTTGTTTGGATATAGAGGATCGTCGGTGAAGTAACCGCCATAGTGACTCTGAGCCATATTTCCGACTGCCGTATAATAGAGGTGTCCGGCTCTCACGAGTTCGGTGCTTTTAAGAGAGACAATGCTGGTACCATCAAGGTTTCCGACACCGAGCCAGCCGATATCGTCGCAGATGATATCGCACCCCTCCGAGGCAAGCCAGTCCTTTGCCTGATTGAATGTCCCCGGTAAATAAGGGTCGAAATTGCAAAACAGGAGAGTTGCCTTGGGCGCCAGATCGTGGACGATCTCCATCATCGCCGTTCCTTCCTCGCCAATACGTACCTTTTGGAGATCAGAAGCATCAAGCGTCTCATCTGAGACAAAGGTGTTGAATTTTATATTACTCCCGGGATAGTAGCTGGGAGGCGGCTCAAGATAGGGATCATCGAACGCGGGTAGATCGCCGTCACGAACACTATCTTCCGTGTAGTTCATACCATCCGAGATTATGCCCACTTTAACTCCAGTACCTTCATAGTTGAACTGCGCCCGAACCTGGTCCGTTTGGAGATAAAAGTCGGATTTCGGCGTTATCGAACCTTTATGATATACCACAGCTTCAGGCAGCGAAATCTTCTTAACTTGCGGAAGCTGCGATGCGTTGGTTATCTCGTCATGACTCAGATATGTATATACTTTCTTCATCTCTGGTATACTACTCAACACCTCGATGCCCGCTTTTTCGAGCCCTTTCAAAATCTCCTCATCATACTCGTATAGTTTAATCGCCACGGCTATTTCGTTATTTTCGTTTATCCCGATTCCAAAGGTAGATTTGATGTCTTTATCTCCCGCCATAGCCTTCCGGGTGATTTTTTTCACCTCCGCGGGATTCTTCTGATACAGATCAAGAACTTGATAGAGGTTTGATGCAATTTTGGGATTGGGTACAAGAGAGGTTTTCCCGAAATCAGAAGACATCTTGCCAAAATTGATATCCTTTGCCTCGCTCTCGTCCGCTGTTGCTATTCCTCCCATCTGTGCACCCAGGACAAACAGGGCTGCTATTACAATCACAAAGCGCCGTTCTAATATCATCTTCTCTTTCCTCCTTTTACGTATCGCCCGTTACTCAACAAATCGTATCAAACATTATTATTGATATAATGTCCAGTGTTTATTGGTTTCCACCACAGGATAAGGAATCGAGGTAGTGGTTACGATAAAGGTGTTCGGATGACTCCTCCCCTCTCTGCCGTCGGGATTCGTAACGGTAATTTGCCTTCCACCGGGAACCGCATTCTCTTTCACATTGATGGTCACTTTAAGAACATTTGAAAGTTCGAGTTCGGGTTCCCCTACGACGTCGATTCCCTGACCAAAATTAACCGTGCATCCTTCTTTGAAATTATTCCCGAGTATGGTAACTTCGAGCCCCATCGTACCTGCCAGCGCCTGGTGGGGCGTCGAGGTTCTCACTATCGGTCCACCCGGTGTCCTGACCTTTATTATACTTCGTGAGTTCCAGTTTGAACCTATGAGTCTGTTCATGAACAGGTAATTGTAAAAGCCGACCAATGACTGTGGCGTGTTCTCACCCGAGATTGACACGAAGATATCGAGATCGCCGTCATTATCATAATCTATCAGGCTCACATCGTTTGCATTATTATCAATGTGCGTAGAACCGGGGGAATCCCCATAAAGTCGAACCGAATCGGGGTTGGGTATTTCATAACTCACATCCGTGAACACGCCGGCTCCATCGTTGAGAAGCAACTGGAGGCAGCTCTCATTCCACGGCGTATGATTGGCAACTATAATATCCAGGTCACCGTCAAGATCGACATCTCCGACATCGCCTCCATAACTCTCATTATATATAAGAGGAATACGATCAAAGGTTTCATCCGTAAAGCGCCCTTCGCCATCGTTGATGAGCATAATATTCTGCCCGTCCGCAACCAGCACGAGGATGTCATAGTCCGGATCGAAGATGCCGTTACCATTACGGTCGTCCCAATCAAGCATACCGTTGTGATTCATATCTTCACCTGGATCGAGGATTCCATTGCCGTTGATATCTTCCGTAGGTTCGCCATCGCGGTCGAAATCGGCGACCAGGACGCCCTCGCAGCGGGAGATTATATTTGGAATTCTTCCGTCTGCTTCAATAAATGTGCCATCGCCGTTGTTAAGGAGGAAGCGGCATGAAGGGAAGAAATCTTCGCCGGTCGATCCGAACTCGCTAATGGGACCGCGGTTTGCAAAGAAAAGATCGAGATCGCCATCTCCATCAAAATCCGCCAACGCAGGTTCGCTCGTATCATCCTGGTATTGACCCACTTTCCCATCATGATAGACCGTAGTGGGGAAGTTAGCGGAGGCATCGTGGAAATAGCCCGCCGGGGCATTCGGTCCAGGTCCGAACTGGTTCAACAATAGCAGGTTCGGAGCGCCGGTGTTAAAGAGTCCATTTGCCACCACGACATCGATCAAGCCGTCAGAATTGACATCACCTACGGCTACTTGAAAGCTGAACTCCCGGGTATCGTAATCCGGATAGGTAAACAAGAAGCGCGATGCAGTCATATCTTCGAAGAGCCCATCACCGAACTCGTCATCATCCGGTACGGAATTTTCCACAAAGAAATCCGAGTCGACATTTACCAGCATCCTGTTTTTCGAGCGGTTATTGGACTGAAAGATATCCGGATCGCCGTCGTTATCGAAATCGGCGAATTTCATCTGGTAACACGGCAGAGTTTCATCGTGCATGAAGACGTCGCCCCAATCTTCTGTCAAGAGTAAACGTGGAGCCGGAAATGTAGACCCTGAAGGTTTAAAAAAGTGCACCCCCTGATTTATCGGTTCTCCAGCATTGATAAGGAGAAGCTGATACTCACCGCCGATACCCGCTATACCCCCGTTGGCAATAACTATGTCCAGGTCTCCATCGCCGTCTACATCGGCTATATCGCTATTGACGCTGCTGTTGCTCATTGACGTCAACGATGGAGGGATAGTTGCACCTGAATAATAGGGGGGAATCCCTTGTACCGTAACATCGACGAACATAGCCGGGTCGTCTTCGTTATACGGGTAAGGCGGCTCATTATAGAGCTGATTGAAAAGAAGTTCATTCTGCGCGCCTGCATTACACACGAAGATATCGATGTCGCCGTCGTTATCGAAATCCGCGGGTACGCCATACATACTATAACTGTCGTTCCCTCTCCAGAATGCTCCCTCCGTGCGGTCTTCGAATTCAGCAAACGTATTGTTGAGATGAAGTTCAAGAGGACCGGGGAATTCACTGATAAAACCCATAGGCGAAGGCAGCGCATCGTTTAAGATAACGATATCGCGGTCGCCGTCGTTATCGAAATCCGCGACAACGCCGCCACGCGCTCGCCCCCTCTGAGGCTCGAAACGCGCCTCCTGAGGCATAGTCGCTACATACCACCAATACGCCCAAAAGTCAATCCCTGGAATAGCATTGAAATAATACGCCAGACCCAGTCCCGCTAAATAGGTGTAGCGTCCTCGGCTTGTTCCATAGGGATAGCCAGGTCCTTCTGAAGGGATGAATTTGGATTCCGGTCCCGGATTGAACGTGACTATCTGGTTCCACCCCGAGTTTATGAAATCATTGACTGCCAGACCCTGTCGGTTCTCTCGTACGAACTCATAGATATTTACGTCAGGGCTTGGTGCATCGCCATTAAATCCGTCCGGTATCCCTATATGATAGACGGCTTGTGTGGGCACGTTTGGTATCGGGATGAAGAAATCGAAGTTCCAGTTTATAAGGTCGAAATATCCGTCAGCTATGCCGTCGCCATCGGTATCCCGGTTGGAATACACGAGCATCTGACCATGATAGACGTGATGGGTACGGGCATAATAGGCATCGGCAACAACAAGATCAAGCGCGCCGTCTTGCCAAACGGGTGAAAGCACAACCTGCATGGTCTCGCTTATATCTGTCTCGATATCTGTCTGTGTGCCCGGTAAATCGGGAAAGAGCGGGACTATCCGGTCATAGTCTTCATCCCATCCGCCGAAAAGTCCATCCGCACCAAGCGTCTCGTCGGTGAACTCAAACCGCCGCTGGGCTGGGTCTCTGTCGTTCAGATGATTAATCAGAATCCTCTCACTGAACGCAAGGTCATACTCGCCGGACGAGGTTCCCTCAGGATCAAAGAAACGATCATAATTAGATACAACAATATCTATATCACCATCGCTGTCTATATCGCCTACATCGCATCGGGTACTTCTATCAAGGCGCCCTCCATATTCGACAAAGGGACCAAAATTAAGGATTCCGGGCAATACATTTGCCGTCACATCCCTGAAGAACCCGTCACCTACATCATCATCGTCATAATCGGGGTTAATGCTGGGATCATCGATGTCCTCATTTATGTAAAGCCTGTTCTGCGCACCTGGAAAAGGAGATGCATTGCTGGCAAAATTCGACACAAATATATCGAGATCGCCATCGCCGTCAAAGTCCGCAAGGTTCACATGATACGAATAATCGGCGTCAAGGCTGTCAAGCCACCGGTCATCTTCCGTATACGCCATACCGTCTATTCCAAAGGTAACATCCGTAAAATATCCTCGCCCATCATTAAGATAAATCCGGTTAATTAACGAACTGGGTCCCTCGGGGCCCATGGCGCCGTTTACAATGATAATGTCAAGGTCGCCGTCATTGTCGATATCTCCTGCGGCTGCGCCATAGGTATGGAAACGCACACCTTCTGGTGGAAGTGCTTGACCGCCGTTTGCCGGTGAATAATCTATGAAATAAAGCGTTCCTGAAGGAGGCGGTGTTGGGGTCGGCGTAGGACCGGGAGTTCCGGTAGGCGTCGGTTCCGGCGTACCTGTCGGGGTCGGGGTCGGTCCTACAGGTGTAGGCGTCGGGGTTATGGTTGCCGTCGCATTCGTGACAATTATTACACCCTTTGTTATGTCACAATTATCAACCATCACAGGCTCGGACACGACGGGATTGTCGTCGAAGGCGCAATCTTTAAATGAATTATTATCTCTCAAGAAACCATACGTAATACGAAACGTTGCTCGTTTTCCGGGAAAGAGGACATAAGGACCGTAATAGAAGGCTGCCGATGCATTTACGCCTAACGCCGGGCTCAAGTTAGGATAAAAATAAGGGTAATTTATTATATTATTCCACGCTGCAATAACGATCTCTGAGACGTTCACCAGACCGAGATCATTGCCCTTGAAAATCGCCGCGGTAAGAGCGTCCGGTATATCGTCCACCACAGTCATTTCAAACGGAACACCCGGACTGGGGATAATGCGTGTCTCTTCATAAAGATTTTCATCGTCAACCACAAAGATCGCCCTGTCCTCATATCCCACCGCCGTATCCATCAGATTCCGCAATTGGATCGTAAGCGGAACCGTATCCTGGTTAGTAAAGGTAAATGAAATTTGAAGATCGTCCGGATAATCATTATCACCGGCGGTATTTACCACCCTGAGATTCTCTTCAAGCAAGAGTGCGTTGCCAAGACGCCATTGCCCGTTTGCCTGCTGCGTGGCTTCATTTATCTGAAATGGATCGATTATGCTCCCGAATTGTTCGCCGAAATTCGTGTACGTGGTGATCTCGTCGTTCTTTTCCACCAGGATGGTGACAAAACTCGTGCCCGGCTCGGGATATCCGAAGAGCAACGTCGGTCCATGTGAGGCAGCCATTGTAAACTGTCCGAACTGATTTGCCGCCACCTTGATAAAATTGTTCCCGAAAATATTATCCCCGGGAAGATCCGGATGCGTTCCCGGTGACTCACCCGGCAGAGGAAGATCACACCCTCCGTAAAATTCCGGGATGTAACTTTCAGTTCCCGCATACTGTTCCACTATATCATCAACAGCGGCGAATGCCGGGTCTATTTCACCAAGATAGACCGCATAGTCGGGCGCAGGACTGAGACCAAGAATCTCATACATGCCATTTGTTTGCTCCGCCTGTGAGGCAAACAGTCCTACAGGAATACGTAAATCCTTACCCGTATACACCTGGGCGATTAACTGAATGGGCCCGCGGTCGGACTGGATAGTGTCGAGGTCTTGCCTGCCGTCAAGACGCGGAAGACCCGCATATACCGGCGCCATGACCACCGGCGCATCCACGCCGGGAATCCCTGCGCCGCTGACCTGCGGTGAATTCCCATCGAGTACCTCGCCCCTTATTCCCTTGCTCGTTAGATACGTCCCATTCGGATAAATCATTGCCAGCGTCATCTTATCTTCAAAATCAAGCTCTCGAAACGCCCATGGATCCGTGGGATACGGATCGCCTGTTGTCCGATATCCATAACCCGTTATCGTTGCCATGTAGAGGTAGGAATGACTTATTCCCATTAATCGAGCAAGCGCCCCCTCGAGTATACCTTCAATATCGGCGACACCCAGCCAATCGGCATACGCGGCGCCTGAGGGCGGATCTTCAGGCGCCAGATTCCACCCATCAAAGACTTGATTCATCAAAATATCGCAATCAATTATGGTTCCCGTTTCATATTTTATACGCGGGAGATACACATCGATAAAGCCATCGCCATCAATATCGATAGGCACCAGTTCCTGACCACCTATGACTTCCACCGGAACACCCCACGAGGCACTCGCATCGAAATCCTGGGTAAAATAAAACCAGCTGGCAACCGCGAAAACACCGGCTTCAAGCACTATATCAGGGTCTTGAAACGTCACAAGATTGAAGCGGTCAAGGGCGTGTCCAACCGGCCCATAGGGATAAGAAGGATTAATCCCTATCAGAAAATCGGAATACACCGCGTTATCCTGAAATTCAAAATAAGAGAGCTCAGCCTCGTTCCAACGTTCAAGTGCATTGTTCAGTGCGCGGAGTATTTCATAATCCTGAAGGTTGTTGGGATTGCTTGCAGGGGCGATAACATTATTATATCCATCTCGAAAGAGCGCAATAAGCAAGGGGAGATCATTATCAGACCATTTTAAGTTTACCGGATATGCATAATCATCGCCGGGATCGGTGGGATCGCCGAGTTCGGTCTTCCAGAGCCTCACCGGCGCACCCGCATTTGCCACACTCTGCATCAGAATGACCAAACATATCAAAGGAATAATTAAGCGTTGTGTCTTCATGTGATTCCTCTCTGAATTTCTTATTTGACTCATTGCTATTTCGAAGGCTGAAGCGCTTTGCCTATCTCTTCCTTAAACTCACTCAGCCGTTGTAACTTGTTAAAAGAAGGCAGTGCCGTACTGAAATTCTTACTCCTTACTACATCTCGCTCATCTGTTATAGTATGTTTCGCCATGCCTCCCTCTTTGTCTGCCTTGATCTTCTTTAAATCTTCGAACGTCATGGGCTTGTGTAATTCCCTGATCTTTTTTTCAGTTTTCAGCGCCTTTTCCTTTGCTTTCTCATCGGGAAGATTAGAATATGAGCTCTTGACTTCCAAGCGAGCGGGGGGAAGAAGCCCTTGGGCAGCAGCGGATTCTTCTTCGGTCTGAGGGACTTCCTGGGGGGCAAGAATATTGTCTACTTTTTCCTGTATCTCGCGGGCTTTTTCCGGCGACTCATCACTCGTCTGCACAATCATGGAATAGAGCTTGTCCGCTACTTTATCGCTATGAACATAGCCAAGGCTTTCAAGTCGAAAGCGGGTTACCCGCTGCTCTCCTGTTTGAGCATCCGTAAGAACCGTATATTTCCCCTGCCATGAACCTACCACGACCGGGGATGAACCGAGTGTTGAGCGGTCGATCGACTGCTTCCATGCTTCGGGCATATTTGCATTACTTTTGTACTCTTCGAGGCGCTTTTTCATTAACTGCGTTTCTTTCGTACTCAGAAACAGCAACACTTCTTCGCCCTTGACAAACTGAGGCGTACCGCTGACATATTGTCCGAGGGGGATAGGTTCCTCGACCTGACCGCCGGGTATAGTCAAGGTCACCTCTGAACCGAGATCGCCTTTGAGGTATTCTTCGACTTTTATCTTCACACGGGTTTCAAAATGTCCCGCAACAAATTCGCATTCTTTGCCTTCGCATTTCCCTACAAGGATTGCGTCAGCCTTTTTGGACATATCTTTCACCGTGAGAGGTCGATACACTATCGCCTCACTCATTATGGTAAGCCCCAGCAAGAGACATACTATACTTATCAACACAAGGTGTTTTGTCTTTAACATTTGTGTTCTTCCTCCATATTTATATGGCAAGTAAATATCAAACATTCTTTAAAGAGACGTAGACACAAAGTCAACTTATTTTTACTCCCGCAATGTGGCGATCTCCGCGTTTGTCTGAAGCCGATAAATATTTCCGCTGCTGATTGTCCCGTTCGACGGATCGTAGACGTCGAAGAAAGTAAGGACAAGATTATAGGGTTGTGTCGGATACCCCCCGGGTGCGCCGTGCTGTGATACCCCTAAATATCCGTCAGGACCAACAGAGACAAGCATATACGCGGCAGCGGCTTTTCGGTAATTCTCGAAAGTGGGTAGATAATTAACCGCTCGCCACGTGGTTACTGAATCGTAATAGTCGATGCGACGCAGGTTATAAGGCACCGCTACATCAAATATATCCATCGGAAGGGAACCAATATAGCGTATAGGGGTAGTCAGGACTTTCATATCGTCAAGACGCGTATCAAGGTCAGGCACATAATGATCGGTATTCTGCTCGGGATCATCGGAACCATAATGGCGATGAGGATAGGAGTTACAATCCACGTGATAGGACTCGACGGCAACTGATATGGTTCGCATGTCCGCTTTAATTCGGCTTACTTTTGCTCGTGTCTGAGCTTCCAGAAAATTGGGAACTGCAATGGAAGCAAGTATGCTGATAATCGCCACCACGATGAGCAGCTCTATGAGGGTAAATCCCCGCCTCGTCATAGTGAAGACCTCGCTCTCTTGTATCTTTGTATGCAATAATGACCTGCCACTTTTATGTCTTTTTTGTACACAGAACTTATTAAAACTATCCCTGAGTTGGCAGTCCGGCGTCAAGTGAAAATCCTTTAATCCACGCAAGATGCGGCGAAACATTTTCAAGATGCCTGAAAAACCCGCCACCTTTCCGCGATTCGGTCGCCTCATAATCGTACCTCTTGAAGCCTTTTGCTTCGGGTATCACATAAAACCACATAATGATCCCTGATATTATTTGACACCTATAACTATAAAAAGTTCCCGCTTCCCATACATTTTTCTTGAACTTGTTCTGACTTGTGCATCGAGCTGAGCACGCAGGAAAAGACCGGATTAAATTGGCTGTATCCAACCCTGAAACCCGATTTTCTTGACCAGCTTTGCAAGCTGCATATAATGCGATTTGTCTATACGCCGGTCAAGCGGAGGTGTTTCCGGCGCCTTATACGCGGGAAAATACTGGCTCATGAGAGCAAGGTGAAGGTTCGGTGAGAGTTCCCTGGCAAGGAATTTAATCGCCTCCTCCGAGCCGGAAATATCCTCAGGCAGGACAAGATGCCTCACAATAATGCCGCGTTGTGCAACATCACGCTCATCGCACCGTAACAGTCCCACCTGTCGAAACATCTCCTTCAGGGCGGCTCGGTTATGTTCCACATAATTGTCCACCCCTGAATAACGATGCGCCATTTCATTACTCGAATACTTGATGTCCGGAAGATAAATATCTACGATACCTTCGAGCATCTCGAGTATCTCCACACGCTCATAACCGCTCGTATTATACACGAGGGGAAGATTGAAACCGTTAGGGATTGCCCTCTCGAGCGCCTTTAAAATGTGCGGTAGAAAATGAGTCGGCGTGACAAAATTTATATTGTGACATCCCATCCGCTGCAAGCGCAAAAACATGTTCGCCAGTTCATCTATACTGTATTCTCTTCCGTTTCCCATCTGGCTGATGGGATAGTTCTGGCAAAAAATACAGCAGAGGGTACAGTTGGTAAAAAATATTGTCCCCGAGCCGCCATAACCTACAAGAACCGGCTCTTCTCCGAAATGAGGATTAAAACTCGATACTTTCACCTTCTGCCCTGATCGGCAAAAACCGGTCTTGTTCTCGAGACGGTTCACCCGGCATAGACGCGGACAGAGCTCGCACCTTCTCATCATATCCCATACTTCTTTTACCCGTTTTGAAAGCTCGCCCGAACGTGCAAGCTCTTTATAAGAAGGTTCATAACTCTCTTGTACTGCCATTCTTTGTTCCGCTCTCCATTTGACTTTTTAGCGCATTCAATGCAACCATTATTATATCATTACTTTCTGATAACCTGCAATTGCAAGCTGTAGAAGTACATAATATAGGTAAGAGATACCTTCTTCTCACTCCTGAGGAATCTATCGGAGAGAGTGAGGTGTCAGGAGCGGCAAGACATACCCTCCTCAAACCAAAACTCAAAAAGGAAGCATTCTGGGCATTACGAAATGTCTCGTTTTCCGTACCGCCTGCCTCGATGCTCGGCATAATTGGAGACAATGGCTCGGGAAAAAGCACCTTGCTCAAACTCATGGCGGGAATAACCTCGCCGGATGAAGGCGACTTACACATCGAGGGTCGCGTTGCATCCATGCTTGAACTCGGTGTCGGTTTTCACCCCGATCTTTCCGGTATGGAGAACATTTTCCTCAATGGTTCCGTGTTGGGAATGTCGCGTCGGGAAATTGCCACGAACCTCTCCAGGATTATCGATTTTTCCGGTATTGGCGATTTCGTCTATTCGCCCGTTAAGCACTATTCCACCGGTATGTATGCGCGCCTCGGTTTTTCTATCGCCATTCATTGCAACCCCGACGTATTGCTTATAGATGAAATTCTTGCCGTCGGCGACGCGGAATTCCAGCTTCGATGTCTCGAAGAAATTAAACACCTTCGCGCTGCAGGCAAGTCTATTATTATTGTATCTCATAGCATATCCCTTATGGAGATGGTAACCGAACACGTAATCTGGCTCGATCGGGGAAGAATCAAGGCAATGGGAAAACCATCCGAGATATGCCGTGCATATCGTGAGTTTACCGCCCAACGCGATAAAAAAGAGATACACCTCTCTCATCCCTATTTCTCCGCGCTTAATAAACCGCAGGTTTCGACCTCAACCATACTCAGGTCTGTAAAAATTACAGACATGCACGGAAATCCTCAAACATCATTCAATACAGGCGACGCAGTTCGTATTAGTATCGATTACGAAACCGATAGACAGGCAAAGAACCCCCAATTATCCGTGCTCTTCAGATACATCGAGCGAGAAGTTCCAGTCGCGGAAGTTTCTCCCGATATGACTAAAGAACCCTTATCCACAATACCTCCGAAAGGCAGGTTTGTCATCGAACTCAATCCCCTTTTACTTGTCAAGGGGCGCTATGAGGTTTCTGTTCTCTTATATAATAGATTGGATTCTTCCGAACTATATGATGCCCTCATAGGCTGTGCTACAATAACGGTCGATACCCCGGGCGAATACCTGCCGAATTATCTTATCCTGAAAGCGCCATGCCGATGGCAACATATTCCCGCTCCATCAGGAGACTCACCCGATGAAACGAGTTGAGGGAATTAAAAAAGTAGTCCAGCGCTTGAGGAACTCGGAAAAGATACTCTTTATCACGGGCGCAGGAGTATCAGCCGAGAGCGGTATTCCCACTTTTCGAGGTAAAGACGGTTGGTGGAAAAACCATAACCCGATGGAGCTGGCTTCCCCCGAAGGTTTTAGACGTCAGCCTGAGGTCGTCTGGGAATGGTACAATCACAGGCGACGTATAATAAGAAACGCCATGCCTAATCCCGCTCATAAAGCTATTGCTGAATTCGAGTATGTTATTCCGCACTGCCTCATCGTCACGCAGAACGTTGACGGTCTGCATCAGGAGGCGGGAAGCACACATGTGGTCGAAGTTCATGGTTCTATCTGGCGAACGCGTTGTACAAAGCACAATATAGTTTTTGAGCGAGATGAGGTCGATACAGAAAAGCAAGTCCCACCCGTGTGCCCTCGATGCGGCGCCATTCTGAGACCCGATGTGGTCTGGTTTGGTGAAATGCTTCCCCTTGAACCTCTTGAAAAAGTCGAGGATTATCTCCAAACACCTCCCTATGTTGACGTTACTTTTGTAGTGGGGACCTCCGCACTGTTCGCTTATATCCAGCAATGGGCATTGTACAGTAAGCGCATGGGAGCGCTTCTCATAGATATAAATCCGGAAGGCGGGCCCCTTACTGCAACAGCGGAGTATAGTTTCCGTGAACCTGCCGGTTCAATACTCCCTGCTATTTTGAGACACTACAAGGGATGAATAAAAAAGAGTTGCATAGAAAAAAAGAAATGAGGTAAGGTAACACGTTTTTCAATTTCGTGTTACGGAGGCGCGCATGAATCCCCTATCAAAAAAAGCGTTTACACTTATTGAACTCCTTATCGTTGTGGCTATTATTGCTATTCTTGCCGCAATTGCAGTGCCGAATTTTCTCGAAGCACAAACCCGCTCTAAGGTCTCACGCATTAAAGCCGACCTTCGAACTCTCGCTACCGGCTTAGAATCCTACTGCAGCGATAACAATGAATATCCCTATGGCGTGTTTAATCCGGGAAACCAGCTCGGTCCCGCAAGTATCGACAACTATATCCCTTTAACCACACCAATTGCCTATTTAACCCATCCTCCTATTACAGAACCTTTCATGCCGGAGAGTGGCTATCTGGAGCCTGATGGCTCATGGGTCCCTCGTCCCTGGGGGCACGACTACTATTTCTATTGGCGATTGGACGGTCCCTTTGTTTCGTTCTTCTCTCTGCCCGAGATTCGGGGGGCATGGCTGTTGCGAAGTGTGGGGCCGAATCGTCGCGCTGAAGGCAAGCTCATCGATGCCGTCTGTAATTCCCGCGATGCGGGTGAATTTGTATCCCCGGGCGGATGGAAAGGTGTCGACATGCTGTATGACCCTACAAATGGCACCATAAGCCGCGGCGATATAGGACGCACCGGCGGACAGGTACCCGGCTGTGTCGCCTCTGTTCTTAATCAAGGCTCTTAATTGTCTTGACCGCTCTATTGCATTTCATGAAACAAACATCGAACATAGGCTTTGACCTTCTCCTCGGGGGATTGTTCGGCGCTCTCGCCATTGTTCTCCCCTTTCTCTTTCACCTTATAGGTGCAGGGACGATTCTATTGCCCATGTTCTTGCCCATTGTCGCTCTTGCCTTCCTTGCCGATTATCGTGTGGTTCTTTCAGTTGCCGTACTTTGTCCTCTTGTCAGCTGGGTTATCACCGGCGGAACCATGCCGCCCCTTATGCCACCCATTATGCCCATCATGATTCTTGAACTCATCTTGATATCGGCCCTCATCTTTATCCTTTACCAGGTCTATCATATTGATATCTACCTCGTCTTGATCCTCATTGCATTGGTAGACCGTGTTCTGCTGTTTTTCTTATTCCTTCTTCTCGGCAACCTTCTTGTAAAATACGCACAGGCTTTTTCCCTGATCGTTGTCCTGCATGGTCTGCCGGGCTTTGTGCTTCAATTCATCCTGGTACCCCCGATAGTAAAGTATCTGGAACCCCGTATAACGGAGATGCGTCAGATAGGATGAACTATTCCGAAAACAATCTCCGCTCTGAATATTTCGACCAGAAAGCCACACGATGGCGCGCTCTCGATTACATTTTCCATCAGCAGTCTCAGGTAAAAAAAATACTCCGCCACCATAATATACAAATTCACGGACGCGTCATAGACGTAGGGTGTGGTACGGGCGTCATGTACTCCCTCCTTACCGAAACGGCTGACTCTATCATTGCTGTCGACTCGTCGTTGAGTATGTTGAAGAATTTCTGTCCTTCGAGTCGACCCTCGAAATGTTACCCCATTCAAAGTTATGCTGAAGAGTTGCCGTTGAAAGACAGGATTTGCGATTGGGTCATAGTCTATTCTTCATTTCCCCATCTTGGACACAAAGAGCTCGCCTTACGAGAATTTTCTCGCGTGTTGAAAGACCGCGCGAAACTTCTTATCTTTCACACGGAATCACGCGAGACCATAAACTCGATTCACTCACAGCTTGAGCCACCTATATGCGACGATCTCTTGCCGCCCATGTCGGAACTTGCGGACATGAGTACGGCGGCTCATTTCCTTCCCCTCATAACCATTGACTCCAATGACTACTTCTTCTTTCTTGCCAGCCGGAGCTCGTCCTGATATATTTTTCGATAAGCTTTTACCTTAATAATAGCCAATACTTAATCGTACGAGGTCAATGAAAGATGGAGACATGTGTTAATCATCCTGAAAGACTGGCAACGGCGCGATGCACACGGTGTTTCAAACCTCTTTGTGACGAATGCCAGGTGGTCACCGATATGGGCGTCTTCTGTAGCCAGCAATGTTATGAACTCTACAAACAGTTTAATGAACGCGCTGCTGAGATCCCAAAACCTAAAAAAGGCTTCCTTCGCACCTTCTTAAGCCCCATCAAAAAAATCTTTATCCTCATTGGTGCCGTTGTCATCCTCTACTTTGTAATCACGCTGACGTTCGGTTCCCCTGAAGAATTCTTCGGTCAGATACGCAAACTCATAAATATAATATTCTAACACATTTACCGTCTATAGCGCTTCGTGAAATAGGGCTTTTTGAAAATAATGAGCCGGGATATTTGGCGCGAGCTCTCACGCCGATACAAGGCGTAGACGCATCTGCGCACGCCAAAATTGATTCTCGGGTAGGCGATATCTTATCCACCACGGCGAACGAAATTCTTAAAAAAACACCATAGCGATAGCGGGCACGCTCACGCGTGCGAAGCGATAGCGATGTCTGTGCTCGTCTGTGCGCGTCCGTGCTCGTCTGTGCGCGCACGCTCACGCGTACGATTTGAATGACAAGCGAGGATGCTTATTCTACTTTTTTTTTCGCTGGGGTAACAAGTTTTGGAAAGAGCCTGAAAGTGTCTCAACATCCAGCTCAAAGGCTAATCTTTGGGGATAAAGAAGATTCGCAATGTCCTGCTGAGCTTTGTATTCAGCCCTTCTTCCAATTTCGCGAATGACTTTACTTTCTATTCATACGGATTCTCTACTATTGACACCACATTGCGGGGAAGATTATAATGTATTTAATATAATGGAGGAGTGATACGGATATGCCTATTTTTGAATATAGGTGTAACGAATGTAATTGTTCATTTGAAGATTTGATTCGTAACGAGAAAGATATCGCCGCACTTTGCTGCCCGAAGTGCGGAAGCAAGAACATCAAGAAACTGGTTTCCGTTGCAGGTTTGCACAAAGAGTCGTCGGATTCCGGGTCTTCGTCTTCTTCGAGCTCATGCCCCTCATGTATAACCCGAAACTGTAGTTCCTGCTCTTGATCCTACCTTGATCAGAACCAGCGGGACAATGAGGGACATAAGGTATTTCACTTCTCGGGGGTGAAAAGCACACATCTTTTACCATGTCGGTTGACCGTTATTTATTTATCTACTCTCCCTTTTAGGAACAGTTTGCCCGACAAGGAGGCAATGACAAACTCGTGGTAAAAAAATTCTTACAAAATACTCAATACCTAAACTGTAAACTGAAGGTCTGACCCCGTTCGGGTAGAGGTTAGTCGAGGAGGTCTTTGTAGATGCCCTCGATTTTTCTGCAATGGTCGGCAAGCATGAAATGTTGTTCCACATTCGAGCGCGCCGCTTGACCCATCTTTTGTCTCAGCGCCCCATCACCCGCAAGCTTAAGTATCGCCTGGCTCAGGGCTTCCACATCATCGAGGTCAACAAGAAATCCGCTCTCCCCGTCCTTTATAAGTTCCGGGATACCACCGACCCGAGTCCCTATGCTCGGTACACCCATATAGCCGGCTTCTATTATGGTCCTGCCGAATCCCTCCGAGGACGAAATGAGAAGATTAATATCGAGGGACGCATACACTGAGCTTATGTTTTTTCTGAAAGGAATAAACGAGACGTTGTCGGCGATATCGAGGTTTTTGGCAACGGTTTGCAATTGCAAAAAATATTTAAGATGCTCGCGACGTGCATTACCGACGAACACAAAATGCGCACGGGGAATAGCCTCGACTACTTTTCGCGCCGCTCTCAGAGAAATATGTTGTCGCTTTCGGGGTTCCACTCCTCCAAGATGTCCAATCAATATGTCTGAGGGCTCTATGCCGATTTCGTTGCGGAACGTCTCAGGACTCACATTATCCATGTATTCATCCGGATCTATAGCGTTGTATATCACTTGTGTTCTATGTTCAAGACCGGTATCGTTGAGCTTATCTGCAAGGTAGCGAGATACCACAATGATACGATCCGCCATGTTGAGAAAGTATTTGCGGAGTTGCCGTTCTGTTATATTGAGCCGGATGTGGGATACAAGGGGTATCCCGGTATTTTTACTTGCGTGAACGGCATACGGCATGGCGTAGAACTCGTTACAATGAATGACATCGGGGAACACATCGCGAATAATTCCTTTTAGTTTGTTGACCGAGAGAAATCGGTGGAAAAAGAATTTCCCTTTTCGCCATTGATAGAGCCGGACAATATGGGTGTGTACCCCTCTTTTCAAGAGTTCAGTCGTGAGCGCTCCTTCAGAAGGACAAACCACAACCGGCTCAAATTCTTCCGACAAACCATTTACAAGGGCAAGAAGACTTCGGCGTGCTCCAAGCAACTTTACACTCGGTGTTAAATAAAGGACTTTTATCTTATCGGTCATTGTATCAGAAAAAATATCTCAAAAAACTATATATTATTAGGTAAAAGAACGCCCTACATGCAAGAAAAATACTTTGTGTGGAGAAAATCCATAGTCTCACAAAGGTCTGAACTATGTCTTTGAGATGCAGACTACGCCACGGCAAAAAAAAGATCCCCTGAACGGGGATCTTATTTACCACAAAGACGACAACCAACAATCTATCAAGACAGGGAGGGCACTTCTTGATAGAATATTCCCTTAAAAAAGGAAAGTTTAACAAGGAGATGCCATGACATTAAGGAACTCGTAGTCCTTTTGTTTCTTCCGTTTTCCTGCACTTATAAGGACCTTGAACAATCGAGTTGAATTAGAAAATAAGTCTCCGGCGACGGAAAATGGCAGGAATATCATATTCATCGCCTTGTTTCTTTTCTTCTTCTTCTTCGTCCGAACTTCGAACATTCTTTCCCTTTTCCGCCGTCACTTCTTTCTCTTCTTCCAATTGTTCCGATTCCGTGTCCATTCCACCTGAATCAGCTTTTCCCGATTCTTCCTCTTTAAAGATGTCGGGTTCGATTTCAACACGTGTAGAATTGAGATTGAGTGACTGCCGTTTGCCTTTCGAATCAGCCCTGGTTGAACCCGTCTCCTCTCTGTTTACTGTGAGCTCCCGAATAGGCTGCTTACTTCCCACTGATTCTCTGATGATTGTATGGGCTTTCTTGGCGTTCGTTTGCATCCTGTTATCTTCGGTGAAACCGGTCGCAATAATCGTGACTTTAACTTCGTCCTTTGCGTTCTCGTTGATCACTGCGCCGAAGATAATATTGGCGTCATCTTCCGCCGCTTCATACACCATTGTGGTCGCTTCGTTGATCTCCTGCAGGGTCAGGTCCGCCGGTCCATTCACGCAGATAAGAATCCCTTTAGCGCCCTCGATGACGATCTTGTCGAGGAGTTGATTCGAGCACGCCTTTTTAACCGCTTCAATAGCGCGGTTTTCTCCTTTACCGACACCCACGCCCATCACTGCGCCTCCACCGGTTCCCATGATGGTTTTAATATCGGCGAAATCGACGTTTATGAGTCCCGGATGGGTGATGAGTTCGGAGATGCTTTGTACACCCTGCGCGAGGACGTTATTGGCGATATGAAACGCCTCGAGAAGCGACGCTTTGCTCCCTACAACTTCAAGGAGCCGTTCATTGGAAATAGCGATGATGGTATCGCAGATGCCGCGAAGTTTCTCTATGCCTTCTTCCGCACGGCGGATTCTCTGCGGACCCTCGAATTGAAACGGCCTCGTGAGAACCGCAACTGTCAATATACCCATCTCTTTGGCAATTTCTACAACGACGGGCGCTGCTCCTGTCCCGGTACCACCGCCGAAGCCGGCAGTGATAAATACCATGTCGGCGCCTTTGAGTATTTCGGCGATTTCGTCTTTCGCCGCGAGCGCCGCTTGCTCTCCTATTTCCGGATTGCTTCCCGCCCCCAACCCATTGGTCAATTCCTTCCCGATCTGAATCTTGTTCGGACACTGACAGATTCTCAACGACTGGATATCGGTGTTGAGCGCATAAAACTCGACACTATCGATGGCCATGTTGAACATGTCACTGACCGTGTTGCAACCACCGCCACCTATTCCGATTACTTTGATACAGGTTGCCTGTGGTTCCTCCCTTTCAATTTCAATTGCCGTCATGTGGTTCACCTCCAAAAAATATTTTTGTATATTCAAAAAAGTCCAGAAACCGCCGGCGCTATGACCGGTTGCATGTCATCTGTCCTTTTTTCTTCCTCTCTATCTATCGGTTCAGGCTTAATCAGCCCGTCTCATTCGTCGGGGGCCAATTTTGCCCGAACACTTCCCAATCGATAAACCTCCGAAATACATCCAATAACCATGCGAAAAGGTTGCGGGGACGAATACGGGGAAAGACCGTATCGCTGTTGCCATGCATAACAAGCCCGATTCCTGTCGCATAAATAGGACTTGCCACTGCGCTCGAGATTCCTTTCAAACCGCGGGGTACACCCAGATGTACGGGAACTTCAAACACTTTTTCCCCAAGCTGGGTCATTCCCTCCATGAGGGACGACCCCCCGGTCAAGACTGCACCCCCGACTATATGGTCCAATAATCCGTTTTCTTCGAGCCGTTCACGGGCAAGCAAGAAAATCTCCTCCATCCGTGACTGAATCACTTCCGCAAGGTATCCTCGATTGAACTTGAGTGGATTATTGTTCAAGCGGGTCTTTATCTCGAACGATTCGTCGCGGTCAATCACGGACGCAAGAGCGCAGCCATACTTCTTCTTGATATTCTCGGCGTCGTATATCGGAACCCTGAGTCCCAGTTTTATATCGTTCGTGATATTATCGCCTGCAAACGGGATGGCGGTCGAATAGCGCACGCTGCCGTCGCAAAAAAGTGCAACATCCGTGGTGCCGCCGCCAATATCGATTAGGAGGATTCCCAGATCTTTCTCTTCCTCGGATAATACAGCCAGCGAAGAGGCAAGTGACTGAAGAAGCATCCCTTTAACCCTGAATCCCGCCTGTTGCACGCACCTGATTAAATTCTGAGCGGAAGTTACCGCCGCCGTAACGATATGCATCTTCACTTCCAAGCGAGAACAGCTGATGTCCAGTGGATTTCTTATTCCCGATTGATCGTCGCAAATAAATTCCTGGGGAATGCAATGAATGATCTCTCGGTCAAAGGGAGTGGTCAGCTTTTTGGCTTTTTCAATCGCCCGGGAGATATCGGTTCGGCTGACTCCTTTGGCGGAATTGGTTACATCAATTGCGCCCGAGGTGTTGTGGCTCGTAATATGCTCACCGGAGAGACCGACAAATACGTCTTTTACCGTAATTTCGGCTTGTTCTTCAGCTTTAAAAATCGCCTGGCGCACCGAATCCACCGTATCGTCTATATCTATGACCATACCGCGCTTGAGGCCTTTTGAGGGAGTGGAACCCAAGCCGAGAATTTTAATATCACGCGTCGCCGGGTCCGGCTCGCCTATTATGGCGCAAATCTTTGTCGTTCCTATGTCAAGACCCGTAATTATTTTCCGCTTCTTCTTCGTCATGATTACTGCGTTACACCTTTCTTTTATCTCGGCGAATAGACTATCTGATCGTTGAATCGGAAATCGGCATAAGCAATGGCGCCGGTGTCGCCTATCCTGCGAATAAACGTATCAAGGGCAGCAAGTTGCTTTCTCAATTCCCTCGGCTTGAGTTTGATATGCACATTATTGAGCAGGACTATCGTCAATCCCTTTTGTGAATCTACATTGATCTCTGAGACCTCCTCATAAAGACCCGGATTAGCGCGCTTGAGAATCATAAGAACCTCCAGGGCGCACACGGCAAGATCATCCTCGATCGCTTCACCGAGCTTTACATCCGCCGGGGCTACCCCCGTTAGAAACGGTAAGTCCGGCACCTCCTGTTGCCCACAGGAAACCTGTGCAATTACCACGCCTTCACTATCCACCTTGAATATGTCCCTGGTTCCTACATACATGAAAGGTTTGCGTTCCCTCGCGCTTATAATTATCTTCGAGGGATAGAGTTTTTTTACCTCGACGTTACCGAGCTGCGGCATTTTCCCCCTCAGCATACTCTCCATAGAAGCAGCAGAGACTTTGAATATATTCTCTTCCAGAAGATATTTCGAGCCTATGATATGTTCGATCTCACGCTGGACATCTGAACCGACACCATGAATTATGACTTCATTGATACGGAAATAATT
Organism: uncultured Candidatus Sumerlaeota bacterium; assembly: GCA_964608095.1. Taxonomy (GTDB): domain Bacteria; phylum Sumerlaeota; class Sumerlaeia; order MWCT01; family JAGHBZ01; genus CAZSMK01. The sequence goes on along the minus strand of CAZSMK010000003.1, from coordinate 66,414 downwards.
GGATTCGAGAAGGAAGAAATAGAAGGACCTTGCGACGAATCCAGTTATTCCAACAATAACGAGAATGGCACACAACCGGAGAAAAGCAAAAAATCCATCTTTGAGTCGTTGGTAGAGCGAAGCGCGACGTGGACGACGCACCCTCTTTTTCTTCCTTCCCCGTAACAGGTTGTCTACTTCAGATTGTTTGTTCCAGTAAAACGCCATATCAGTTTACGCTCCTATTTCAATACAACCGGCGCTGAAAATCTTGACTTCGGGTTCAAGGTTGACTTTAAACAGTGCGCTCACCCTGGATTGAATCATCTGAATCAGGTTCATGACTTCGCCGGGTGTAGCGCCGCCGGAATTGACAATGAAATTCGCGTGCTTCTCAGAGACCATGGCGCCTCCTACTCGCGCTCCTTTCATTCCGGCTGATTCTATCAATCTTCCTGCACTGTCCTCCGGGGGATTTCTAAAAATACACCCTGCTGACGGTTCACTCCCGAGTACCGGATACCGGTTGCGAAGTAGCCGAGTGTGTTGAAGCGTTTCTTCAATCTCTTCGGGCTCGGAAACTTCGTACCTTATCTGGACTTCAAGTATGGCGTACTCGCTCAAGGTAGAATGGCGGTATCCGTAGCTAAACTCAGAAGAGTTGAGGCGTCTTAGTCGTTGGTTTTGATCCAGGACTGTTGCGCCATGAACAAATTCGCAGATCGAGTTCTGGAGTGCGCCTGCGTTTCCGGCAACTGCGCCTCCCACTGTCCCCGGGATTCCCCATAACGAGGAGAGCCCTTTCAGACTATGGTTAACAGAGTAGGAAACAAGTTGACCAAGTGGAGTTCCTGCGCCGATTCGCAACATATCTGTTTCGCCGTTCAAAATATAGTCGAACTCGCTACCGAGTTTAATGAACAGTGTGTTGATTTGCTCCTCGCCGAAAACCACGTTTGATCCACCGCCGAGCAGCGCCCATGGAATGTAGAGTCTATCTGCAAATTCCATGGCTCGGGCGACCGCCTCATTAGAGTGTGCTACGGCTAAGAAGACACCCCGGGCGGGTAATCTCATCGAGTTATAGGGGCTCAAGCTTACGTTTTCGTATATCTCGAGCTCCCTATCTCGTAATATGGGTTGTTGTGTAATCATGGTTGTATGTGTACACGCTCCTTTCCCTCCTGAATACTAAGAAGAGATATAAGTTTTTCTCCGACCGCCCAAATGTTTCCTGCTCCCATCGTCATGAGTACATCGTTTTCTTTCAGCAGGGGCATAACTACATCTTCGATATCCTCAATCGCGGGACAATACAGCGCTTGAGGATGATTATGTTGCTGGAGGGCTTTGACAATTATCTCACCGGTGATTCCTTCAATAGGATGTTCACCGGCGGGATAGACATCCGTGACGAGCACGACGTCTGCGTGGTCAAATGCAGCGCCGAACTCTTGCCCGAGATGTAGTGTTCGACTAAATCGATGCGGCTGAAACACACTAATCACCCTGCCACCCTGCGCAGCAGCCACTCTCCTGGCTGCCTTCAATGTCGCTGATACCTCTGTCGGATGATGTGCATAATCGTCGATTATAGTTATGCCCCTTGCAGAACCTTTTATTTGAAAGCGCCTCGAGGCGCCATGAAACCTATAGAGCGACTCTGAAATAGAGTCGAACTCGAGACCGAGTTCCAGTCCGACCCCCAGGGCGGCAAGGGAATTAGAAACGTTATGTAGCCCCGGAACGGACAACTGCACCTTCCCATATAATTCGCCCTTATAAACGCACATATACTCCGAGCTCCATGGATTCAGCCTGATGTCTGCAGCGAGAATGTCAGCTTCGGGATCACGCACGGAATAGGTGATAAAACAGCGGTCGACACAATCGATAATACGGCACGTCCCATAGTCATCGAGCGAAATGACTATGACGCCCTCCTCCTTGACCCTTGCGGCGAATTGTGAAAAGACCTGGATTTCGTGTTCAAAGTCACGGTAAAAATCGAGATGCTCGGCTTCGATATTCGTGATGATCGCAATCTCGGGTTCAAGATTAAGCAGCGACCCGTCACTTTCATCCGCCTCGGCAATTACAAAATCACCCACTCCCGACTCTGCATTTCCACCTACATCTTCAAGCTCCGCTCCGATAAAAATAGTCGGCTCGAGACCCGCCTCCTTGAGAACCATGGACACCATTGAGGTAGTGGTGGTTTTGCCATGAGTTCCGCTGATGGCGATACCACGTTTGACATTGACGATCTCCGCAAGGAGTTGCGACCGATGCCGGATAGGGATTCCCTTTTCCTGCGCTATCCGAAGCTCGGGATTATTCTCCTTGATTGCCGACGAGATGATCACCAGTTCCGCATCACCAAGATTCGCGGCATCATGTCCGATAAACACTTTGATGCCGGCGTCAAGTAAACGACGGGTTAGAGAATTCTCGGCGATATCCGATCCCGTGACTCGCTTTCCCTGCCGTGCAAGTACCCAAGCAAGGCCACTCATTCCTACGCCTCCGATACCGATAAAATGAATCCTGTCACAACAAAGCATACGTCATTCCTTTCTACCCCTGATTTTTAATCTCTTGATAGAGTGCATTCGCAATTCGTTCCGCAGCATCCGGCTTATCCATCCTCGCCGCTCCCTTAGCCATCTCCGCCCTGCGCTCCGGCGAGAAAAGTAAATTCACCAGTGTATCTGCCACTTTATGAGGATCAGCAGAGGATTGTTCATACATAAGAGCGGCGCCCGCATCCACATAGGCGCGTGCGTTGTAGTATTGATGATTGTCCCGTGCATAAGGCAACGGTATAAGTACCGCCGGCACTCGCATTGCTGAAAGTTCAGCCAGTGTTGATGCTCCCGCCCTGCATAACGCAACATCCGCTGCGGCATACGCCATATCCATCCTCTCTATAAAGGGAAATAGGCTGACTCTTATCTGCCCTAACTCTGTTCCTTCTAATTCCTTTCTGCATTCTTCTTCATTTGTTCCACCCGTACTCCAGATTACGTGTACGCGTCGCTTTTGAGCCGAGAGGCTCTTGTTTATTTCCTCGAGCGTGGCTAACGTGAAATGATTCAAGAACTGTGCTCCCTGACTTCCGCCTATCACTAAAAGCACCGCTTCTTGTTCCGCTATTTCAAAAAAGGCTCTTCCCTGTTGCGGATTTGCCCCTGTCAGTGAGGAACGAACCGGCGCCCCGACCGTGCATGTCCTGATACCATTCAAGGCTTCGTCGGTCATTCTGTAGGAGCAAAAGAATGTCTGTGCAGCGCGTGCAAAAAAACGATTTGTTTTGCCCGGCACCGAATTCTGCTCATGCACATAGTAAGGAATACGGAGCAGGCGCGCCGCAGCAAGGACCGGCGCTGAGACATAACTGCCCATTCCCAGAACAACTCCACCTCTTCTTCGTAACAAGCCGACTGATTGACCGAAAGAGTGCATAAGGCGCACTCCGCCCGCAATCCGCGAGCGCACACTTCGGTATAAGGGCATTACGGACAAGGAAACCGGTTGGATGCCAAAACGTTCATACATACCGCGTTCAATCGGTTTGGAACCGCAGAGATACAACAACGGCACGGAAGGGCTCTGTCTCAACAGCGCTTCACCGATAGCGATCGCCGGCATTATATGTCCTCCTGTTCCTCCTGCCACGATTACTATGCCTTTCTTTCCTTTGTGACCATCATCCATTCCGTTCTAACGCAAACCTTCTTTGATTCAAAATCATGCACGCCTCCGCTTTTGACGTGCCCCTATCAACTCACAATTCCTTGAAATATTCATGAGAACGCCCACTGCAATCGCATTGGCGATAAGCGAAGAACCACCGTAACTAATGAAGGGCAATGCAAGTCCTTTTGCGGGACCGCTCTTCGTCGCCACCATCATGTTTATGAGCGTAGGAATCAGGATCATAAGCGTCATACCCAATGCGATCAGGCTCCCTCGGGGAGTGGGACTCGTAAACGCAATCCGAAGACCAACGACCAGAAAAGCCACGAATAGAATTATCACCGCCATACTTCCCGTAAAGCCCATTTCCTCACCAATGATCGAAAAAATAAAATCGGTATGCGCTTCGCTGAGGAAATGGTATTTCTGGGCGCTCTCACCAAGACCACGACCAAAAACACCACCCGACCCGAGCGCTATCAAGGACTGATTCAACTGCCAATTGGCATGTTGTTCGTATCGTTCAGGGTAAACAAAAGCGAGAATACGTTCGCGGCGATACCTCGAGCTTAGAACCAGAGGCGATACAAGCAAACCCGCAACGATACCTACCAGAATGAGATGTCGTATTTTAATCCCACCTGCATAAAGAAGAGCGAAAACAATAAAGCCTATAACAAGGGTGCCTCCGAAATCGGGTTCCTTTAACATCAAAGCGCCAACCACCCCCAACGGAGCAAGCAGAACAGGGACACCTCGTGTCAACCGGTTGAGATTCTCCTGCTTGATACGGCTCAATTGAACAGCCGTAAACAACACTACCGCAACCTTCGCTATCTCGGAAGGCTGTAACCTGAGTCCTAAAGGAAGGCGTAACCAGCGAGTCGCTCCACGAGTCCTGACACCAAAACCGGGAACAAGTACCAGTGTGAGCATCACGATAGAAATACCCAACAAGACAATGCTTATGGCAAAAAGACTTTCCTGTTTGAATGTATAAAAGAGTAAAATGAGGGCGATAGCGGCGCCGATCCACATAGCCTGTCGCACAAGGTAATAGGTGCTATGAAACGAATTTCTTAGAGAAGGCAATTCAGGTGGAAAGGATTTAAAATCGGGTGCCATTGAACCCTTTACGGTCATTGCCGCTGCAGTGCTATAGACCATGACAAGCCCGACACCCATAAGGCAAAGGGCGATCACAAATAATGCCAATGTGTTATTTAATCTCGAAAGCACCTTGTTCACCTACACTGCGTTCTCTCTATCTTTTAAAAATCTATTGCCCGGATTTATTCGCTCCGCGCACCGGTTCTTGCCACATACTGCGCGTAAGATAACTCATGACATGATCCTTGAAATCTTGTCCCCGTTCTTCGAAATTCTCGTACCAATCATAGCTCGGACACCCCGGCGAAAGCACTATCACGTCACCTTTCGCTGCCGACTTCATAGCAATTCCGACCGCCTGTTCCATCGATTCTGCCGGCGAGCATAGGAGGCGGTCAGACCATCGATCCAGTATGTGGGCGCTCATTTCCCCGATTGTTATTGCCATCTTCACCTTTTGCGCTACAAGAGAAGTCAACGCGCCGAAATCTTCATTCTTGTTCTTTCCGCCGCATATAAGGATAATGGGTTTCTCGAATGCATGTAACGCCTTCGCCAGCGAGTCGAGGTTCGTTGATTTCGAGTCGTTGTAACACTCGACTCCCTCAAAGGATGCAACGAACTCGAGCCTGTGTTCGAGGGGAGAAAAGCCCTTCACCGAGTTCCGAAGAATATCCCTATCGACTCCGAGCGCCAATGCGGCAGCCGACGCTGCCATTACATTTTCAACGTTGTGCATACCCCTCAATCTCAACTCATCCGTCTTGCAAAGTTCCCATGATTCCTTGTTTTCTCGGACAAGAATTCTTCCCTCCTCATACCAGACCATGGATTCCGTGTCGGCGCTTCTCGAAAAAGACATCACCCCCACACATGTTTCACGCGCTAATTCAACACATCTCTCATCATCCGCATTCGTGATGAGGACATCGTTCTCCTTGAGGTTTCTCAACAAATTCTTTTTCGCAGCGACATAGTCAGTAACGTTCTTGTAACGATCGAGATGGTCGGCGGTAATGTTCAAAAGCACAGCGGCACGTGGCTCGAACTCGACTATGGATTCCAGCTGAAAGCTGCTGACCTCGACCACCAGAAGACTTTTTTCATTCTGCGCCCCGGGATTCATACAGATGTCGGAGAGCGCCCTGCCCATATTGCCCGCTTCTATTGCAAAATAACCAGCATCGCGAAGTATTTTGCCTATAAGAAACGTCGTCGTAGTCTTGCCGTTTGTTCCGCTGACTGCTATGAGGGGTACTGAAGCAAATTGATATCCCAGCTCCAGTTCGCTGATTATGGTAATATTGTGTGTTCGAGCGTAGGCACATAATGGGTGTGACCTCGGGATCCCCGGGCTCAGAACCATTAGGGTTATATCATTTATTATATCTTCAGGTACCGTACCATGAAAAAGTGGAACGCCAAGTTGTTCGAGTTCAACGCTCTGAGAAGTTAAACGCTCGGGAATCGCTTCATCTACCACAATACAGGGTATAGATTGAGACGAGAGGAGACGCGCTGCGCCCATCCCGCTCAAGCCGGCTCCCAAAATCAGCACTTTCGATTCTTTTATTTTTTCCAATAATTTCATCTTCCCTTTTATCTCATCTTCAATGTACTGAGTCCGATCAGGGCAAGCAGTCCCGTAATAATCCAGAAGCGGCAAATAATTTTCGACTCATGCCATCCCTTCCGCTCAAAGTGATGGTGTAATGGCGTCATGAGAAAGACGCGCGTCCCGCGCGTCTTCATCGAGAAAATTTGAATGATGACCGAGAGCACCTCGAGGACGAAAATTCCTCCTATTATGAACAACAAGAATTCCTGTTTAATAAGCAAGGCACTCGAGCCGACCACGCCGCCAAGCGCTTGAGACCCTGTATCGCCCATAAAAACATCCGCCGGATGTGCATTGAACCACAAGAATCCAAGTCCTGCACCCACTGTCGCTGCCAGTATGATCGTTACTTCGCCTGCTTCCGGAACATGGGGCAGAATCAAATAGGGCGCAAAGTCTGTTCGTCCTATCAGGTACGCTGCAATACCGAAACATAAACTCACCACAATCGTAATTCCGATTGCCAGTCCGTCCAGTCCATCCGTTAAATTTACTGCGTTTGCCGTCGCCGTAAGCACTATCGCCACGTAGGGAATAAAAAAGATCCCGAGAAAAGGATAAAAATCCTTAAAGAAGGGGAAACACAGATGCGTGTTTCCCCCTATCCCTTTCTGGGAATAGAACGTACCGAAATCGGTTACGTACATAAACAAACCAAGCCCGAGACCGACTACGATCTGGATAAAAAGCTTCACACGCGGTTTTATTCCCTTCCTTTTTTTCTTTACTATCTTTATGTAGTCATCCGCAAAGCCAAGCAAACCAAGGCTCAGGGTTACTATCATAACGCCAATGACCAGGGGGGAGAAAATCCGTGTACACAGGATAATGGAAACGAGTAAGGCGAAAAGAATAATGACTCCTCCCATTGTCGGCGTCCCCTCTTTTGTCTTGTGCATCTCATACAGGTCCGGGCAGTCGGGTTTCTTGATTTGTCGTATCAAGTCGCCGAGCTTGAGCTGTCTGAGTTTGCTAATGATGTACGGTCCTATTATGATGGAAATCAGGAATGCCAAAAGAAGAGCAAGCGCAGCACGCACAGAGATGTAGCGCAGCATCCTTAAAAAACTCAGTTCAGGGAGCGCATCGCTCACTATTTTTGACAACCAGTAGATCATGGCGACTCTTCATATCTCTTTCTATTCTGTTACGGCGCTCTTGACCTTAGAAAGCGCTCTTGACCCTTTGACTATATAATTGGTCTTGAATTCCTCAATAATCGTCTCGAAGGTAAGCAACCTGGACGCCTTGAAAAGAATGCAATCATTCTCCCGGGTATAGGCGGTGAGAAATTTCACCGCATCATGACGGTCCTGAAAATAAAAGGCGGGTAGATTGCTCTTTTTTTCGATCATATACTGAACGATACTGGCAGCAGCGTCACCCACTGTAACGACGGTGTCGATTCCTTCATCCAAACACACCTGCGCGACTTCCCTGTGCAGATCCCTTTCAAATTCGCCAAGCTCCCGCATGTCGCCAAGAACAGCGATACAACGCCCTTTATCCCGCGAAAATTCCACGAGAGATTTGAGCGCGCTTATTACCGCATCGGGCGACGCATTATAACAATCTTTGATTAGATGCATCCCTTCGAACAGCTCGATTTCGGAGCGTAAAGAATATGGGGTGAACTGTTCCAGCCCTTCAATAATCAGCGACAAGTCAATCTCGATGGAATGGAGAAGCGCCGCGGCTGCCAGCGCGTTATATATATTGTGCCGCCCGAATACGTGTAACTGTACAGATGATTTTTTACCACCTATTGTCAGGTGAAATCGGTATCCTTGCGGGTCTATGGCTTTAATATGTGTTGCCCTGACATCTGCAGAAGAATTGAGTCCGAAGGTTAGCGTCTGCGCGGGAAGTCGTTTCCTGGATATCAACTGCGCGGTTAAGGGGCAATCTGCGTTGTAAATAAATGTCGTCTCCGGATTGAGCTCGTCAAGAACTTCACCCTTCGCGGCTAATAAATTGTCCAGGCTTCCCAGCTTGCCGATATGCGCCCTGCTGATATTCACGAGCAGGGCGGTTGTAGGGTCGGTAATCCGAATAAGGTGCCGGAGTTCACCCGGTTCATTCATACCGATTTCGAGCACTGCAATTGTATGCTGCGGCTCAAGCCGAAATAAATTCAACGGCACGCCTATAAGGTTATTATAATTTTTCTCCGTTATAAGGCAATCGTCACGATAACCAAGAACAGACCCAATCATTTCTTTACACGTGGTTTTTCCGGCGCTTCCCGCAATGACGGCGACATGTTCAGGGCACATCTGCTTTCTCCACAACGAAGCAATCTCGCCCAGTATCTTTTGCGTATCCTGCGTCTCGAGTATCCAGATCGACGAATCGTCAATGTCCATACGGCGAATCCTGCCCCGGTCAGATGCGATGATGCCCGTGGCGCCACTCTCAACCGCTGCATCTATATATTCGTTGCCATCAAAGTTCTCCCCTCGCAACGCCACAAAAACGTCGCCGCTCTCCAGAGAGCGTGTGTCGGTGGATATCGACCGGATCATTCCATCCGCGGCTCCTCGAATAAGCCTTGCGTCGCTTACGTGCTTTAATATGTCACTTAAACGTAGTTCCATAATAATTAAAAAGACGAAGGAGTTGATTCTCGTTCAATAACGGCTTCACGTACTACCTCCCTGTCATCAAAACGAAGAACCTCATGTCCGACGATCTGATAGTCTTCGTGTCCCTTACCGGCGACAAGCACAATATCGTTTTCCTGCGCGAGTTGAATCGCATGATAAATAGCCTCTTTGCGATCGAGAATAATCGTGTAGCGCTCGGAAGGAAAGCGTTCCCGAATGATGCCTTGCTCGGCGTCACGTGCGATCCGGAGTGCGTCTTCCGACCTCGGATTATCGCTCGTTATTATTATGTAGTCGCTGTATCGGGATACTACCTTTCCCATCATAGGTCGTTTTTCCTTGTCTCTGTCGCCGCCGCAGCCGAACACGGTTATTATCTTCCCCCGTTTCAAACGAGTCAGGGAGACCAATGCTTTCTCCAAAGCGTCAGGTGTGTGCGAATAGTCCACGAGCGCCGTAAACGGTTGCCCGCATTCGATCTTTTCAAGCCGTCCAGGAATGCCTCGTATCGCTTCCACTCCCCTGATCATTTCATCCATGGAAAGCCCAAGCGTCCATCCCGCACTGATCGAGCCAAGGATGTTGTAAATGTTGAACTCTCCAATTAGCCTGGTAGAAAAGTCTGCCAGCCTGCCAAAGACATTCGCCTTGACACGCGTTCCTTTCAAGTCGGTTGTCCATTCTTTAGCCACGATTTGCGCCTCTCTGTTTTTTATTCCAAAACTGATTTTTTTACCCTTATATCGATGGTAAAAGTCCAACCCTGTGGCATCATCGATGTTGAAGATCGCCGTTGAGCCTGGTTCTGACGCCACATAATCCCTGAAAAATCGCCACTTTGTTTCTCGATACTCTTCCATCGTTCGGTGGTAATCTAAATGGTCTCTCGTTAAATTCGTGTAGATGCCGAGCTGAAATCCGAGACCCTCAATCCGGTGTTGAGCGATGGCGTGGGATGACACTTCAATTATCACATGATCCATATCTTCACGTTTCCGCATAACGCGGATAAGGCGTGCCAGCTCCGACGCCGATGGTGTCGTGGTTTTCGCTCGCTCCATATACTCCCCGCATCGGTAGTTGACCGTCCCGATTACGCCCGGCTTCCTTCCCGCTGCCTTCAGAAGCGCCTCCAGCAGATACGTTGTCGACGTCTTTGCATTTGTACCGGTAACACCTATAACCGTGCATTCCCTTCCTGGATTGCCGTAAAATGCGTGCGATAGCTTTCCCAACGCACGACGCGTGTCGTGCGTTTCTATTACGGTAATTTCCGCCGGGACACTTGCAGGAAGCCTGCGCCCCTTCTCTATTACCAGAGCAACCGCGCCTCTCCGCAATGCATCGGCTATAAAATTATGCCCATCAGAGTTCGTACCCCTGATGGCTACAAAACAATAGCCGGGCTCTATGCTGCGGGAATCCTCCGAGATTCCGATGATGTGGACTCCCTCACTTCTTCTCGTATCTGCTCTTGTTAGTCCCGCCATTATCACCATCTCGCTTAGATGTTGTGCGCCTTCCATAATTATGTTAAAGTTGCGCTGATTGAAGCGCCTTTTCTTTTTCGTTACTGAAAATCAAAAGACACCGCGTTCCCGGTGTTATCTTTTTCCCCGCCTTCGGAAGCTGGTCAACCACTGCGCCGCTCCCTACAAATTGAGGATGCACATTGTACTCCGAGAGTTTTGCCAGCGCCTCACGCATGGTGAGTCCGGTGAGGTCCGGCATCTCATCTTTTCTTGTACCTGTCGGTTCCTCTATCGAGCGTTGAACTTCGTAATTATCATCCGTTTCAGTCCTTGTGAGTTGCGTTATCAGGGGAATAATCGGCGTGGGTTCCGGCTCGATAATCGGTTCCGTCGGGGGAATACGAAGAACTTTAAGCGCGGTCTCCGCCACTTCTTTGAACACCGGTGCAGCGACATCGCCGCCGTAATGATGGCGACGTGGATTATCCACCCAGACGTGAATGCAAAGACGCGGCGCATCGACGGGCACCACTCCCACAAATGAGGCGATATATTTCCTCTCACTATAAGGAACCTTTCTTGACGTACCCGTTTTACCCCCCACACGGTATCCCGGAATCTGTGCTTTCGTCCCGGTTCCATGAAGAACCACACCTTCCATCAGCTCGAGCATCTGTGCGGAAACCGCAGGTCGTACTACCCGCCCCTCGCTCTCAGGCTTGTTCTGAATAACCACTCGTCCCTCTGAATCAACCACTTTCTCGACCACGTAGGGCTTCATCAGGTACCCGTTGTTGGCTATTGCGGATACCGCACGAACCTCTTGTATCGAGGTAACTGCAATCTCGTAGCCTATAGCCAGCGAGACCTTCGAGAGCGATGACCATTCCCTGACAGGACGCAGGATACCATCGCCCTCGCCGGGAAGGTCTATGCCGGTTTTTCTTCCGAAGCCGAATTGTGTAAGGTGTTGGTAAAAGATTTCGTTGTCTAATTTCTCAGCCAGTCGCGCCGTTCCTACATTGCTCGAAAAATGAAACGCCAACTTTGCCGGCACGTCTCCCATTTCATGACCCGGCGCGTCTTGAATATTCCTTCCGTTGAAATTAACCGACCTGCCCGAACCACAATTTACGATCTCGTCAACCGTTATAAGGTCACACTCGAGTAACGTGGCGAAGGTAAAGATTTTTTGCACCGACCCGGGTTGTACCGGCGACAGGATAGCGTTGTTCCGCCTTAAATCCAGGGGATAGTACATATATTCGTTGGGATTGAACGAAGGCAACGAAGCCATGGCAAGTATTTCACCCGTAGAAATGTCCATGACGGTAACGCAGCCGATATCAGCCTCTTCACGGGCAAGACACTCCCTTAACGCTTTCTCGGCAATGTACTGAATGGATTGATCGATTGTGAGGACAAGGGTGGCGCCCCATGATTTCTGCATGGTCTCTTTGGGAAAATAATCGAGCAGTATCTGGGCGGCGCCGCGCGTGGTTATTATCTTCGGATTTCCACCATGCAGATATTGGTTGTATTCATATTCAAGTCCCGCCATCCCACGGTTATCGCCGTATTTATCAAGAACCACATACCCGAGCACCGGCGACAGCAATTCGCTGTTCGGATATATTCTTTTCCCCTCTTTCTTGAAAAAGAGGGTGTATTTGGGAAGTTTAAAATCCCGTGCAACACTCTCTATTTCCATAACCTGCTCGGGTACAATTTTACGGCAAAGAAGAAGACATTCACTATCGTCTCGTTCAAGGGTTTGATTGATCTTCTCTTGTGGTGTGTAGAGAATCGAGGCAAGCCGTTCGGCTAATTCGTCGGTGATCTCTTCATCGACCTGGGTAGGATTACAGTAAACTGAGGAGAGCATCGTGGATGTGGCTAAGACCTCTCCATTCCTGTCCACGATATCTCCGCGCCGCGGCGCTATTACCACCTTGTTCACCTGCTGTTTCAGGGCTTTGGCAAGATAATACGAATGATCCCTCAACTGAATGAGGGTCAGCTTGAACGTCACATATCCAAACCCGAATATGAGCAGGAAGGCGATAATAATAACTCGACGTTTGTAAGCTGTCATAATACGCAGCACCGCGTTCGCCTCTCTCTATTCTATTCTTGATGTTTTTGCTAACCAAGTTCTTTAAAGTCCCGGATCGTGATGAATTCTACTTGTCCCGTGGCTCCTCAGCGACAGAAGTTCGCATTAACTTGTCCAGTGTCTTCTCAACTATCCCTTTATCTTCATCCTCTGCAGTGTCAATAAATGTTGGCAATGCCACGCTTACTCCGGTATCTATCGATTTATATTTAGCCAGTAACGAAGTTGGAATTGTCATGTACTCCAGCTCTGATGGTTCTGTATCCATCATGTTCAACTGAGTACGAGCGAACTCACGAACACGCCAATCCTTCTCGAGCTTGTTGATCTCGGATTTCAGCCCTTTATTGTAGTCCTTAATCCGTAGCTCATAGTGTTGTAATATCTGGGTTTGAATCTTGTAATCTCGAATCTTGAATCCCAGCCATAGGTGAGCGATAAGAAGTGTGGTAAGAAAGCCGAACCATAATAAACATTTCATAACCGTATAACGATTCAAAAGGAGGTATTTTTTCGAAACCATTCGGCAATATGTAAGTTTCGCCATTGTTCCATCCTTTTTACCAATTTTTATAATAAAGCACTTGAACCCTCTTTAGCCTTCTCGAACACTTTCATTGTTTCGGACTCACTCTTACATAACACGTTCGAGCACCCTCATCCGGCAACTCCTCGCTTTCGGGTTATGCCTGACTTCTTCTTCGCTCGGTCGAAGCGGCTTTTTTGTGAGAACCCTGAACTCCTTCTCCTCGCTCTCGGGCAGCATTCCGTTCGCCGCTTCGCGAAACACATGCTTGGCTATTCTGTCCTCGCCCGAGTGGTAGCTCAAGATCACGAAGCGACCCGACGGATTCAATGAGCGAATCGCGTTTCTGACTCCCTCTTCAAGAGTTGCAAGCTCTCGGTTCACTTCGATTCTCAACGCCTGGAACACCTTTGTTGCTCCATGGATTCTTCCATGCCGTCGCCCCGTTGCTTTTACGACAATGTCCGCAAGCTCGTCAGTGGTCTCGATAGGTTTCTTCTGGCGATAGTTGACAATGGCGCGTGCAATACGTTTTGCATGAGGTTCGTCTCCATACCGCTGGAAAATGTCGACCAGCTCTTGCCACGTCTTTTTGTTCACCACATCTGCTGCAGTATAGTGAGATTCTTCCCGGTTGAACCGTGCGTCCAGTTTGTCTGAAACGGAGAAGCTAAACCCTCGCCCCGGAGATAAGATTTGATCTGCACTCAAACCTGCATCTATGATGATGCCATCTGCTCCTGATCCACCACACTCTGCGATAAGTTCTGGAATCCTGATGTAAGATGCTACGAAAAGTCTGATGTTGTCAGGCCAGAACTCAGTTGCGACCAGGCTCTCCCGGGCTAATTCAAGCATCTCGGGGTCGATGTCGACCCCGATCAAGAATCCACCGGGCATGATCCTCGGAAGGACCGCTCGTGAATGCCCACCTGCACCCACTGTTCCATCCACAACTAAATGCCCGGGGCGAGGGTCAAGCCATTCCACCACCTCTGCCACCATCACGGGTATATGCTTTGAAGAGCCCATTGATTACACTCGAATGACAAAGAACAAATTTACTCTATCGTGTCACCCAGCTCCGGAAGGATCTGGATGTTCGAATCGATATATTCCTCGAATTTATCCGGCGGCCATACCTCGAAATGATCAGTGCACCCGACGACAAAAACCTCTTTCTTGATGCCCGCCGTGGAAATGAGAAAACTGCTTAGGGCGACCTTTCCCGCACTGTCGATTCTCTGTTCAGATGCACACATCGAGATAGCGTTCGTCAACGCCCGAACCTTGCTGTTGAATTGTGACTTCTTCATGAGTGTTTCCATTATCTTGTTGTATGAGCTTCTCGGATAAATAGCGATAGTCTTTTCCATTGAAATAGTCACGACTACGGTGTTATCATCTTGTTCATAATGAGTCGCAAGGATATCCCGAAACAGAGGAGGTACAATCACCCTGTTCTTAGAATCGACATTAAGAGAAAAATGTCCGATAAAATTATCTGGTGTTGATTGTGGTTTCATCGTTCACCAATCACCAAGTTATACTTTTTAACACAAAGTGACACGATTTTGCCCCTTTTTTTATTCTCAAGTCAATACCTAAATTGCCTTTTTTTTCTTTTCCTAAATATTGTAGGGTTCTTGAGATATGGGTACAACATATAGCAGGCAAGTCCTGTAGTTTTAGGAAATCATGGTTTCCACCCTTATTCTTCCCTTACAATAAACACGGCTAACCTCATGCTTTTCAAGCAGACAAAATCATTTCACTAACTCTTGAGACATATACGAAAACACGTCCCTTGCGATCTATCTTTACGTATAAAAAAACGTCCGGTCTTAACTCTCAAAAGGTGAGTAAAGTATGGAAGGCTTCCGGGTAGAGCATCTTTTTTACTTCATTAATGTCGCCCTATCTGTCTTATCCTGTCCTATCAATCCCGGATAAAATTATATCGTCTTTCAATAGGGTGCAAGATAGCGAGGGTGACATAGAAGAACGGAGTTAGGTGCGGCGACGTCAAGCCTATTTCTTTTTAATTTAATGAAAGCCGAAGAAACGCTGAGAGAGCGGCACACCGCAGAAGTGGTTGAAATATATCCAGGGGATTGTCCATAACAACTGGTGTACGATCAGCGTGAACAGGATATATCTCTTCATTGAAGTCCTGACAAACCTGATAACGAACATCACCGCTATAAACTGAAGTACCACCGAATGGAGCGCAAAAAGATCCCAATCTTTCGGGTAAGGATAGAGGGGTGAGAGAACAAACGCCGTCGCGACAAAGACCCAGCCCGTTATACTCAATCCTATCCATCGTGCGCTTGAAAAGATACGTTTGAAATAGCATACATGGAGAATGATAAATAACGGTAAAATCATTGGACCGATAAACATCCATTCTGCAAAAGTCTGGCTAAGATGAGGCTCGCGAAGCAATGGATAGATGTGAGGGCTATGGATAGTAGATTTATAAAGAAAGAGGTGTTGCATTGTTTTACCTGTACTCCCGTATAAAAACGCAACACCTTTACCGGGAACTCGTTCCTCATATCGACTAAGGTCGAAATCATAGCGGAGTAAAAGCAACAAAAACAGGCATTGCACCCAGATAAATAATACTATGAATATAGTGAGGAGCAGTCGTTTTAGAGTTATCCCGACCGTTTCTCGTAACGCCTCCTTGATCCATACTATAATCACCAGTGGAAGAAGAAGCGCCGTGGAAAGATGGTAGAGGTAGTTGAAAAACGCGGCTGTAGAGACTGCGACCACCGAAGCAGCTCTTCGAAAAAACCGGTTGAATAAATACAGGACAAGCAACGAAAGGACTATGGGTCCTGAATAAACCTCGAGATACCCGAAGAACTGAATCAACGCCGGTAGAGACGTTATGGAAAAGAAAATCAGCCATTGTTCTCTGACGTTTCTTCCCCATTCCCGCGAAAGCGCAAACAGAACCAACACGAACAGAATTCCCCAGAATACGGAAAAGGGCGGTACTTGAAAATATTGGAATCTCAACTTTCCGTGAGTGATATGGTTCATCACATTCACGAAAAGATCGAACGTTCCCACTGCGAGGGGATTGTGATATTCATACCCCACCGCGAGAGGTCCGAATCCATCGCCGTAAATAGCATTACTTCGAAGCGTCCAGAAAAACCACCCGGCAAGAAGACTTACGATGAAAACCGCGCCAAGCTTCAACCACCGAGGATATCTACGGAGAGGAATAAAGAGGCGGCTTACCCGGTCATGAACCTTGCAGGCAACTGATGGTGCACATAGAAGCACAGTGGAAAGTGTCGTTGCCCATAACCAGAAAGGCGACATTTTGGGAAAGAAGAAACCGCTCCAGCGTTGCGTGGTGGGGGCTATTGCAGAAAGCCATCGCCACACAATGATAAACACCAGCAACGCCATGTACGGGAACAACGCTACCTTTTTTACTATAGACAAGACGATACATTCCGCCAGGACCAAAAATCCCGCAACGTAGAGCAACATGGATAAATCGACCGCTCGGGCATGTGCTTTTTCGGGTATCGTAACAAGGAGCTCTGAAAGCATAGCATAATCAGTAGAAACGAATTCCGTCGAACCCGGACTGCGTATAAATGCCCGGGCGCTTAAAGGCGTGAAGGTCCATTCTTCTTTTTCTACCCAGAATGTATCTACGGCGGATGGTCGCTCGAGCCCGATGAAAAGATTTTCTTTATACGGCTTTTCACCTTTGAACCGGTATTCCCCCCATGATACGTGGTCCAGGAATTGTAACATCGTGCTCGAAGAGGTTTCCGTATCCGGAACGTTATCATCATCCGTATCTTCATAGACCACGATCTTCACCCTGCCGCGAGGACCGTGATACAACGACCTTGCCTTGATGAGCAATGTATCGCCGGCTTTGAGCGGCTTCCCTTCGTACTGCCACAGCACAATATTGGTCGACCCCGAGGGATTGAGCCGGTGCACAGCCTGTGTGTAATTGAAATCATTCTTGTGTTGTTGATAATATCCCCATCCGAGTAAAAAACCTCCTACCATCAGCAACACATACACAATGTTTGCGTTTTTAATTTTACTTTTCCGTTTTATCATGGTTCGAAAGGTCATGGCTGAAATTTACAGGAATGCCGGGGACAAGACGGTCAAGCGAAATTGAATACGGCATAGCATCATCTTTCTTTCGCCATTGAACATCCATATAGCCCCCAAACGTCCTCACCCATAATCGTATCTCGAGAGAATGAAGCCCCTCTTTCAAATTAATATCCTGAATTATATTCGGCACCCAGGATGTGTTGTCACGAAAGTCCGCAACGTTTTTGCCATCAAGAAACACCGTATACCCGTCTTTGCTGCGGAAGACCATCTGATCGATAACCGTGTCCTCGCCGACGTTCAAAAAAGCCATAATCCTGCACGAAAATTTCCACACGGGGATTTCAGGTCCCGGGACTTTTATTTTTTTGAAATCGAGGGGAAAGCCGCGCTCGAGATAAATGATTTTTTTAAGTGATTGGAACTCCTCATCCTCATAGCAAAAAAGCAGCACCCCCAGAGGTCGTTCGTTTCCACGGTGTATCAGCATACGGCTTATCCCGTATCCTGCTTTCTGAATCCTGAAAATGGTATAAAGCCCCTCCCCTACTACTATGAGGAACATGAGAACAATAATTATTTTGAGCGATACTTTCCGCATGACGTTATCTTTGTTCGTTTCGTACGTAATAGGTCTTTTTAATGTGTACAGAACTGCAGGTCAACTACTATGAATAAAATGCAGGGAAAGACTTTGGGAGGTTTTTCAAATCACATCGGAATCGTGCTACCAAACCGCCGTCATTACGGTAAACAAAATTTTGTGATGCTTAAATTTGGCTTTTGGCTTGAAGGAAAGTTGCATACCTGGCGTAAAGGAAGTATTACAAAGCCCGGTAATTCGGAATAATTATTCAAGTGTAATGGCGCCAACAGGGCAATTTTCTGCGGCTTCCCGGCATTTGTCCTCTACCCCTTCGGGAACAGGATCGGCATGGACGTGCGCTTTGCCCTCCTTCAACTCAAAAACCTCAGGGCATGTTTGTGTGCATTCAGCGCTGCCAATGCAAGTCTCTCTATCTACTTTTGCTCGCATATTTTGCTCCTTTCTCGATTTTTTTTAAAGTCGTTCGCTCTTCATTTAGCCGATATGAAAAGAACAATCGCGATGAAGTTCAAGGGTGTGGGCGCTCAGACTTCCACCGATGCCGCGCAGTTCTTCTGTTTTGAGCGGGATAAGCTCCACATCGTGCCGGGCAAGTTGCTTCTCGGTTATCGCGCTCAGGCTTCCTTCGGAATAGAAAAGAATTCCACTCATGTACGGTACAAATGAGCACCCCCTGAGTTGTTGTTCTTCCTCCGTGATCGAAATGACATCGATATACTTGCTCTTCAGATATTCAACAAAATTAATCTCTTCAGCGTAGCCTTGACCAAACAGAAACGTCTTCTCGAATGCCGGTAAATACGCAAGGACAAGATGGGGAGTCACCCTGTTGATAACTGTATCCGGATGCAAGAATCGTTTTTTATCATGAACAGAAGCCACTACCACTTCATCAAATTCCTTAACTGCCCTGCGAATGAAACTGCTGATTGAAGACCTTTTTGAACGGTCGCTTTCTAACAAGAGGAGAGTGTCCTTATTCAGGAACAGGCAGCCTTCAAATGCGTCATCTAAACCGTCAAACTCATACAGAATCGGTATACCGAGATTTCCAAAACTCTCCTTGATAATATTTTGTTCGAGTTTACGTGCCGGACACCCCATTTGAGACACTATCGCGCCTTTACGTGTAACATAAGATATGTCGCGCAAGTAGGTCAGGTTCGGAGAAATATCCACGAGATGCCTGTTCTCATTCACATAATCCGATAGTTCATAGACCTGAACATCGTAGAAATCGAGCAGATCGCGATATTCTTCGAATTCCGCAAAGAGCTTATCCAAATCCGGCGCCTTTTTAAACCTCCAATCATGGTAATTTTTCCTATTGACCAGCTTCAAGGATTTTTCAGGTGAATGTAGAAGGACGCTATCTAATTTGCCGAACTTCTCCGCCCCGTAGAGGATACCTGTCTTTATTACTACTAATTTTGTGTCTTGTGGCATGATTCTCCTCCTTTTAATCAGCGTTTCAAAATTTAATCCCTGCTCCATGTTCTATTTCTAAATAATCAAAAAAATGCAAATGTGAATAAGTTCTTTGAACGTGTAATTCGATATCCATGAAAGAATTTCCATAAAGAACATACATTCCTCGATTGAATTTCCACTTATTCTGAATAACTGACATAAAAGAAACAATATGCCGTTTCTTCCTTTTATAGACCTTTTTCCACCTTGCTCTATTTTATTAAAAAAAAGAGGCTCTCACATCCGATCATCCAGATGCAGAGAACCTCTTTTTGCCTGTCAGTTAGTACCCGTAATGTAGATTTTTGTAAAGTTTTCCGTAGTGCCTTCTTGAATCTTCGAGACTTATTCCATCTCCTTTTTCTTCTCTACTTTTGTTATTATTCCACATGCGATTCTTGCACCTCCGCCACCAGCCGGATCGGTAAGATAATCGTCCGGGTTTTGATGGATTACAATTGAGGTCCCTCCTTCACGAAATAGAGAATTTTCTTTCCCGTCTTCGAGCGTGACACGTTTGGTTGTAATGGAATACTTTGCGGTGCCGTCCTCTTCAACGGTAAAATTCGGAAGATCGCCCGCATGCGGTCCTTTGGGATTTAGAAAGCCATGCTCAGTGCCATAAGGATTAAAATGACCGCCGGCGGATTTAAAGTCAGGTGGTTCGCATTTTCCATATTCATGGATATGTAGCGCATGCTCTCCCGGTGCCAGATTTGTTATGGTAAGCTTTACCTTGACTCCTTTTTCAGTCTCCACCAAGTCGACCGTCCCCACTTTCTCGTTTTCGGGATTGATTAGTTCTACATGTGCCTTTGCCATATCACCGCTTTTTTGGGCGATGATGGTCGTTATACCGCTGATTACGATAATAAGAATACAGAGGTATTTTCCTATGTTCTTTCGATACATCTTAAAGATTCCTCCTTTTTTATTGTTTTCTTATTCCGCGTTTACTTACGGCTTAACTTTCAAATTAAATGATTCCAAAACTAAAGACAATCACCTGATTCTACTTTTTAATTACCTATTTCCACTTTGTAGTTTTTCTGAGATGACTCACGATATGGTCAAATAAAACGAGGGTTAGGGTACTTGCCGGCAGTGAAGTTTAATGGAGATTATTGCAGATAAAATGTGGATGGGTCGACCACCCAGCGGAAGAGGTTGAAGTGTTCCTCGCGGTCGGTGAGATATTCGGGATGCCATTGGACACCGAGAATGTGGGTGTCGCCAGATGATTCGATCGCCTCAATGACCCCATCCGGCGCCCATGCAACGGAGCGCAAACCCGGCGCCGGAACCGAAACCGCCTGATGGTGACTGCTGTTGACGATCACCTCATCTTTTCCTATTATTCTGCGAAGGAGTGAGTCCGCAGCGATTGTGACCGAATGTTCGGTAAACGAACATCCTGTCTTTTTTCGATGTCGGGTTTCTGAATCCTTGAAACCGTCCGGTACATCCTGGTGTATCTTACCCCCGAGGGCAATATTTATTACCTGTATCCCGAGACATACCCCAAGAACCGCTTTGTTCATTGCAACTGCTTTCCTCACAAGAGGAAGTTCAAACTCTTGCCGAATCGTGTTCATGGGTTGCGACATAGGATGCGCGTTTTCGTTCAATATTTCCGGATGGAGGTCAGGACCTCCCACAACGATAACACCACTCAAAGCATGCAGTGCCTCGTCGATGAAATCATCTTTCATCACGGGAGAGAGAAGAACAGGAAATCCCCCTGCCCGGATAATCCCGTCCAGAAAATTTACACAGACATTTGCAGCGGGGGCATACAACGGCGGTTCCCGCCAATCAGACGTTAATCCTATAAAGGGGCGCATACATTTTTATCCTTAAGGAAATCTGAAAAGTATTTTGCACTTCAGGTTAAAAATCAAGGGAGTTCTTTATTGTTGTGCGTTATTTTTCTCCGAACCATACATTACGCCAAACGACACACGGAGGAGCAGCAACAACTATCTGGATAAAAAGGACGCTTTAGCGATGCGTGTTCACCCCGATTTTCGGGCAAAAACTCGTTAGCCCGCATTCCGAACAGCGTGGCGAAAGGGGTGTACAAATATTTTGACCGAATGCAACAAGGAGCGAATTAAATTCGAGCCAGTAGCGTCGTGGGAGGACTCGTCGCAACGCCTCTTCGGTCTTTTGAGGAGTCTTTGTCCGGACTATTCCCCAACGATTGCTTATCCGGTGGACGTGGGTATCGACGCAAATACCGGCTTTACGAAAACCGAGCGTAATCACCAGGTTTGCGGTTTTTCTGCCCACACCGGGAAGTTCAAGAAGTTGGTTCATTTCCTCCGGCACTTTCCCCTCATGATGAGCGACCAGGGCTGCACAGGTGTTCCGAATCATGCGCGCCTTGGTATTATAAAATCCTACGGGAAAAATCAAGCGGGCGATCTCTTTTTCCGGAATGGAGAGCATATCATCGGGTGTAGCAGCCCGTGCAAAAAGCCGCCGCGTCGCAGCCCTTGTCACCTCGTCTTTTGTGCGCGAACTGAGTATAGTGGATATCAACACACGGAATGGGTCTCTTTGAAACCGCGCATGCTCGGTAACCGTTGGCAGGCGCCATTCTTGCGCTTTCTTCCTCAGGTAGGTCATTGCCCGCGTTAGTGAGAAAGTCCCGCGTTTAGGTTTTGTCATAAATCTTCATCCGGTGGCAAAGTAACGTCATGAATATCCCAAAGTGCGTGGTGGTATCCCTGATCTTAGACCCTACTTTTCTTCGCTGCTTTCCCGCCCTCTCTTTTGTTCTTTGAACAGCTCCGCTACGCCTGCGATGCTCCCCATTACGCCCGATGCTTCGAGAGGAAGAAAGATCTTGGTCGCTTTACCATTGGCGATGGATTGCAATGCCTCAAGATATTTGATCGCAATAAGATCATTGGTGGGAGCACCTTCGTGAATGGCGTTATACACCGTCTTTACCGCGTCAGCTTCACCCAACGCTACGGTGATGCGCTTGTATTTTTCCGCGTCAGCTACTTTCTTGACCGCTTCGGCTTTGCCTTCCGCCTCGAGAATGTACGCTTGCCTCTGTCCTTCGGCTTTGAGGATGGCGGCTTGTTTGAGCCCTTCCGCTTCCAGGATGGCGGCACGCCGATCTCGCTCCGCCTTCATCTGGCGATGCATTGCCTGCGTCACATCTGCTGGGGGTTCGATTCGCTGCAGCTCGACACGCGTTACTTTAACTCCCCACCGGTCTGTCGCATCGTCCAGAATCTGCCGAAGCTTCGTGTTGATCACTTCACGCGAGGTGAGCGACTTATCGAGCTCCATATCACCGACGAGGTTACGTAAGTTGGTCTGGGCGAGTTTAATCGCGGCAAGATAAAAGTTGGCAACATTGTAGGTGACCTTTACGGGGTCCGTGACCTCGAAATACACCACGGCATCGACTTTGACGACTACGTTATCCTGGGTTATGACATCCTGGGGAGGAACATCAACGACTTGTTCGCGCATATCTACTCGCAGAATGTGCTCTAAAAAGGGCACTAACACCTTAAGTCCGCTGTCGACCGTACGTTTATACCTGCCCAGCCGTTCGATCAAGCCTCGTTCCCACGGACGAACGATCTTTAACGCTTGCGAGGCAATAATAAAGATTGCAATACCTGCAATGACAAAAAAGACCACTATTGCTGAATCCATGAGATTCCTCCTCTGTATGTGCAAAGATTTTTTTCACGTACATATACTATTATATTTTTCTACGTACAACCAATCGCGTTCCGTCGACTGCAATGACTTGAATTTTTGTCCCCTCCGGAAGCGTAGTGCCATCGGAGCTTTCTGCACGCCATTCATCTCCCTTTACTCGAACAAGTCCCGTTCCTTTCTCCGGGTCGATTTGCTCGATGACGATGCCGGCACAATCTATATACCGGTCAGCGCCGACACCCGGGGGTTGTTTCCCCGCCATTTTATCCGCGAGTGGACGGGAGGCAATGACAAGCACTACGGACAAGACGACAAATGCCGCCCATTGAACGGCGAGACCTAAGCCTGCCAGTGCAAGTAAACCGGCAACCCCGGCGGCGACCGAAAACCACATGAGAAAAAAACCCGCCGTGAAAATCTCGGCAACCAGAAGGATCGCAGCGAATATTATCCATATAAGCCAGGCTTGCATTGTTATTCCCTTTCTCTCTTCTTTTAGTTTACGAATGTGGATAAGATTTAATACAATATAAGTTTAGTAATCAAGGATAATTTACAATAAATAAGTTGCCAGAGGCTCAATTGATCGTTATAATGGGTGTAATACATTGTATCGGTGTGAAGGCTATAACGTTGGACTCGACGTCATTTATAGATAACATAGAGGTGTTTTCGAGCCTTGACTCGGTCGATTGTGTCCGGGCGATGGTTGCTGCTGCTTCCTCATCACCCTCTTCTTATTCCCTTCTTCCTCTTTTCATTCTTCTTCTCTTCTTCCTGCTACTCTCAGCTCTCTTCTCGGGTTCAGAGACCGCGTTGTTTTCGCTGGATAAGATGCGGTTAAACACTCTCTCGCAACGCCACCCGCATCTATCTCGACCTGTTTTGAAAATGCTTCAATCTCCTAATGAAACTCTTACCACCATTTTGCTCGGCAACACGATTGTCAATATAGCGGCGGCTCTATGTGCCGGCATCCTTGCTGAACGGTATATTCAGCATTCACCCGTTCTATCCTTTATCATTGGTGCTGTTGCGGTCGCCATTGTCATTCTCATTGTCGGAGAAATTACACCGAAAACAATAGGAATAAGCCATGCCGAGTCTTTCGCACTCCTTGTCGGATTCCCTCTCCTCTTCTGGCACTATCTCATCGTGCCCTTTCGCGAGCTCATACATATTTTCACCGACTCGGTGTTAAAAATCTTACACGTGGAACCGGCACTGCAGACCGCGACCTTGAGCGAGGAAGAAATAAAAATTCTGCTTGCTACCAGCGAGGTCACCAACATCCTTCCCGAAGATGAACAAGAAATGATAGAAGGCGTGCTGGAGCTGGGTGATACCATCGTCGAAGAGGTGATGACGCCTCGTATGGAAATTGAAGCATACCCGATCGACCTTGACCGTACAAAACTGCTTGCTGCACTCAAGGAGGGAAACCACAACCGCGTGATTATCTATAAGAATCAAATAGATAATGTAGTGGGTGTCCTTCACGCCAAGGATCTTTTTCTCAACCCTGACAAGCCTCTTGAAGAACTGTTACGGGAACCCGTTATCGCACCACCGACACAACCACTCATAGCTTTGTTACGTGATTTTCAGCAACATCATTCCCATCTCTCCATAGTAGTGGATGAATATGGAGGCATTGCCGGGGTGGTGACACTTCAGGACGTGCTCGAGGAGATCGTCTCAGAACTCGAAGAGACTTCGGCACGAAGGCTCACATTTATACAAAAGACCGCGGAGAATGAATACCTGGTCTCCGGAAGTACTGAAGTATGGCGAATAAACGAGGAACTGGGGCTTAACCTTTCTGAAAAGATTGCCCAGACAATCGCAGGCTTTGTCATTAATACCCTCGAAAGAATCCCTGAAAAAGATGAAGCGCTCACGGTGAATGGTGTCGAATTCATTGTAGTACAGAAGACTAAACGCCGCTTGACCCAGATAAAAATAATAATTCATTCCCTACCCAACGAGGCCAAAAACAACATCGAGCAATCGGATAAATAATCAATGTCGTTCATCGCTATCACATACATAATCGGCGTACTGGTGTTTCTCATCCTTTCCGCCTTCTTTTCAGGTATGGAGACTGCGTCCATATCGGCAAATAAGGCACGTCTTCAGCATCTCGAGATGAAGGGAAACGAGCGGGCTGCGGAAATTCTTAAAATGATAAGCGATATTCAACACGTTATCGCCGTCGTACTCGTCGGAAATAATATTTGCCTGGTTCTGGCGTCTCTCTTCGGCAGAAAATTCTTCACCCTTTTGCTTCCCGAGTCCACCGCCACCTTCCTCTGGGGCACAGTCACCAGCAAAGAGGTGATCAACCTCGTTATCTTGACTCCTCTCTTTCTCATTTTTGCCGAAATCTTGCCTAAACAAATTTTTCGACAGAAATCCACAAAGATGCTGCTCTTGCTGGGAAAACCCTTGCACTTCTTTGAAATCATTTTTCTTCCCATCATTAAAATATTCAACGCCATAACCATAATCCTTTTTTCTCCATTCGGAATACGTCGACAACCTCAACCCGTCACGTTTACCAAAGATGATTTATTGCGCATGATAGGCTCCGAGACGGGCAAAGAACCCGAGAATGGCAAACCATCCGAGCGCGACATGATAAGAAGAATCTTCGGACTTGAAAAGACTCTAACACGTGAAGGGATGAAACCCATAAATGATGTTATTGCCATTCGGCTCGGTAAGGAAACCGTAAATAGCGTCATTGAGCTTGCGGGAAAGACTGGTTTCTCCCGCTTCCCTGTTTACAAAGATAAGGTAATCAATTTAATCGGATATGTCGATATCTATCACCTGTTGCGTTCAGACCTGACCGACAAACGTCTCGAAGACTTCATTTGCAAGGCATACTATGTGCCGGAGACAAAACCCCTTGACGATCTGCTTGAACAATTTCTCAAACGAGGAGAACAGATGGCTATCGTGGTTGATGAATTCGGCGCATGCAGCGGGTGGATTACTCTTGAGGATGTCATAGAAGAGGTGGTCGGCGAAATAGAAGATGAATTCGACCGTATACACATCGATATAATAGAAGAAGCGGAGCACACGTATGTCATGGAAGCAGTGATCGATCTGGACGATCTCAATCACCGCCTTGGCTTATCATTACCTAAGGAGGGCTATGAGACCCTCGGTGGATTGATCCAGAGAAAACTCGGCGAGATTCCCAGCCAGGGACAAACGATCGACGTGGACAATGTACGCCTCGAAATAATATCAATGGACGGATTGAGAATCGGACAAGTACGCCTTGTTAAGAAGCCGTCCTGACATCCTGACAGCGCCGGAGCAAACAAAGATTGTTATCTAAGTCGTCTTTGCATTTACCTCTTGCAAAGTTTTATTCTATGATTTAAAGATACTTTCGTTCGTTTATTTTTTAATACTACAACCTTCCTCGAGCATTTCTCAGACAGGAAAGAGTCGTATGAAAGAACCGGAAATAACATCGGAACTGATCGAAGCACATGGGCTTTCCGAGGATGAATATAATCAAATTATGATAATCCTGGGACGGAAACCCACCTTCACCGAACTGGGCATTTTTTCCGTCATGTGGAGCGAACATTGCTGTTATAAAAGCTCGAAAAATCTCCTCAAGACATTGCCTACCGAGGGTGAACATATACTTCAGGGACCCGGAGAGAATGCAGGCGTCATCGATTTCTCCGACGGCTTTGCCATTGCATTCAAAATCGAATCGCATAACCATCCATCCGCTATAGAACCCTTTCAAGGCGCCGCTACCGGTATAGGAGGAATTCTCCGCGATATTTTTACCATGGGTGCACGTCCTATCGCCCTTGTAGATCCTCTCAGGTTCGGCGACCCCGCACAGGTTCGGAATCGCTTTATTGCTGAAGGCGTTGTCGCAGGAATCGCCGATTATGGCAATTGTGTCGGTGTGCCCACTGTCGGGGGCGACGTGTACTTCTCCCCCGCCTATAACGGAAACCCCCTGATTAACGTGATGTGTGTCGGCTTGATGAAAAAAGAAAACCTCACCCTTGCCAAAGCGCGTCAAGCCGGCAGCCTTGTGGTCTATTTCGGCAATGCAACCGGCAGAGATGGAATCCATGGCGCCACCTTTGCCTCCGAAGAACTCGATGATGAGGCTGCAAGCAAACGACCCGCGGTTCAGGTCGGAGACCCTTTCATGGGCAAAAAAATACTCGAAGCCTCTCTTGAATTGATTGAAGCCGGCATTGTCGAGGCAATGCAGGATATGGGCGCCGCAGGTCTTACCTGTTCAACCTGTGAACTCGCTGGACGGGGCGGGCTCGGTATTGAAATCGAGCTCGATAAAGTCCCACAACGCGCGGCTAATATGTCTCCCTACGAACTCATGCTCTCTGAATCGCAGGAGCGGATGGTCGCCATTATCCCACAAAAGGAAAAGGATAAGGCGCTCAACATTCTCAACAAATGGGAAGTCGAACCCACCATAATCGGGGAAATTACAGACGATGGCATAATGCGCGTAAAGCAACACGGCATGACTGTGGCTGAAATTCCCGCTGATAAAATATCATCCGATTCGCCTTCTTGTATCAGAACGGCTCAGAAGCCCTCATATATCGAAGAGATTCCAGTCTTCTCGCCGGAGAACGTCGACCCGCCGGGTGATTATAAATCAACGCTTCTTACTCTACTCGGCTCACCCTCTATTGCATCGAAACGTTGGATTTTCCAGCAGTACGATCACATGGTTCAAACAAACACGGTTTTGCCCCCTGGAGAGAATGCAGGCGTCCTCCGAATCAGGGGTTCTGAGAAACTGCTTGCCATTACAGCCGATTGCAACGGTCTTTATTGTTATCTTGATCCTTATAAGGGTGCGGCGATTGCGGTCGCGGAAGCCGCACGTAACCTCGCTGTTGTGGGCGCCAAACCCATGGCGATCACCAACTGTCTTAATTTCGGGAATCCCGAAAAACCGGATATCTTCTGGCAGTTCGAGCAAAGTGTAAAAGGTATGGGCGATGCGTGCCGGGCTTTTAATACACCCGTTACCGGCGGCAATGTCAGCTTTTATAACGAGTATGAAGGCAAGGCGGTTTATCCAACCCCCGTTATCGGTATGATCGGGCAGGTTCCTTCTCTCCATGACCTTATGACGTCCGGCTTCAAGGACGCAGGCGATGCCATACTTCTTATTGAGCCCAGAGATGTGGAACTCCATCTCGGCGGAACCCATTATCTTGAATATGTGCACAACGCCATTATGGGTCCTTGCCCGAATCTCGATCTAAATACTGCAGCAAGTCTTGTCGAACTCTGTTTGAAGCTGACAAAACAGCATCTCTTGAAATCCGCTACCGACTTGAGCGAGGGAGGACTGGCTGTCGCTCTTGCTGAATCCTTCATGAAGGGTTCTCCTCAAGCGGGGGTTGCTGTCACACTCCCTCGACGTACCCGGGATGATATTGAACTGTTCAACGAGGCGCAATCGAGAATACTCGTCAGCTGTTCAGGAGAGCATGTCCGACAAATTTCCCGTGTATGTGATGAGGCGGCTTTTAGTGCAACCGTTCTTGGCGAGGTTACACTCGATGGGAGATTCGTCATCCAGAGTCTCGTTGACATTTCAAAAAATGAAATGTTACAATGGTATGTCACTTCTCCATGGGAACAGAAAACAGAAGGGAAAAAATAACGGTCACGTGTTCAAGATCTGAACTGTTTCCCCCAAAATTACCGGTCAGGAGTGAATAAGACATCATGATAAAAGAGAACTGCGGAATTATGGGTGTGTTCAATCACCCGGAAGCCGCAAAATTAGTCTACCTTGGCTTATATGCCCTTCAGCATAGAGGTCAAGAGAGCGCCGGTATATGTTCAAGCGATGGGAAGCATCTTTACATGCACCGCGGTCTCGGTCTTGTCTCCGATGTCTTTGACGAGGCTTCACTCGAACGCCTCAAAGGCACCATGGCTATCGGACATGTTAGATATTCCACCACCGGCTCGTCTCAAATCGAAAATGCACAACCCATTGTTTCGAACTATCGCGGTGGAACTCTCGCGGTGGTTCACAATGGGAACCTGACCAATGCACTTTCACTCAGGCGGGAATTGGAAAATCGCGGTGCTATCTTTCAAACTACTACCGATAGCGAAATATTGATACATCTCATTGCTCAGCAAAGCAGCAACGATTTTCTTGAATCTTTGATGCCCTCTCTCATGAGGTTGAAAGGCGCTTATTCACTCCTTCTCTTGCGTCCTCAGCGTATGTTCGCTCTCCGCGACCCACACGGTTTCAGACCTTTATGCGTCGGTTCCAGGGGCGACAACGCTTATTTCGTTGCCTCCGAATCATGCGCGCTGGATATTGTTGATGCTCAGCTGCTTCGCGAATTGAAACCCGGCGAGATACTTGAATTCTCTCCTGAGGGAATCAGGAATTTTCATCCCTTCGCTGAAATGGAACCGAGCTTTTGCGTCTTTGAGTACGTCTATTATGCGCGTCCTGACAGTATTGTCGGGGGTAAATGTGTCCATACCATCAGGGAGATGCTCGGTCGTCAACTCGCGCAGGAACAGCCCGCTGAGGCAGATATCGTGATACCGGTACCCGACTCTTCCAATGCAGCCGCCCTCGGCTTCTCGCAACAATCCGGAATACCCTTCGAATTAGGCTTGATAAGAAGCCACTATGTCGGAAGAACCTTTATCGAGCCCAGACAACATATTCGCGATTTCGGCGCAAGGCTCAAATACAACACCGTGAAGTGTCTGATTCGCGGTAAGCGTGTGGTCGTTGTCGACGATTCAATCGTTAGAGGAACCACCAGTGGAAAGATCGTAAAAATGGTACGGGACGCGGGCGCGAAAGAAGTACATTTCCGTGTGAGCTGCCCACCATGGCGTCATCCCTGCTTTTTCGGTATCGATACACCGAGTAAGGAGGAGCTCATTGCAAGCAGCAATTCCGTTGAGGAAATTTGTAAAAAGATCGGCGCCGATTCCTTAGGCTACCTCAGCCTCGATGGATTGAAAAAAGTCATTCCACGAACCACGGGGTATTGTTTCGCATGCTTTGAAGGAAAATATCCGGGCGGACGTCCCGAGGATTGTACTAAAGACAGCCTTGAACAATCGACGTTTCTAAAAAGAAGTTGACCTGACCTTTTTTTTAAGGATATTACATATTAGACTATGAAGTTAGTGGAGGAAAAATAATGGGCAAGCGCAGAAAATTTCAACCCATTACGTATAAAAATGCCGGTGTAGATATTGATGAAGGCGACCGTTTTATTGAGAAAATCAAGGAGAAATTACCTTATATAGGCGGTTTCAGCGGTACGTTCCCCCTAAAATTGGATGAGTATCGTGACCCCGTTCTTGTTGCCACAACCGATGGTGTCGGTACAAAACTCCTTATTTGCGAATTAATGAACGAGTACAGCACTATTGGAATAGATTTGGTGGCAATGGTAGTCAATGACCTCGTGGTCTACGGTGCAGAACCCCTCTTTTTTCTGGATTATTACGCTACCGGTAAATTGAAAGTAGACCGCGCCGAGGAAATCATCACCGGTATTATTGAAGGATGCCGAAGGGCGAAGTGTATGCTTCTTGGTGGCGAGACCGCAGAACTACCCGGCCTTTACGAAGTAGGGCAATTTGACCTTGCCGGCTTCGGCGTTGGAATAGCCAGCAGGGCTAAACTCGTTGACGGGAAGCGCATTAAAACCAATGACGTCCTGATTGGCATATCTTCCAACGGGTTACATAGCAACGGCTATTCGCTTGCCCGCAAGATTCTTCTCGATAAACATAAACTCGACCCTGAAGAGGAATACGAAGAAATCGAGGAGACGTTGGGCGAGAGTCTGCTCAAGCCAACTATCATTTATACAAAAATAATGCTCGACCTGGTAAAAAACTTCGATATAAAAGGAATCGCTCACATCACAGGGGGCGGTATAAGAGGTAATCTGGCACGTATTCTTCCTTACCGGGTCGATGCCGAGATTTATATCGATTCATGGGATGTCCCCCCCATCTTTAATATGATTCAAAAGTTGGGCCCCGTTGACATTGAAGAAATGTACCGCACTTTCAACATGGGTGTGGGGATGATTCTTGTGGTCGATACCATGCTGCCGGAACGCATCATAGATTTTTGTGACAAAAAGGGATATAAAGCCTTCATAATCGGCTCTATTGTCAGGGGCGCCGGCAACGTTATCCTTCGCGGATGAGTTCCTCGATTATGATTTCCTGTAAGGAGTAATACATGAGAGCAGCGGTTTTCATTTCCGGGCGGGGCAGTAATCTGCACGCCCTGTTGAACGCACAACAACAAGGAGGATTGAAAAACGTAACCTTTGCCGTGGTTGTATCTGATAATCCCGATGCACCGGGTTTGGACATCGCCGGGCAGTTCGGGGTACCAACCGCTGTTGTGCAACCAATGCCCTTCAAAAAAGATAGAGAAGGCTACGACCGCGAGGTTCTCAAAATCCTTAAACATTATAAAGTGGAGTTTATTTGCCTTGCCGGTTTTATGCGCTTGATAAGTCGCGTCTTACTCGACGCATATCATAATAAAATTATCAATATCCATCCTGCACTCCTCCCTTCTTTCCCGGGACTCCATGCCCAGAAACAGGCTCTCGAGTATGGCGTTAAGGTTTCCGGATGCACCGTTCACTTCGTTGATCCGGGGGTCGATACCGGTCCCATAATTTTACAGGCAGTGGTGCCGGTGCTGGATACCGATGATGAAGAAACACTATCAGCCAGAATCCTTACCTATGAACACCAAATCTATCCCCACGCACTCGAACTGATTTCGCAGGGGAAGGTAAAAATCGAAGGTCGCCGGGTCATTATCGACAACGAACATTGGAAAGAAGGGCTCCGTCCCGGGACTCTCGGTCCTCTTAATTTCTGACACTTTAAATAAGGAGAATAAATTATGGAGAAAGGCACAAAAACACTTCAAGATTGTATCTTCCTTTTCAACCGCGCAGCTGATTTACTCAAATTGGATAAAAGCTGGCGGGATTTTTTATGTAAGTGCAACAGAGCGCTTGAAGTGAGTATTCCTACACGAATGGACGATGGCTCTATCCAAACATTTACCGGATTTCGCGTGCAACACAATAACTCACGCGGTCCTTTTAAAGGCGGAATACGCTATCATCCCGAGGTTTCTCTTGACGAGATCAAGGCATTTGCAATGCTGATGACGTGGAAATGCGCGGTGGTGGGCATCCCTTATGGCGGCGCTAAAGGCGGTATTATCTGCAATCCCAAAGAGATGTCACCTCACGAGATTGAAAGTATGACGCGGCGATACACTACCGAGATCACTCCCATCATCGGACCAAACTTCGATATCCCTGCTCCCGACGTGAACACGAACGAACAGGTGATGGCATGGATCATGGATACCTATAGCATGAATATCGGGCATAGGGTGCTGAGCGTGGTCACGGGGAAACCCATTGAACTCGGGGGCTCACACGGCCGCAATGAGGCTACTTCTCGCGGGTGTGTCATTTGTATCAAAGAAGCCGCTAAAAAATTGAACATGCCCCTTGACGGCGCTCGTGTCGTGGTTCAGGGATATGGCAACGTCGGCTATAATCTGGCAACCATCATGTATGATATGGGCGCGCGTATTGTCGCAGCAAGCGATTCTCGAGGCGCCGTATATAGCAAAAATGGACTTAATCCTCACCTCCTTAAAGAACATAAAGATAAAACCAAAAGTGTGATTGATTTCCCTGATGCCGATACCATCAGTGAAGATGATTTTCTTTCCGTCAAGTCCGATGTCTTCGTTCCCTCTGCCTTGAGCGACTACGTGACGGCAGAAATCGCCGAGCGTCTGGACACACGCATTATCGCAGAAGGAGCGAACGCACCCCTTACCCCCGACGCCGACGAGGTCTTCTCTCGACGGAATATCGTGGTCATACCCGATATTCTTGCAAACGCAGGCGGGGTTACGGTATCCTATTTCGAATGGGTTCAGGGCTTGCAATCCTTTTTCTGGAGCGAAGAGGAAGTCAATAAAAACCTGGAAAGAGTAATGACCAAAGCGTTTGAAAACGTCTATTCAAAGACCAAAGAGATATGGTGCGACATGCGAACCGCTGCTTATGTGATTGCGGTCGAAAAAGTTGCCAACGCCACACAGACACTCGGGATATATCCGTAACTCTTTGATCGCACGGTTTTTGCTCTTTAGACGATGTAACTGATGCGCGTCTTACTTATAAATCCACCGGAAACTAATATGCTCCCCACCAACGTCCCTGATTTCGTGGACATGGAGACAGGGAAATATCCGCCCCTCGGATTGCTTTATGTTGCAGGGAGTATCCTCGCTGCGGGACGCCATACCGTCGAGATTCTGGATTGTCACGTTCAAAACCTCGACTACGAAAAAATCGAGCGCGAAATCGCTCAACGTCGGGCTGACCTTTTCGGTATCCAGGCAACCTCGTTCACCCTTATTGACGTTGCGAATATAGCCGCAATCTGTAAAAGGACTCATCCCGACGTTCCGGTCGCCATTGGTGGTCCCCATACATTTCTCTTTCCTGAGGAAACCATCAACCTTCCTGTCGTTGATTTTGTCTTTATTGGTGAAGGCGAACAGAACATCGTACCTTTTCTCGATTGCTTTGAAAAAGGAACAGACCTTAGCACGGTTCCCGGACTTGTCTATCGAAAGGATGGCGAGATAGTAAGAACTCCCTTGCCTCCCTTGATAGCCGACCTTGACACCTTGCCTATTCCGCCGCGACACCTCCTGCCCTACAAAAACTATTATTCGCTCCTTGCACAACATACCCCGATCACTACCATGATGAGTAGTCGCGGGTGTCCATATCGCTGCCTCTTTTGCGACAGACCGCACCTCGGAAAGAAATGGCGCGCACGAAGCCCCCAGAACATCGTCAATGAAATCAAAGAATGCACACGTATGGGTATCAGGGAAATTTTTTTCTATGACGACACCTTCAATATCGACAAAAACCGCATCATCGCACTCTGCGACCTTATCGTGGACGAAAAGATCGACGTCACATGGGACGTTCGAGCTCGAGTCGACGTGATGACGCCCGAGGTTATTCGAAAAATGGCACGGGCAGGATGCCGTCGCATCCATTATGGCGTCGAAGCCGGTACCGACGAAATCGTCAAGGTGCTTCGTAAAGACATAGACCTCGACAAGGCGAAAGAAGTCTTCCATGCGACACAGCGCGCCGGCATCACCGCACTCGGCTATTTCATGATCGGGAACCCCACTGAAACACGCGAACACATTATGCGCACCATCGACTTCGCTCTTAACCTCGACGCGGACTATGTCCATTTTTCAATTACGACGCCATTTCCGGGAACCGATCTTTACCGCCTCGCCCTCGAGCAGGGAGTGATCGACCACGACTGCTGGCGCGAGTTCGCCGCAAATCCGCAGAAAGATTTTGTCCCACCCTTCTGGGAGGAAAATCTTACACGCGACGAACTCATCGAACTCCTCATGCTGGCATATAAAAAATTCTATTTCCGCTGGAAACACATCCTCAGGCAGGTCGTGAAAGTAAGAACGCCAGGGGAATTTTTGAGGAAAGCCCACGCCGGCTTCAACGTCCTCTTCAAAGCCTGACCAACACTTACCGCCTCCTCGATGTTTCAGCTGAATCCCCCCACAACATTTTCGCATCTTTGCTTGAACCTCACCCGGATTATTCATAAAAAATTCATAGGCAATGGGCAGCTGACAGGAATATTTTTATGGGATTGTATTTCCGGGTTATACCATGATGCGATATGAAAGGCACCCTGTTGCCGGTAAATCTGCCGAAGCAGACTTTATCCCCGCAAGGGGATCAACCATGAGTAGCCGAAGGTTTCAACCTACAAAAGAGGATAAATTTCAGATCCAACCCCGATGCGGGTTGTACAAAAACGGATAGTTCAACCCAATTCTGGGCTGTGACATGGAGGGAAGAAGACCGTAGGTTTCAACGCGCGGCCACTCACCTTATTCCCTTTCAGGGAAGGTGTTATTTCCTTATTCCAAAAAGTGTATGCATACTCCGGGTTAAAATATACCACTATCAAAGAGCCCAAACCGTAAAGTATTTTTAAGGCGTAAAACTCTCTTGACTCCTGAAGCAGAACTTCTTTTCTTGTCCGATATTAATCCTTTTTCCTTTCTCTACTTTTATTCATATACTACCCATTCGTCGCACAGGACTTCGGCTTGTTCCAAGACCAGCTCGGTGGCGCGTTGTTGCATATCGGGCGGGTATCCGTATTTGCGCAAGATGCGTTTTACCATAACGCGGATTTTTGCCCTGACGTTTTCCCTGATTTGCCAATCAATGGTCACGCTTTTTCGCACGCGCCCAACCAGCTCCTTTGCGAGAACTCTGAGTCTCTCGTCGCCCATAACATCCCGTGCGCTTTTGTTATCCGCAAGCGCGTCATAGAAGGCGACTTCGTCGTCATTCAGCCCGAGCCGCTCACCGCGTTTTCCCGCCTCCCGCATATCCTTTGCCAGATGTATAAGTTCCTCGATTACCTTAGCCGCCTCGATGGCGCGGTTCTGGTATTTTCGAATCGAATTTTCCAGTAATTCGAGGAACGACCGGCTCTGCACCACGTTTTTCTTGCTGCGAGTCTTTATCTCGTCTTTCAAAAGTTTTTCGAGCATCTCAACTGCAAGGTTACGCTGTTTCATCCCGCGCACTTCAGCCAGGAATTCATCCGACAGGATAGAGATATCAGGTTTCTTCAAACCCGCCGCCGCAAAAATGTCGATGACTTCATCCGATGCCACTGCCCGTGACACAATTTGCCGAATTGCCTGCTCGATTTCGTCACGGCTTCGCCCCTCATCTCCCGGACGCTTGACCAGCACCGCTTTCACCGCCTGGAAGAAGGCGACATCATCACGAATCTCGAGCGCCTTCTCATGCGGCACAGACAGCGCGAACGCCCCTGATAACTCTGTTACGGCCCTGATCAACCGCGCCTTCCCATCTTCTTGCTGGAGTATATGTTCCTGTGCCGCGGGCAGCACAGCCAATCGTTCCTGCGCTCCACCGGTCTTGAACGCCGACCAATCGAAGCCATGAAACAATCCGCAGCATATCTCGTATTTCTCGAGCATAACCGCAACGGCTTCAGCCTGATCGATTGCGGTGCGTCCTGTCCCGCCGCTGTTCGTATAGATAGCCAACGCCTGCTTGAGGTCATAGGCAAGCCCGATATAGTCCACGACCAACCCGCCCGGCTTATCCTTGAACACCCGATTAACGCGTGATATTGACTGCATCAATCCGTGTCCCCGCATAGGTTTGTCAACATACATAGTATGCAGACACGGCACGTCGAATCCCGTCAACCACATATCGCGGACAATAACAACCTTGAACGGGTCGCGCTCATCCTTGAATCTTTTTGCGAGCCCTTCCCGCCGGTGCTTATTGCGGATATGTTCCTGCCACGATAACGGGTCGGAAGCCGAACCCGTCATAACAATCTTTATCATCCCCTTATCGTCGTCATCATGATGCCACTCCGGCCTTATCTTCATAATAGCATTGTAGAGATCGACACAAATCCGGCGGCTCATACAGACCACCATCGCCTTGCCGTCCATTACATCCAGCCGCTGCTCGAAATGCTTAACCAGATCCTCGGCGATCAGGTTCAAACGCTTATCCGTACCAACCAGGGCTTCCAATGCCGCCCATTTCGTTTTCAATCTCTCCTTATGCTCGACCTCTTCACCCTCGGTAACTTCCTCGAACTCTTCATCGATTCTGGGACGTTCATCTTCGTCGAGCTCGAGCTGTGCCAATCTGCTCTCGTAATAAATAGAAACAGTGGCTCCATCCTGCACCGCTTGTTCGATATCGTATATGCTAATGTAATCACCGAACACGGCGCGGGTGTTTTTATCGGTCAGTTCAATAGGTGTGCCGGTAAAGCCGATAAAGGTTGCGCGGGGCAGCGCGTCGCGCATGTGACGAGCAAACCCGTCGATGAAATCGTACTGGCTCCGGTGCGCCTCATCCGCTATGACGACAATGTTGCGCCTGTCCGATAGAAGCGGATGCTGGTCCTCTCCCTCCAGGGGGAAAAATTTTTGCACCGTCGTAAATATCACACCGCCGGACGCAACCTGCAGCTTTGCACGCAGGTCCGCCCGGTTCTCCGCCTGGATTGGTTGCTGCCGCAGCAACTCGTTACAACGGCAAAACACGCCGAAAAGCTGGTTATCGAGATCTATCCGGTCGGTTATCACGACCAGCGTCGGATTCTCCATTGCGGGATGCAGCACGATACGTCCTGCATAAAACGCCATGGTCAGGCTCTTGCCCGCCCCTTGCGTATGCCATATCACGCCCACGCGACGGTCGCCCGGCTCGCCTGCAGGCTCCCATTCCCTCGAACTTCGCGTAGCATAGCCACTACCCTCCTCGCTTACCTGACCCTTTCCTTCAGGCATTGCACGAATGGTCTCTTGTACTGCTGCGTTTACGGCATGATACTGATGATATCCCGCCATCTTCTTGACAAGCGTGCCGCCACCGACGTCCTCGAACACGATGAAGTAGCGAACCAAGTCCAGAAACCGGCGGCGGTCAAACACACCCTGTAACATCACCTGGAGCTGCGGCAACGTGGTATCCGCTACGCTCTCTCCCTCGATGGTTTTCCACGGCAGAAACCATTCACGTGGCGAGGTAAGCGTCCCTATCCTCGCCTCTACTCCGTCGGAAACGACCATGGCTTCATTGTATACGAAAAGCGACGGAATCTGTTGCTTATACGTCTGCATCTGATTAAATGCCGTCCAGATGGTCGCGTTCTCATCAGCCGGGTTCTTGAGCTCGATTACGCCCAGCGGCAGACCGTTCACAAAGACCACGATGTCGGGCCGTCGGTCGTGTTTATCCTCAACTACTGTGAATTGATTGACTGCAAGAAACTCGTTCTCTTCGGGATTCTCGAAGTCTATCACCCGCACAAGGTCGCCTCGGATTATGCCGCTCTCCCTCTTGTACTCAACCGGCACCCCTTCAATCAGATACCGGTGGAAGCTATGATTATTACTGACCAGTGATGGGGTATCGGGTCGGGTCAATTTCCTGAACGCTTCTTCGATTGCATCCGCAGGCACTTCGGGATTCAATCTCTGCAATGCCTGTTTCAGACGCTTCTCGAACACTACCTGCTCGTAGGTAGCACGTTCAGCCGCCGCCTCTTCCGGTGCAATATCAGGACCGTGAAGAATTGAATAGCCCAATTCCTCGAGCCACCCTAACGCAGCTTCTTCAACCGTTGACTCTGTAAAACCCAGAACCCTCATTCATCCCGTCTCCTCGATGTTCGTGTTCGGTATAACCGTTCGGTGAACCCGCCCTGTTTCTCGAACGATTCCGCCTGAGCCGCGATCTGGCGATCGAGAAGATAGCAGCATATATTGAGCAGCGACAACGCAGCATTAGCCTCGAGCGCTGAAGAAGTCAGGGACTGACACTGACGACCACCGACCGACACGGACGGATCTTTATTCAAATCATCGGGATTGTCAGTAGCAGTCCGTGTGTGTCTGTGAGTCGTTTTGTGGTTCTTCTGTGCAATCTGCTGTTCCTCTTCCACCCGGGCATAAACCTCATCGAGGGTTGAGCAGCGTTTCTGCTTGAAGCGCATCAGCGCCGGATGGTCCGGAGGAAGGAGAATCATCCCATGCTGCCGCAGAAAATCTTCATAATCCAGCCTCAACTCCTCGAGGCTCGCACGCGCAACGTTCGTTAGCTTCAACTCCATCTTCTTCGAGGTGCCCGAAGCCTGACTCCCCTCGGCTATGTTCTGCACACCCGAACGCGCCCCTTGTACCATCTGGTCATGCGTACGGCTACGCTTGTCAATATACCGGTCACAGAACCGTACCGTGACATCATACACAAGCTGCGCCAGCTGAAAACTCTTGAGCTTCCGATACCCGCCGTGTTTGGGAATCAATGATTCCCGCTCCACGCGATTATCATTTCGCCTTACCAGCATACGCTCCTCTCTACAATGTGCTCCGCTTCCTTCACCCTTATCTCACCGGAGATGAGCTTGGGGAGGAGGGTGTCACGGATTGTAGCAAATTTTTGGGACGCTTGAATATTAAAAAGAATTTTGTCATAAATTGGATTGAGTAGATAAGAAAAAAGTTCAATCATATTTTTATATGGGTTGACTACTTCCATTAACTTAACATCCTTGGGTTTTACCCGTTGCCGACTTCCAGTACTACCTGTTACTATAGCAAGAATCCCTTGTTGAACCGCATCTGAATTAAATAATTCATAAAGAAAAGGACGCCAATTTTCATACTTTGGCACAAACGGCAGAAATTCAGTAGAACAGATGGCTGATTCAGGTTTCATGACATTTGGCATCCATACCCGTGGAGTTTTAGGATTTAACTTCGACATCAAGACACTTGATATCGGTACCATATATTTATTGCTTTTTATTTCAGATCCCTTTTCTATAAGCGGTATTCTTCCAGAATCAAATGCTGGGATGCTGTAATGTTCCCAAAGTTTATTTGGCTCATTCATTGGTTTGACAGATTTTTGTTGTAAAGACGCTATGTTGTTAAGTCTAATCACCTTCCACCCTTTGGGGATTGGTCCTAATTCGGAATCCTGAAAGGAGTCGGGGAAGAGTTTTTGTATGGATGCTGGAAGGGGTTTGCGTTGTTGTTTCTTTTTTCGTTCTTCTGCTCTTTTTCTGAACTTGTCGGGGATGGGATTTCCGGCTGCAAGGGCATTATCTATGACAGGGTCGAAGTCAACGAACCAGCTCTTGAAAATCGCACGCGCCATCTCTTCCAGCGTCTTATTCATCCGCCGGGTCAACTCGATTTTGTCGTCAAGCGTACCGAGGATATGGGCAATGGCTTTTTGAGTAGGAATATCTGGAGCACTTGTGTTTACAACCTTCAATCCACCCTGAGTAATAAGAGGCTGGGCACTTCCTATTGATGTTCTATCGAGATTAAGAGATTTCATAAGATAATAAAGAAATCGACAATCTACATTTTTTTTGGGTGTTGCTACAATTGCATTATCAGAAATCCATGAAGGCTCTTTGATAAAATAGACAGAACCACAGTTAGCTCCTACTCTACCAACGACTATAACTGGTTGAGCAAATAAAGGTTTATCTGTTCTCGCTATCTGACCATTTGCTCCCCAAACAGGATATTTTCCAGATGAGATATACATAGATGGAGACAAACTCTTACCATTTTGAAAAACCGCAAGATCGTCTAATGTACAATCTTTTAAAGCCATGAATTTATTGATCCTATTACTTTTTTTCAATCTCCCATCCCAAACTCTCCAGATTCTTTCTTATCTCATTCTCCAACCTCTCCGATTCTTTAATTTCTTCAATGGTCGTTACCCGTGGTCCAGAATTAAGAAATCGGAAGATTACTACAGAATATCGGTAGATACTGAAAGAATCTCAGCCGATTACGAGTCGATTTTCGTATAAAAAACGCTGCTATATATCTTCTCATTTGATAGATTATCACATCTTGATTATAGATCAATGATAGATTATGCATAATGCCCTCTTTCGCTGATAGACTGCGGATTTATAATTTCTCTTCCGATTTAATCTCCTTTACCCTTGATCCTGAGCCCTATGAGCCCTTTTTGAGTCCTTTATGAGTCCTTTGAGCCCTTTATGAGTCCTTTGAGCCCTTTATTTGTGATTACATAATATGTTCCTTTTCCAGTTGACCCAATCCTGCTTAAAACACCCTTGTCTACAAGTGCATCAAGATGTCGTGAAGCTGTGGATTTTGACACTTTAAAAGCTTTCTGGTATTCCTTATTACTAATACTGCCTTGAGCTTTGAGTAATGAAACTAGATTGCGCTCTTGAACTGTTAAATCCAACTCATCCATCACAGCCTCCGTTAACCAGACGCGCCAAATCGTTGTAACGAAATATGGTCCACGCTGTTCAAAGTCTGGTTCCGGCAGTCCGGCTTTCCGGCAGTCATCGATCATGTCAGTCGTTCCGGTGCCAGCCTTCTCTATATAAGCAGTTCTGAAAAGAGGTTCGGCAATTAATGGATTTCGGGGAATAGGACCATGAGGCTCTCGGAGCATCTCAGTGGTCATACCCGGCGGTAGTTCTCCGGGATTCCAGACCTCGATTCGGTCAGAGAAAACATTGACCTGTACAAATCCATTATGCCGATAGTTACGATGTGCAACCGCATTTACGATTGCCTCAGTTATAGCCGATCGTGGAACCTCATATTCTATTGGAGCCCTGACGCTCTTTTCCCTTGTGCCAACCCGGCTGTCAATTTTATTCAGTACAAATTCCACGGATTGATCGATGACTTCCATAACCCGTCCTTCAAAGGGTTTCTGAGATGGTATTGGCTTATGTTTTTCCGTTCCATGGTATTGAAAACAATGCACTTGAATATTGTTGAAAAAACGGTGGGGATTTTTCCCAAATAATAGTATGGCAGCATTTGTAGGTTTACCGTCTCGGAGTAAATTGAAGTGTTCCAATATAGCCTTTGGTGTACGGGAGCCTTTGAGTTTTAAGCGCCCTTCTGCTTCAGCGGTTTTCACGAAGTCCAAGACCTTTTTTTCTTCAATATCCCGAAGCGTCGCTTTATCACATATACTGCCATCAAAAGGCAAGATTCCGAGCAATCCTCTGTTCTCGAGACTGTAAACAAGACTTGCATATACCTCGCGAATCAATTCAAGTGTATCTGAGAAACGGCGACGAGTAAGTTGTCGGCTCACTTTTTGGATCAACTTTGCCATATCCGGGTCACGAGTCCTGTAATCATCACTCTTAACAAAGATAAGGCGTTCACGATTTGTTGAAGTGGCATGATCAAACTCGAGTTCTGTCGGTGATTTCCCATCTTTGTTTTTCCACCCGTACTCGTTACCAAGGATTGCTATGTAAATATCACGCGCCTCAACTTCAGAAAGATAAATGTCATCCGCTTTTCGATCCCCCGCTGGAATATCTTCAAAAAGAAACACATCGCTTATAAAACGACTCAGAAGTGGATCGGACATAATATATTTTTTTACAGCCCTACGTTCCTCCTTGAGCTCTTTCTGGACTGAACTTATGAAGACTTTCAATGCCATTTACCGATCTCCAAACCCTATTGACTCCAGATTCTTTTTTATCTCCTTCTCCAATCTTGCCGATTCGGCGAATTGTTCTGTCAGCTGCTTTGTCAGGCGTTCCATCTTTTCCTCGAACGGTTCGCCATCGTCTTCCATCTCGGGCGCGCCGACGTAGCGTCCGGGAGTGAGGATATGGTTGTGCTTGCGTATCTCATCAAGTGTGGCGGATTTGCAGAAACCGGGTATGTCTTCGTATTTCTTTCCACAGTCTTTGTCGCCCCGCCATGCATGGTACGTGTCGGCAATTTTTCTGATATCATCGTCTGTCAGCTCACGGTGAACACGGTCAATCATACTTCCCATTTTTCGCGCATCTATAAAGAGCACCTTACCTCTACGGTCCACAAAACGTTTGTTCTTTTTCTCTCGCGCAATAAACCAGAGGCACACAGGTATCTGCGTCGAATAAAAGAGCTGTCCCGGAAGTGCAACCATACAATCCACCAGGTCCGCCTCGATGATGTTTTTTCTTATCTCACCTTCGCCAGATTGGTTGCTGCTCATCGAACCGTTAGCCAGCACAAATCCTGCAATGCCAGTCGGGGCAAGGTGATGAATAAAATGCTGCACCCACGCAAAATTCGCGTTTGACGCCGGCGGGATACCGAATTTCCAGCGTTTGTCACTCGTGAGTTTATTCCCGCGCCAGTCGCTGTCATTGAACGGAGGATTTGCCAGAACGTAATCAGCCCGGAGGTCGGGATGAAGATCACGGTGAAAACTGTCGGCATGCTCCTGCCCGAGATTGCCGTCAATCCCGCGGAGGGCAA
Source organism: uncultured Candidatus Sumerlaeota bacterium (assembly GCA_964608095.1). Lineage (GTDB taxonomy): Bacteria > Sumerlaeota > Sumerlaeia > MWCT01 > JAGHBZ01 > CAZSMK01. The sequence goes on along the minus strand of CAZSMK010000003.1, from coordinate 23,352 downwards.
GGTTCATTTTTGCCAGCCGCCACGTGGTATGGTTCGATTCCTGTCCGTAAATGCTGATGTCGCCTACACGTCCGCCGTGGGCTTCTACGAACTTCTCCGACTGGACAAACATGCCACCGGAACCGCAACAGGGATCAAACACGCGCCCTTTGTAAGGAGAGAGCATCTCGACCAGGAGCTGCACTATACAGCGGGGTGTGTAGAACTGTCCGCCCTTCTTGCCCTCAGCGCTCGCAAACTGAGAGAGGAAATATTCGTACACCCGACCAAGGATATCCTTTGACCGGTTCTCCTTGTCACCAAGACCGATAGTACCAATCAGGTCAATGAGCTGACCCAGGCGCTGTTTGTCAAGGCGCGGATGCCCATAGTCCTTGGGCAGCACCCCTTTGAGCGTGGGATTGTCGCGCTCGATCGCGAGCATGGCGTCGTCGACTATCTTGCCTATATCGGGTTGTTTTGCAGACGCAACAAGGTGCGACCAGCGCGCTTCCTTTGGTACCCAGAAGATATTTGACGCCATATATTCGTCGCGGTCTTCCGGGTCGGTGAATTCGGTTTCCTGCGTTGCGTTCAGGGCATCATACTTCTCCTGAAACGCGTCGGAAATGTACTTCAAGAAGATCAAGCCGAGGACCACGTGCTTGTACTCGGCAGCGTCCATATTGGACCGAAGCGCATCCGCCGCTTTCCAGAGCTGGGCTTCAAAACCAAGGTTTGCGCCGCTATTCTTCTTCGGAGTTTTCGTGCCCTTACGCCGCGCCATTGCCAGAAAAAGTCCCCCTTTCCGTCCCTATGGAAAAATAATACAAACATAGTAGATATGGTATAAAAAAGAGTCAAGAGGAACTCATAGCATTTTTGAATGCCACGTGCGGGAGTTGAAAAAGGTATCAGACGGGTGCGAGTTAGACATTTAAGTACAACATACCATATCGAGGGCATTTTTTCAAGATCCCCTCTTGGAGAGGGGTGGATGTTCGCCCTGGCGAACAGACGGGGTGTGTATTAATCATTGATGTTTCGAATCTAAATCTCCAAAATCTTGTATCATGACCCAGCGAAAAAACCCCCGTATGATCCGCAGCTTAAAATCCTTGCGAGAAACTTGAGAAAAAGAATGACACTGGGAGAAGTCTTTTTCTGGAAGGCTGTAAATAAGAAACCATTTCATGGGTATGATTTTCATCGGCAGAAACCGATTGACAGGTACATTGTTGATTTTTTCTGTGAGGAGTTAATGCTTGCCATAGAGATCGATGGAATAACTCATGATTTTAAATTTGATGAGGATAAGGAGAGGCAAAAGAGATTGGAAGCGATGGGGGTGAGGGTGTTGCGGTTTACCGAGCGGTCAATCCGGAAGAAAACCGGGGTCAGACCTTCAGTTTACAGTTTTACCTGCAAGACGATTATGATTATGACAGAAAGCAAAAAAAATAACCAAACAGTGTTGTACCCAAACTGTAAACTGAAGGTCTGACCCCGGTAGTTTTCAAGAACTCAGCAGGATGCTATTCACCATATACCGTAACCTTATATTTACCGATTATGCCCAGGATGTTCTCCACATCCCAATCGACGTGATGAACCTTGGTTATACCGCCGTTTTTCTTTGCGGTTTCGATACTCGCGTCGCCGAGCGCCACAAGGGTAAGGATACTCATACATTCCGAAGTCCCTACCTTGGTGGCAGGTCCCGTATTCGACGTTGCGTCGACCGGGAGCTTGAGCTCGGTGTACAGCGTTCCGATAGGATACGTCGATGCACATCCAGCCAACAAGGCGACTGCAATAAAGAGTGCAAGCATCAGAGCATACTTTTTCATAGTCTTCCTCCTTTAAAAAGGGATTTTTCTCTCTCTTTTCTTCAACCTCTCGTGTGCTTCCTCTGAAAACTTTAACTAATTTACTGTCACCATACAATAATCAATGTCGAAAAAAAAGTAAATAGTGCATAAGGGTAAACTTTTTTTATACGTCTCGAACAAGATTCCTCAAGAAAAAACCCGCTATTATTTATCTTCACCCTTGGCTCTCTGATCCGTTTCTCCATATCTTTGCAGAGCGACGAACCGCCTTTTTATTATGCTGTGAAGCGTTTATTGAATCGCCTCGCAAAGGTATTCGGCGGTATACGATGCAGGAACATCGAGAAGTTTACGCGGAATGCCCGTGAACACGACCTCTCCTCCCTCGTCACCTCCTTCGGGTCCAAGGTCGATTATCCAATCGGCGTGAACGATAAGATCGAGGTTGTGTTCGATGACGAGAATAGAGTAACCATTGTCGACCAGAAGATGCAACACCCTGACGAGTGTGTCAATGTCAGCCGGGTGAAGCCCTGTAGTAGGCTCATCGAAGATCAAGAAATCATGTGGTGACTGTCGGTTAGAAAGTGCGCGGATAAGAAAGCTGGCGAGTTTCAGCCGTTGCGCCTCTCCACCGCTCAGTGTCGCCGTATTTTGTCCCAGCCGAAGATAACCGAGCCCTACCTCCACCAGTGGGCTTAATGCCTTCACCACTTCCCCGGAATTCTGAAAAAACGCCATAGATTCCGTAACTGTCATGTTCAAGATGTCGTGAATGTTTTTCCCGTTATACAGAATATCGAGCACTTTCTTTTTAAACCGTTTTCCCTCGCACTTCTCACATTCCACCTCTACATCGGCAAGAAACTGCATCTCGATGGTGATAGTGCCCGTACCTTTACATTCCTCGCATCTGCCGCCGGGAACGTTAAAAGAAAAGTGGGATGGAGTGATATTGTGCCGTCGTGCCTCCGGCGTCTGTGCCATCAATTTTCGAATCGCATCATACGCTTTCGTGTAGGTCGCCGGATTCGAACGCGCGGAACGTCCTAAAGGACTCTGATTCACCAGGATCATGTCGTCAACCTGCTCGAGCCCCCGGACATCGTCGCACCCTCCCATCTCTACCGGTTCTTGACGCCGATACCTGCTAAACGAGGCGTATAGAATATCTTCGGCAAGCGTGGATTTTCCGGAACCGCTGACGCCCGTCAGGCAGCAGAATACTCCCAGGGGGATGTCGACATTTATCCTTTGCAGGTTATGCTCGTGCGCTCCCTGAATATTGATAAACCCTCGCGGCCTGCGCACGGTCTTACGTAACGTTTTCGGATGGGCATGATCGAGATATTGTGCGGTTATCGAGTTGCGGCACTCTTTGAGCTTATTGACTGTTCCTTCATAGACGATATTCCCGCCGTGTTCGCCTGCACCCGGTCCAAGATCGATTATCCTGTCTGAGCCCCTGATTATGACAGGATCGTGTTCCACGACCACGACCGTGTTGCCGATTTTTTTCAACTGTTTCAGCACGCGAAGCAGTCGCTCCGTATCTCTGGGATGTAATCCTATCGTGGGTTCATCGAGCACGTAAAGGGTGTCTGTTAAAGAACTGCCAAGCGCTGTAGCGAGGTTAATGCGTTGCGCCTCACCCCCGCTGAGCGTCCTCGTTTGACGTTCCAGTGTCAGGTACCCGAGCCCGATGTCATCGAGATATTTCAGTCGGTTTTGGATCTCTATAAGAATTCGTTGGGCGGTTGCCTTCTCTTCGCGCGTTGGCTTGAAGTCCTGAAACCATTTTCGCAAATCCTTTATGTTCATTGAAGAAAGAACGGAGATGTTCTTACCACCCACGGTCACTGACCGGGCTTCTGCTATCAGACGTGTTCCTCCACAATCCGGACAAGGCACATACCCACGGAAACGCGATAACATCACCCGATAGTGTACCTTATATCGTTTACTCTCAAGCCATCCAAAGAATCCCTTGATACCGCACCAATCGCCTTTTCCCTCGATGATAAGTTTTTTGGTGTTCTCATCAAGGTCTCTCCATGGTGTGTCCCACGCTATCTTTTCCTTCTTTGTGGAGTCCCGCATATAATCGTACATCTCCTCGAATGCGGGAAAATTAAACGGCGCAATTGCTCCCTCGTTCAAGGAAAGATTCGGGTCGGGAATCACCTTGTCATAATCTATGGTGATTATACGACCGAAACCCTGGCACGTAGGACACGCGCCCAACGGACTGTAAAACGAAAAGACCAGTGGCTCGGGTCGTTTGTAGTGCCGGCCGCACCTGTCGCACACAAGTCCTGCTCGAAAGGTCATCGGTTTTTTTCCAACCTGCTGGATAATGACTACACCTTTACCGATCTGAAAGGCAGTTCGCAACGAATCGGTAAGCCGCGCACGCTGATTATTCTTCAGCGCCATTCTATCGACCACGACGGCGATTTCCCCGATTCTCCCCTTTCTTTTTCTGCGCGGAAACCCTTCCTCCATGAGATCGACCATCCGGTTCTCAATAAACACTCGATAATACCCGGCTCGAATGAGCTCCTCTTTGAGAGATTTCAATGAAGTGGTTTGTGCCGGATGGAGGGGCGCCAGAATGTAGAAGCGCTCCCCCGGTTCGAGTATATGAAATAGATTTTCCACCACCGACTCCGGCGTATGTTCAATGACGGGAATGTTACATTCGGTGCACATTACAGTACCGATCTTTGCGAAAAGCAAGCGGAGGTAGTCCGTGATTTCTGTTGCGGTACCCACTGTTGAACGTGCGTTTTTCACCTTGTTTTTCTGCTCGATGGCAATGGCAGGTTGAATATTATAGACATGGTCAACGGGTGGGCGCGGCATACGCTCGATGAAACGCCGCGCATACGTCGAGAGCGACTCGACATACCGGCGTTGACCTTCCGCGTACAAAGTATCGAACGCCAGTGATGACTTGCCCGAGCCGCTCACACCCGTCAGTACCGTCAACTTCCCGTGAGGAAACGAGCATTGCACGTTCTTCAAATTGTGCGTTTTTGCACCGACTATGAAAGTCTTTTTAGACATGATTCCTTTCTATTATATCGGCAATTGTGAGTCATGGTCAATCTGCATGAAAGGAAAGCCACATAGCCTTATGAAACATCAACCGCCTGGTTTTCACACGTAACAGAAAACAGGTTTATCTTGATATCGAGAAACCATATAAATAGTATAACATCATGACATAAGTAAATTATCAGCGGCATTACGTTACAAAACGCACATAATCGTCTAATTTATCGCAAAAAAATTTGATGTATTCTGGAGTATTATCATGGAATCCCCTATTCTCCTCGAAGAAGCCCTTGACCTCAATTTTATCCACAAGGTTTTCTCTCTACCCGGCGGCGAAAAGATAAAGGACTGTATTCAATGCGGGTCTTGTTCCGGCTCGTGTCCGACCAGCCCGTTTATGGATTTCTCTCCGCGCAAGTTATTCGCCATGGTTCGCGCAGGGATGAAAACCAGCGTGCTCGAAAGCAAAACCATTTGGCTGTGTTCATCCTGTTACACCTGTTATGTCAGATGTCCTCAGGAGATAAAAATCACGGATATTATGTATGGCCTCAAACAGCTCGCCATAGAAGAAGGTAACAATATAAAAGGACATAAATCGCAGGAGATGTCGAAAATTTTCGCAGGATTAGTAAACATGTTCGGCAGAAACCATGAGATGATTCTCATGACTTTGTTTATGCTCAAAACCAATCCCCTGGCAATGCTGTATAATTCTACGGTAGCTTTGAACCTATTACGACGACGCCGTATTTCCGGATTGCCCAAACGGATAAAGAATATGAAACAACTGAAAACCATCATCAAAAAGGCGCAACAGATGGAGTAGAAGGCATGAACAACGACAAAGAGAAAAAGCCTCTCGAATACACCTTTTATCCCGGATGTTCACTCGAGGCAACCGGAATCGGGTATAAAAAATCAATCGAAGCCATCACTGAAAAACTGGGCATTACGTTGATAGAGCTCGACGATTGGAATTGCTGCGGTGCAACGACCTACATGTCCGTCAAGGAGCTCGTCTCCTTCGCTATCTCGAGCCGTAATCTTGCCATGGCTGAACAGTTCGGGCGAGATGTGGTCACGCCATGCAGCGCTTGTTATCTTGTACTCCACAAAACCAATCAATACTTTCAGGAATACCCTGAGCTCAGACGAAAGTTAAAGACGATACTTGCAGCGGCGGGACTTGACTATAAAGGAACACTCAGGGTGCGCCATCTTTTTGAGACCATTATGAGCGATGTGGGTACTGAAGGACTAAATAAAGCGCAAAAGCGCGATCTCGGTGGACTGAAAATCGCAACCTATTATGGATGCCAGATGGTGCGACCTTTCGGACTATACGAGCATCTGGAGTTGCCGAACGAGATGGAAAAGATGGTAAACGCTCTGGGAGGCGAGGCTATCGAGTTCCCAATGAAAGTGAAATGTTGCGGCGCCTCTCTTATCGGTTCTTCCCCGGATGTCGCCTTAGTCCTGATTAAGGATATTCTCGACTGTGCGAAGGAAGCCGGCGCCGAGTGTATTATGACACCGTGTCCACTCTGTCAGTTCAATCTGGATGTCTATCAGCACAAGGTTGAAGCTCGGTTTCATGTGAAATACAATTTACCCGTTTTATATTTTACTCAGATCATTGGATTGACGTTGGGCATACCGCTGAAAAAACTCGGATTCCAGCACCTCGCTGTATCAGCCAGGCGCGTTCTCGAACGATATGGCTTGCGCCAATCAGTCAAGGCTCGATGACGAATCCCGGATATGCGTCCTTTATTGTCTCAGGAGAAGTTGAATGGCAGACGATGTAAACCATCAACAGGAGACCGCAGATGACATCCGAATAGGGGTATATGTATGTCATTGCGGCACCAACATAGCGGGAGTAGTCGATATAGATGACGTCGTCAAGTTCGCCCGGACACTCCCTCACGTGGCGTTGGCGCGTGACTATCACTTCATGTGTTCCGAGCCGGGACAGGAACTCATAAAACAGGACATCAGGGAACAAGGACTCAACCGGATAGTCGTGGCGGCGTGTTCCCCCCTCATGCATGAACCTACTTTTCGCGCCGCTGTCGAAGAAGCCGGGTTGAACCGCTACCTTTTCCAGCAGGCGAACATTCGCGAACATTGTTCATGGGTGACCGAGGATGCGCATAAAGCAACCGAGAAAACCAAGTCAATCCTGAGCGCCGCTGTTTACAAGGCAATCTATCTCGAACCGCTCGAGACCATGAAGGTTGATATAAATCCCGCTACGCTCGTTATCGGCGGCGGCATTGCGGGAATCCAGGCGGCGCTCGATATCGCCGATGCCGGTAAAAAAGTATATCTTGTCGAGCGCGACCCCTCGATCGGCGGGCACATGGCGGAGTTCGATAAAACCTTTCCCACCCTCGACTGTGCCGCTTGTATCCTGACACCCAAAATGGTAGCGGTCGGTAAAAATAAGAATATCGCACTTATGACGTATTCCGAGGTCTCGGAAGTCTCCGGCTCTATTGGTAATTTTGAAATAACGGTTCGTAAAAAGCCACGATACGTTGATATAGATAAATGCACCGGGTGTGGGATGTGCTGGGGCGAATGTCCGGTTACCATCACACCCCGAAGACGAGTGGTCAGGCTTGGACGAAAAGTGATTAAAAAATCGGAATAATATTCTACGAAATCTTACCAGCCTGTGATCGGCGTGAATAGAGTATCAGGAGGTTTTTTGCATGAGTGTTGCCAGCGGGTTCAACATGGAAACTCTCGATTCTATCCTGAACAAATGGGAAATGAAAGAGCGCTATCTCATAGAAATCCTGTACGACATACAGGAAGAGTTTGCATATCTCCCGCGAGCTGCGCTTGAAAAAGTTGCCCTTTCACTGAATCTCCCCCTCAACAAGCTCTACCACATTGCTTCCGTTTATAAGGCATTTAAACTTCAACCCGGGGACAACTATCGTACCGGCGTATATTCACCTTCGGTGTATCATGTAAAAGGAAGCGATAAGATTCTTGATACATTTTCCCGCAAGCCGGATACAAAACAGGGAGAAACTCAGGAAAAGGGCAAATTCCAAATCGAGAGCCATGAAAGTTTAAAAGAACAAAAACTCGTGGTGACGAAGAATTGTTACGATATTAATCCCGATTCTATCGATGATTATATAGCACATGATGGGTACAAGGCGCTGGCAAGGGCGGTAACCTCGATGACACCTGAAACGGTGTTACGTGAAATTAAAGACTCCGGCTTGCGCGGTCGAGGCGGCGGCGGATTCCCTACCGCCATTAAATGGGAAGCGTGCCGAAATGCGGGAAACGGTGAGCGGTACCTTGTCTGCACCACAGAAGATGGACGCTCGGTTGCATCCATAGGGCTCGCCCTTATAGAATCGAATCCGCACGGTGTTATCGAGGGAATGATTATAGGCGCCTTTGCTATCGGCGCGCAAAAGGGATTCATCTGTCTGCCCGATTATGATAAAGCCCTCCCGGGACGGATTAAAAAAGCGATTGAACAAGCACGTGAAAAAGGATACCTGGGAACCGGTATTCTGGGGCACCCGTTTAATTTTGATATTGAGCTACGCCGGAGCAACGGCGCTCTCATGTTGAATCACCCTTCCGCCCTCGTTTCCTTTCTCGAGGGCGGAGCACCTGAGCCGCGTAGCGAATATTCAAACGTCATCGAAAAAGGTCTATTCGATAAACCAACTAACATTAACTGTACCGAGACATGGGCGAACGTGCCCGGCATAATCCTGCACGGGTCGAAATGGTTCAAGTCTACAGCATCGAAGAATGGTTTTGACTATTCGGCAGATTTGAGCAGCGGGACAAAGGTCTTTTCACTTGCCGGCGCTGTTCTCAATTCCGGCATTATAGAAGTTCCTATGGGCGTTACCCTTCGCGACATTATTTACGACATCGGCGGTGGTATTACCGACGGAAAAGCCTTCAAAGCCGTCCAGCTTGGCGGAATTTACGGCTACGTCATACCGGAGAATTTACTCTATTTACCCGTTGATTTTGACAGGTTTATTGAAAAAGGTGTGGCGCTTGGTTCTGGGAGCCTCCTTGTCATTGACGAGGATGTGTGCATGGTCGATTATGCCCGTTACTGCATCGATGCCCTTAAAAACGAGTCATGCGGCAAATGTACCCCATGCAGGGAGGGCTTGTTTCAGATGGCACGCATTCTTCATCGTATCTGTGATGGAAAAGGCGAACAAAAGGATATAGATACACTCCTGCGGTTATCGTCTACGATGCGAGATGCGTCGCTCTGCGGTTTCGGCGTCGCCGCACCGATTCCTTTTTTGAGTACCTTTCGCTATTTTAAAGAGGAGTACGAATCGCACCTCAACGATAAAGAATGCCCCGCTCACGTTTGCCGGATGCGGGCAGGATAATGAAAGATGTATTTTGATACAACAGTCGGTTCAACAATGTTTCAAAAAGATAAGGTAAGAAGAGAGCGAGGAGCGCGGTCATGGGCGCCAATGACGTGAACAAGGTCAACGTCGTTATTGATGGTTATGAGCTTCAAGTTGAGCGCGGAACCACGGTGGTTGAAGCAGCCGATAAACTCGGCATCAGGATTCCCACGCTCTGCCACAGTAACCTCATAGAACCCTACGCCTCCTGCCGCGTTTGTTCTGTCGAGGTGGTGCGGGGCAAACGTCGGCGTATTGTTACCGCATGTAACTACCCCATTATGACGGATATGATCATACATACCTCCAACGAACGAGTACATGAAATTCGAAAGACCATACTTGAATTGCTTCTTGCCCGTGCGCCGGGCTCCGAGCAGGTACGCCGCCTTGCCGCTGAATACGGTGTCATCGATTCCCCTTTTCCCCCGGATGAGCCTGATGAAAAATGCATTCTTTGCGGTTTGTGCGTGCGAGTGTGCGAAGAAGTAGTCGGCGCATCGGCTATCGGATTCGCCACTTCCGATGGCTCCCGTGAAGTCACTACACCCTTCAATGAAGAGTCTGAGGCGTGTATACTATGCGGCGCATGTGCTCACGTATGCCCTACCGGCGCCATTACGATCGAGGACATCGCTCAACGAGAAGTTATTCACGACGAAATCCAGCTGGGTCCGGCAACTGCAGTGCGCGTGCCCACTCTCCAGGCAGTGCCGAATGTCCCCTTTATCGATGCCAGCCATTGCATTCGGCTTCGCACCGGTGGGTGTGGTCATTGCCGGGATATTTGTCCCGCTGATGCCATTGATTTCGACCAGAAAGACGAAGAGGTCACATTCAACGTCGGCAATATCGTCATTGCCACGGGTTACGATCAATTTGACCCCTCCGTTATCGAGCAATACGGGTACGGACGTTATCCCAACGTTTTGACCGCACTTGAATTCGAACGAATGAATTGCGCAGAAGGGTCTACAGGGGGAAAGATTCTGCTTGCGAATGGAAAGAAACCTGAGTCCGTGGCGATTGTTCACTGTGTGGGTAGCAGGGATAAACATTATTTTGAATATTGTTCACGCGTCTGTTGCATGTATGCCCTGAAATACGCTCACCTGCTCAAGGATAAGACCGATGCAGAAGTCTATGACATGTATATAGACCTTCGCTGCTTCGGCAAAGGGTACGAGGAGTTTTACCATCGGCTTCTTGACGAGGGTGTGCGCTTCGTCCGTGGTAAAGTAGGTGAAATTTCCGATTACGCCATGACGCCTGCTGAGAAGGGTAAACTTATAGTACGATGCGAAGATACACTTGCAGGAACTATTCGACGCATACCCGTGGATATGGTGGTGTTATGTGCAGCGCTTAAAAGCCGTCACGACACAAAAGAAGTCAGCCGCTTGGTGTCATGCGGCTTGAGTCCCGACGGATTTTTCCTTGAACGCCATCCGAAACTCGCTCCTGTCTCGACCAACACGGATGGCGTGTTTATAGCGGGATGTTGCCAGGGACCCAAAGACATCCCCGATGCCGTTGCCCAGGGCGCTGCTGCCGCTGCTCAGGTGCTTTCTCTTATCAGCCGCGGATTCGTGGAACTCGACGCCGCCGTTGCCGAAATCGATGAAGAACGCTGCTCAGGATGCCGAATCTGCAATGCCCTTTGTCCTTATTCCGCTATCGAGTTCGACCGGGAAAAGAAAGTCTCCCGTGTGAACGCCGCACTATGTAAAGGGTGCGGCACATGTGTGGCGGCGTGCCCACAGGCTTGTATCAAGGGCAAACATTTTACCGATCAACAAATTCTCGCTGAAATAAAAGGTATTTTAGGAGATGTATGATATCTTATAATGGGTTGTTCTCTATATAAATTCCGGAGGCTCTCGTTATGACGTTCGAACCACGAATCGTGGGATTTTTATGTAACTGGTGTTCATATACGGGCGCTGATCTTGCAGGCACTGCACGCAAGAAGTATCCGCCCAACGTCAGGGTGATCAGGGTCATGTGCACCGGTCGAATTGACCCGACATTTGTCCTTAAAGCCCTCGAGTCCGGCGCCGACGGGGTCTTGATTTGCGGCTGTCATCCCGGCGATTGTCATTATCAATCCGGCAATTATAATGCAATGCGGCGCTTCATACTCCTTCAAAAGATGCTCAAAGAACTCGGAATAGAACCCGAGCGCGTCAAACTTGAATGGGTCTCCGCATCAGAGGGTGAACGCTACACCGAGGTGGTAAAAGAATTCACGGAACAGATACGAACACTCGGTCCCTTTGTCCACCCGATGAAATCGCAGGCATCAAAATAACAGCTCTTTGATTTTCGTTAACTTTAATCTTGTTTCATCATTATTACAATAAAGGACTTATTACCTCTTCAAGGAGGAAGACAGCATGGCGGACAAGCTGAAACTCGGCTTCTACTGGGCAGCGAGCTGCGGTGGCTGTGAAATAGCGGTACTCGAGATCTACGAGAAAATTCTCACGCTCGCCGAACATGCGGATATCCTTTTCTGGCCTGTTGCTATGGACGCCAAATACAAGGATGTCGAGGCAATGCCTGACAAGCATCTGGATTTTTGTCTCTTTAACGGCGCGGTAAGAAATTCCGAATCGGAACACATGGCGAAACTATTGCGCGAAAAATCGAAAATCCTCATCGCCTATGGTTCTTGCGCGACAGAAGGATGTATCCCCGCCCTAGCGAATCTGAGCGACCGTGAAGGTATATTCAAATGCGTGTACGAAGAGACCGTAACGACCCATAACCCCGCCAAGGTTATACCCCTTACAAACACGCAAGTCGAGGAAGGCGAGCTTGTTTTGCCTCAATTTTATAACACCGTCTATACTCTCGCGGACGTCGTCGAGGTCGATTATTTTATCCCCGGCTGCCCACCTGTTCCCGAACAGACCTGGGCGGTTCTCGAATCCATTATCCAGAGAAAACCCCTTCCTCCAAAAGGCTCCTATATCGGTTGCGGCGATAAAACGGTCTGCGATGAATGTCCGCGAAAAAAGGGGGAGAAAAAGATAACAAAATTACACCGAATCCATGAAGTGGAGCATGATCCCGAAATCTGTTTTCTCGAACAGGGCATTTTCTGTGCAGGTCCCGCCACGCGGAGCGGCTGCGATGCGCGCTGTCTTCGCGCTAATATGCCTTGCCGCGGATGCTATGGCGCACCCGACGGCGTCATTGACCAGGGCGCTAAGATACTTTCCGCCCTCGCCTCAGTTATAGATGAAGAAAAACCTGAAAAAATTAAAAAAATTATCGACGAACTACCCGATACTGTCGGATACTTTTATCGGTTTTCGCTCGCACACTCCCTTATGAAGCGAGCAAAAAAAAACGGGGATAATTCCAATATCAATAATCAAGATGAAGGATAAAGTTATGATTTCATTGCACAACAATAGATTCAAAAACCGTAAAGGCAAACACCGCATACGTTCTTTTTCTGCGATAATGGGTCTTTGCATTGTCTCACTATTTCTCTTTTCATGCAGCAGAACGGTTCTTGTTTCTTCCTCTCAAACGGTTCCCCGGAATATAAACTTCGAGGAAGTTATTGAAACCGCAAAGCGCAAAGTGTTTCCCGCGCTTGTCTTCGTAAAGCCTATTGTGGAAGAATACGAAAGCGGCGAGAAGAAAAAGCAAAGGGTCTTCGGCTCCGGTGTGATTATCAGTCCGGATGGCTATGTAGTCACGAATAACCACGTGGTGGAAAAATCGCTTGTCATAAACTGTGTGCTGTGGAACAAGAAGCAGGTGGATGCAACTCTTATAGGCAGAGACCCTGAGACCGACCTGGCGTTATTGAAACTCGATTACGGGACGGAAAGCCAGACTCTTCCCTACGCTGAATTTGCCGATTCAGGCAACCTCGAGGAGGGGCAGTTTGTCATGGCGCTCGGCGCACCGTTCGGCTTCACACGCTCCATCTCCCTCGGGATTATATCCAACACTACCCGCTATCTCGGGTTCGAAAGCATTTACAAATACAACGTCTGGTTGCAGACAGACGCGGCAATAAATCCGGGCAACAGCGGCGGCCCACTCGTTAATACCGAAGGCAAAATCGTCGGCATCAATACCCTTGGTATGATGATAATCGGTGAGAACATCGGGTTTGCCATTCCGTCCAATGTCGTCCGGGATATCGTCGAACGGTTGAAGAAGAACGAGGAAGTAATGCGAGCCTGGTCCGGCTTGCAACTTCAACCCCTTAACGACTTCTATTCGAACACCTTTATCGATGCGGAGCGCGGTGTCTTGATCTCCGACGTGGACAAAAATTCACCTGCACGGGAAGCAGGCGTCAAGTCCGGAGATTTACTCCTCGCCGTCAATAACACACCCATTATGGGTCTGTACGCAGAAGACCTCCCGCAAATTCGCTGGCTTCTTGCAGATTTGCCTGTTGACTCTCCCTCCATTTTCAATATTCAGCGCGGTGATTCCTTAACCAGCTTTTCTATTACGCCCGTTCTCAAGGGCAAGGTCGAGGGAGAGGATTTCGACCTCGAGCGATGGGATATGACTGTCAAAGAGATCAACAAGTTCAAGAATCCCGAACACTTTTTTTACAAGAAACAGGGCGTGTTTATTCAGGGGGTGAAATATCCCGGCAATGCAGCCAATGCCAGATTGCATACCAACGATATCATCCTCAGCATCGACCGACAGGAAATCAACAGCCTCGAAGATATCAAAACTCTCTACAATACCATTATGGAAGATACCAAGCGTGAAAAAAAGGTTCTTTTAGAACTATTGCGAAGCGGTTATAAAAAATGGATAGTGCTCGATTACCGCAAAGACTATGACGAGGAGGAATAGGAAAATGAGGGGAAACATAATCTGCATAGTAGTGGCGATTTTAATTGGGTTACCCATAGTAGCGTCGCGTGCGCCAGCACAGGATTTAGCCGCACCTTCTCCTGTGGTCATCCAAAATGTGCGCGACGTTCTCCAGAATTCTATGGTAAAGGTGCATCTTTTCTGGAAAATTTTGCCCGATGATAAACCCAGCGAACTGGACGGCGAAAAGGAAATATACCGTAACTTTGCAGAAGAAAAAACATCACTCGACCTCGTGGGTTTCGTCATCGACGACCAAAAACATTGCATGCTCTTCGATCCTTGCTTCGACCTTCGCCATCTCGACCACGTGACCATTGACCTTCCCGGTTCCGACAAGTCTATCGAGGGAGAAATTGCCGGCATCATGGTCAAGGCGCCTGTGCTCCTAATTATGCCCAAAAATCTCCAGGAAGCTGAACCGCTTAAACCGCTCGATTTTACCACACTCCCGGATGTCCCTCCATCACAATTCTTTTTCACGGCGGTGAACGCCAACAAAAAACTCGAACAAACTCTCCTTAACGTGTCGTTTGTTGGTCCCGGTATCGGTCCCTTTGAAGAGGAACAGCCGACCGTGCAGATTTATGTCCCCATGAATATATGGGGACTGGTCTCCGGTTACTATCATTCCATGCTTAACACGCTCTTCTCGCTCTCTGCTGTGCTTGATTCAGAATACTCACCTGTAGGTGTGGCGTCATCGTCCTTTATCGACTGGAACGAACGAAATGTTATCTGGAAAGGTGAGTCGCTCAAAAACGCCTGGAAAATCTCTCGCGACGAGTATTTCTCATATCTCAACGACATGAAGAAACGGTTCGAACCCTTTCTTTATCGCGTCAAAATAGAACTTCGCCAGGGAACCGATTCCGAGGACGAGGGCGGCGTCTGGGGTTCACTGTATCGCATGTTCGGCTATGGCGGCGAAAAGTTCGAAGATATCGAACATTACGGGCTGGCTATAAACCATAACACTCTCCTCGTACCCCACTTCATCGGGAGAAAGCAAGCAGCCAAGATTAAGTCGGTTACCCTCTATCTCTCCGAAGAAGAGGAAGTGGAAGGGACGTATGCCGGGACTTATAAGGATTTCGCCGCATATCTTGTGCGGGTGAACGATGACACCACGCTTCCCAATGCCGCGGAACTCCTTACGTTTGAGCCCGTCCAACCTTTTTCACCCTATTTCTCACTCCATGCCGAGAAGAAATTCGGCGAAAAGTATGTCATTTGCAGCCATTTCCGCTGTTATGACAGGGCTAAATCCTATGAGGATAAGTATACGTGGAATCTCTACGGCGAAATAATGAGAGGCGATTTTGTCCTCAATACGGAGGGTAAAATTATTGGGCTTTTTCTCAAAACTCGCAAAGAAGACGAAGAGATAAAACAATACCTTGGTCAACGTGACGATTATGGCTCGGAAATGTTCGAGAAAGAGAAATGGTTCAGACCCGGCGGGTACGATGACCTTGTCTCCCTGGTAGATGTCAAAGAGGCAATCCTTCAGCCGGATGAATCTCTCGACCCTCGTATTAAACCTCTCACAAAAGAAGAAGAGAAACAAAAGCTCTGGCTCGGGATCGAGTATTCACCCATGAACCGCGAACTTGCAAAGAACCTCGAAGTCGAAAAACCTACTAAAGACGGCGAGATCGGTTTGACTATCAGCCAGGTGTATGCCGGTTCACCCGCTGAGAAAATTCCATTGAAGCCCGGCGATATTCTGCTCAGTATCGAGAAAAAGAAGAAACGATATCCTATCGAACTGCGTCCTCCACAAAATGAATTCGAGGAATTCGATATGGGACAGGGACAAATTCCCAAAGCGCTTGAAGCATTCGGGCTTTCAATGCCGGAAAAGAAACCGTGGCGAACAAGAAAAAATTATCTTACCGGTCTACTGGATACCCTCGGCGAGGGAACCGAGATTACGTTGAATTATTATTCCGACGGGAAAGGCGAGTCGAAAAAAGTAGTTGTAGAAACCGCACCGCCCGATTTCGACAGCGCTGCAAAATTTAAAGACGACGACATCGGCTTGACAGTCAAAGACCTCACGTACGAGGTGCGTGCTGCTATGAAAGTGGCGCCGGAGGTTTCAGGCGTTGTCGTTGACAAGGTAGAAACGGGAACCCCTGCTTCTGTTGCAGGAATAAAGCCCTATGAAATTATAACAAGCCTTGACAACGAGCCACTTAAAGGCGCGCAAGATTTCGAGCAGAAGATCAATGCCGCACAGGAATCGGAAAAGGAAAAGGTCTCGCTCCAGATACAGACCATGGGAAAAAGCCGCGTCGTCGATCTCAAGATGCCATAAACCTACCGGGGTCAGACCTTCAGTTTACAGTTTGGGTATAACACTGTTTGTTAATTTTTTTGCTTTCTTTCATAAACATCTTCGTCTTGCAGGTAAAACTGTAAACTGAAGGTCTGACCCCCTTTTTTTCTGGCTTTGTCTTTGACTACGCCCTGACAGAAGAGTACAAGAAAAATATGTATTGCGCACAGCAATTAATAATCGCTATGGGCATTGGCAGTATTAAAAGCCAGGCATCTTTTTCGGGAAAGATACTAATGGCATATTCTTTTTCTGCATTACACAATATATTTCTTTTTTTCATGCGCCGCTGCATTTCCCGGAGGACTCGTTATGCATAAGATATCTATCGATCCGGTTACACGACTCGAAGGTCACGGGAAAATTGAAATTTTTCTCGACGACGAAGGCGAGGTTGCCAACGCCTATTTCCAGATCCCCGAGCTCAGGGGCTTTGAAAAGTTCGCCGAGGGCAGACCCGTTGAGGAACTCCCGCATATTACACCTCGCATCTGCGGCGTCTGCCCGGAAGCTCATCACATTGCTTCCGGTAAAGCTGTCGACGCAGTCTTCAAGGTCGATCCGCCTCCCGCCGCAAAAAAGTTGCGCGAACTCCCTTACTCCGCCTTCTTCGCAAGCGACCATACGACCCATTTTTATATCCTTGCGGCACCGGATTTTATTGTCGGCGCTGACGCACCCGTTGCCGAGCGTAACATCCTCGGTCTTATAAAAAAGGTCGGCGTCGAGACCGGCTCACGCATTATCGAAATGCGAAAAAAATGCAACCACGTTGTCGAGCTACTCGCGGCGCGACAGTGTCACCCCATTTGTGTCCTTCCCGGGGGCGTGTCGAAAGGACTTAACAAGGATGAACGCGACGAAGTCGAGCAAATCGCTCGATGGGCTATTGAGTTCTCTCTCTTCAGCATCCAGACTTTCAAAGACCTTGTACTGGCAATTCCTCGCTATAAAGACCTCATCCTCAGCGACACATACTACCATGAGACCTATTACATGGGATTGGTGGATGGTCATAACAAAGTCAACTTTTACGACGGAAAGATACGCGTGGTTGACCCGGAAGGACACGAATTTTGCACCTACTCGTCTGACGAATACACCAACCACATTGCAGAACATGTCGAGTCATGGAGCTTTCTCAAGTTCCCGTTCCTTAAAAAGATAGGCTGGCAAGGATTCAAGGATGGGAAGGAAAGCGGCATTTACCGGGCGACACCCTTGTCGCGGCTGAACGTCGCCGATGGGATGGCAACACCCCGCGCCCAGGAAGCCTATGAAGAATTTTTCCAGACTATCACCGGTGATTCCAGCGGTAAAAAAATGGTTCACCATACCCTTGCCACTCACTGGGCTCGATTGGTTGAGCTCTTATACGCCAGCGAACGTATGCTCGAACTTGCCACGGACCCCGAAATCACCAGCGATAAGATTCGCACCATTCCCACCGAGATACCATCTGAGGGAGTGGGAATCGTTGAAGCGCCACGGGGAACGCTCACTCATCATTATGTGACCGATGAAAACGGAATCGTAAAAAAGGCGAATCTCCTCGTCGGGACTACGAACAATTACGGTGCGCTTAATCTTTCGATCCGAAAGGCAGCCGAAACCTTTATCGAAAAAGGCAAGGAAGTTACCGAACCTATTTTGAACATGATAGAGATGGCGTTTCGTGCCTACGATCCCTGTTTCGGTTGCGCTACACATTCCTTACCGGGCGACATGCCGTTGGTTGCGAACATCAGGGATGCAGACGGAAACCTTATAAAAACCCTACCGGGGTCAGACCTTCAGTTTACAGTTTAAGTATAACAGTGTTTGTTTATTTTTTTACTTTCCGTCATCAACACCATCGTCTTGCAGGTAAAACTGTAAACTGAAGGTCTGACCCTGGTTTTTTTTGTTGATTTTAGTCATCGCCGCAACAATAGTATCTTCATGCTTAACCTGATATTAAACGAACGATTCATCCTCTACCTTTTTATTATCCTGGCGTTACTGACGCCTGCAGGGGTAGGCGTTTACTTCCTCTTAATGAGAGGAAAAAACCTATCGCCGGTGATGCGCCTCTGGCTCATCGCTGTTGCAATCGCAGGTCCTCTCAATTTGATCCTCTGGATTGTTTATAATGCTATCGAAAATGTCTTCGGCCTCGACAGCGTTGTCGCACTCCTTATCAACCTTGCCCTTTTCTTGGCTGTTGCCGTTATTGCCGGGATCATTTTATCCAGGCTCTACATCCGCTTCTACCTTGCCGCCTCTCGCACCGAACATCCCAACGATTCCCACTACAAACCCGATCAAAACACCTGATAAGATCATCATAGAATTCCTTCTACTTTTTCCTCGTGTTCTTCTTCCCACTTACGGCATTTATGATTTTTCTCTCCCTAACTGCGCTGTACTCTTCTCCACCCTCACCTAAGGGAATTTTTATTATCTTAACTCAGAGGAGACAGAAGACACGAAGAACGCAAAGTATTTTTTATATCAGCGTGTAGTTCTCTCTGCGAACTCTTCGTCGACGTATCTATAAAGAAAAAGTGTCCAAGGACCACCTATTTTTACTTATCTACTAATCCCTTTTTATTCAATGCGAAGTAGGGTTGTTCGGCCCGAACGCCCCCCGGCAACAGTTCAAACCAAAATTCATATTATGATTATAATTACTGCGCCTTTATGGTAAACGTACGGGCAATGCTATACGTATCGCCGTATTCGTCCGTGGTGGTCGCCACTATGGTATGGTGACCTGGCGCAAGATCAGCCGGAAGCGGCACTGACCAGAGATGTCCCGTCACCACTGGATTAGCCCACTTAAATTCATCTTTGTATCTCTCGAATAATGCCACGGTGTAAGGGTCCTTTAATTGAACGCGCCGCATCTCGACCGGTTCTCCCCTATCAATCGCGCACTTGACCCTCGAACGTTCGCTGCCGGCGAATACATTGACTATCACGTCCTTGCCTTTCAGGTCATCCGTCGTAACTGTGCCGCGCGGGTACGAAATATCGAGCTGGTAATCTGCATCGAATCTCGCTGCTTTGAAACATATCTTGTACGAGACGTCATCTACCACGACCATATTCCATCCGTTCGGTACACCGTCGCGTTGGTCCGCGATTGGTATGCCTCGTTCATCTTTGGGTCCCATCCACCAGCTCCCGCACATCGCTCCGCAGACATAATGATGAACAGGTGTCGGGTTGTTGCGTCCATGCTCTTTCCCGTGGAAGATATGTCCGGTGGTATGGGTATGCGCAGCGAACACCAGGACATGATCGAATTCGTCGAGCAGTGCATAGAGAGTGTCCGTTTTTTTACCTGCTGCACCTGAGCGAAGTGAAGCAAGTGGTGCGTGCATGCAGAGGACAATAAGTTTGTTCCGCGGCACCAAGGCAAGATCGTTCTTCAGCCATTCAAGCTGTGCCGGACCGAGTCTTTCCGCATAGTGGGGATTGCCTTGTTCGTTTTTACCCAGATACACGATATCGTCCAGCACGACAAAATGCACCTTGCCGTAGTCGAACGAATATTGTGGAGGACCGAATATGCGCTTGAACGTCTCGAGCGCATAATGGTCGTCTTCTGCGTCGTAGTTCATGTCGTGGTTGCCGGGAACATTATACAGAGGGATACCGATCTCAGCGATCGTAGCATTATGGTAATCATAGATGGAGAGGTCATCGAACACAATATCGCCCATAGGTATTGCGAAGGCTGCGTCAGTGACGATTAACTCTGGCAGGACATCGTCGCGGAAATAATCGACCTCCCCTCTATTGCGCGGTTGGGGATCTCCAAGTGCGAGAAATTTTAATTCTTTTGGTTCTTTCGTTTTGTAGAGTGGAAAATTTACACTGTCGGGAAAGGGTCCCGTCGGCTCGATCCCACCGAATCTAAGTTCCGGCGAACCTTTCGGGTAATGTATATAATAGAATTGCGGCAGATTAACATCATTTAAGGGCGTCATATACCCGGCGGGTTTGGTGATGAAGATAATGGTTTCATCATTCACCTCGAGGGTGTAACGCCCTTTGCGATCGGTCTTTACCACGTCGCGCTCGTTTGAGACAAGCACCCCTTTGATGCCCTTCTCGCCTTTATCGAGGACTTGATTTTTGTTTTTGTCGTGGAAGACGATGCCGCTGATGCTCTCCGCATAGACAGACAGGGTAAACACGGCAAGGAGTACGACGATCAGAAACGAATATTTTGCCAGTTTCATCATAAAAGAACCTCCATAGGATGTGTGCCGAAATATGGAGATAGTGAAACACATTCCCTTTCGTGAAACAACAAAGATTTCATACATTCGCAACGAGGTCTGTCTCCCTCAGGCTTCGGCATTCAGCCCTTCGTACTCGGCAGCGCAAGGCGCTTCCACGAAATGTGTAACACTTTTAGAGTAAGGGAGGTTCTCGCTGCCGGCGACGATGAGAACGTACGAACGGTCAACATCTTATCCATCTTCACTCTTGACTATTCTGCTTAACGTTCCCTTCACCCTCCCTGAATAACTCGACAAATTGAAAAAGTCCCCATCCCGCCATGAAATACGATATCGGCGCAAAAATTACGACTATTCGCCAATCAAGCCCTACACTCCCTATTACGAAGGACAACCCCAATCCCCATAGAAAAAAAGGAACAAGGATTAAATATCTGCGTCGTGCTATAAGCGTTACCATGCCCATAATATACATCAAGAACAAGAACATACAATTACCGAAAATTATGTCTTTGGTATAATAGCCGAAATACACGGAAATAAATCCCTTAATCGAAGTGCGAATAACTTCAGGAACTGTATGCAATCCGAATACATAGCGAAAGTACGAGACTCTCTCGCCTCCATAGGGATTTTTCGAAAAATCCTCTGCAGAAATAAATCCATCCTCTCCGGCAAATTCAAGATTCCTGTAATAGGTGCTATGTATGTTTAACGCATAGAAGGGATCGCCGAACTCCCTTTTACAATATGACAAATACGGCAAAATAAAAACGAGCGGAATAATAACCGCGATCAAGGCATGCCACGTCCACTTGTTTTTTACAGCGATGATTATACCGATGACGATATAATGCACCAGGAATGTCAATGACGAGAGAAGCGATACCGCTCCCAGACCACCATAAATAAGCGCGCTACGAAAGGGATGTTTCTTTTTCATAAGGAACAGGCAAGCGGTCAGTCCTGAAAAGACGAGTAGCTGAAGCTCGAATCTCAACCCTCGTATACTCATGTAACTGAGCGACGGATTGGTCGCCATCAACAACGCAGCGCTGAGACCGATAAAGCTATTAAAAATCCTTTTCCCCACATAATAGGTGAACCATACCGCAATGATGCCGAATACATAACTGATCACACGAAGCCATACAGGTTCAGGAGAGAAGAGTTTTATAACAGCCCATGATACCCAGATAAAGAACGGTTCCCTTGCGTGTGTTGCAAATGGTGAACGTAACGTCTCCGCAATATGAAAATAAAATTCGGTATCAAGGGAAACCGGTTCAGCGCGATGATGTATAAGAGAAATCAAGCGGGTAGAAAGTGCAAAACATACAATCAATGCCAACAGAAGAACCGGCGCCCATCTCTTGATATCTTTCGAGTTTTTCAGATACTCCCTTTCTTGTTTCTGACATATCGCTTGTTCTTTAAAACACCATCAAATTATTCACATACTCTGTGAATTCATCAAATTGTTTTTTTGGCTACCCCGGTACCTTTACACATACACTCCCTTACATAACAAGAACCTGGATATACTTATCGGGGTCAGACCTCGGTTTTTAGCTTCTCATGTTTATGTAGTCGTTTACTCACCCGCTCGAGCAA
The DNA here is from genome assembly GCA_964608095.1 of uncultured Candidatus Sumerlaeota bacterium. Lineage (GTDB taxonomy): Bacteria > Sumerlaeota > Sumerlaeia > MWCT01 > JAGHBZ01 > CAZSMK01. Next base: position 986 of record CAZSMK010000003.1, on the reverse strand, counting down.
GGGGTCATCATCTTTCACTTTTTGGCAATGTATCGTTACAGTGCTATCGCTATTAATTCCAAATGCCAGACCAATTTGCCGACATGAACTTCCTGTGAGTCTTCGACAAAGGTACATTGCAACAGATCGAGGATGAGATTGCTTTCCCTGTATTGAACGTTCTAGTGAATCAATACTCATTCCGCATTCAGCAGCAACGGCCTTTTTTATATCGTCTATAGTAAAGTGCGTGGTGATTTGTTTGGATAATGGAATGTCCCGTTCAATTCGAGGTTTCTGAGACCGAACAATCTCGATGATTTGTTCGCGAAAAGCATCGCTTCCAAGAATAAATCCATGCCATGCATCTTGCCAGGGGCTTTGGATATCTTTGTCGAGGCCCTCAGTGACAAAGGTGCAATATTGACGCCTTCCCGCTTTTTCAGGATCAGATTCCGCCATAGTCTTTAAAATTCTTTTATAGTGCACAAATGCCTGTGTGTGCTTCTTGCGCCAATATCCTCGATAACTGCTCCACGGCCATTCCTCCGGGCGGAGAACCAGACCGGCTTTTACCGGATTAAGATGAATATATCGGCTGACCGCCGCAAAATAGGTGTCATCCCCCACAAGAAGTGATTTATAACGTCCCTGAAATAAATGTCCATGGCGTTCATGTCGACGATTGAACCACACAGTATACGCGGTCCCCAGCCATTGCATCGCCTGAGAAAGGTTGCCTTGGGGTGTGCAAACGAACAAATGCACATGATTCGGCATAAGGCAGTAGGCGTAGAGTTCAAGGGAAAAGATATCCGTAGCCTTCGCGATGCGCTCACAGAAAGCCAGATGATCACGCTCATCAAGAAAGAGTTTAACTTCCTCTTGACTGCGTATCATGACATGATAGATTGCGCCGGAAAACTCCACTCGGAGAGGTCGTGCCATAGTTCGCTCTCTAATGAATGAATCAAGATAGAGTAAATGTCAAGGATTAAAAACATTCA
>CAZSMK010000002.1:0-9019 GCA_964608095.1 uncultured Candidatus Sumerlaeota bacterium | reverse complement strand
GAAAAGGGGGGACCCGGGCTGGGGGCCTTGATTGCCGGGTCCGGGGAAGGGGGGGGGGGGGAATGTTGCGGCAATGGGTGACACAACCCCTTATTGACGCAAAGGCTATCAAAGAACGGCTGGCATCGGTACGAGACTTTGTAGAGCATACGGCGCTACGGAGCAAAATAAAGGAATCGCTCAAGGGAATAAACGACCTCGAACGGATCATGGGCAGAGTGGGGTGTCGCACCGCCAATGCTCGCGATCTCGTGGCGCTCAGGAACTCGATAAGGCGCATTCCTGAAATCATGTTGGCGTTAAACGAGAGCAGCGCAGCAATGCTCGTGGACATTCGCCAGAGAATGGACCCTCTAAAGGAGCTCGGGGCGCGGCTCGAGACCACACTGGTGGACGACCCGCCGGTGTCGCTTCGCGAAGGCGCGCTCATCCGCAGCGGTATTGACACCCAACTCGATGAACTTCGCTCTATCATGAAAAACAGCAAAGATTTCATCAACCGACTTCGGCTCAAAGAAAGTGAACGTACGGGGATTCCTAATTTGAAAATTGGTTTTAATAAAGTCTTCGGCTACTATATCGAGATTACGAAGGCAAACCTGAAACAAGCCGGTGCAAAGATTCCGGAAGACTATATCCGGAAACAGACGCTGGTGAACGCTGAACGCTACGTCACCCAGGAACTGAAAGAGAAAGAGGAGACCATACTCAATGCAGAGGAGAAAAGCAAAGACCTCGAATACCAGTTGTTTGAAGAGTTGCGCGAATTCGTCTCCGGCTATACGCGAAAGATACAGCAACAGGCTGCGCTGATTGCGGTTCTGGACAGCTTGATTTCGTTGGCGGAAGCGGCGATAAGTAATGATTACGTTGAGCCCGAGATTACAACAGACGACCGGATTCATATCGAGGAGGGACGCCATCCGGTACTCGAGCTCATTAACCTCGACCATCCTTTTGTGCCCAACGACACGACCCTTGACAATCGCGAGAACCAGATCATTATTATCACAGGACCGAACATGGCAGGCAAGTCGACCTATATTCGTCAGGTCGCCTTGATAACGTTGATGGCGCATATCGGTTCGTTTGTCCCGGCGCGCAAGGCGAGTGTGTGCGTGGTTGACCGTATCTTCACCCGCGTCGGTGCCATGGACCATCTTGCACGAGGACAAAGCACGTTCCTGGTCGAGATGAACGAGGCCGCGAATATTATGCATAACGCAACCAGCAGAAGTCTCGTTATCCTCGACGAGATCGGCAGAGGCACCAGCACCTACGACGGGCTCAGCATCGCATGGGCAGTGATCGAACATCTCCATAACACAAAACGCTGCACCCCCAAGACACTGTTCGCCACCCATTACCATGAAGTGACAGAACTCGAGAACTACCTATCGAGGGCTAAAAATTTTAATGTTGCGGTTCTTGAAGAGGCTGACCGAATTGTGTTTCTCTACAAAATTGTGCGAGGGGGCACCGACCGGTCATACGGTATTTATGCGGCGCAGCTGGCGGGGATACCAAACGAAGTAGTGCGTCGTGCCGGCGAGATTTTGCAGAGCATGGAAGAGGAACGCAGCATAGATGTCAAGGGACCGACGCCGCGACACTTGAGAAAATCCACAGGCGATTCCGGTGCGATTCAGTTGTCGTTCCTGGAAAAGAATATGCCCGATCCCGTGATTGAAAAATTAAAGGATATGGACGTCAACAACATGACTCCGCTCCAGGCGCTCCACACACTCCAAAAACTCATCGAAGAAGCAAAGAAGAAAAAATAGCCGCGAATGTTCAAGTATTATTACGAGTTAAAAACCACCGAAAGCATGAGGTGGATTAGAATTCCTATCGTTGTCCGAATCGGTAAATTGATCATTCGTTGTCTTTGAGAATTTTTGATAATATGGCGGGCAAGATATTCGTTTATTTCATTATGTCGAGGGACCAGCCGGGAAATTTTGGTCTGAGGATTATAACACCATTCGTGCTTTCCACCATGGCGTATCAAAACACATCCCATGTCTTTGAGAGTCTTGATCATCTCTTTACGTTTCATGTGACTTCCAGTTCTTCAACTTTTCGGACACAGGGTATGGTGCCGCTCAGCAGTTCTTTATAAATATCTTTCAAGTTTTCTTTTAGTTCTTCAAGCGTCGTTCCCTGAGTCATATAATCGGGATATTCTTCCAGATATCCCATCCAGGAGTCTCCGTCTTTCCAGTATACATTTTTTTTGCAAAGAGGAAAATCTTCATCGATTGTAAATGAAGTAACTCTAATCCCACTCACGCAGCACAGACTTTTAGGCTGTATAAAATAACAAATGCAGGCATAATGACTGCGCTCCCTCAAACGCGTGATCTTCGATAAATTTTCAGCCCTGTGAGGTTCAACAGGTGCGGGATGTTGCGTACCGCCGCTTGGTCATATTCCTTGATGTCCTCGGGAAGTTCCTGCCAATCAACAAGAAAAAGGCTGGTTTTCCGTTCGTGGTCGCGCGGTCCTTGTGTCCAGCTATCCAGCAACCGTTCAGCTCTCCACCGGGAGTGTTCCATTTGTGCCAGGAGCTCGATCTCTTTGTCGGCGAATTGTTTTACCGCCGGCTCATCGTGTTCGACGCTTGAGCTGAAACATCCGATGGCGCGAAGTTTGACCGGAATGTGGTCAGCTTGCTGCCGGTTTGAATCTTTCAGGTTCGGGGTGAGGTGCTCCCAGGGTTGTACCGATGGGTCTGTCCGTGGTCTTCCTTCCTCGATGCGGCGTTTTGCGAAATCGCGGTGAATGGCTCGTCCTATGAGGTCGAGTTCCTCGTCCAGGAGCATCTTTCGGGTGCACACTTCATTGATTATGCCATACGGATGGACCTGGGATATCCTGTCGGAACCAGCTGCTTCACTTTCGCGCAAGGCAACGAGGGTGGTATCCTGTGCCATCCGGACATGTAGGGGAATTTTATGCCCTTTCATTTTCGTTACCATGCTCAGGGCACAAAAAAGGCTGCGCCAATCATCGTCGAGACAGATCACAAGAGTTGTAAGCGATCCCTCCTCTTCAGCCCAGCCCCGTATCTTCTCATGGATTTCCGGTTCCTCTACGTCTTCGGTCAAGAATGTTGCATCGCATACCTGCTCGAACATGGGATAGCGACTGTAAAAGCTTCGTCGCTTTTTTCCGGCGGCTTTGTCGATTACGGTAATCCGCACCTTCTTGCCGTTTGCATAATGACCGATTTTGGCGGTCTGTAGAACAATGCTTTGTCCCATCTGCCCAAAACCCGCGACCACCAGATGTACCGCACGCGGGTCGCGAGGAGTGATATGGTCGTAGTCCAGTGGGTGATCAGCAAGTAATAAACGGGCGGCATTCTCATAGATGTTGAAAACCCTTCCTTCGAATTGGTCGCCGCTTTCACAAAAAATTCTGTAGTGTTTGAACAGCTCGCACAGCTTCAAATCCACGACGTGGGCGAAACATCGTACCATTTTGTGCTGATAGGTCTTTCGTTCCGAGACCAGCTGGTACGTCAGCAATGCGATTTCAAGATTGGTGCCGTCCTCCTTGCAGGTGCCCACAACGTAACGTGCACAAAAGGCGCGTGCTTTTCGGAGGATAAACTTATCTGTTGCATCACCTATCAACACAATAGCACCGAGTTCATGACACATCCTGAGATTATCGTTCTGATCGTCTATCTCGACGACGACGACGCGCTCACCCTGAGTGCGAAAATCCTTCACCAGTTGCAGTCCTTTTCTGCTCAAGCCGCAAATAACCACATGGTCGCTCGTGAATCGTAAACGGATCAGCTGGAGTTGCTCGCGGAAAACAAGGGCGAGTGCTTTCAAGACCGCCCAGGCGGAAACTATAGGAGCAAGGAAACGCGCTATCTCGAGTTCCCATGGGACAGGAGGCTGGACTGCGCCCGATTCCATGATGAAGAGTTGTACGGTAAGATAGAGAAGGTCCAGAACGGAGCGCGCCTCTTGCCGGGCAAGGGAATATTTCCAGAACCCGACATAGCCGAGCAGCAAGGTAAGTGCGCTGATCTCACCTATAATCACCCATTGCCAGGTCTTGCCCAGCGCGCCACTTCCTGCGCTACCCTGCACTGATTTCGGCGTTGGTGCCATACCGTGAATACCATCCTTTGTTCAGTATACAAAAAAAACGCAAGGATGTTTTTATTTATCTCAGACTGTATGAAAACTCAAGGGGCTTTTCCCGTTTTTATAATCTCGTTTTATGCAATCTGCAGGTTAAGACTACATATACGCTAAAAAAGAGGCACCGGTTTGGTCTTATGGATAGCTAATTTTCGGGGTCGAACCTTAAAGTTTACACTTCTTTTCAGCTTTTTCTTCGCCCCATGCGAACCTTTTTAAGTGAATCATCTCATCTCCGCTGTTGCATAAGACTGATTGGACGGATTAGTCGGATAAGACAAATAAGGAGAGAAGTTAATTCCGGTGTGGAGTGAGGGTGTGTACGAACGCGAGTGCGGGGACGGAACTGCTTTGCTTGAATCATCCTGACTATTGTTTATAGAGGATATGTTTGAGGCGGATCTGGTTGAAGTTAGCTAACTCATTCTGCCAGCTCCTGATGACCAGTTCCATGGGTGCGCGGTTCTTGATCATCTCGATTATGGCTTTTTTGCCTATAAGAGGATAGGTATCGTCGATCTCGTATTTGTCGGGATAGAGTTTATAAAGAGCGTCAAGAATATTGACGCCGGTAACCACCGGCATAAACGATTTTCTGTTGGTCAGAACAAAGCGAACGCCGTTGCAGGTTTCGTTGGCGAATTTACTTCCCTCAGGGATGAATTGAACCGTCTCGAAAGCGATGCCGGGCAGGTCTCGCTCCTCGAGCTCCTTTGCCAGTTCTTCGGCATCGATCCATGGCGTCCCAAGCCATTCGAAAGGTGTGTCAGTGCCGCGACCGACAGTCACATTGGCGCCTTCAGTCAATGCCACGCCGGGATAGAGAATCTCCTGCATGACGTTCCGAATGTTCGGTGACGGATTCACCCAGGGCAACCCGGTGTCGTCCCAGTACATGGTTCTGCGCCATCCCTCCATCTGAACGATTTCCAGATCGCATTGAATACCGAACTCCTCATTGAACATTTTTGCCAGTTCACCGATGGTCATCCCATGCATAACGGGGAGCGGAAAATAGCTGGTGAACGAGCGAAGCAGCTCCCGGTCGGGAAGAGGTCCGTCGACTTTCAAGCCCGTAATCGGATTCGGTCTGTCGAGAACAATAAACGTGCAGTCGTTCTTTTTCGCTTCTTCCATACACATAGCCATGGTCGAGATGTAGGTGTAAAATCGTGTGCCGATGTCCTGGATATCGAAGACCATAGTATCAACACCCTTCAGCATCTCGGGTGTCGGTCGAAGCGTATCGCCGAAAAGACTATGGATAACGAGCCCGGATTTTTCGTCTTTATGGTCAGCGATTTTGCTTTGAGCGGTTCCGGGGAACCCGTGCTCGGGCGAGAAAATCTTGACGACGTTGACGTTCCCGCTTGCAAGCATCAGGTCGAGGATATGGCGCCCTTGTTGGTTGAGTGCGGAATGATTCGAGATAAGGGCGATTCTGCTGCCTTCAAGCCGGGCGAAATGTTCACGTTCCAGCACATCAAGTCCTGTCATGACTTTTGCCGGCGCTCCTTCACGCCGAAGCACACTACAGGAGCAAAAGAAAAGGCTCATGACAAGCACAGAAATAAACAGGGATGAATGTTTCATATTCAGCGACCTCCACAGTAAAGTGGGTTTACGTTACGAAAGAATACCCATTTCTTTACCGACCTTCTCGAATTTTTCAAGTGCAAAATCAAGGTGTTGCCGTGTGTGGGTCGCCGTGACACTGACGCGAACGAGGGATTTGCTAATGGGCACCGCCGGAGGTATTATGGGATTAATAAACAGCCCTTCATCGTGAAGGCGTCGCCAGAAGTGAAACACCCCCATGACGTCGCCAATAATGACCGGAATGATCGGTGTCTCACTCCTGCCTGTGTCGAACCCCAGCCCCTTGAGATTCTCAATCATGTAGTGTGTGTTGTCCCACAGCTGTTTTCGCCGTTCAGGTTCGTTAACTATTATTTCGATGGAGGCAAGAGCAGCGGCGGCATTTGGCGGCGAAATACTCGCGCTGAATATCAACGCGCGGGCATGGTGCTTCAGATAATTCATAACTTCTTTCTTGCCCGCGATCCACCCTCCTATCGAGGCTAATGATTTACTGAAGGTACCCATTATGAGGTCCACTTCGTTTACCAGATCGAAATGCGACGCTGTTCCGTTGCCCCATTTCCCAAGCACCCCGATCGAGTGTGCGTCATCAACCATGACCGCAGCGTTGTATTGTTTGGCTAACTTGCAAATTGCTGGCAGAGGGGCTATATCTCCCTCCATACTGTAGAGACCGTCCACCACGATAATCTTGCCTGCGTTGTCGTCGAGGGACTGCAGCACTCTTTCAAGATCGCTTATATCACTATGATCGAATTGAAGAACCGTGCCGCTTGAAAGCTTGGTTCCATCGATTATGGATGCGTGATCGGTCTTGTCGATGATGACGAAATCTTTTTTACCGACAAGCGCGCTGATGGTGCCGAGGTTTACCTGGAAGCCGGTGGTGAAGGCGAGCGCTTCTTCTTTTTCAACAAATTCAGCCAGGCGCTCTTCCAGACGGATATGGATATCCAGTGTTCCGTTCAGAAACCTCGAGCCTGCACAGCCTGTTCCATATTTCTGGATAGCCTTGATGGCAGCCTCCTTGATTCGCGGGTCGTTAGTCAGCCCCATGTAACTGTTCGAGCCGAGCATGATCATCTTTTTACCGTTGACCATGACCTCGGTGTCCTGGGCAGAATCTATGACGCGAAAATAAGGATAAAGCCCTTGCTCCTTTAACGGCTCGATTTTGTTGAACCTCGAGCACTTGTCAAAAATCTTCTGCGTTATTGAATTCTGTGTAACCTGATAATTAGCCATCTACTTTTTCTCCTATTCCCATAATCGTCCCAAAGGTGCACACGAATCTGTGTTACTGTTCAGATTTAATTTTTTTCTGCCGCATTCGGCGTTTGACATTTCTAATAGCTCTTCGCGCTCTTGTGGAAAAGACATTACGATGACTTTGTCGTTCTTCCTCGAGACGATGACGTAGTTCGGCGATTGATGGTTTATGCCCGGAAGAGGGGGTCCCCATCTTTTTCATAAAATCATCGATATAGCGTCGAGCGGCTTCTCGGAAGAACTCAGAACGAGTCCGGCTCTCCTCATCCGCAACCGCATCTATAAGAGAAAGTAACGATTCCGGGAGCGAAATATTGACGATCTTAGAACTCATTTCTTCACCTCGTTCTTAGGTATATTTTATATAAAACTTATATAAACCTTATATATAACCAAACCCCGCGTCAAGATAATTTGTCATTTCTTTGTAGATTTTTTTCACGCGTTATATAGGATGGTTCTATACACGACGGTCGAGAGGAGGACCCAAGAATGAACAAGAGCCTTCTTTATCCTATCCTGATTGCCATGGGCATCGTAATGGCAGGGATGATGGTGTCGACAGGCTGCTCAAAGCCTGTTCTCCCGGATTGGTATACGGTAACGGGTACGGGCGTTGCCGATGAGAGCCTCCCCCCTGCACAGGCGCGTCTTATGGCTATGCGCGCTGCCCGCGAGGACGCATGGCGCCAGCTTCTCGAGGCAGCCAAAGGGATTCAAATCGATTCAGCCACCTCGGTTCGCGATTTCATCGCACAGGATGACGCTATACGTTCACGCGTTATGGGCGTTATCAGGGGAGCACAACAAATCGGTGAACCACGCTACCTAAGGGATGGTTCTGTGGAAATTGATATGAGGCTTGATATGAACAGGGTTCGGTACCTGGTCAGATAAACATATTAGTAGTATTCGAAAGGAGTGAGCGACATGAAGACTATACGGGGCTCATTATGCATCGTTGTTCTAACAATGGCGATGATGGTGATCGGCTGGGGAACGGGACACGCGGCACCCACCCCAAAAACCGTCGATACAAAAGCACAGGCACAATTAATGGCACGTCGCGCTGCAATTGAGGACGGCTATCGTCAGCTCGCTGAAATTATTCATGGCATACGACTGGATTCCCGTACTTCGGTCAGGAACTTCATCACGGAAGACGATAGAATCCGCTCCCGGGTCAACGGGGTAATTTACGCTGCACGGATTGTTGATACGGAATACCTTCCGGACGGCGTGTGCAAGGTGAAGATGGAGGTGCGCATAAGGGATCTTCACCGCGTGTTACAGCGACGTTTTGCGTACCCTTCAGACCGCATCCGCGTGATTGGATTAGGCGTGCCAAATCCAGTGGCGGAACCTACACCTCTACCTCCTCCACCGCCTGAAGAGGAGACGGAAGATTGGACCGGCCTTATTATCTCAGCTACGGGAACCGGCCTTGCGCCGGAGGATATGAAAGGTACACCCCAGGGGCGTCTCATGGCGGAACGCGCCGCCTATCTCGACGCAGTACGAAATCTTGCCGAGAACGTAAAAGGTGTATATATCACATCGGAAACCATAGTTGAAGATTTTATCACCCAGAGCGACCGGATAAGTTCCGAATTCGAGGGATGGATTCAGGGCGCTAGAAAAACCATGATACGCGAGCTTTCTGACGGCTCCGTCGAGGTCGATGTCGAGATGCCGTTGCAGGGACTTCGTGACATCATTTACGAAGACTAATCATTATAAAATAAGGTCAGACCACATTTTCCCGTTTTAGCGGGAAACCGGCTTCCACGCTTATCTTGAGGGAATTGCTGCAAGGACACAAAGGACGGCAGGGATTTGTCTGGCTCGGGATTTGGTCGCTGCAGTCCCTGCAGTCGTTTATGTCTAACCCAAGTTCGACAGTTTACCCTTTGAAGACCTTTTTTTTGTCTTTTTTTCGGGGTATGATTAGCCGCAAGTCCTTGTATGACGTAGGGGTACTT
>CAZSMK010000001.1:0-4990 GCA_964608095.1 uncultured Candidatus Sumerlaeota bacterium | reverse complement strand
TACGTTCTCGGGCCTTGTACACACCGCCCGTCACGCCACGAAAGTCGGCTGTACCAGAAGTCGCCGGTCCAACCCTCACGGGAGGTAGGCGCCGAAGGTATGGTCGGTAATTGGGGCGAAGTCGTAACAAGGTAGCCGTACGGGAACGTGCGGCTGGATCACCTCCTTTCTAAGGAGATTTGAAGGATGCCTCCCTCGGGTGCGCTCCTTCAAATATCCAGGTCGGTAAGTCGCCCTGGGTGTTCACTCTCTCTTTAAGATATAAGCTACCGGTAGTCATACGATACCGGTAGCTTTTCCATTTTAGCCGGGCGCTCTCTCGTACCGGCAGTGGGCCTGTAGCTCAGCTGTGGTTAGAGCGCACCCCTGATAAGGGTGAGGTCAGAAGTTCGACTCTTCTCAGGCCCACCACGCTTATTTTATATGAGTAAAAATCTTTAGAAACGGCGGTTCAGGTCAACCTACTGAACCGCCGTTTCGCTTTTTACCCCTCCATAAACTCGCAGGCATCATCGTTGTCGAAGCCGTGATCGTTCATAAATGAGAAGCCCGGCACTCGTTTACGTTTCCTGACATGCTCGAACTATGTGCGTCGAAGAGTGCTCGCTATCGAGCGCGTGCTTGAAATGCGGTTGTTAAGCGATATGACTGATAGGACAGGATAGGACAAATAAAACAGCATTGGCAAAGAACGCCACACTTTCACGAGTACTTGCAGGAGCGTTGTTCGGCTCAAATTGGCATGCGTCAGAACAGTTCGTGAATACACCTTTTTATTTGACAAAAAGAAGTGCACTGTAAATAGTTATAACACTTTCAATTGCAGGAGGTTTTCGTATGTATCGACTAATCACACTTGGACTTGTGCTGATCCTTTTTGTGGCATTTGTGGGCTGTGGCGGTCCATGGATCGCCCCCGTCGTCCCCCCGCAGGGATTGGCTTTCTCGAGTACCGAAGCTCCTATCGACACTGATCTCAACAATACCGATCTGGGATCGAAGATGGGAAAATCATCATCGATATGCGTCCTTGCACTCTTCTCTTTTGGCGATGCAAGCATTAGTACCGCTGCACAGCATGGCAATATCGATATTGTCAAACACGCCGATTACAGATACCTCAGTGTGCTTGGACTGTTTCAGAGCTTCACAACAATCGTTTATGGGGACTAATCCGGCATGATCTATAAAGGACATACAAGTGTCATAATCCTGACCGGAATCCTCATCATGAGCTTGGTAGTGGTTCTGACGGGTTGCGGACGATTCCTACCGACCGCAGTAGTGCCGCCACAAGGAATGCTCTTTTGCCATTACAGTGCGCCGTTGAGTACGCATCTGGATAACGTCCCGGCGGGACGAAAGGTAACGCGTGTCAGCTCTTCATCGACCCATTATTTGCGCGATATCATCTTAACGAACCTCGATTTCAGCTGGGGTGAAGCCGGGATACAACAAATCGCGCGTATGGGTGGTTTGAAACAGGTCTATTTTGCTGATTACGATTTTCTCAATATCCTCGGTGTGTACGCAAGATTCACTATTAATGTATACGGCTCGACTGTTGATGTCCCGCAATAACATTTCCGGGTGAGGAGAGAATGAAGCGTAAACAGCATCGTCCTACCCATGCGGTGATTGATCTTGCTGCGTATCAGAGTAATCTCAAAGCCATACAACGCTGTGTCGGTAGAGAACGGAAGATCATTGCCATTATCAAGTCAAACGCGTATGGTCACGGTATGTTGGAATGTGCGCATGCCGGATGGGATATTGGCATTCGCTGGTTCGGTGTGGCAACCGTTGATGAAGCACTTACCCTGCGTCGAGAGAGCCGATTCGATAGAGGAAGAATCCTGCTCCTTGGACCTACGTTTCCGGCAGATGCTTCGGCATTGGTAAGCAACAATATTGACGTTGCCGTGGGTTCGCTTAAGGTAGCTCGTGCGCTCGACCGCGCAGCAAAGAAGTACGACACCATCGCACGCGCTCACCTAAAAGTCGATACCGGTATGGGCAGATTCGGGTTCTGGTGCAAGGATGTTCCGCCTATTCTGCAAGACCTTGCAGCACTGAAATCGGTTGAATGGGTTGCCTTGATGACGCATTTTTCCGAGTCGGATGTTAGCTCGCGCGAGTATACACGCCTGCAGTTGAAGAACTTCGCGCATGTTATAAAAGAATGCAAGGAGCGCGGATTCAAACCATGTTTCATTCATGCCGCTAATAGCGGTGGCGTCTTACAACATCCCGATTCCTTTTACGATCTTGTACGACCCGGCATTATGACTTATGGGCTTTATCCGGATACACAAACCCGCCATACTATTGAGCTCAAACCGGTCCTGACGCTCCTCACCAAGATCGTAGAGGTCCGTGAATTTCCGAGCAGGCGATATCTATCCTATGGCAGGACTTACCAGACCCGCCGTCGGACAAAAGTGGGTCTTTTGCCACTGGGTTACGGCGATGGCTATCCGCGCGCTCTCTCGAACAAAGGTTACGTGATAGTTCGAGGCAAAAAGGCGCCCGTTATCGGCAGGGTCTGCATGGATCAGGTCTTGATCGATATATCCAGGATACCGGACGCAGGCGTCGGCGACGAAGTCCTTGTGTATGGAAAAAAGGGTCGTCACCATGTCCCTATCGAAGAGCTGGCACATACAATCGGTACCATAAGCTATGAGTTGACCTGCCAGTTGACTCCCCGCGTTCCCCGCCTCTACAAATAACGATAAAGACTTGATCTTCTCATACGTTAAATTATTTTCTGCTTTTCATAAAATCAACGCTTGTTTTCTACAGAAGCCTTACTATACAATCACAATTTCATGTGTACCTCATCGGTATGGGTTTGACCTCAGCCGAAGGCCTTGTGTAGAATCCATTACCCTTCTCGGGGGTATAATGGTGTTTTAAAAAAGGAGGAAAGGATGAATCCACAGATCTTGTATGTTGTTCCCATAGTGGGAATTGTGGGGATGTTGTTTGCGGTGATGAACTTCGTGTGGGTGCGCAAATATTCGCCCGGAAACGAGAAGATGTGCTCCATCGCTGACAAAATTCATTTGGGCGCAATGGTGTTTCTCAAACGTGAATATTCGATCATAGCCATATTTATGATTATTGTTTTTATCGTCTTGAGCATTGCGTTGAGGAATGTGTGGACAGGAGTGGCGTATTTGAGTGGCGCGCTCTGCTCGATGTTTGCGGGCTATTTCGGGATGGAGGCGGCGACGAGGAGTGGTCCCCGGACATGTCATGCCGCCAAGGAAGGTGGCGCGCCCAAGGCGCTCATGGTGGCGTTTCTCGGCGGGTCGGTTATGGGGCTGTCTGTTGCCTCCCTGGGTATTATAGGATTGGGTATTTTCTTTATAGCAACGATGAAGGATACGCAAAGTGCGCCGGTAATTATCAGCGGATTCGCGATGGGCGCTTCGAGCATCGCACTGTTTGCTCGCGTCGGCGGTGGGATATATACCAAGAGTGCGGACGTCGGCGCCGACCTTGTCGGCAAGGTCGAAGCCGGCATCCCTGAAGACGATCCGCGTAATCCCGGTGTTATCGCCGATAATGTCGGCGACAACGTCGGCGATACCGCGGGAATGGGCGCCGACCTCTTCGAGTCCTACGTCGGCTCGGTCGTCGCTACCATGGCTATCGCTGCAACCCTGACAACCGAAGTCTTTGCTCACATGTCGTTGCCTCTCATTCTTATTGTACTTGGCCTTCTCTCTTCCCTTGTCGGGATTTATTCTATCGGCATATTGAAAAAAATCGACCCTCAATCCGCTTTGCGTTACTCCACCTATATCGCAGGGCTGCTCTTTATTGTTGCGGCTTTCTTTGCGACACGATTTTTAACCGGTGGTATTGAAAAGTGGTGGGCTATCCTGGTTGGTATGGCAACGGGCGTTTTGATAGGAATTGAGAGTGAGTATTTCACGTCCGGTCCGTCGATTCAAAGGCTTGGAAAAATCGCTGAGTCAGGTCCTGCACCCATCATTATAAGCGGTATCGCGCTGGGGTACCGGAGCGCGATTTTGCCTGTGATAACGATTGCCGCCGCAACCTATATTGCGTTCACGTTCGGCGGCGGACTGTACGGCGTTGCCATCTCCGCCGTCGGTATGCTTTCCACGATCGGTATTGTTATGTCGACTGATTCGTATGGTCCTATAGCGGATAACGCAGGCGGGATAGCCGAGATGAGCGGCGCGGGTCCTGAAGTCCGAAAAGTGACGGATAGACTGGATGCGCTTGGAAACACCACTGCGGCGATCGGCAAGGGGTTTGCCATCGGTTCCGCAGCCCTGACCGCCCTGGCGCTCTTCTCCGCATATCAAAAAACAGTCGGGCTGAACGTGATCGACCTCACCAATACCATGACCGTCATAGGATTGTTTCTCGGTGCAATGATGCCGTTCCTCATCGCCTCGCTGACCATGGAGGCGGTCAGCAAAGCGGCGAATCAGATGGTGTTGGAGATCAGGCGTCAGTTTCGCGAGATCACCGGACTTCTTGAAGGCAAGGCAGAGCCCCAGATCGACAAATGTATCGATATTGTCACGAGGGGGTCGCTACGCGAGATGATAGTGCCCGGTGTGCTTGCGCTTGTCGCTCCCGTTGCCGTCGGATTTATCCTGGGTCCTGAATCGCTTGGCGGGTTCCTTGCCGGGGCGACCGCAACCGGTGTCCTGTTGGGCATCTCAATGGCAAACGGCGGCGGCGCGTGGGATAATGCGAAAAAGTGGATCGAGGAAGGAAACCTCGGCGGGAAAGGTTCAGAGTCTCATAAAGCCGCGGTGGTCGGCGATACCGTCGGCGACCCCTTTAAAGATACATCCGGTCCCTCGATGAATATTCTTATCAAACTCATGGCGGTTGTCTCACTTGTGTTCGCCCCGCTCTTTGCGCGGTTGCTACAGTGAGAAAGGTTCATGTGAAAATCCGGGTGATCTAAGGCATGTTAAAAAAGGCACAGAATAAT